>NZ_PJBZ01000032.1 GCF_002835995.1 Psychromonas sp. Urea-02u-13 | reverse complement strand
CATTATTCTAAAACAAAAATTGTCACCACTTTACGCATTAGCACTGAGCAATTTAATTGTTGGCGTCCTGAAGATAAACCTTCTGAACACCCACATGATTTTATTTCACTTCCCAAAATGCACTCACTGCCCAACGCAACTTCCATCGAACTGAAGTTTATAAATGGCAATCAGTTAATACTTTCTGGCGAGCTAAATCTACGG
>NZ_PJBZ01000031.1 GCF_002835995.1 Psychromonas sp. Urea-02u-13 | reverse complement strand
CATTATTCTAAAACAAAAATTGTCACCACTTTACGCATTAGCACTGAGCAATTTAATTGTTGGCACCCTGAAGATAAACCTTCTGAACACCCACATGATTTTATTTCACTTCCCAAAATGCACTCTCTGCCCAACGAAACCTCCATCGAACTGAAGTTTATAAATGGCAATCAGTTAATACTTTCTGGCGAGCTAAATCTACGG
>NZ_PJBZ01000030.1 GCF_002835995.1 Psychromonas sp. Urea-02u-13 | reverse complement strand
GTGAGCTTACGGCAACATAGCGTGACATTGCTAAAAGGCTAATTATTGTCGATATAATTCCATGGGAGATATTTTTCAGGGTGTTTTTTAGCGGCTTCGGCATCTCGCTGTAATCGCGTAAAATAATCGAATACATTGATACCTGCTTCACTCCCTGTGGCTATCATTGAGGTGATAACATCGCCAATGGTCGCACCCAGCAAA
>NZ_PJBZ01000029.1 GCF_002835995.1 Psychromonas sp. Urea-02u-13 | reverse complement strand
GGTATATTCCGATTTATCAACACTTGATGCCATCTTAGCGCGGATAGGGTTCAAGTCAACATAGGCCATACAGGTTAATAATGCTTTCTCATCTAACAAGGCTTGGGATTTGAATCGCCCTTCCCAGAAGCGCCCCTTGCACTTATCTTCTTTATTCGCTTTGATAGTAGTAAAACAGGACATCCCTTTCTTGATTCGGTAAAA
>NZ_PJBZ01000028.1 GCF_002835995.1 Psychromonas sp. Urea-02u-13 | reverse complement strand
TCTAAAAATGGTGAGGGAGAATATACTATGAGGAAAATACGCGATATTGCTGATTTATAGGCACAATGAACCTAAGTGAGGCACTCATAATGTGGATTGTAAAATCTTAGTCTCAAAAAATCAGTGATAAATTTGTCGTAACTTGTTCTGACCCGATATCCACTTTTTACCCGTATGCGCAGCAAACAATGCGAGTTCTTCTAATGAC
>NZ_PJBZ01000027.1 GCF_002835995.1 Psychromonas sp. Urea-02u-13 | reverse complement strand
TTATGTTTTAATCAATGAACACCATATTGCATAAATGTTCGTAACAAAAATACTAATATAAAACCTAAACTCAGCATAAGGTAAGAATTTATTTTATAGTTTGTATAATATCGGTCAATGATGAAAACACGTATGTTCAGAAACAAACCGCTAGAAAGCAAAATAATTACGATCTCATAAAAACCACTAAAACCTCGATAGCCATAGCCAGAAAA
>NZ_PJBZ01000026.1 GCF_002835995.1 Psychromonas sp. Urea-02u-13 | reverse complement strand
ACTGGCGACGGTGCTCGAAACTTTGTCCTGAATATTTATCATTACCACACAAAAAGGCACGACGCACACAACGGGATATACAATGGTAGTAAGGGGTATCAGCAAGTGAAATTAGCGTGTCGCGGGATTGTGTCATAAAACCTCCAAGGGAAACCTATACTGTTTATTTAACCATAGGTTACTCTTGAAGTTCAGTCAAAAAGAGTCGGGTGTCCC
>NZ_PJBZ01000025.1 GCF_002835995.1 Psychromonas sp. Urea-02u-13 | reverse complement strand
ATAAGTTACCGATTGAATGGGAAGTAACATGCAAGGAGGTTTTATGAGTCAATTTATCTCACTGCTTGAACGCTACCATCAACAATTGGAAGCCCAATATGGTGGATTATTAAATCAAGATATTCGCCGTGCCATCACTGATATGTTGCATTGTAAAAGTGATGCAACTCGAGTCAGCCAATGGCACTGCGGACATTGTCAGTATGACCAACAACACCC
>NZ_PJBZ01000024.1 GCF_002835995.1 Psychromonas sp. Urea-02u-13 | reverse complement strand
TAAATGTCTGAATTAACTTAGTTAATTTAGATAGTACGTATCTACGAGTTAACAATTTATTGTTGATTCTAGGTGCACGAAAAACGCATTAGTGTTTTTCATAGTAAAATATGAGAATCGCAAGCGTCTTGGAAACAAAACATACATAATCGAAGATTCTTTGCATTATGTGTTTTTTGAATGTTTTTAACATTCACAAAAACACTTAAAACAAAGCTT
>NZ_PJBZ01000023.1 GCF_002835995.1 Psychromonas sp. Urea-02u-13 | reverse complement strand
TTACCAGGTGAATCTGATTACTTAAGCTCTGTTGTTAGTTTTAAGGATTACTGGGGAGCTAGTTACCAGATCCCTTTCAAGTTTATTAATAATGCAACAAATATAGATATATATTAATAATACTGAAGTGGCATAATTAATTTGGTTACCTAGTTAGCGGTGATATCATTATCTTATAACTAGGTAGCATTATGACTAAACGTATAAGACGATTATTTAGC
>NZ_PJBZ01000060.1 GCF_002835995.1 Psychromonas sp. Urea-02u-13 | reverse complement strand
GATTTAATGGCTAGCCAGATTATTCATGCATTAAGTTCGACATTATTTTTATTCGATAATCTTCAGCCTTTTACGCGTAATTAACCTTATCGCATCTATAATTTCGGGGCGCCTCTTTTTGCAACAATTACTCATCTTTTTAACAGGTTTTTTATGTATAAATACATCTTATTATTACTTCTCTTTTTAAGACCTGCGCTTTTTAGTAAACCTTTTGTGATTGGTCGCATTGGTAGTAACCCGATAAAATTAACCTTGCAGCTACAGGGAATGGCTGAGTACATTGCTAATCAACTCAAGAGTGAGGGTTATACTTCTGGCAAGGTGATAATAATTAAAAATTATGCTGAACTTAAAGAAGGTATTCGTAGTGGCAGAATTGATTGGGTCACTGATACGGGATTAGTGGCTGCTCGATTGGAGAATGATGGCTTAGCGCGTGCAGTGTTAGTTAAATGGAAAAAAGGCCATGCTTCTTATCAGTCGTTGTTATTGGTAAAAAAGAGACCCCTTATCAAACAATTAGCGATCTTGTAGGGCAAAAAGTAGGACTAGAAGATGTTTCCTCAACAAGCGGTTATTTCATGCCTATGATTCTGTTTAAAGAGCATAACCTTAAGGTTAATATGCTTGAACGATTAAATAATAAACCTTTGCCTGGTGCGATTAATAGCGCGATTTTTGAAGATGAAGAAGACAGTGTTTTTTGGCTAGATAAAGGCTTAGTTGAGGCTATTGCGACTAGCTCAACAGATTGGGAAAAAAAAGAACGTTATGATGACTATTATCGTGGGCAGTTTCGAATCTTGCAACGTAGTGAAGATATCCCTCGTGCATTTGAAATCGCTTCCAATCAAATTCCCCTCTCTGTGGTTGAAAAAATTAAAATTATACAGCTTGAGATGGTAAAAAAAGCACCTGCTATTTTAAAAAAATACGGAAAAACAACACAATTTTAGTTGTTAGGGCCGGATCAAGAAAAGTGGTTAAGTAATGCGATAGTGCAAGTTAAGGATGGGCTCAGTGAAGAATAGAAAGTTTGGATTAAGCTTACAATATGGTGGCATTTTATTTTTACTGTTGAGTCTGATTGGTTTTTCTCTGAGTTATTTACATTCAAAGCAACAGGCAATAGAAAATGAAAAGCTATCAAAAGCGTTTGATTTGTTGTTGGAAGAGAGTTTACAAACTCAGCTTGAGCAAAATGCACGTTTAATAGCGCAAAATTTAGTGTCACAATTACCGAATGCGATTGCTTATGCTCACTACTCTAAAATAAAAAAAATAATTTCTAAAAATCTAAATTTAGAACAGACTTCCTATATCTATATTTACGATAAAGAAGGCAATATTCTGCATGATGGCAGCAGTTTAGTTAAACCCTTTAATCAAAGCATTAACCTCTATTTACCTGATTTTTTAAAGAAACAAAAACACTTTAAACTCTCTAGCATACTCAAAGATAACTCTGTGCATATCGCGATGCCTATTTATGGCGATTATCAAGGTGAAAAGTTGTTACTGGGGGGCGTGCGATTCAGTATCCATTTCCCGCTTATTGAACAAGGTATTGAGCGCTTTAATGAAACAATGGATAACAACCAATCTAAAATTATTGCCCAGTTTAGAAAAGAAAACCTGACCTTGTTTTTTATCTTTGCGTTGCTCAGTATTGTTGTATCAGTGCTCATTGGTCGACGTATGTCAAAACCAATTGTTAGCCTTTCGCTAGCAACAAAGCAGATTGAGCAGGGTAACTATAAAGTAAAAATAGATAAAATTAATCAACGCGGTGAGTTGGCAGATCTTTCTGTTAGTCTGGAAAATATGTGCTGTAGCCTGGATTCTCAAGTAGAAAAAATAAAGTTTTTTGCGTTTTTAGATGAACTGACAAAACTGCCCAATCGAAAACTATTAGTGCAAGATCTTAATGCGCTAATAAAGAAAAAACAGCAAGGTTGCTTATTAAAAATAGATATTGATAGCTTTGGTCGTATCAATAAGCAATATGGTAACCGCGTTGGTGATCTCTTTCTTATTAAAGCCAGTCAGTTATTTAACCGTGTCTGTGAAGTGATGATCGATAGCGACATTGATTATAAGATGTATCGATCAGGCTCAGATGAGTTTGATATTATAGTGCAGTGTGATGTTGATAGTGCATCGGCGCTGGCTGATAAACTGAATCAGCATTACACCGACTTATATATTAATGGTTATAAACTCTCTTTAGATATCCATTTAGGCATTTTTTCTTTTTCAGATAAGGATATCAGTAGCTCACAAATAATAACCTGCGCGGAGCTTGCTTTAAAAGAAGCAAAACTATCTACGCAAACGAAAGTTTGTTTGTTTCAAACGGAATTGATGGACAGTGTGAACAACAAGAGCCAACTATTAGAAAGCTTATATACTGCGATTGATCAGTCACTCTTCTTCTTAAACTATCAACCTATCGTATGTTTAGATAATCAAAGTGTGATCACCTATGAAGCGTTAATTCGTTTGAAAGTAGATGATAAGTTTATCTCTCCGGCTGATTTTATTCCGCTGGCTGAGGAGATGCATTGTATTGATCAGATTACCTATTTTGTGATTGAAAAAGTCTGCCAAGATTTAGCCAGTTGTAAAAGTTTCGATAAGCGCGTTTCAATCAACATTTCAGGGCAATTAATTGATCGTTCAGATTTTTATTTACGCGTGATCAGTATTCTTGAACACTACAAAATTGATTGCACACGGATAGCGCTAGAGGTAACAGAGACATCGATGGTCAAAAGCTTTGAGCAAGCAATAGAAGGTATTATACGCTTTAAGAAAGCGGGCTTTATGATCTACCTTGATGATTTTGGCTCTGGTTATTCTTCTTTGAGCTATTTGCAAAAACTCCCGATCGATGTCGTCAAATTGGATAAAGACTTAGTGCAAGGTGTGTTAGAGAACAGTCGTTATTTTGATTCTATTGTGGCCCTTTGTTATGCGCTTGATTTACGGATAATTATTGAAGGTGTTGAAACCGCTGAGCAGTTAGCGCTGTGTAGAAAAAGTGGCTGTGGCATGATTCAAGGTTATCACCTTTCTAAACCCTTATTGTGGCAAGACGCTCGTCAATGGGTATACATACCCGAGTCATAAAGAGCTTACTTGTGAAATAACAGGGTTAAGTACTCTTTTCTGTGAAAACATAGAAATAAGCAAAGAGTGCGTTTACAATAGGGCCTCAAACTTAAGGAGCATATGATGTTTAACCCTAAAAAATTAGAAGAGATTGCAAAACAGGTCAGCGATGTAATGCCCGCTGGTGTAAAAAGTTTTGGCGAAGATGTTGATCGTAAAATCAAACAGGTATTGCAAGCTCAATTAGGTAAACTTGATATGGTTAGCCGTGAAGAGTTTGATGTGCAAACACATGTGTTATTACGCACTCGCGAAAAACTCGCTGAGATGGAAGCGAAATTCGCTGAGTTTGAAAAAAAATTATCATCACCAGAAACGTTAGATAAACAAGAAGCAGATAAATAACATGAAAGAACAATACTTAAAGAACTCTGAAAAATTTGTTGATGATGTGTGTGAAAGCCTTGTCTTATTTGGTTTATTTGATGAAACAGAAGGTTGGGCAAATTGCCATGCACACGACAATAGTGATGCTGAAGCCGTTTACCTTTTTTGGTCAGATGAAAAAGCAGCTAAAAAATTACAAAATTCTGAATGGGCAAGTTACAAAGTAACGCCAATCGAATTAGGTGTGTTTTTAGACTCATGGCTTGATGGCATGCAATCTCAAAAAGTATTTGCCGGTGTGAACTGGGATGAAGAGCTATATGGTCTTGAAATTGAAGCGATGGTATTAAAAAATTCATTGTTAGAAAAAACACAAACCGTTAGCCAAAACGATGATGAAGTTGTTCACTAATTAAAACATCTGCATAGAATTGAAAAAGGCCCGATTAAGTTATCTTAATCGGGCCTTTTAGTTTCTAGCTCGTAGCTGATAGCTCGTAGCTGATAGTTCGTAGCTGATAGCTCGTAGCTGATAGCTCGTAGCTGATAGCTCGTAGCTCGTAGCTCGTAGCTCGTAGCTCGTAGCTTCTAGCTGATAGCTTCTAGCTGATAGCTGATAGCTGATAGCTGATAGCTCGTCGCTCTCTATTGTTCTGGGTAAGTACCCCAACCATCGTAATCAATACCAAATGATTGTGTTAATACAAATAACTTTTCAACATCTTCAAAAATAGCCTGCTCATCAAGGTTCATTTCAATCACCACGTCAAAAGCTAAAATGATTGAACCATCTTCTAGTTCAAGCTCTTCAGGATCCGTTACTTCATAACCTTTTTTAAAACAAGCAACCGCTGCTTTTTCTAATAGGTCAAAGTCAGTACATGAGATGTGATGTTCAATCATATAAATGGCATCAGGATTACTGCCATCTTCTAAAATAGCTTCAACAATATCCTGTGTTTCATCAGCAAGTTCTTGAAGTAGCTCAGCTTGAGTTGGCTCTTCTTGGCTTAATGCTTCTTCGTTTAATTCTTCTGGGTTTACATTTTCTTCAGTCATGTTTAGTTCCTTAACCGCAACAGTCTGTATTATTATCTGGACGTTTCACTTCGTCATTGAGTTGTATATATTTAGCAAGCATGATCGCATGTGCATCATTCATTAAACGGCGAATTTCTCGTTTTTTGTATTGGCTGATATCAATAGGCTCTAATACTTCAACGATGACTTCACCATTATCCCAGCGGTTCAAGTTAACCTGTTCATGGGTATTAGAAACAATGGTTGGCACCACGTTTACGCCAGCTTGTAACGCAGTATGGAAAGCACCCATTTTAAAGTCCATTAAACCACGGCCTCGGCTACGTGTACCTTCTGGAAATATCATCACCGACAAGTCTTTTTCACTCATCTGATCAACCACATCTTTAATGGTTTCTTTAGCGCTTTTTTTATCTTCACGGTTAATCATTATGTTACCCGTTAACCAATAGATTATGCCAAAGAAAGGTATCCACACTAAGCTTTTTTTACCAATGGTAACGGTGCCGGGTTGTACACTGCCCGTTGTAGTAACCATATCGTAATTGTTTTGGTGGTTAGCAATGTAAACACAAGAGCCATTTTTTTTAGCACTTTCTGGAATACGATAAGTTACTTTTAAACCCACAATACATGCCATCTTGCTGAATAGAATCGCAAAGTGATAATTGTTTTTAGGATTTCTTGGGCTGAATGCACAATACAGTAATGAGTAAATCGTCATTAATATAACGGCAAAAGTTAATAATATAGAACGGATAATAAATAACATTTTTAATTCTCTTCTTCTGGAACAGTAACGACTTCAACTTTATCAACACGCTGTAATCCACGTGGTAATTTGCTACCACGGCGGCCACGTTCACCTTGATATGGCACTAAATCAGCAGGTTTCAGTGTTAGTTTACGCTTACCTGCATGTAGTGTGACAGCACCATCTTCTGGGATGATTTTCAATATAGTAACAAACTCTTCACGCTTAGTCGCTTTTGCTGCCATGATGTTAATCATTTTATTGCCTTTACCTTTACTTAGGTTAGGCAGGCTATTAACAGGGAAAACCAGCATACGACCTTCATTACTAATGCTTAAACAGAAATCGTTTTCATTAGTAGTCAGTTTTTGTGCCGGCATTAATAATGCATTTTCACTGAGGTTGATCAGCGCTTTACCATTTTTATTACGACTATTGATATCGCTGAATTTTGCCACAAAACCGTAACCATGGTCGCTACTAATAATGTAACGATCGTCTTCTTCACCCATCAATATATTAACAAAGGAGACGTTATCATTTTGATTAAAGCGCCCTGTTAATGGCTCGCCTTGCGAACGTGCAGAGGGTAGTGAATGTGCATCCAGAGAGTAAGCTCGGCCCGTTGCATCGATAAAGATACAGCTTTGGTTACTTTTACCGATCGCTTGGCATAAAAATTCGTCACCGGCTTTATAACTTAACGCTTGTGCATCAACATCATGGCCTTTAGCTGAACGTACCCAGCCCTGTGTAGAAAGCACAATAGTGACAGACTCACTTGGCATTAATTCTTTTTCAGTCAGTGCTTTAGCTTCAAGGCGCTCTATTAATGGCGAACGTCTATCATCGCCGTATTTCAGCGCGTCGGCTTTAATCTCTTTCTTGATAAGTGTATTAAGACGTTGATCTGAGCCCAGTAAAAGCAGTAACTTTTTCTGTTCTTCGCTGAGTTCTGCCATTTCACCACGAATTTGAATCTCTTCTAATTTGGCAAGTTGGCGTAGTTTAATCTCTAAAATCGCATGTGCTTGACGTTCAGAAAGGTTAAAGCGAGAGATTAACTCTGCTTTAGCATCATCAAAAGTACGAATTATTTCAATCACTTCATCGATATTTAGATAAGCGATTAATAAACCTTCTAATAGATGTAAGCGTGTTTCAATTTTATCGAGGCGAAACTGTAAACGGCGACGCACGGTTTGTTTACGATAAACAAGCCATTCAGTGAGGATTTTAACTAAGCCTTTTACCTGCGGACGTTTATCAAGCCCGATCATATTAAGGTTAACTTTGTGGTTAACCTCTAAATCAGTGGATGCAAATAAATGATGCATCAAGGCTTCCATGTCGACACGATTAGAGCGTGGCACAATCACTAAACGTGTTGGGTTTTCTCGGTCTGATTCATCGCGTAGGTCAGCCACCATAGGTAGCTTTTTGTCGATCATCTGACGCGCAATTTCTTTTAATATTTTACCGCCAGAAACACGATGTGGTAAATCGCTGATGACGATTTCACCTTGCTCTATGGTGTAAACCGCACGACTTTTAAAACTGCCTCGACCGGTTTCGTAGATCTTTTTAATTTCACGTCTTGGTGTGATGATCTCAGCTTCTGTTGGGTAATCTGGGCCTTGAACAATATCGAGGATTTGATCTAAATCGGCTTTAGGGTTATCAATTAAGTGCAGACAAGCGTTTGCGACTTCACGCGCATTATGCGGGGGAACATCCGTTGCCATACCCACGGCAATGCCGGTAATACCATTTAATAGTATATGTGGAAGACGGGCAGGCAATAGCTCTGGCTCGTTCATTGTGCCATCGAAATTGGGTTTCCAATCAGTTGTGCCTTGGCCAATTTCAGAGAGTAATACTTCAGAGAATGCAGATAAACGCGACTCGGTATAACGCATAGCAGCAAATGATTTTGGATCGTCCGGCGCACCCCAGTTACCTTGACCATCAATCAAAGGGTAACGGTATGAGAAGGGCTGTGCCATTAATACCATCGCTTCGTAACATGCACTGTCGCCATGTGGATGGTATTTACCCAGTACGTCACCGACGGTACGCGCTGATTTTTTATGTTTAGAAGTAGCCGATAAACCTAGCTCAGACATCGCAAAAATAATACGACGTTGTACCGGTTTTAAGCCATCGCCAATATGTGGTAATGCCCTGTCCATGATGACGTACATGGAGTAGTTTAGGTAGGCATCTTCAGTAAATTTAGCCAGCGGTAATTGTTCGATACCTTGTAAGCTTAAATCTAAGGATTCACTCATCTTTTATGGCCCTATCAATCGAAAAAAGAAAAGGAGGAGTATAGCGCAATAAGGCTATTAGTGACTGATGTTTCGATAGGATTTGTGAAAACGAAAGTGAGAAGCGTAAATTTTAAACAAAAAAAAGCACCGCCGAAGCAGTGCTTATAATAACCGATTAGCTATGCGCTAAAAGTTATTAAGCAATAACGTGTACAGAAGAAGTGTTTGTAGTACCAGATGTAACTAGTGCACCAGAAACGATAACAACTTTGTCGCCAGCTACTACTAAACCTTGCTCTTTAGCAAAATCCATACCTAATTTGTAGAACGCTTCGATAGAATCTTGCTGTTCAACAACTTTAGCTGAAACACCTTTAGTTAATGCTAACTGTTGGCGAGTCTTAGGGTTACTTGTAAGTGCTAAAATTTGAGCTGATGGGAAGTATTTACGTAAAGAACGTGCAGACTTACCTTCACCTGTTGCTACGATGATTAATTTAGCATCAAGTTGTTCAGCGTTGTTTACTGCGCCGCTACATACAGCCTCAGTAATACGTAGGTTCGTTTCTTTCTCATCAGTTTTTGATGCGATAGTACGGTCAGTACGTTTACAGATAGTTGCCATGATTTCAACAGCTTCTGCAGGGTATTTACCTTTAGCTGATTCACCAGAAAGCATTACTGCGTCTGTTCCGTCGATGATTGCGTTTGCAACATCACCAGCTTCAGCACGTGTAGGGCGTGGGTTTTTGATCATTGAATCAAGCATTTGTGTTGCTGTGATTACTGGCTTACGCGCTGCGTTAGCTTTTTCGATCATCATTTTCTGTGCGAAGATTACTTCTTCAACAGCGATTTCAACACCTAAGTCACCACGAGCAACCATGATAGCGTCAGAAACAGCTAAGATTTCGTCGAAATTATCAACGCCTTCTTGGTTTTCGATTTTAGAGATGATTTGGATCTTTTCGCCGCCGTTTGCTTTTAATAGCTCACGGATTTCTAATACGTCTTCTTTCTTACGAATGAATGATGCAGCGATGAAATCAACTTGTTGCTCACAACCAAACTTAAGGTCGCCTTTATCTTTAGGAGATAGAGCTGGAAGTTGAACTTTAACACCTGGTAAGTTAACACCTTTGTTTTCGCCAAGTTCACCAGTATTCATTACTTCACAAACAACGTTTGTATCAGTGATGCTTTTCACTGTCATTTCGATTAGACCATCGTCTAATAAAACAGTGTTACCAACAGATAGGTCGTTTGTTAGGTTTTCGTAAGTTACTGCAACGATAGTGTTATCACCAACGATAGTTTGATCAGTAGAAAGAGTAAATTCTTGACCAGCAGTTAATAATACGTCATCACCGTTTGTTAATTTAACAGTACGGATTTCTGGACCTTTAGTATCTAATAATATTGCTACGTTTTTGCCAGTTTCAGCACAAATTTCACGAATAGTATTAATACGGCCGCCGTGCTCAGCAAAATCACCGTGTGAGAAGTTAAGACGCATTACATTCATGCCGTTCTCAACTAGTTTAGTTAACATTTCTTTAGATTCTGATTTCGGACCAATCGTACATACTATTTTAGTTTTTCTCACCGTCTTTTCTCCAAGAGTGATTATGTTGTTTTCTTACAAGTTTATAAAAAAATTTTAAATCTTTTTGATATCCATATTCAATGGCGCACATTTTACAAGAAAAATAGGAAGAAAAAATGATTTATGATCATTTTTCTTCGCTTTTTCCATTTATTATTGAAAATTCATTACCTTTTCAGGCATATAAGATTAAATAACATCTTACTCTAAGATGAGATATAAGGTTTGATCGCCTCGTTTGATATTTAAAGCGATCATAGAAGGGGGGGAAGTTAGCTTTTTCTGTAGTTCATCAAGGTTTTTAATGTCGGTTTTATTGATACCAATAATAATATCAGCGCGTTGTAATCCATAACGTTCTGCCATTGAATTTGCTTTTATATGCGTTATGTTGACACCTTTGTTATTTGGCGTATTGGTTAATTCTGCACCTGATAATGCAGGGTGTAGAGTGGTCGTTTGTGGCAACTTTTTTTGCGCATTTTGCTTCGGGGCTTTTAGCACTGCGGTGCGTGTTAATTGTTTGCCATCTCGAATAATCGTCAGTTTCATTTTTTTACCACTGCCTAACGTGCCAACTTTAGCGCGCAACTCAGCAAAACTTTTAATTTTTTTATTATTAACCGCAACGATAACATCGCCTGCTTTAATGCCTGCCTCTTCGGCCGCTGAGCCAGTATTAACCTGATAAACAAAGGCGCCGTGCTGTGAATCTAAATCAAAGTTGGTGGCTAATTCGGGTGTTATTTCTCCCCCACGTACGCCTAAAACGCCACGGCGAACTTCACCGTGCTCAATTAACTGTTCAACTAAGTTTTTAATCATATTTGCAGGAATGGCAAAACCAATGCCGATACTGCCACCATTAGGACCAAGAATAGCGGTATTAATACCAATTAACTGGCCCTCTAAATTAACCAGTGCGCCACCGGAGTTACCGCTGTTAATCGCAGCATCGGTTTGAATGAAGTTTTCGAGGTTTTCAAGGTTGAGGCCACTGCGTCCGAGCGCGCTGACAATGCCCGATGTCACTGTTTGGCCTAATCCAAAGGGATTGCCAATGGCGATGGCAAAATCACCCACACGTAACTTGTCTGAATCTGCAAAGTCGATTTCGGTCAATTTAACTTTTTTGTTGCTGCTGGTATCTACTTTTAATAGCGCAATATCACTTTGTTTATCTTGTCCGATAATAGTCGCGTTTAAAATCTTACCGGATTTGAGTTCTACTTTTATCTCATCGGCGTTATCAATGACATGGTGATTGGTGATGATATAGCCATTTTTAGCATCAATGATGACACCCGAGCCTAAACCAACAAAGTTTTGCTCTGGTAAGTCAGGGCGTTGCTGTTTAAAAAATTCAAACAGGTCATCCATCGATGACTGATCATGCTGATTACCCGAAACTGAAATATTAACCACGGCAGGGCTCACCTTTTCAATCAAAGGGGCAAGGGTAGGTTTATCATCAGAGAAAAAGGGCAAGGCCGCTGATGCCGTTTGTTGAAAGCTTAATACGCTTAATAGCAGTACCAGATGAGTCAGTGTTTTTTTCATAGCTTCTTCCTTAATAGATAGCACCTAAGTAGTATTGACCGAAACCGTTGCTAAAAGTTCTCTAAAATAGTGATCGCGCTCACTTGTTAACAAAAGGTTAACGAATAGTTTGCAGTTAGCGTTAAATCCTTTCAAAATAGCGCTTTATTTCTAACGAGCGATACGACCTGTGACCCCTTTATCTCTGTATCAAGCCGATCTACAAAAACCAAACTTCTTTGCTGATGATTCTCAAGCACAAGCTATTCAATACTTGCAACGTTTGTACGACGATTTACAAACAAAGTGTGCCACAGCAAAACCCAAAACGGGGTTAATGTCACGCCTTTTTAAACGTGAGCAAGCCAAAACGGCAGATATTAAAGGGCTTTATTTTTACGGTGGTGTTGGCCGAGGAAAAACCTATTTGATGGATCTGTTTTTCCATAGCCTTGATACAGAAAGAAAATCTCGTCTGCATTTCCACCATTTTATGTTACGTGTTCATAAAGAGTTAGGTTTACTTTCAGGGCAAAAAAATCCCTTGGTTAAAATTGCAAAAAAATTTGCCAGTGAATCTGACATTATCTGCTTCGATGAATTTTTTGTTGATGATATTACCGATGCCATGATTCTTGCGGGTATGTTTGAAGCGCTGTTTGCTGAAGGGGTTATTTTAGTCGCGACCTCAAATATCCAGCCCTCGGATCTGTATAAAAATGGTTTGCAACGTGCACGTTTCTTACCTGCCATTGATTTAATTGAATCAAACTGTGAAGTTTACAATTTAGATGGTGGTAAGGATTACCGTTTAGACAGACTGATTGAAACAGAAATCTATCATTTCCCACTTGATGACGAGGCAAAAACCTTGGTTAGTCATACGTTTGAGAGTTTGGCTTGTGCGGATAAAACCTATAATAAGCCCTTAAATGTTAACGGCCGCGAAATCCAAACCACGGCTTATAGTGTGGATACCCTGTTAATTAGCTGTGCAAGTTTATGTGATGGGCCACGTGCAGTTGCCGATTATATTGAGTTGGCGATTGTTTATCGGACTATTATTTTAACCGATGTACCACAAATGAGTGTGCAAAAAAATGATATGGCAAGACGCTTTATTGCCATGATCGATGAGTTTTATAATCACCATGTGGTGGTTATTATCTCCGCTGAAGTGGATGTTTATAGTTTATATTCAGGCCACCAATTAGCGTTTGAGTTTCAACGCTGTATATCTCGATTGTTAGAAATGCAGAGCAAAGAATACTTACAAAATGCACACCATGTTGAGGCTTAAACTTTAAAAACGGGGAAATAACAGTGGCGATGAAAAATATTTACATTTATTTGTAAGAAAGAGGTGATCTATACCTCTATTTTCTGTATAATCTCGCCGCCCACCTTATCCACACCCCAAAATTTATATGGTGGATTTGATTACGCTTGACGTATTCGAAGGGATACAAAAGGCAAAAACACATTTTTGATGAGCAATTTGCTTATCATATTTTTTTAAATCATTAATTTGGGTATAACTTAATGAAAACATTTGTTGCTAAACCAGCTGACGTAAAACGCGAATGGTTTGTAGTTGATGCTGAAGGTAAAACTTTAGGCCGTCTAGCTACTGAAATCGCACTTCGCCTACGTGGCAAACACAAAGTAGAATACACTCCTCATGTTGACACTGGTGATTACATCATCGTTGTAAATGCTGAGAAAATTACTGTTACAGGTAATAAAGCGAAAGGTAAAATCTACTACCACCACACAGGTTTCATCGGTGGAATCAAAGCGATTAACTTTGAAGATCTTATCCAACGTGCTCCAGAGCGTGTTATTGAGAAAGCTGTTAAAGGTATGCTGCCAAAAGGTCCTCTTGGACGCGCAATGTACCGTAAGTTGAAAGTTTATGCTGGTACTGAGCATCAACATTCTGCACAGCAACCACAAGTTTTAGACATCTAATAGGAATATAAAACAATGGCAAATCAATATTACGGCACTGGTCGTCGCAAGAGCTCTGTAGCTCGTGTATTTATGAAAGCTGGTAGTGGTCAAATCACTATCAACAAACGCAATATCGAAGAATACTTCGGTCGTGAAACTGCTGTAATGGTTGTTCGTCAACCATTAGAACTAGTTAACGCTGCTGAAAAATTCGACCTTAACATCACTGTTAAAGGTGGTGGTACTACTGGTCAATCTGGTGCTATCCGTTTAGGTATCACTCGTGCGTTAATGACATTTGACGAAACTTTACGTGGTGAACTACGTACAGCTGGCTTTGTTACACGCGATTCACGTAAAGTGGAACGTAAGAAAGTTGGTTTACATAAAGCTCGTAAACGTCCACAGTTCTCAAAACGTTAATATTACGTTTTTCGAATTGCAAAAAGGCCCAGTTTATCTGGGCTTTTTTTTATCCTTTTTTTTGCCTATTCCCTTCTTTTTGAAGCGAACTAATCCCCTACGCACACCCTCTAACGATCGTCCTTATAGTAATCGGAATAAATAGCTGATCTATTTTACTGATTAAAATCGATGATAACATCGTTGCTTTCAATCACAGTAGCCAGCTATTATTCGCTCAAATACTTCGTTCTTATCCATTTTTACTGCATGATTTTAGGTCGTTTAATTAAGCGCGATGGTATTATGTCTAGTGATGAAAAAGAGAACAAAGACGAAAGCGTGTTTAAAATAGCGATGAGACATTCATGAAACAAGCGATTATTGGTTACCACAAAGATGATGAGAATGATTGGGTTGCACAGTTACACTGTGGCCACTTTCAACATGTTAGGCATAATCCCCCTTTTATTAATCGACCTTGGGTTATTGAAGAAGCAGGGCGCTTGTTGATGTTAGGTTTCACATTAGAATGTAAAAAATGTGATTTAGGCGCGCCTAAGGATTCATATTAAATGTTTTATAAGTGATTGTTTATATCATAACTTTTTTGCTTATAACCTCATTTCCGTTTATGGTTAGGAAAATATTTAATGGAGAGAAAAATGTTAGCACCAACGATGGTAGAAAAACTAAACGAACAAATTAATCTTGAATTCTATTCTTCTAATTTATACCTGCAGATGAGCGCATGGTGTGAAGATCGTGGTTTTGAAGGAGCTGCTGCAATGTTGCGTGAGCATGCTTCTGAAGAAATGACACACATGAATCGTTTGTTCACTTATGTAAGCGAAACCGGTGCATTACCAATTTTAGGTAGCATTGATGCGCCACCGCATGAGTTTAAGTCTTTGAAAGAGATATTCACTGAAACCTACAAACATGAATGCTTAATCACTAAAGCTATCAATGAATTAACACATGTTGCTTTTACAACACACGATTACTCAACGTTTAACTTCTTACAGTGGTATGTTGCAGAGCAGCACGAAGAAGAGAAACTATTCAAAGGTATTTTAGACAAAATTGAATTAGTGGGTGAAGACGGTAAAGCATTATTCTGGGTAGATAAAGACCTGGCTGAAATAGCGAAAACTGGCTCAACTTCG
Source organism: Psychromonas sp. Urea-02u-13 (assembly GCF_002835995.1). Lineage (GTDB taxonomy): Bacteria > Pseudomonadota > Gammaproteobacteria > Enterobacterales > Psychromonadaceae > Psychromonas. The sequence goes on along the minus strand of NZ_PJBZ01000060.1, from coordinate 36,194 downwards.
ATTATGGACGTACCTGCTTAGTTTTTTAACGCCTCGAAATTACTCCTTAATGAGAGCATGGTCAATTTAGCCATGCTTTTCTTCCATCTCCATCGTAAAAGTAATGTTAATAGCTTGTAAATATAGGGCGATTTCTTTAGAATTCAGCCAGATTTTGTGTGCCTGACGATCTAGTCTGATTATCTGGATATCACACTTTAATAGTTTTATGTTTAAACGGGTTACTTTTGGTAACTCCCAATGGAGATGGTTAAATGAGCAATGCGCCTGATAATTCTGGTCGCCGCAAGTTTCTAACACTAACAACGGGTGTTGTTGGTGCGGTTGGGGCTGCTGCGGTTGCAGTTCCTTTCGTGAAATCTTGGAGCCCAAGTGAAAAAGCCAAAGCGGCTGGAGCCCCTGTTTCGGTTGATATTAGTAAAATTCAACCTGGTCAGCTAATTCGTGTTGAATGGCGTGGTAAACCTGTTTGGGTTGTTTCTCGTACTCAAAAAGTACTGGATGAATTAGCGACGCTTGATAGCAAATTACGTGATCCTGCATCTGCCGAAGCACAGCAACCTGACTATGCAACCAATGCATTACGCTCGTTGAAATCAGAGATTTTCCTTGCGGTTGGTATCTGTACTCATCTTGGTTGTTCTCCAACATACTTACCTGATTCATTTTCTGAGCAAGTTGAAGGCGTAGAGTCTGGATTCTTCTGTCCATGCCATGGTTCTAAATTTGATATGGCTGGACGTGTATTCCAAAACGTACCTGCACCTTTAAATCTAGTGATTCCGCCACATTATTACATCAGTGATACACAGATTCTTATTGGCCAAGACAAGGGAGATGCCTAATGCTTAAGAAATTAGTGTTAGACGGTATTGACTGGGTAGATGCACGTATTCCGATGACGGACACGTGGAATAAACATCTAGCACAATACCCGACGCCAGTTAACTTTAACTTTTGGTACTTCTTTGGTTCATTAGCCATGTTAGTGCTAGTTAATCAAATTTTAACCGGTATCTGGTTAACCATGCATTACAACCCATCAGCAGAAGGCGCGTTTGCTTCTATTGAATACATCATGCGTGATGTACCTTATGGTTGGTTATTACGTTACATGCACTCAACGGGTGCTTCTGCATTCTTTGTGGTTATCTACCTGCATATGTTCCGTGGTCTTATTTACGGCTCTTACCAGAAACCGCGTGAGCTTATCTGGATCTTCGGTATGTTAATCTTCCTTGTGTTGATGGCTGAAGCATTCATGGGTTACTTATTACCTTGGGGACAAATGTCTTTCTGGGGCGCACAGGTAATCATCTCATTATTTGGTGCAATTCCAATTGTGGGTGATGATTTAACGCTGTGGATTCGTGGTGACTATGTTATCTCGGGCGCAACGCTAAACCGTTTCTTTGCATTACACGTTGTTGCATTACCGCTTGCATTAGTAGGACTTGTTTTCCTACATATTATTGCTCTTCATGAAGTTGGCTCAAATAACCCAGATGGTGTTGAGATTAAACAGAAGAAAGGCACTGCATCGGAAGAAGCAAAAGGTAAATTTGTCTTCCATGAACAATACAGTGGTAAGAAAGATATTATCGATGCCATCCCGTTCCATCCGTACTTTACGGTGAAAGACATCATGGGTGTTTCGTTCTTCTTATTCTGTTTTGCTGCGGTTATCTTCTTTATGCCAGAGGGTGGTGGTTACCTCCTTGAAGCGCCTAACTTTGAAGCTGCAAACGGTTTGAAAACACCTGATCACATTGCGCCAGTTTGGTATTACACGCCGTATTACGCGATTTTACGTGCGATTCCAGATAAATTAATTGGTGTTGTGTTCTTTGGTGGTTCGATTGCTATCTTGTTCTTATTACCTTGGCTTGACCGCTGTAACGTTAAATCTATTCGTTACCGTAGCTGGAAACATAAATTGAACATTACACAGTTCATCATTTGTTTCATCGTGTTAGGTGTATTAGGTGCGTTACCTGCAACACCACTATTAACAACGGTTGCACAAGTTGCATCGGTCGGTTATTTCGGATTCTTTATTGCTCTGTGGGTTTACAGTAAAAATGAGAAAACTAAGCCGTTACCAACGAGGTTGACACACTAATGAAAAAATTAATGATAGCCTTAGTGGCTGCGTTTTCAATACTACCAATGTTTGCTGTGGCAGCGGGTGGCAACGTTCACCTTGATAAAGCAAACTATGACCTTTCGGATAAAGCATCACTGCAAAGTGGCGCTAAATTGTTCATGAACTACTGTATCGCTTGTCACTCAACGGGATATCAGCGTTATGGACGAGTTGCAACGGACCTTGATATTCCTGAGCAGTTGATGAAAGAGAACCTGATTTTTACAGACAGTAAAATCGGCGACTTAATGCATAACAGCATGAATAAAAAAGAGGCTGCTCAATGGTTTGGTGCTCCGCCACCAGACCTAACGTTAGTTGCCCGTGTACGTGGTGCCGATTGGATTTACACTTACCTGCGTTCTTTCTACGCAGATGAGAGTCGTCCATTTGGTGTTAATAATACGGTCTTCCCAGAAGTGGGTATGCCACACGTATTAGAAGAGTTACAAGGTATCTCTACACCAACTTTTGAAGTGACTACTGATAAAAATGGTGTTGAGCATAAGAAAGTTGTTTCGTTAACAAGTGATGAGTCTGGTGAGATGTCATCGGATGAGTATGACGAAGCGGTACTAAATCTGGTAAACTTCCTGGTATATGCAGGTGAACCAAATAAATTAGAACGTCAGGGTATGGGAGTTTGGGTTTTAGCTTTCTTATTTGTTCTGTTTATTGTTAGCTACTTATTGAAGAAAGAGTACTGGCGCGATATTCATTAATCGCACTTATTTAACAACTTAATTCAATTTGACTACATAGGCAATGGTGAATAATCACCATTGCCTTTTGTGCTTATTAAAGAATTATAATTTTATATTTAATATATTATCTATTAACTAGGGGATAACCAATGGCAGTAGCAGCAAATAAACGATCTGTGATGACGCTTTTTTCAGGCGCATCGGATCTATATAGCCATCAAACACGTATCGTATTAGCAGAAAAAGGCGTTAACGTTGAAATCACTTTTGTTGATGATGATAACCCTTCTGTTGAGCTTGCAGAGTTAACACCTAAAAGCGAATTACCAACATTAGTTGATCGTGAACTAGTCCTTTATAACTCACGTATTATTATGGAATATTTAGATGAGCGTTTCCCTCATCCGCCATTAATGCCTGTTTACCCTGTAGAACGTGCTAAAAGCCGTTTATTAATGCAACGCATTGAAACAGAATGGTACCCACTTGTTGGCGTTATTATGTCTAAAGACACTGAGAAAGCAGCCATTGCACGTAGAATTCTACGTAATAAAATCATCGAAGTTGCACCAATCTTTGATCATTTTGGTTACTTTATGTCTGAAGAGTTCACATTAGTAGATTGCTACATGGCACCGCTATTATGGCGTCTACCTGAGCTTAAAATTGAGCTTGATATGGATCTTCTTGGTATTAAGAGTTACATGGTTAAAGTGTTTGAACGTGAATCGTTCCAAGCATCAATGACTGAAACTGAACGTGAAATTCGCGTCGGTCTATAACGGAGCCATTTATGAATAGCATGTTAGTGCAACGCCCTTATCTTCTTAAAGCATTTTATAATTGGATTGTAGATAGTGAGTGCACGCCACACATTATCGTAGATGCAACGCAAGCTTGTGTTGAAGTACCTCATCAGTTTGTTGAAGATGGTAAAATAGTCTTGAATATTGCACCGCAATCAGTTGTGCAGTTTTCAATGGATGATGACGCTGTTGCATTTAATGCGCGATTCTCTGGCGTACCCACACAGATTTACGTACCGCTATATGCTATTGAAGGCATCTATGCGCGCGAAAATGGTGCGGGTACTATGTTTGCTGAAGAGCCAGCATATAAAGCGTTAGATAAAGCGACTAAGCCTGAGCTGGACGTTAAGCCCGCTGTGGCAGAGAAGCAAGTTAAACCCAATAGAGCGGGTTTAAAGATCGTTAAGTAAAAATCTGTAAGGCACAAAGGCTAGAAAGCTAAAGGCTTTAACAGACATAAAAAAACCTAGCTAAGCTAGGTTTTTTTATGTCTGTATTTCAGCTATCAGCTATCAGCTATCAGCTATCAGCTATCAGCTATCAGCTATCAGCCTCAAGCCTTTAGATTTTTAGCTTGGGACTATTTTGTGAGAAATGTTTCTTACAAAAGTCGATACGCTGTTCAACGGTCATACCATGATCGTCACCTAAGCTTTCAATCAGTTTAAGGCGCGGTAAAATACCTTGGCCATTGGCTATTTGAATCGCCAAACCTGGGCGTGCATTGAGTTCCAATAACATCGGCCCTAAATCACGGTCAAGTACCATATCAGTGCCTAAGTAACCCATTCCAGACATCTCGTAACAGCTTGATGCTAAATAGATTAAACGCTCCCATTTAGGCACTTGTAACAGCGCAAGTTCTTTATTGGTATCAGGATGGTACTTAACGGGTTTATCAAACTGTACCGCGTTAATAGCCGCCCCTGTGGTGATATCAACGCCGACCCCAACCGCACCTTGGTGCAAATTAGCTTTACCGTCTGATGCCGCTGTTGAAAGGCGCATCATAGCCATCACAGGGAAACCTTTAAAGACGATAACACGCACATCTGGCACACCTTCAAAGCTGAATCCATCAAAAGCATTATCAAACTGAATCAAACCTTCAACCACGGCAACATCTGCACTGCCACCTAAACTAAATAGGCCAGCTAAAATATCGGTCACATGACGTTTAATTTCAGAAAGGCTTTCTTCACTGCCGTTGGGTTTGTAATAACGCCCATTTTCGACTTTAGTGATCACTAAAATACCTTTACCACCACTGCCTTTTGCGGGTTTGATTACAAACCCCGGTGTTTCTTTTATGTATTGCTCAACGCCTTCGACCTCTGCTTGAATAGTGATAACACCAAGCAGGGCAGGCGTCGTCACATTCGCTTCACGGGCGATGATTTTAGTTTTTAGCTTATTATCTACCAAAGGGTAGAGTTTACGTGGGTTATAACGACCAATGTAACCACTGTTACGTTGGTTCATGCCCATTATACCTTTGTCTCTTAATTTAAAAGGACTCGAAAAAAACATAGTTTATTCCTTATCTGCCAAAGGCTTAAAGCGGCGTAATTCTAATAAACGGTAACCTGTGTAGCTTCCTAGCAATAACACTAATGCCATTACAACAAACTGCAAACCAATGAAGTTAAACATTAAGTGACGTGTTACATCGTTGCTCATTACAAAGTAAGCTAATACAGCAACTAATAAACTACCGCCACCCTGTGAAAATACTTCTTTTGCGCCTTCTTCTTCCCATAACACAGACATACGTTCAATCGTCCAAGAAAGGATGATCATAGGGAAGAAAGTGATTTTCAGACCTTCAGTCAAACCTAGTTTGTAAGAAAGTACACCGAATAAGGCAATCAGTAGAATAACCATGATAATAACCGTGGATATTCGCGAGACTAAGAGCAGGTTAAGATGTGATAAATACGAACGAATGAATAGGCCGATAGCAACCAGTAATACAAAACCCACTAAACCAGTAACTAGACTTGTTTGAATAAATGCCATGGCAATCAATACCGGCATAAACGTACCCGATGTTTTAAGGCCGATCAACACGCGCATCATCACTACAATCATTACGCCTAATGGAATCATTAAGATACCTTTAAACAATGATTGATCTTCAATCGGTAAACTATGGATTGAAAAGTTAAACAGATGCTCATTTTCATTTTTTTGTAACAAGGCTGAAAGAGCTGGTTGTTCTTGCTGAATCATTGAGAAGCTAACTTTAGAGTCGCTACCGCCGGTTAATTCAAGTAATGATTTACCACTTTGATCCCATAACAATAAGTTATTGCGATCTACTGAATTAATTGATGTTGCATCAAATAATTGAGAGCTGATAACGCCATCTTTTTCTTGGAAAACTTCAACTAACGGTGTTAGATGTTGGCGACGACGGCCATCTTCTAATAATAAAGCACCTACTTTTTTAGTTGAAATTTTAGCGCCGTTTAATAACGCGATTAACACATCTGTTTTGTTCGTTTTACCGGTTAAAATGAGTGCTACATTTTGATTTGGCGACTCAGCATTAAGTTGTTTTAACACTTCACGTGTAAAACTAAAGGCATCAGCACTGGTTTTCATTGCATCTTTAATAATGACAGTACCAGCGGCAAGACCTGCTGCTTCATACTGTTCTTCAAACAAGGCTGGCATTTCAAGGATTTGTTGATCTAAACTTTTAGGATCTTCAAGCACTTGAATGTTGTAATAAAGCGTTTGTTTACCCGTTGCTTCGCGGATAGTCCATTCAGCTTTTTGTGTTTTACCGTCATCTAAAAACGATAACCCATAACCCGGTGATGCTGCATTTTGGCTGATTTTTGTATAACCTGCTTGGCGCTCAGGTGTGGTTAATGAAGCAGAAACGGCACCATTATTAGCGTCAAAATCTATTTTTGCATCAATATTCCAAATCGTACGTGTTTCGCCTGGAAGCCATGGAATGTCAAAAGCAACGTGTCGTTGCACTGTCTGGAATATGCCTAGGGTCAGTAAACCGGCCACTAGAACAAAGAAAAATGTACGTGCGTTCATAAGTAATCCCTACTCTTTATTTTTTAGTTGGTGCTTGGTATTTTGGAAAGATGTACTCTTTGCTTACATCTACTAAGATAACATCTTGCATAAACGTACGACCGATTAACACAGGGTATTCCATGTGTAAACGGTTGGTTAACGTAAACTCTGTTAGATGAACCACATCACCGATACGTACATGTAGTTGAACAACAGGACGTTCTGTTCCAACACCTGATTTGCTTGATTGTAGTATTTTAGCAATACGCACAATTTTAGCTTCAATCATCTTTGCTTTGGCGCCTTTTTCATGAGTAATATTAAAACGTACCCACTTTTTACCATCACGCTCAAAGCGTTCGACATCAACCGCATTTAGAGAAGAGGTTGCTGCGCCGGTATCAATACGACCTTTAAAGTTTTCTTTTACTGTTGAAACATAAACCCACTCAGATTGACCAAGAATCGATTTATCGTCTACGTGTGTCACTGGCTGTGGTTTTACTTGTTTAGTCGATTGTGCTTTAACTTGTTTCGCAGGTTTTGTTTTTTCTGCTTTATTTTTACTTTTTTCAAGTGCAACTGTGAGTGATTTTACTTCGTCTTCGCTTGTTTTTAATGCGCTATTAACACTATTTAACTCTGATAATATGATTTTTGCTTCTGCTTGTGAAGTGCTTAGCGAGTCTTGTAGATTAGTGATTTTAGCCTGTTGCTCTGTGTTATCAGTGCTCACACAACCTGTAATAGCAAACAAAGTAAATGCCGTGAGTAGTGTTTTCTTGTTTAACAACATGAATTTCCCTTAATGAGATAAAAATAAATATGAATTGAAAGAATGTTAGCAGTTTGTTAGTCAAATATCAGGAAAAACCTCACGGTTTTATTTGATCTTTGTTATTTTGATCAGTTATTTAGCATGTTACGCAACCAGTGTTTTTTGTGCACCCGATGAATGACTAATAATACTTTGATCAACTCTTCCGAGAGCATGACAATATAAGCTTCAACAAGCGTGAAATGGTAATATTTGACAGCAATAAAGGTCAACGGTATGCCGACACACCACATACAAAAAATATCGATAAAAGTACTGTAATTAACATCACCACCACTGCGTAAAACACCAATAATGCCAATGAAATTAATCACGCGAACAAACAGGACTAATGCGAGTACTAATAATACCTGTGATGCGCTACTCATGGCTTCAAGCGAAAGACTTGGAAAGAGCGATAAAATGGGCTCGCGTAAAATGATAATGATGGGTGTAAAGATAAAAGCTAATATCGGTACAAAGAGGATAAAGGTCCAGGCTTGTTGCCATGCTTCATCAAAGGCTTTTGCACCTAACTGATGGCCGATCATCGTGCCACTGGCTATCGCAATACCAATAAATAGCGCAAAAATAGTTTGTTCTATGGTTGAAACCATACTCATAACCGCAAGTTCTTGCATACCTATCATGGCAAAAATAAGTGTGTAGACTAAAACGCCTAACGCCCAGCCTCCATCGTGCAATACCATTGGCAACGCCAGTTTGGTATAACGTTTTATCTCAAAATAGCTAAGGGCTTGTTTTGCTTCTGCTAGCTTGGCAATAATAAAGGGGCGCTTTTTGATAACAAAAACAATCATTAATAACATTTGAATGAAACGTGCGATTAATGTGCCCCATGCGCTTCCGGCAACACCCATTTCAGGGAATCCCAAGTGGCCAAAAATGAAGATATAATTAAGTAACGCATTAATTGGTAACACTAAAATGCTGATATTCATTGCTGTTTTGGTATCACCAGCTGAACGCAGTGCTGTTTCCAAAGGTAAAACGACGGCGGTGAAAATGAAACTATAAGCGGTGATAATAAGGTAATCGTTAGCGAGTGCTAACAAATTTAAATCATCAGTAGCGAGGCCTGTAATGGTTTCGGGCATCAATACATATAAAGCAATAAAAGGGATAACACTAACAATACTAAACAGTAATGAGAGCACTAAACTTCTACGCAGCCCGGAAAGATCGTTGGCACCAAAATACTGTGCTGCTAATACTCCACCCGCGTGGCTTATACCCACCATGATCAGTAAGTTAAAAAAGAAAATTTTATTACCTAAACCGACGGCTGCAATTTCACTTTCGCCTAGCTGGCTGACCATTAATATGTCAACTAAACCAAGAAATGAATAAAGTAATGATTGGAAGGTGATAGGTAGGGCAAGTTGCCAGAGTTTATTTTGGAAATCAGGGGCACGAAAAGTCGCAATTTTGTTTTTCATTAAAGCCTATTTATATCGTTTTAAATGGAAAAAGAATGTCCCTATTAAAATGAGTAAACAATACAAATAAAGTGGTAATGAACCCATACGCTGGTAAGGAGTTAAACCAAATGCAGGTTGTACCTCTTTGCGTAAAACACCTTCTGTATTTGAGGCTAAGCGTCCTATCTCATGCCCTTGATCATCAATAATAGCGGTAATGCCATTATTGGTACTACGTAATATGGGTCTTGCAAATTCGATGGCACGCATACGGGCAATTTCAAGGTGTTGGTCAGGGCCAATAGAGTTACCAAACCACGCATCGTTACTCAGCGTTAACAACATACCTGTTTCTGCGGATACATTTTTTCTTAATAGTTCTGGAAACGCGACCTCGTAACATAAGGCGGGGGCTAACGTTGTTAAACCTGTTTGTAAATTATTTTGGATTTCAGTGCCACGCTGAAAACTAGACATAGGCAGGTTAAAATAGGGCGCGATTGGACGTAATAAATCTTCAAAAGGAACAAATTCACCAATCGGTAATAAATGATGTTTTTGGTAGCGGTTAGTGCTTGTTTGCGCATAACCTTGGCCTAAAGGAAGCTTTCCTAACATGATGATTGCATTGCGATATTCATCTTTGTTGATATCGTATTCTATAATGCCTGTCATTAACGTTTTACCTTGCTTCTCAAGTTCTTGAGAGAGGGGCTGTAAAAAGTTTTGCATATCTATTTCAAGTGCCGCAATGGCTGACTCAGGCCAAATTATAAGTTCATTTTCACGGTCGTTATTATCACCCGCTTCACTTAAGTCTAAATATTTGAACAAAGAAGGGTATAACTGCGTTGTTTCCCATTTGTCATTTTGGTCAATATTACCCTGCACCAATGCGACTTTAATCGCGGGTTGCAGTTCTGTGTAACGGACTTTCTGTAAAAAGTAACCACTGACTAGTAAAAGGGAAATGAGTGCAACATTGGCCACTATTTTCTGTTTTTGAAGGATTAATGTTAAAGAGGCACAAATGAGTAAAATGGCCAGGGTTAACCCTTGCACACCTAAGATTGGAGCAAAACCGACTAAGGGAGTATCGGCATGGCTATAACCGAGATATGCCCAAGGGAAGCCAGTTAAGAACCAACCTCGAACCCAATCCATCAATAACCAAAATACCGGAAAAACAAGCAAATAACGCTGCGTGGTTGATATCAACGGAAGCCGAGCACTTGCCCATATTGCTAGCGTTGGGAAAATAGCCAGGTAAGCACAAAATAAACCGATCAGGAATATGCTAACAATGGTTGGCATACCACCAAAAAGATCCATGCTGACATAAATCCAATGCACGGTGGCAAGGAACATCGCAAGATTGAAGGCATAACCGACGATGAAGAATTTTTTATTGGTTTTATTTACCTGTTGAAGCAGTAAAAATAAACCGATAAAAGAGGGGTAAAGCGTCCACCAATGTGAAAAGGGAGCAAATGAAAAGACTTGAATAGCGCCCAATAGCAGAGCAACAAAAAGTTGCCCTGTTAAATTTTGGGTTAATCGATCAAAAAAGGAGAAAAGACTATTCTTCAATATCTTTTAGCTCTTTAGGGATACGTACTTGTAGTTGAATTAAACGACGGTTATCGGCATTGATTACTTTGTATTTATAATCTGCAATGCTGAGACTTTCGCCTCGGCCTGGCAAATGACCTAAACCATGAATCATTAAACCACCAATAGTATCTTGCTCTTCAAGATTATAGGTAGTGCCAAAATAATCGTTAAAATCAGCAAGCGTAGTTAATGCATTAACGGCATAGGTACGTTTACCAATCTTACGAATCTCTGCGACATCAACATCATCGAATTCATCTTCAATCTCACCGACGATCACTTCTAAGATATCTTCAATGGTCACTAAGCCTGAAACACCACCGTATTCATCAACAACAATCGCCATATGATAGCGTTGGCTACGAAATTCTTTAAGTAGTGTGTCTAAGCGTTTACTTTCCGGAACAACCACGGCTTCACGTAAAACGTCTTCAATTTTAAATCCGTTTGCTTGGCTACTAAAGCCATATTTAATCAGATCTTTTGCTAAGAGTAGCCCGACGATATGGTCTTTATCTTCTGTGATCACTGGGAATCGTGAGTGAGCAGAGTCTATGAGAATAGGCAGAAATTCTTGCACACTTTGTTGCAATCCGAGCGTGACCATTTGTGAGCGCGGGATCATGATGTCACGAACACGTAGTTTCGATACATCTAATACGCCTTTGATCATCTCTTTGGTTTTTTGATCGATTAATTCGCGATCTTTAGCCCCATTGATAAGTTCTAATAATTCGCCTTGGTTTTTCGGTTCAGCTTGAAATAGGTTGCCGATTTTATCGAGCAAACCAGGTTTTGTTTGCTCGTTGGTAGAATGTGCTTCTGACATTACTGTTTTTTACTCTTGTTCGTTATAAGGCGCGGGGAAACCGAGTTCGACGACTAACTTCGTCTCTAAACTTTCCATCTCAACGGCTTCGGTTTCAATAATATGGTCGTAACCAAGAAGGTGCAAGGTACCATGAATTAACATATGTGCCCAATGCGCATTTAAACTTTTATTTTGCTCTGCCGCTTCTTGTTCAACCACCTGTTTGCAGATTACCAGATCACCGAGTAACGGTAATGTGATCCCTGGCGGATTTTGAAAAGGAAATGACAACACGTTGGTTGGTTTTTCTTTGCCCCGGTAATCATTATTGAGTTGCTGACTTTCATCACTTTCAACAATACGTACCGTTAACTCTGCTTCATCACGTTGCGTTTCTGAGCCCGCTTTAATAGCAGATGATATCCATTTTTCAATATCATCTAACTGCGGTAATGATGTTTCATCGTGCGTTGCGATTTGTAAATCTACAAATAATTCCATTATGATTTACCCGACTCATTGTCCATTTTACGATCAAACGCTTCATAAGCTTTTACGATGCGCGCAACAACAGGGTGACGCACGATATCATCGGCATCAAAGAAGCTAAAGCTTATCTCTTCAACGTCTTCAAGTACTTCGATAACATGGCGAAGGCCTGATTTTTGATGACGAGGTAAATCAATTTGGGTGATATCACCGGTGATAACCGCGGTAGAGTTAAAACCAATACGTGTCAGAAACATCTTCATTTGTTCAACAGTGGTATTTTGGCTTTCATCTAAGATGATAAACGCATCATTTAAGGTACGTCCACGCATGTACGCTAGTGGTGCAATTTCAATGATATTTTTTTCAATGAGCTTTTCTACTTTCTCAAAACCTAACATTTCAAATAAAGCGTCATATAAAGGACGTAAGTAAGGATCGACTTTTTGTGAAAGGTCACCCGGTAAGAAACCCAGTTTTTCACCTGCTTCAACCGCTGGACGAGTTAATAAGATTCGACGCACTTCTTGACGCTCTAATGCTTCAACAGCACAGGCAACGGCTAAATACGTTTTACCGGTTCCGGCTGGGCCAACACCAAAGCTAATATCATTGCTTAAGATATTACTAACGTATTGTGTTTGATTTTCACCACGTGGCTTAATAACACCACGTTTGGTTTTAATGGTCAGGCTTTGTGTGCCTTTTTTAGCTTCTTCTGCACGCACTTCAAGTAACCTGTGGTTCAAAATCAGGTCTTGCAAAGCAAGGTGTACATCAGCATCCGTTAATGTCGCTGTTTTGCCTTTTATCGGTTGTGTTTCGATATACAACTCTTTTAAAAGGTCATTACAAGCTTGTGCATAACGATGCTCACCGGTAATTTGGAAATGTGTGTCTTTATAAGCAATTTGAAGGCCTAAACGACGCTCTATCTGTTTAATATTGTCATCAAAAGGACCACATAAAATAGCTAAGCGGTCGTTATCTTGAGGCACTAAATCGAGATGCACTGTGTTTACTTGTTTTGTCAACGTCGTTAAGCCTTATTGTTATGCTGGTGTGTACGATTGTACACCTAAGTTTTCTGCCTTTTTGTTTACGATATCGCTAGGACGAATGGATTCACGCAGGTTCATCTCACTTTCGCCTCGAATAAATTTACCACGAATCGAGTTTTTATGTACTTCAGTTATCTCAACATCAACGAATCCACCAATTGAACGGTGATCACCTTCAAAGTTTACAATACGGTTATTTTCAGTACGGCCACAAAGTTCCATGATGTTTTTACGTGATGGACCTTCAACAAGAATACGTTGTACTGAGCCAACCATACGGCGACCAATTAACTGTGCATTCTGAGTAATACGATCTTGCAGAATCGCTAAGCGTTGCTTCTTCGTTTCTAAGGTCACATCATCTGGCATATCGGCAGCAGGTGTACCTGGTCGCTGGCTATAAACAAAACTATAACTTGTATCAAAACCAATATAGTTGATTAGATCCATTGTTTGTTGGAAATCTTCATCTGTTTCATTAGGAAAACCAACAATAAAGTCAGAGCTGATGGTTAATTCAGGACGTACTTCCTTCAGCGCTGCAATTTTTTGTTTATATTGTGCAATATTATGACCACGTTTCATCAGGTTTAATATTCTATCTGCACCGGCTTGTACTGGAAGATGTAAAAAATCGACAAGTTCAGGCGTATCACGGTAAACATCAATAATATCTTCATCAAAATCGATAGGGTTACTGGTGGTGTAACGTAGACGGTCAATACCATCGATTGAAGCCACATAACGTAACAATTCTGGGAAGCTACATTTCTCACCATCAAAAGTATCACCAATATACGAGTTAACGTTTTGGCCTAACAAGTTGATTTCACGTACGCCTTGCTCTGCAAGTTGCGCAACTTCTAATAAGATATCATCAAGTGGTCGACTTACTTCTTCACCACGTGTGTAAGGTACAACACAGAATGTACAATATTTAGAACAGCCTTCCATGATAGAAACAAACGCTGTTGCGCCGTCTGCTTTAGGCTCTGGTAATGAATCAAATTTTTCAATTTCAGGGAAACTAACATCAACCACTGAGCCTTCATTCGATTTAACCTGTTTAATCATTTCAGGTAAACGGTGTAATGTTTGTGGTCCAAATACGATATCCACGTAAGGTGCGCGTTTACGAATCGCATCACCTTCTTGAGAAGCAACACAGCCACCAACACCGATAATAAGATTAGGATTAATTTGTTTAAGTTGTTTCCAACGGCCTAATTGGTGAAATACTTTCTCTTGTGCTTTTTCTCGAATTGAGCAGGTATTTAGTAAAATTACGTCGGCATTTTCTGCGTTATCAATGGCAATATAACCATTAGTCGAATTTAATAGGTCAGCCATCTTCGATGAATCATACTCATTCATCTGACAACCCCAAGTTTTGACGTGTAATTTTAAACTCATAATCTGCAACTCATCTGTAGTGCTAAATACACATATCGAACGAAGCAACATGTGTATATAAATAAAAGAGCGCACATTTTACGCACATCATCGCTAACTTGCTACTGTTTGTTTGTAGTTGAATTCAGTACAATGCGAATGATTGATAACTGGAGATAATATGATGAAAAACAGAGAGATTATTGTAGTCGGAGGTGGCATGGTCGGGGCACTGACTGCTTTGCTACTGGCAAAACAAGGTTTTGTAATTCATGTCATTGAAAAAAATCCTGCAAAATCACCACTGATTGATTCCCCTTTTGATCTGAGAGTTTCTGCCTTTAGCGTGCAAAGTAAAAATCTGCTTGAGCAAGCTGGCGTGTGGAAAGATATCCCTGAAAATAGACTCTGTGCATACCAAGGTTTACAAACCTGGGAAGTCGGCAGTAATAAGCTGATATTTGACAGCACTGAATTAGGTATGGAAACATTAGGTTATATTGCTGAAAATCGTTGGATACAAGCGGTTTTATGGCAAGCGCTTGAGCGTCAAGATAATGTAACGCTGCATGAAAATAGAGAATTACTGAGTATCGAACAAAGCGATAATGCAGTGACGGTGCAGTTAGATAACCAACAAGTGATTGAGGCTGAGTTATTAATTGCCTGTGATGGTGCAAATTCAGCAACGCGACAGTTATTAGATATCGGTATCACGGCGTGGGATTACCGCCAACAGTGCATGCTGATTAACATAAAAACAGATTGCGCTGAGCAGAATATTACTTGGCAAGAATTTCGTGAAACGGGTCCTTGTGCCTTTTTACCGCTCGCGGATAATAATGCCAGTTTAGTGTGGTACCACAGCCCGGAAAAAATAAAACAGTTACAGTCATTGAATAATATTCAATTGAAAAATCAGTTACTACTTGAATTCCCTAAGTTATCCTTTAATTTTGACGTTATTGACAAAGGCGCTTTCCCGTTAACTCGCCGTCATGCGCAACAGTATTTCAAAGGCCGTGCGGTTTTATTAGGGGATGCTGCACATACCATTAACCCATTAGCGGGTCAGGGGGTTAATCTTGGCTTTAAAGACGTGCAATGTTTGCTTGATCTGCTTGTACATAGCAGTGATTTACCAATGAATAAGTTATTAAAGCGCTATGAAATGTCACGTAAGCCACATAATCTATTGATGCAAAGTGCAATGGACATTTTTTATAAGAGTAGTAAAAGTAAATTGGGTGTCGTGCGTATGTTGCGTAAAGCGGTTTTGTTTGGTGCTGAACATAGCGGGCAATTAAAGAATAAAGTGATGAAGTATGCAATGGGATTATAACGAAGGTTGTTGTTTTTAAATTGTATTTAGCGGGTAAGTTAAGCGGGCAGTTAAATAGTGGAGCAAATCCATTTGCTACAGAGTGAGTTCACTATTTAAATTTTTCATTAACAAACATCTCCTGTTTATTTGTAGTGGCAGTTGCAACTTGTGCTGTTGTCACTAGGCCGTGATTTACAACAGGTTTTAAAGCAAATAAACCAATGGTGATTGTTAGTACCATAGTGACCGTGAAGTATTGCGCTAAGATAAATAATTTCATTTTTTGTAACCTCATGTATGTTGATGAAGTGAATGATAGGCTAGCTTTAAAGAAAAAAGAACTACCCGCCAGGGTAGTTCTGCACTGGTTGTTGCTTGAATTGATACCTTTATTTACCATTGAATATATGTATTTGATGTAAGTTTTTTGTTTGTGTGTCTTAAGTAGTTGATTTGTATGTTTTACTATTTTTTGTAAGCATAAAAGCATACGTATAAAAAAAGTCACAAAAATCACGAACGGATCCTTTTTTTAGCATAGATATTGCCTTTTAAAGTCAAATAAAGGTTTTTCAAGTCGAAAGTTAGCTACCCAAGTCGGTTTTATGCACTCAGTCATGCACTCTTTCAGGTAGTCACTTTGACTTTAATTACATGAAACTTATTAAAGTGGTTAGTGGGTGATTCAAAGTGCTTCTAAAATAATTTCTATGGACTAATCGCGCCACACAAATTACCTGCTTTTATCTCTTTCTTTTGTTACCTTAATTTATTGCATGGCTTGTCATAAATTTGCCGCATTTGTTTGTTATGGTGCTGTTTTTTGTTTTAAGAGTTATTTATGCTATTAATTTTTATGAAATTCTTTGCTTTAGGTTGGGTTAGTTTTGGTGGACCAGCGGCTCACATTGGTTATTTCCGTAAGGCTTTTGTTGAAAAAGAGAATTGGTTAAGTGATCAACAATACACACAATTTGTTGCATTAAGCCAATTTTTGCCTGGGCCGGGTTCAAGCCAAGTGGGTTTTTCGATTGGTTATCAACGCGCGGGATTAGGTGGTGGTATTGCTGCATTTTTAGGATTTACCTTACCTTCTATTATTTTAATGTTAGTGATTGCAAGCATGAGCAGTGCATTAACGGAACATACTTTTTGGCAGGGCGCTGTCGCAGGGTTAAAAATATTAGCGGTGATTGTTGTTGCTGATGCCACTTGGGGAATGTTTAACAGCTTTTGTAAAGGTAGATTAACCCTATTCTTAGCCGTATTTACCGCATTACTGTTATTGATTTTCCCGTCTATTTGGACACAAATATTCGCACTGTCGTTTGCTGCCTTATTAGGGAAGCTTTATTTAACAGAAAATAGCTTAACAGAAAAAGCATTAGGTGATAATCCACCATTGGAACAGGATAAATTACCTTTATCAAAACTGTTTAATTGGCCTTTTTTAGTCATTTATCTCGCGTTATTATTGTTATTACCCTTTTTAGCTGAGTTCTCTTCTGTTTTATCATCAGAGCTAAACTTGTTTAGTGATTTCTTCCAAGCGGGTAGTTTAGTCTTTGGCGGCGGGCATGTTGTTTTACCTTTATTGCAAAATATATTGGGTGAACAGATTAGCCAAGATGCTTTTTTAACTGGTTATGCAACGGCCCAAGCTGTACCTGGACCCATGTTTACGTTAGCCACTTTTTTGGGTTTTGAGCTTCATGCAAACTCACCTGTATTGGGCGCTCTTATTGCCACGATCGCCGTGTTTTTACCGGGGTTTTTATTAATCATTGTGGTACTTAAAAACTGGACTCGTTTAGCAATGAACCCTAGTATTTCAGCTGCATTAAAAGGTGTGAATGCTGCTGTGGTTGGTTTGTTATTAGCTGCTTTATATCAGCCCATTTTTCAAAGTGCCGTGCATAATGCACTAGACATGGGGCTGGTTGTATTAGGCATCTATTTATTAAAAGGAATTAAACTGCCGATTGTGGCGATTGTTTTCTTGTATATCGCGATGGGAATTATATTGCTTTAAAGAGGGATGCAGAGGCCATGAAGACCGTCTTTGACTGTCGAGTTAGCAAGATCTTTCGATCTTGCTTTTACTCTGTATCTTCGTGGTTAATTACTGTGGCTGTTCTTCTAATTAACCTGGTTGAGTTTTCAAATTACTCAGAGAGTATGTTTAAAATCTCTAAACAGGCACCAATTGTATGATAATCAATTTTAGCGCCAGGGCTGGCAATGTGCTTATCTAATACCTCGCCTTCTCTGCTCAATAAACGCCACCAAGGTTTGTGTTCATTTTCACAAAAAGCAGGCCAGCTGTATTGCCATAAACGCTGGTAATCATCCCAATAGCGTTGGTTATTAGTGGCTTTAGCAAGTAACGCAGCTGCAGCTAATGCTTCTGCATGTACCCAAAAGTATTTTTCATCATCACAAATCGACCCGTCAGGTGCAAAGCCATAGAGTAAACCTCCATGTGTTTTATCCCAAGCATGTTTCATACCGGCATTAAATAGCTTTTCTGCTTGTGGGACTAACCAATCCACTTGTTGATGACGGTTAATCATTAATAATAATTTAGTCCACTCAATTAAGTGCCCTGGTTGATAACCCCAAGGTTTGTATAAATTGCGTGGATCATCTTTATTATAATCCCAATCAATGGACCAATCCTGATGATAATGTTCCCAAATCAATCCGTCGGTATCTTTGGTTTGATGTAAACAGATATTCTCAGCAATCAGTAATGCACGCTGTAAGTACTTCTTATCTTGTGTGGCTTCAAAGGCTGCAATCATCGCTTCACAGCTATGCATATTGGCATTCTGGCCACGGTAACTATCAATGATCGACCAATCGGCATTAATTTGATCTACGTATAAGCCAAACTCAGGTTGCCAAAAACGATTCTCCATTAATTGAAAGGTATCTTCGATGCCTTCTCTTGCGCCTTCAAGGCCTGCTTTTTACTCGCAGAATACATTAACAAAACAAAGGCTAATCCATAGCAGTAGTTATCTTGGTCAATACCTTTATCACCATCCATCACCCAATTGTATGCGTTGCGTGTTACATCATGGTGTTTTGTGCAAACATAATCGTAACCATGTTTTGCATGGTTTAAAAGGTCGTCTCGGCCGAGTAGTTTACCAACAGAGGCAAAGACATAAGTCAGGCGTGTTGAGCTGACAAGCTGTTTAATTGACGCTTGAGTGTGCTCACCATTAGCAGTAAGTGTCTGATAATAACCGCCGTGTTCTGTATCAATGGCGTGTTGTGCATAAAACTCTGTGAGTGTTTTAATATGAGCGCGAATAAAGTCAGGATTTTTAAAATCAGGATTGTTAATCAATATTGTCATCATTATACCTTTTCGATAGTCGCTAAGAGTGTGCTGATATCACTACGAGTCGGTAGGGCGCTCCAGGCTCCCTTTTGCGTCACGGCATAAGCGCCACAGCACATAGCGATATTAACGGCATCGATCAATGGCGTTATTTTTTTACAGGCATTTTTTAATTGGCTTGGGTTATGAATACCTTGCTCAACTAAAGCAAAAATCCAACCGCCGCTAAATGCATCACCCGCACCAGTGCTATCCACCATTTCAACACTCGGTGTCATAAATGATTGATGATGCTCTTGGTTATACAATCGTACGGGCTCTTTACCATCGGTGATCAAAATAACCTTCACACCATAGTTAAATAACTCCGTTAAGAATTCAGTTTCACTCTGTGCACCACGTAAATAATCTACCTCTTCAATACTGAGTTTGGCGAGATCAGTAAACTGCATTATTTGCATAACACGCGGTTTAACTAATTTTAAGTCATCCCAGAGCATCAAACGTAGGTTTACATCGAAGCTAGTGAGTACTTCTTCGGACTGCGCCATTTTCATTGCGTGTAGGGTACAGTCGTTAATTGCTTGGTCGGTTAACGTATTTGAGCAGATATGGAAAATGCCCACGTCTTTAAACATCGCGCTATTAATATTTTCCGATAGGTAGTTTAAGTCGGCGGTATTGTTGCGCTGAAATGTGAATGATCGATCACCCTTGGTATCTAAATGTACAAAGGCCATAGCGGTAGGGTGGTCAGATTGCAGTAGATATTGCGTATCAACAT
Organism: Psychromonas sp. Urea-02u-13; assembly: GCF_002835995.1. GTDB lineage: Bacteria > Pseudomonadota > Gammaproteobacteria > Enterobacterales > Psychromonadaceae > Psychromonas. Next base: position 16,407 of record NZ_PJBZ01000060.1, on the reverse strand, counting down.
GGTATTTACTTAAACAATCTTTTAAATAACGTCCGATTGCATCGCTGCCTATTTGTCCCGCAAAGGCACTTTGTGCACCTAAACGTCGACATGCAACAGCAACATTGGCGGGAGCGCCACCGGGGAATTGTGCATAAAGTGGAATTTGTAATTCACCAACACTTTGAAAGCCGTGTGGGATCCAATCAATTAATAATTCACCAAAACAGAGGATTTTTTGCATTATTCACCTTTAATTAAGATAAGTGTTAACAATGAATCTGGTCCATCAAAATCAGATAACTAAGAGAAAATTATTATTGGTACTTTAGCGATAGTAGCAACACTGGATTAAAAGCCATATTTGAATTTTGTAATGAAGTGTAAAAAATTCTATGTGCTAGTTTGCATTGTTTAAAGACTTCTATCGTAATAATATTTTAGGTACGTATGATGATGAAAATTAAGCGTGATATATATAGGTAGAAGATGAAATTAGACAGAAATGCGATGGGGTTAGCTTTTTTACGTGGCGTAGAGTCATCATTCCATCAGGATGTGCAGTTTTTTGAAGATAACTATGCATTAAAACTGATCCCCGGTACGGCATTTAAACTTGTTTCTGGCCTCACTAAATTTCGTTATTTTAGAAATAAAATCGTTAAACGTTATGAAAAATCCATTCCCGGTGTTTATGGCAATCTGATCTGCCGAACGCGTTATATTGATGAAAAACTCAAAGAAGCGATCAACAACGGATTCAAAAATGTTGTGATTATTGGTGCCGGTATGGATATGCGTGCTTTTCGCATTGAAGGTATTGATAGCCTTAATGTCTTTGAGCTCGATAGTGCAACCATGAGTGACTACAAGCAAACCAACATCAAGCCATTGATTGGTGAAAATCAGCACGTGACTTATCTCGTCTCTAATTTAAAAACAGAATCTCTGCAACAAAACTTAGCGGATGCTGGATGTGATAATACTTTAGCGACGCTGTTTATTTGGGAAGGGCAAACACAGTATTTTGCTAAGAAACAAGTCGAGTCTATATTAGCCACTATCGCTACGTTTGCTAAAGGCAGTCAGGTTGTTTTTTCTTATCTTTTAAAGGATGTGATTCCAGCTTATTCACAAGAAGAGATTGATGGTGATTTGGTTAAATGGCAGTTTGGCCTTGAGCCTAAAAAAGTAAAAAGCTTTTTATCGGCTAATGCACTACAACTTGTTGAAGACTTAGATGCACAAGCGTTCAAAAAACGTTATATCGAGCCTAGCGAGCGTGCCTTGAGTTGCTTAGTGACAGAACATACTGTGTTAGCAGAAGTTAAGTAATAATAAACAAATATGACTTAATTATGTAACTAATTCCCTAATCAAAAAAGCCCGAATCAGATAATATGATTCGGGTTTTTTGTTATCTCAGTTGAAGTTCGATCACGCACTTTAGGTGTTTCTGATTTTTGTTTTGATGTCAGTTCGTCAAGCTCATCCAGTCTGTATTTTAACTATCGATACAGTAGTTTCGCACTCTGGCGAGTCACTTTTTCTCAACAGCAAGAAAAAGTAACCAAAAAGTGCCGTTCCGAAGTATTTTTTAATCTGCTAAAAAGCATTACTTCTTAACGCACCGCAGTTGAATGCACATCCCTGTGCATGCAACTACTAATGAAATCATCCTGATTTCCTTTGCTAAAGTAATACTTTCCAGCAGAAAAATGAAACGGAAGCTTGTCGTGTACGCATTGATTTCACTCCGAAAGTAGAAATAGAAGGCAACCACATTGATAAAAATAAAATTGGAGTCTGAGCATAATGCAGGCTTCACGACTCCCGTTGTATTGCCCTTGATTGAAATATTGTTTTAGCAAACGCTGACAGGAGGTCAGTGTTAAGTGCTTACATAACATGGATGTTCCGTAAGCCTTGTTATAGTTATAGGTGCGTATCAAACAATCTTTCAGTCAAGATAAGGCAATAATCGAGAGAGCTCTTTTCTGCTCGTCAGAAAAGAGTAACTCGCCTCAGGCGAAACCACTGTAATTTAGGATTAGAGCTTACATCAATAAGCGTTAGCGTTTTAAGTGTTCCAGTTTTATGTTCTAAACTAAAAAGGCCCTAATCACATTACATGATTAGGGCCTTTTATTATCTAAATAGTTATCTAAGTTAAAGCGTAATTACATGTTTTGTAAAATCGCATCAACCGATGCTTTTGCGTCACCTAATAACATTTCAGAGTTGTCGTTAAAGAACAGTGGGTTTTGTACACCAGCATAACCAGCGCCCATTGAGCGTTTAAATACAACAACTTTTTCAGCTTCCCAAACACTTAATACTGGCATGCCTGAGATCGGCGTACCTGGTTCGTTAGCTGCAGGATTAACCGTATCATTTGCGCCAATTACTAATACAACATCAGTATCTTTAAGATCATCGTTGATCTCGTCCATCTCTAATACGATGTCGTAAGGTACTTTAGCTTCTGCAAGTAAAACGTTCATGTGACCTGGTAGACGACCCGCAACTGGGTGAATACCAAAACGTACGTTTTTACCTTTAGCACGTAGACGTTTAGTAATTTCAGCAACAGGATACTGTGCTTGTGCTACTGCCATACCGTAACCCGGTACAATCACTACGTTTTTTGCCGCGTTTAATGCGTCTGCTACTTCTTTAGCATTTGTTTCGTAATGTGAACCGTAATCTTGGTCGCCAGTTTGTGTTACTGCTTCGTTACCAAAACCACCAAGAATAACGCTGACAAATGAGCGGTTCATTGCTTTACACATAATGTAAGAAAGAATCGCACCACTTGAACCTACTAACGCACCAGTAATGATAAGTAAGTCATTTGCTAGCATGAAACCTGTTGCTGCAGCTGCCCAACCTGAGTATGAGTTCAGCATTGAAACAACAACTGGCATATCTGCACCACCGATTGATGCAACTAAATGCCAACCGAATGCTAATGCAATCACTGTCATGATGATAAGTGCTGTTATGCCCATATCGCCACTTACAAAACCAACGAGTAAGAAAGCCGTTGAAGCAACAACCGCTAAGTTGATCCAGTTTTTACCCGGTAAGCTAAGTGCAGAACTGTTTACTTTTCCGCTTAGTTTACCAAAGGCAACGATTGAACCGGTAAAGGTTACCGCACCGATAAAGATACCTAGGAACACTTCAACATCATGAATTGTTTTTGCAGCACCTAATAAGATACCGTGATCTAAGTATGAGTTGAAACCGATAAAGGCAGCCGCTAGACCTACAAAGCTATGTAAGATAGCGATAAGTTCTGGCATTGAAGTCATTTCAACTTTTAATGCTAAACGAACACCGATACCTGCACCAATAGCCATTGCTACAGTGATGTAACCTAGACCTGATACTTGCGAGCTTGCGATTGTTGCTATAACAGCAATGATCATACCCAGTATGCCGAAGAGGTTACCTTTTCGAGCACTTTCTTGGCTGCTTAAACCATTAAGGCTGGCGATAAATAATATCGCAGCAATAATGTATGCAGCAGTAATTAATCCTTGAGACATATTTCTTAATCCTTCTGGAACATTTTCAACATACGGTGTGTTACGGTGAAACCACCCACTATGTTGATAGTTGCAATCAATATTGCGATTGTTGATAACACAGTTACCACGGTACTATCACTGCCTACTTGTAGTAGAGCCCCGATAATAATGATGCCACTGATTGCATTTGTTACACTCATCAATGGTGTGTGCAGTGAATGTGCAACATTCCAAACAACACCGTAACCTACAACACAAGCCAGCATAAATACTGTGAAATGTGCTAGGAAATCAGCAGGAGCAACACTTGCAAGCCAACCGAATAGACCGACAGCAACAAGTGCTGAAACAGGTTTTATCCATTTGTTGGGTGCTTTTTCTTCAACAACTGCAACTTTCTCTTCAGCTTTAGGCGCTGGTGCTGCACTTACATTGATTGCAGGTGCAGGCCAAGAAATTTCACCTTCTTTAACAACAGTTGCACCACGAATCACTTCATCTTCAAAGTCGATATCAATTTGGCCATCTTTGTTTTTACAAAGTAGCTTCATTAAGTTAACTAAGTTTGTTGAATACAGTTGGCTTGATTGTGTTGGTAAACGACTTGGTAAGTCAGTGTAACCAATGATCTTAACGCCATTGTCAGTGGTAAAGACTTCGTCTTTAACTGTTAATGCCGCATTACCGCCAGCCGCGGCTGCTAAATCGACAATGACACTGCCTGATTTCATTGAGGCAATCATTGCTTCTGTAATGATTTTTGGAGCAGGTTTACCAGGAATAAGCGCAGTAGTGATGATGATATCAACATCTTTAGCTTGTTCAGCCATCATGTCTGCTTGTGCTTGTTGGTAACCCGCACTCATTGTTTTTGCGTAACCTGTGGTGCTTACTTCTGTTTCCTCAACGTAATTTACTTCAAGGAATTCAGCGCCCATACTTTCGATTTGCTCTTTTACTTCAGGGCGAGTATCGAATGCACGCACGATTGCGCCTAAGCTACCGGCTGCGCCTAATGCAGCAAGACCAGCAACACCAGCACCAACGATTAATACTTTAGCAGGTGGAACTTTACCTGCAGCTGTAATTTGACCGGTAAAGAAACGACCAAACTGGTTAGCGGCTTCAATCACTGCACGATAACCTGCAATGTTTGCCATAGAGCTTAATGCGTCTAATGCTTGTGCACGAGATGTACGAGGTACACTGTCCATTGCGATTACACTAACGTTCTTCGCTTCAAGCTTTTTAAGTAATTCTGGATTTTGTGCAGGCCAGATAAAACTAACGAGGGTTGCACCCTCTTTAATTAATTCAATTTCAGCATCTGTTGGAGCATTAACTTTGAAGATAATGTCAGACTGCCATATCGCTACAGTATCGGTGCCAATAACTGCGCCCGCATCTGTGTAAGCTTGATCGGAAAAGCTAGCTGCTGCTCCGGCGTTATTTTCTACAAGAAACTCAAAACCTTGCTTGATTAACAACTCAACCGTATTCGGTGTCGCTGCTACGCGGTTTTCATTATCTTGGATCTCTCTAGGTATACCTATTTGCATAGTAAGGTCCGTGATCGCTTATAATTATAATTCATGATGGTTGGTTGATTTTACGTACAATTTACAAGATGGAATAGATCTGGATCATTTTCATCTTGTATTTATAACCATTACGTAAATTCTGAATACCTTTTGCTCGATTTCGTTGTTTTATTACAACATTTATTCAAGCGTTAAATATTAGTTAAAAAATGTGATTTAGGCTAGCTTTTTAAATTTTAAAAGTGCTTGTTTTAACAACGATAACGTTACTTTATATAAGAAAACGCTATATCGTGTTAATCATATGTAAAATTGCACCTGTTTGGTAATAAATTTACAGTAATTACCGCTGTTTGTTTCGATGTGCTTGATAGCTATTTTCTATTAACATTTATATCAGGCAAAATTCTTGTGCTTTATTGCCTCTTTATTATTAAAGCCGCTAGGTTTATTTAATTGCTTAAACGTCCTTTTAACAACAAAAACACAAAGTAGCTCCCCCCTAATACAGAGGCAACAGTACCTGCGGGTAATTGCATCGGATAAAAAGTGACACGACCTAACCAATCAGCCAACACCATCAGTGCGCCGCCAATCAAACAACATAAAACTAACTGATTAACGACTTTGCGCGCGCCTAACATTACTGCCATATGTGGCGCTAATAAACCAATAAAGGCTAATGGCCCTAATACCGCAGTGACGGAGGCGCATAAAAGAGCTGCTAAAGAGAGTAAAATAAGTCGTGCTTTATTGGTTGCTAAGCCACGCGCTTGAGCAATATCATCCCCTGCCGATAATAACGTTAAGCTACGTTGCAGTGCTAAGCAGGCTGTAAACAGTACACAAAATAGAATTATCAATAACCAGGTTTTCTCGCTCGATACGCGGTAAGTTGAACCTGATAACCATCCAAGTACGGGGTAGATATCATCACTGCCACTTATTAAGCTAAAAGCGACGAGTGCATCTATCAACGCGCCCAGAGAAATACCAATCATAATGACCACAGACGGCGCAAAACGTTGCTTTTTTGATAATAGAATTAAGATAGCTAAGGTGATCATACTGCCAATAAACGCGGTCAGTGCGCCAACTTCAAATATTGAAATACCGGTAATGAGGGTTACGCTAACTAACGCAAACGTAGCACCGGCTGAAATTCCTAAAATATCTGGGCTGGCGAGTGGATTCGCAATTAAGCGTTGTAAAATCATCCCTGATAACGCCATCGCGGCGCCGGCAAACAAAGACGTAAAAACGCGAGGCCAGCGAAAGCTCCAAGTGAGCGCATCGGGAATAGTAAACTGCCAACCTTGTAAAGAGGGCGATAATGTCAGGGATATTAACAGTAATAGTCCCGTTAACAGTAATAAGCTTAGCCAGATAAAAGGGGATAACTGTTTAATGCCTAATGGAATACTAAGACTTTGTTGATCGTTCGCGGTGAATTTTTTACGACTTAAATAGATTAATAGCGGTGCGCCTAGAATTGCCACTGTGGTACCTGTGGGTACTAAAACCTGCATCAATTGCCCCGCATAAAGCGCAATCATGTCTGCTCCCATTAAGACTAACGCTCCCATTAAAAAGCTATAACAGAGTTGGTCTAATGCTTTTCTCGCGCCTAAGTAACGTGCGATGTTTGGTGCGATTAATCCTACAAAGCCTAATACGCCAACCAGTGTAACTGCATGTGCGACCAAATATATCGACAGAGATAATAAACCAATCATAACCGGAAGCAGGTTCAAACCTCTGCCAGAAGCAATACCTTCTCCTATTTTTAGAAGCGTTAAGATACGTGGAGATAACAACAGTAAAATTGGCACAATCAGCATCGCAGGCGCTAAATTTAAAACATTACTCCAATCGTTTTGACTGAGATCGCCTGCCCCCCAAATGAACAGGTTCTTCGCATATTGGTCGTGTGTTAATAACAGCGCATTCGCGATAGAGGCGAGTAATATATTGATCGCCATACCCGCTAATACAACGGGCAATCCGCCTAATCCTTGTCGGCCGGCGATTAACATCACTAACAAGGTAGACAGTGTCGCGCCTAACATGGCAAACCAGTGACCATGTGTTGCCACTAAACTTGGCGCCCAGATACTTAAACTCACTAATGCCAACCAAGCACCCGAAGAAAGGCCTAATGTCATCGGAGAGAGTAAGTAGTTTTGGGTGAGTTGTTGCAACAAACTACCTACCAACGCTAATGCGCCACCGACCATGAACGCCATCACAATACGTGGCAAATACCCGTAAAGGTAAAGCACCTGATCAACATCTTGTATTTGCATCTCGGTCACTAATTGCCATTGTGCAGATAAAGACAAGGGGCTGGCGATTTGTAATAAACAAATCGCCACGGCGACTAACAACAATAAACTGATGCTATAACGATAAAATAAGTAATTATTCATTATTTAAAGAGGGCGCTGGAATTGGAAAGGCTAATAAGCTTTTAGTCACTGCTTGGGCTGTATAACCCACTGCATTAATACCGCCATAACTCCAAGTGGAATCAATAGTAGAAAACTGTTTGTTTTTCACAAAGGGTAAAATATTCCATAGTGGCGATTTATCTAATAGTGGTTGATGTTCAAAGGGCTCTATATGCAATACAACGCCTTCTTTTATTTTCGCAAGCTCACTGGTAGGGAACTGCTTAAATCCCCATTTAGTTTTTGGCATCGTCAACGCACTTTGTATACCTAGTTTGTCTAACGCTGCTGATGAAAGTGAATTATCGCCATAAATAATAACGGCTGTAGGATTTGCAAACCGAATCAAAGAGACCTTGGGTAATTGCCCATTAAAATGTGTTATGAGCTGTTCTTTTAGTTTTTTTATCTGGTCCTGCTGTTGCTGTAAACGCTGTTGTGCTTGTTTTTGTTTACCGGTAACTAAGGCTATTTGAGTAAAAATCTGTTGTGCTTTTTCTGCGTTATTATGATCTTCTCGAAAACTATCGTAATAAAGTGTCGGGGCTATTTTTTGCAATTGAGGCACTAAGCCTTTTTGCAATGCTGACGATAAAATTAAATCAGGATTTAACTCTTTAATACGTTCTAAATTTGGCTCCGAACGGGTGCCAATATCGAGCACACTATCGGGTATTGGGGGATTAACAACCCACTGTCTATAACCTTTGATATCAGTGATCGCAATGGGTGTAATACCTAACTCCAGCAAGTTTTCTGCCATTGACCAATTAATGGCAATAATACGCGTAGGGGGGGTCTCAAAATGGTGTGTTTGTAAGTCATCGCTAATGGTAGTACTTGCTAATACGCTTTGGTTAACTAACAACATGAGCAAGGTTAAGGTTAACGAGAATTGCGTTAATAATGCGTGTTTTTTAAATGGCACTTTTTTAAATAGCTCTTTTTTCAATGACATAGAGGGCTCCAATTATGCGATGCTTGCAATAGGGTGAGGTTGATTTGGACTGTTTAATAACTCAATTGGTAACCCATATAAAGCCGTTAAAGTCTGAGTGTTTAATAGGTTTTTTGGCGGACCATCGAAACATATTTGGCCCTCTTTTAAGGCGATAATACGCTGTGCAAATCGGCAAGCTAGATTGATATCATGCAAGATAATAACAATGCCTTTGCCGTTTTCATTTAACTCGGTAAGTAACTGCATTAACTCGTATTGATGTGCTAAATCCAGTGCTGAAGTCGGTTCATCTAATAAAAATATCGGTGATTGTTGTGCTAATAACATGGCAATCCAAGCACGTTGGCGTTCACCGCCAGATAAACTATCGGCAAAGTGGCTGGCGTAATGTAATACGTCGGTTTGTTGCATCGCTTGTTCGATGATGTGTTTATCTTCTGCTTGCCAACGGCCTAATATGCCTCGCCAAGGAAACCGCCCTAAACGGACTAATTCAGAAACCGTCAATCCGGCGACTTGTGGTAAACGTTGTGGTAAATAAGCGACCTGTTTTGCAAAGTCTCGATGCGAATAATTATTCACATTTTTATTGTTAAGTTTTACATCGCCTTGCTTCGCTACGATCTCCCTTGCGAGTAGTTTCATTAAGGTAGATTTTCCCGAACCATTATGACCAAGAATCACCGTTAGCTGATTTTCTTGAATGGTTAAGTGTTCAATATCTAAGGTACATTTTTGCTGGTGGTAGACTTTAATATCAGTGAGTTCAAGCATGTTTAGATCCAATAATTTGTTGCAGTTGTTTTTGTTTATAACGTTCAAGAGCGGCGTTTTTTTGTTGTTTATTTTGTTTGGGGCAAGTAACACAATAACCGCCATCATGACGTTTAAAGTGTTGGCAACAAGCACTGCGTTTTAATAACCATTTAGTCGTTTCTGTATTAATATCAATCGCTAAATAAGGATCTTTATCGTTAAAGGAAAGTTGCTCGCTCCATTTCTGAAATACATATCGAGCAAGTCCAATATGATCAACAGGCATCAGTTCACTCATCTGTAAAATAAATTTTGCCAATTGATCGCGCACTAAGCGATGCGCAATGCTCTCCTGCAAAGGGACTATTTTTTGTAAGCTATTAAGATAACCGGCTAATAATCGATTTAAACTTTTACATACCTCATTGGCACTATTTTTAGGTCTAATAACGTGACTCTGTAAAAATTGGTAACCGCTAGTAATGCCTGCATTTTGATGTTGTTGAAAACCATCAAAATTAATATGTTCGTTACTCGCATAAGCGCCAATAAGTGCCAGACAAACGGGTTGCCAAGTAAGCATGGTCCAAGTGCGAACGGCCCAATATTGCGAGCCTGCTTCGGGGGAGTTAGTTTTCCAAAAATCATAAAGAAGGCTGATGTTATCGAGTGAGTTGGCATTTATCGAACATGTCGATAATGTGCTCGGACTTGAGGCTAAATTTGCATGGAATTGGGCTGACAAACTGGCTAAAGACTGCGTGGTTTGCAAGTGAGTTAACACATGTTCAAATGGTTGCATGGTGGAATGATTCATCTGGTTAAAGTGGTGCAGTAGAAAACACTGCACCGCTTTATTAACAAATTAGAACGCGTAACTAGCGTTAGCTGTTACATTTAAACGTTCGCCATAACCACAGGTTCCATATGTTGAGCAGTAGGAAACAGTGGTTTTATCAAATAAGTTCTTAGCATCGGCGCTTAAACGCCAATTGCCTAGGTCATAACTCACCATGGCATCAAACAGTGTGGTTGAAGGCGTTTCGTAAATATCGCCTGCGACTGTTTCGCCAGTAAATCGACCACCCAGTCCAATATTTAATCCAGAAAGAGTGCCCTCAAAGTTATATTTAGACCATACTGACGCCATCGTTTCTGGTGTGTAATCAAGTTGTTTTCCTGTTTCAGTATCTTCCGTTCTTTGTAATGTTAAATTCGCAATCAAATCTATTTGATCCCATTTTTTGATCACTTCAAGTTCGAAACCTTCAATTTCAACATCGCCTAATTTTTCCAGGCCACTGACTGGGCTTTGCTGAGTACGGTTCTTTTGTGCTATTTGATAAACAGAGGCCGTTGCTAAAATATTATGTTCATCACTTTGATACTTAAGGCCTAACTCATACTGCTCACCACGTAATGGTGAGCGGTCAATGAGTTCGCCACTTAGCGAATCGGTAACAGGACTTTGTGGTTCAAAGGATTGTGAGTAACTTAAATAAGGCGATAGTCCGTTATCAAAATGATACATACCACCAATTCGTCCTGTTACAGCATCGTCTTCACGTTTTTCATCGACACCTTCGGTTTTAATTTCAGAAATATCGTAGCGAAGGCCGGCTGTAATGGTGACTTGGTTAATATCAATTTGATCATTTAAGTAAAGTCCAAACTGTGAAGAGGTAACCTCTTTACCTTCAGATAGTTCATAACCTGTTGGCGCACCTTTATAAACTGGGTTGTAAGGATCAAGCGAACCACCATCTCCGTACCATGTATCATCACGTGTGATGGCTTTTTGTACATCGAAACCTAATAAAGCTTGATGGTCCACTGCACCGGTATCAAAAATAAAGTTATTACGAATGTCACCAGCCCAAATTTTACTGTAACGCTCAGCTGCACTTGCAACACGGTTAACGGTGCCATCTGGGTTATACATGATCGGTTTACCGTCGGCATCCTTGCCAATCGGTTTTGAATACATAGAATTAGTTTGCGCGTTACTACTGGTGTAACGTGCATTAGCATCAATGCTCCAGATTGAATTTACACGGTGATCAAAGAAACCACTGAAAGCGAACTGCTCTGTATCGTGTTTATCCCAATCTTGTTCGCTGAAGAAACGATTAGTTGGAATTTTACCTTGGCCATTAGGGCCATCTTCAAGTGTGCCTTCCGCAGGGAAGAACTGTAAGTTACTGTTGCTTGTATCTTGTTGGTAATTTGCCATCAGCGTTAAATTGGTTTCTGGCTGAATCATCCAGGTTAAAGAAGGATTTATAAGAATGCGTTTATCAACCGTGTGGTCTACTTGTGTTTCAGCATCTTTAGCAAGGGCAACAACACGATATAAAAAGGCACTTTCAGCAATTTGACCCGTTGAATCCACTGCAATTTGTTTACGATTATTAGATCCCCCTTGTACCCAAATTTCATGAGCAGCTTGTTGCTGAGGTTTTTTGGTGACCATATTAATAATGCCACCCGTAGAGCCTTGACCAAACAACACTGAAGAGGGACCTTTTAATACTTCGATTTGCTCTAATGTGTAAGGGTCGGTGCGGGTATTATTATAATTCGCGAAGTTATACTTCATGCCATCTAAATAATTGGTGGGCTCTACAGCGCGGATTAAAGACCAATCTGCACGTGCATCTAAACCGAACGCGCCACTGTGTACACCAGATGTGTAAAGTAATGCGTCTTGTATGTTTTTTGAACCTGTATCACGAATGAACTCTTTATCGATAATGGAAACAGCGAAAGGTAACTCTGTTGTCTCAACATTCATTTTACTGGCTGAAGCGAGCGTATTAATATGCTGACTTTTACCGGATACGGTTATGTTCTCAACCGATTCATTGCTTTCTTTTATGACTTCTTCAGCAAACGCGACAAAAGTCTGAGCCGCTAATGTGGCGCCAACAAAAAGAGAGAGGTAAGTTCGTTTCATCATCTAGTCCATTTATAATAAGTATCAACAGAAAGGATGTTAATGATATATATTATCATTGGCAAGTTGTTTTTAAATGTTATTTACAAATCAATTTTTTGCATTTAACAGAAGAGTAAAATGAAGAGTGAAACAGGGATTAAGGCGAATTCTTAGATATCGATTTTAAAGGTGAGATTTTAAAAGTGAGATTTTAAAGGTGAGATTTTATCGAACGAGTAGGGCTGGGGAATAATCCATAGAGTGGTTATATGGATTATTCATCATTAAGTTTGTGCACTAACGGTTAAAGCAATATTGATGATTAATTAACTATTAGCAATATCAGCAAAATCTGGTGAGCAGCTAAAACTGATACGTTCTTCTGTCGTAGGATGGGTTAATGTAATACTGCCTGCGTGTAATGCGAGGCGTTGCGGAGATGATTTTTTACCAAATGTTGTCGCATAAAATTCATCACCCACAATGGCATGACCAATTTGTTGCATATGTACACGTAATTGATGAGTACGGCCGGTTAAAGGTGTGAGTTCCACTAAGGTCGTATGCTGCTCACGCTTTAATACTTTCCACTCGGTCTGCGAGCTTTTGCCTTGCTCAAAATCAACAATCTGACGGGGACGATTTTCCCAATCACATCGAATAGGCAAATCGACTAATCCGCTGTCTTTTTCAATAATGCCTTCAACACGTGCGTAGTAGGTTTTATCGATCACTTTTTGTTGAAATTGACGACCCATATGACTTTGCGCTGATTTACGCATCGCTAATACAATAATACCCGAGGTTGCTAAATCTAATCGGTGTACCACACAAGCGTTTGGCCAAATACGTAAAATACGCAGTGCTAAACTATCTGAATGTTTTTTCTCTCGACCCGGCACACTTAATAATCCCGCTGGTTTATTTAATACCACGATATCGTCGTCTTGATAAAGAATATCTAAGTAAGGTTTCATCGGTGGGTTATAAACAAAATGAGGCATGATAATTATCGCTTTAGGCTAGAAGACTGAGAGGTTATAAAAGCTGACAGCAGATAGCTGTCAGCTTACAGCTTTATTTTAAGATGGCGTAGAAACAATAAAACGAATCGCATCTAGTTTTAATTGAGTCTGATCTAATATCTGTTCGAAGTTTGTTTGTTGATCGCGAATAAACTGGATCTCATCTTCACGGATATTAGGGTTAACCGCTTGCAGTGCTTGCAATCTGTCACGCTCGCCTTGCAATGTTTGCTGCATATCAGTTTTTGCGTCCAATAAAATATCAGCCATTAGCAGTTGTGCTGTTGGTACTGAACCTTTAATTAACTGATGAATTAACGGCTGTGACGTATTGGCTATTTTACGGCTGATATGACGATTAATAGGTGTTAACTGACGATCAAAACTATCAAACGTTACGCTTCCACCTAAGTTTTTACCGTTTTTATCCAATAATAAACGAATTGGAGTGGTAGGTAAGAAACGGCTTAACTGTGCGTTATCGGTATTAATTGCTTCAACGACATAGATTAACTCTAAGAAAGTAGAGGCGGGTGGTAATGAGCTATTTTTAAGGATCGCGACAGCCGTTGTTCCGGTATCACTGGTTAATATCATTTCCATACCACCCAAGATCATTGGATGTTCCCAACTTAAATAATGCACATCATCACGGCTTAATGCAGTTTGACGATTAAAGGTAACGGTTGCTCCCTCTTCAGGTAAACCTGGGAAGTCACTGGTTAACATATGATTTGTTGGACGTAATACTAAACAATGCTCGTTTTGATCTTCCTGCTGTACACCAACTACATCAAAAAGCTGTAGTGCAAACGTTGTGAAATCAGGCAGTTGATCCACTTCAGTAATATCGTCTAATAAATCACTTGGGTGCAAGATACCACTAGAGTTAATCTCAAGTAGACGATCTCGTCCCTGCTCAAGCTGTGCTTTTAGCTTCTCGTTTTCATTACGTGTGATGCTAATCAGTTTATCAAACTCACCGTTACTATTTTCACCGGTTGCGAGCAGTTCAATTAATTGATCTTTAACCTGTTCGTAAATAGTGTGACCCGTTGGTGTTGTTTGCGTAAAGGCAGTTAAGCCCTTTTCATACCACTGTTGTAGATGCTCTTGTGCAGTATCTTTTAGGTAAGGCGTGTAAATTTGAATATCACAGCGTTGTCCGATGCGATCCAAACGACCAATACGTTGCTCTAATAAATCTGGGTTAATTGGCAGATCAAATAATACTAAGTGATGTGCAAATTGGAAGTTACGACCTTCTGAACCGATTTCAGAACAGATCATCACTTGTGCGCCATCTTCAACTTGTGCAAAGTAAGCCGCTGCTTTATCACGTTCAATCAGTGATAAACCTTCATGGAAAACTGCTGCTTTAATTGCTTCGCGAGTACGTAGCGCTTCTTCAAGTGCTAATGCCGTTTCTGCTTGTGCAGCGATAATTAAGATTTTTTCATTTTTAAACTGCTGAACAAGCTCGATTAACCAACTAATACGTGGGTCAAAAGCACACCATGAATTAGTCGTACTACCTTCAAATTTTTGATACATCTGCTCAGGGTATAACGCGCTGAATGCTTGCTCTTGTAACGTACCAGAAGGTAGCATTTTAGAAACTTTCATCGCTGTTTTGTATTGCTCAGGTAAAGGCAAACCCACTGATTTTAATAGTCGTTTTGGAAAACCTTTAATAGCAGAACGTGTATTACGGAATAATAAACGACCTGTGCCATGTCTATCTAATAAGTTACTAATTAATTCACGTTCCGCTTGTGTACGTTCTTCGTCAGCAGGAGGAAGATCGTTAATCACTTTTAGTAATGGTTGAACATCTTGCTCGCTCAATAAATCAGTAATACTGTTTTGTGCGTCATCGGATAATGGTTGGTTATCAAGTAACAGGTTTACCGCATCAACAACGGGTTTGTAACCAGCTTCCTCTTCAACAAACTTTTGGTAATCGTAGAAACGATCTGGGTCTAATAGGCGTAAACGTGCAAAATGACTTTCATGACCTAATTGGTCTGGTGTTGCAGTCAGTAACAACACTCCTGGTGTTTCTTTAGAAAGTGCTTCAATGACTTGGTATTCACGGCTAGGTTTTTCTTTATCCCAGATAAGGTGGTGTGCTTCATCAACAATTAATAGATCCCATTCAGCTTCTAAAGCATGTTCGAAATGGATTTTCTTACGCAGTAGATTAATGCTACATAATACTAACTGCTCTGTTTCAAAAGGATTAACTTCATCAGCGTAAGCTTCGCTACAACGACTATCATCGAAAATACTGAAATGCAGATTAAAGCGACGCATCATTTCAACTAACCATTGATGCTGTAGATTTTCTGGTAATACAATCAATACACGTTTAGCACGACCGGTAATGATCTGCTGGTGGATAATCAATCCTGCTTCAATGGTTTTACCTAGACCCACTTCATCGGCTAATAAAATACGTGGCGCATGACGCTTACCGACTTCCTCTGCAATATAAAATTGGTGAGGAATAAGATCAACACGTGGACCTAATAATCCACGTAGGTTAGATTTTTGTTGTGTATGTTGGTTAAGCAACGCTTTATAACGTAAAACAAAACGATCAAATTTATCGATTTGGCCAGCGAACAGCTTATCTTGTGGTTTATTGAATTTAATAAAGTTGTTAAGAAACGTTTCTTTTAACCTAACGGCTTCACCTGTAGCAACAGAAGTACCTATATAGGTAAGAAGCTCAGTATCTTCATCTTCATCAACCTCTGTGACTAGTATCTTCGAATCATCGTGACTGATGATTTCATCACCGGTATTAAAGCGTACACGAGTAATAGGGGTGTCTGTAATAGAATAAAGGCGTTGCTCACCAGAGGCTGCAAACAATAGTGTCAACATGCGTCCATCAATTGCGACGATTGTGCCTAGCCCTAATTCAGACTCTGCATCACTAATCCAACGTTGACCTAACGAAAATGTCATAAAATACCACTCAAAAATAAAACGGGAAAATAATAAAGGCGCATATATTACCTAAATCTATGCACACTATGCTAATCATAAAACTATATATTTAAGTTTCAATAAAACTAGCATATAAATGAAGGAAAATAACGTTTGTTCATAAAGTGAGCGAACAGACTTTATATGTAAATAAAGTGTTGCCAACGTGATTCAGATCCCTATAATGCGACCCCATAGACAAGGCAACTAACGAAAGTTAATTA
>NZ_PJBZ01000022.1 GCF_002835995.1 Psychromonas sp. Urea-02u-13 | reverse complement strand
CCTGACGCACTTCAACTTGCAGGTTAAAACCTCTGAAAATCATCGTTAATTCTCAGATTTAAATCGGCACCGATTGTAGGTAAAGTAGTATCAAAAAAATGATTGATGCTTTCTCGAAAAGCCTTGGCGGTAGCGAAATAACGGTTATTTCTCGCATGTTCATTCATTACCTTCCACAGTCGCTCAATAGGGTTGAGATTTGGACTGTAGGGAGGAAGATA
>NZ_PJBZ01000021.1 GCF_002835995.1 Psychromonas sp. Urea-02u-13 | reverse complement strand
AGCATATTAGATTGAAAAAACCAACAAAACCGTTAGAAATATAGAAATCTAATATAAATGTAATTAATAAACACACCATACAACAAATGAATTTATTATCAATGTGTTACCCCTTGTTTAATTAAACCTACAATAGTAAACATAGTATTTTTCGGTAATTAACTCAGAACTTTCTAGTTAATAAGGCATTATTATAGAAAACACCTGAACTGTATATACAC
>NZ_PJBZ01000020.1 GCF_002835995.1 Psychromonas sp. Urea-02u-13 | reverse complement strand
GAATCCTGCTCTCGCAACCAATTTTACTTGAGAAAAGCTCATCGGGCTCAACTCTTAGTAAACACTGGCAAAGGTCGTAGGTTTAAATGCTACTATCTAAACCAATTCTTTTATTCATTAAAAGAATACAGTTGTAAAGAATTAGAAAAAGAAAAGAAAGACAATTACGGACGCGAGATGGAGCAGTCTGGTAGCTCGTCGGGCTCATAACCCGAAGGTCGTAGGTTC
>NZ_PJBZ01000019.1 GCF_002835995.1 Psychromonas sp. Urea-02u-13 | reverse complement strand
GGACACCCGGTGCGCCGAGATAAATCGGTATTAGATTGGAGGTGAAACCCCTCTGTTCGGTAAGGTTAGCGAACCGCCGAAACCCCGAGTCATGGGCTTTGCATCGTAAGGTGTCGAGTTAAGCGTTGACAGGGGAAACCATAGGCCGAGTATTGAGCTGCGAAATCAACGTCAAGAGTGCTGACCTTGTCGGGTGAAGGGGAAGGCAATACGGTAAATAGACACAAAACCTATCA
>NZ_PJBZ01000018.1 GCF_002835995.1 Psychromonas sp. Urea-02u-13 | reverse complement strand
TTAGAGTTTGTATGGTTAAGTGAATAAGCGTGCACGGTGGATGCCTAGGCAATTAGAGGCGATGAAGGACGTGGTAATCTGCGATAAGTCCAGGGGAGTTGATAACAAGCGTTATATCCTGGAATTTCCGAATGGGGCAACCCGGCACATAGTGTCATCGTTATGTGAATACATAGCATAGCGAAGCGAACGAGGGGAACTGAAACATCTAAGTACCCTTAGGAAAAGAAATCAACCG
>NZ_PJBZ01000017.1 GCF_002835995.1 Psychromonas sp. Urea-02u-13 | reverse complement strand
GCTCTGCATTTAAAAAACTGTCTGAACCCCCATTATCTGATGTTAATTTTTGTTGGGTTAGAAAGTCATTAATATGGCGTGTTATCGTTGACTCATGAATACGTAAAGCTTGAGCAATCATCGATATTTTCCAGCCCTCTGAGCACAACAAAACAGCTTTAATACGATCACGGGTATAGATGACACCACACACCGAATTCTTGATGCAAAACCGATAGAAAAGAAAGTGCGTAACAGTG
>NZ_PJBZ01000016.1 GCF_002835995.1 Psychromonas sp. Urea-02u-13 | reverse complement strand
GAGAACAATATGGGACACCCGTACCTTTTTGACTGAGCTTCAAGAGTAACCTATGGTTAAATAAACAGTATAGGTTTCCCTTGGAGGTTTTATGACACAATCCCGCGACACGCTAATTTCACTTGCTGATACCCCTTACTATCATTGTATATCCCGTTGTGTGCGTCGTGCCTTTTTGTGTGGTGATGATAAATATTCAGGACAAAGCTTTGAACACCGTCGCCAGTGGATGATAGATA
>NZ_PJBZ01000015.1 GCF_002835995.1 Psychromonas sp. Urea-02u-13 | reverse complement strand
CACGGCAAGCGCATTATAATTGAAAATGCTTTTAGCACTTCAAAATACGTATTGCTATAGCGTTGCTCCCTATTATTTCAATAAAAAACTACCACGAAGCCACTTCGTTACACAGAGAACACGAAGAAACCAAGAGCAAAAATTCAATTTGATCTTTAACCTTCTTTTTCTTCGTGCCTTCGTAGTTAATTTATTTTGAATTTATTTAAATTGTTTAATCGCATTTATAATGCGCTTGCCCTG
>NZ_PJBZ01000014.1 GCF_002835995.1 Psychromonas sp. Urea-02u-13 | reverse complement strand
TCAAGCAAAGGCACTAAATGCTCTTCAAAAAGGCCGTTAAAAGGGTCTTTGCGGGTACGGTATTGACGGATCTTAGGGTTGGGTTGATGTTCACCTTTATCAATTCGCCTTGCGGTGCTCTCTGAAAAACCAGCCTTAGCAGCTGCGTTAACTTGTGAGTGTTTGGGATTCTTACGATAAGACATATATAAATTAACCTGCTGTTGGTTTATGGATTTTCCAGGCATATAAAATCTCTTAATGAT
>NZ_PJBZ01000013.1 GCF_002835995.1 Psychromonas sp. Urea-02u-13 | reverse complement strand
GGTGTCGTTATTTAAGCCAAGTGAGGTTAATAAAGTAGGCGATTGTGATGATATTGCACCTCGCTTACCTTCTCGGATAAGTCGTCCAGTCCAATCAACAAGTTCGAGATAATCAATGAAGGTAAAATGAATGCCCTGTGGTTGATGTTGATGCTCTGCACCGATGAATTTTACCAATCGCATATTTTCAACTTCATTTTTCTTTTCAGTATCATTTGACTTGTTATGAATGCGTTCAAAAACAGA
>NZ_PJBZ01000059.1 GCF_002835995.1 Psychromonas sp. Urea-02u-13 | reverse complement strand
GCATATTTTTGCCTCTATCGTTGTTTATTGTCACTCGGAGATAAATGTAATTTTGCTGTTTAACGGTGTTAGATGCAACACATAAGCGGGTATTTCCAGCGAGATTGATTAAATTTTAGTAACGACTCAGGTCGTTGCCATTTAAGATTCATTCACATTAAAGCTTCAGTTATCTCACGATAACCGTGTTAGGAAATTCTCACAAATTCATCGGGAATGAATTTGAACATCTGCACGAAGTATTTAAACGACTAAACTATGCTTTCCCGCCTTGAATTAGGCATAAATGGCTTAGTCCTGAACCGCTACTGTCTGTAGTGTATAAAGCATCTAAATTTTTTTGAGGTGCTGAATAGTTACAAATTTCATTGATTATCTGTGTGTTTTTCAAACACAATTTCGAGATAAGCGTCACAGGATTTAGCTTTATATGGGAGTATTTACAGATGTTTACATATCTTTACTTTTCTAACCTTGAATTAGACATATTAAGTCTTTATATCTAATAGTGTAGTTAGAATACTCTGACACAGTTTAGATAGGGTGAATTAATGAACAAGTTACTCCGCGCCTTTTTTGTATTATTAGCAGTCTCTTCACAGGCGAATGCCGCCCCGTTAAAGCTACCGGGGCATATCGATGCCACTAAGCTTTTACCCTTTAGCCAGCCGAACCGCAGACATAACCACAGTAAAGATCTTGCTGGTCTTTATGCTGTTCAGGCGTTTCAATCGAATGATATTAAACAGCCTTATAGTGAATTTAATCTGCTTTATCAAAATGCACTGGTGGGGCAAAGTGAATTAGAAATAATAACCGAAGGTATTACCTTAGCAACGGGCACCCATAGTTTTTCTTCCGGTGTAAAATCTCAACCGCGCGCATTGGATAAAATCAATCGTAAATTGGCGGGTAATAGTGATCAAATCACGGATTTGGCGCGCACTTCAATTGTCGCAAAAGATGTGCCTGCATTAATGAATGCCTTTGAATTAATTGAGCAAAAAACACAGATACTACGCATTAAAAATCGTTTTAAAACGCCGAGAGCTTCAGGTTACAGAGACTTGAATTTACTGGTACGTTTACCCGATAGCCAAATTGTTGCTGAAGTACAAATACATCTTGAAGCTTTCTCTGTGATTAAAAATGGAGAAGAGCACGATAACTATGAACAGATTCAACATATTGAACGTATGCAGTTAACAGAGAATCGCCCGTTAAGTGAAATAGAACAGGCGTCGATTAATAAACTAAGAACAGAATCTAAACAGATGTATCACACAGCATGGGACCAGTATTTGAGCGCCTAATAGGTTTGCTTATAAACAGGTAAATTTTATTCACAAAAGGAAACGATGATGCAAAACGAAAACGAAAATCAAAGTGAAAAAGAAACAACCATCAACGAAGAAAAAAAGCCGTGTTATAAAGACCGTAGCGTTTGGGTACGTGGCTTGTTTATGCTGCTGTTTGTCTTTTTGATGGGCATCGCTAAATTTGTCACGATGACGGTGGTATTATTACAGTTTTTATTGGTGTTATTTACCGGAAAGGTTAATGAAAATTTAGTGGTGTTTGGTAAAAGCTTGAGTGTTTATCAATATCTGGTGGTGTTATTTTTAACTTACAATAGCGAAGTCCAACCCTTCCCAATGGAAAGCTGGCCTAGCAGTGAGACTGAGATTAATAACGTTTAAAGAGATGGTTCATTGAGCACTATGAACAACTAAAGAGAAGGGCATTACCTTATTAGGTTTTGCCCTTTTTTATTTTATGCTACGTTTTTAAATTCAAAAAATAACTGCTCGAAGCCACTGTGTTAGACCAAGCAGTCTAAGGCCTAAGTTTGAAGTTAGACCAATTAGTTAATGTGTCGATGGTTTCACTCGGGGAAGGGGCGGTATAGGCTAATGCGATAATGGCTATTACGCTTAACAGAGTTAGGGTTTTATTTTTAAACTCAGCAAGTTTCATCGCACTACCAAACGAACGTTTAATTCTGACATTGCTTAAATCTACGCTGTATAACTCATCAAGTAATAAGTGCACAACACCACCCATAAAAAGAAAACCACCAGAAAGCCAGGCAATAAGTGAAGATTGGTCTGGCGTTTGAGGCGTTAGTCTCCAAATTACCTGCATGGTGAGCAGTGCCATCAAAAGTAGAAAAAAGAGTGAATGGCAGCTACCCCGGTGTACTGTGATTTTTTCAAAGATAGGCCTTATCAAATATCTCATGGCCGCGTAGACAAGCAGGGGAATCACAATGAGTTCAATAAAACTGATTTGTGTAAAACCCTCTGCGGTAATATAGCGGACGACAATCAGCACTGCGCTTAAGGCAAAGAGGTTAAAGATGGCATCAAGTGATGTTGAGTTATCGGAATCTACGTCCGGTAATAACCCGCCAATGGTGCCTAAAAACCATAACCACAGTGCGCTGTTGAGATTGATGTGTCCTGCGGATAAAAGCACGGCGGCGCCAAGTCCTGTTGTAACGGTGGCTACATTGAGGTGAGTATTAAAATTTGCCATTGTTTCTCTTGTTTAGAATATTTTGAGCGTATTCTATCAACTGTTGAAAAAATTGTGTCAATGAATACGTTTAACCTTTTCTGCCTGGCAGGGCTTATCTCTAAAACACCTCTTATTTTTAATGAGTTACGCTTTAATCTGCCCTATGAATGGGGGGCTAACAAAGCACGTTAGCTTAGATGGAAATATTAGCTTTCTAATCATCATTTAAACGGTATATTCAACTATCGCATTAGCTATTAATTGCAAGTAAGGATAACTATGTTAACGATGGAAAGCTTTGGTGTGCTGAATTATGTCACTTATTTAATCGGTGCATTACTTATTATTTTATTGCCTGGGCCCAATTCACTTTATGTATTGGCGCTTTCTGCAAACCAAGGTAAACGTATTGGTTGGACTGCGGTGGCTGGGGTATTACTTGGTGATTCTCTGCTTATTTTGGCAACGGCGTTAGGGGCGGTGACTATTCTTACAGCCTACCCAGCTATTTTTATGGTTATCAAATATGCGGGCGCAGCTTATCTGATTTATATCGGTTATCATTTAATTGCGGGAGCGATTAAGTCGTGGCGCCAAGTAGATGAACAGAGCCTTGAAAAGGCCGTTGAGAATAAAGCGACGACGGGTGGGAAAGCGTTCAGAAAAGCATTATTAGTTAGTTTATTAAACCCTAAAGCGATTCTGTTTTTTCTTTCATTCTTTGCTCAGTTTGTTGACCCGGCTTATCCACAACCGGTGATCCCTTTTTTGATATTAGCGTTAACGATTCAAGTGCTCAGTTTACTTTACCTGAGCTTACTTATTTACGCGGGCACAACATTGGCTGAAACCTTTAGAAAACGTAAGAAAATGAGTGCGGTTTCCGGCGGAGGTGTGGGTGTGGGGTTTGTCGCTTTCGCAATTAAACTTGCGTTGGCCAGTGCCGCACAATAAACACCTTATTTTCTGATTGTTTTTGAACTTTGCTTATGACGGTTGAATATTTCAATCAATAATAAGCAAAGCAGGGGCAAGATTAAGCGCGCTACCATCACTGTTGGTAGCGCGCTAATATTACGTGTTGATCTTCAACTGGTGTAAGTATCTGAGGTAACGCACTGATCTTTTTGCTTTTACGCTAGGCGAAAATTTCTCTCCAATCGCAAAACCACCGGGCTGAAGCCCTATATCGCGCATTAAATAATCATTGAGATACAGGTGTTCTAATCGTTGTGGGCGTTGCTGTTTACGTTTTTTGCGTAGCTCATTTTTAATATCAGCTTTGATCAAAGTAGTTGCAAGTATGAGGAATAGTGTTTGACGCATAACGTCGCTCCTTTTAATTTTAAAAAGAAGGTCTTAGATAAAAAGTGTTACTTGATAGAGAGAATGCTTTACTTATTAAGTCACTTTTTATCCGTGACCCAAAGTAAATTTAGATACGAATTTATCGCTGATGTTTTCCAATATGGGAAACAATAAAAAGATTAATTGAAATACATGAGCGCAACATGTTTGTGGTATTAAAAATTTTCATGGTGGCTCCTTTATTTCTCAGCAGTAAAATCGAAAGTATGATGTGTAAATAATAGTTAGGTCACTGGATGACTTAACATCGTATGTATATTAGACAGTTACTAAAATTAATCAACATAAAGTTTATGATTAATTGATTGTTTTTAATGAATTTTAAATGACTGTATTTATTGCGAGTAAAGTAAAAGATTAAATCTTTACATTGAATGCTAGTGGGCTGAAATGCTGGATGGTTTTAGATTTTCGAAAACGAGAAGTGTTGTAGGTATTAGTTATAAAGGGGGTGAAAGAGAATGTTATCAAATAATCGCTGTTGGATTAAGCTGCTATTTGATAACACTCTTTTCCTGAGTGTTTTGCTTTGCGGTTGAATGAACCTTTACCTTTTTTAGCTTTGACGACTCTCATGCAAAAAATCTTACTGGTTACCAGCGCACCTAATGCAGAATGATTGATCGTGCCACGTGCAAGGTCGGCTTGTTTTGGTACTTGTGGTGCATTTTCATTTGAGACTTTTAGTCTCTTTTTCTGTTTAGCCATTCGTTGTTTCTCCTTTTAAGCTTCAAGAATTCTAGCACCTTAATCCGCCGAGCACTATCACTGTTCGTGACTGTTTTTATTCTTTTTTAGACTGTTTGTTTTGATTCATATTCATTTTAATTCTGAGTGGTTTAACTGCCTGTGTATTACGTTTTTAGAAGCTTGTAGAGGTATTCTCAGTTAAGAGGTTATTTTATTTACGATTAATATTGATCGCGGTTATGGCCCTTTAAAACGCCCTCTAATATTAATAATATGAGCTGAAATTATCAGTCGATGAGAGAACAAAGGAGATGACAATGCTTTATTCATAATAAAGCAGGCCAAGCAATGAATCTGGCTGGCTGATGAGCAGAAAGGTAAACCTGGTGAGAAACAGAGAAAACACGCTCACTAACAAATACCCCTTTAGTCACTTCTAAAGGAGTATTTTCTCAAGTATTCATTAGCATTATTTAAAATTCGATGCCCTAGGCAAGATACAGGCCTTGACTTCAAATGGACAATACCTAATCTTTAATCGCTATTTCTTTTTAAAGGATGGACTCCATGACGGCACCTGCGATATCAAATAACCTCACCGCGCTTATAGGTAATACCGACCTATTGCGTATTAATAGCCTTTCAGAGTTAACCGGTTGTGACATTTTATTAAAATGTGAGCAACAAAACCCAGGAGGCTCAATTAAAGACAGAGCCGCACTGCAGCTAGTCCAAGATGCAATTAGTAGTGGTAAGCTCAAACCGGGTATGACCATAGTGGAAGGTACGGCGGGTAATACTGGCATTGGACTCGCTCTGGTGGCTAAGGCGCTAGGTTATAAAATGTTAGTGGTGATGCCCAAGGGGCAAGCCATCGAAAAAGAAAAAATGATTAGGTTGTACGATGCACAATTAAAGTTGGTTAATGCCTGCCCATTTGCCAATCCCGAACATTTCTACCATACGGCAAAACGCTTAGGTGAATCTAATGATAGCTATTGGTGGGCAGATCAGTTTGAAAACACCAGTAATTGTAAAGCACATTATGAAAATACGGGGCCAGAAATTTGGCAACAAACCTCGGGTAAAATTGACGCATTGGTTTCTGTTGCTGGCACTGGTGGCACTATCGCTGGTAATTCTCGTTATTTATCGGAAAAAAATAATCAGCTGCAAACTTGGTTAGTTGATCCTGATGGTTCAGGGATTTATGCTTATCTCAAAGCAGGGCAATACACTTCGACGGGCAGTTCTTTTACTGAAGGTATTGGCATTATGCGTAGTGTTGCTAATTTTCGTCAGGCAAAAATAAACAAAGCAATCACTTTACCTGATCAAGATCTTGTGACGATTTCTCGTCATATTAGGGAGCTTGATGGTATTACATTAGGCAGTAGTTCGGCGCTAAATGTTGCCGGAGCATTATATGCAGCTGCAAAAATGGGTAAGGGTAAAACCATCGTAACTTTTCATTGCGATCTTGCTGAACGCTCTAATGAAA
Organism: Psychromonas sp. Urea-02u-13; assembly: GCF_002835995.1. GTDB lineage: Bacteria > Pseudomonadota > Gammaproteobacteria > Enterobacterales > Psychromonadaceae > Psychromonas. Next base: position 47,866 of record NZ_PJBZ01000059.1, on the reverse strand, counting down.
AACTCTATAATTCAGATTTTCTTGCCAGTAAAAACATCACTGAACAGGGGGAGTCATTAGCTGATTTATTTGCCCGTTATCAAGCTGAATTAGAAAGTAATACGGTATTGGTCAGATCGTAAAGTACAATATTTACTCTATTAAGTTCACTGTCTTTAACTAAGAAACACAGGCATCGCATTTTTAATAACGCACTTTATTGTAACTATTTTTTTTTTTGCGAGCGCATTGCCCGTTGCTGCTAATGGCTACAAAAGTTTCTTTTATCGCAATGAATTACCTAAGTTAACCAAACAGTTAGTTGATGCGATAGCAGTAATTTGTAACGTTGAAAATGAGTTAAGTGACGAGACGTTACTTACTCGCGGACTGCCTGAAGTTGCTTAGAGAAGAAGCGTTTTTGTTCAGTAGAAGAAGCGTGTTGTTACGCACTGATAATAACGCTACATCAATGCTCACAATTATTATGCCTCGAATAAAAAAGGTATTAAATTGAAAATTTTATGGTATTAGTTGCTATTTAACCTGATGTAATAGGGCACTTCGCTTTTGAACAAGCGAAGTATCGATAAATTAAATACTTATCTCGTCTATCATCAGTTAAAATGGCGCACATATGTAGTTATAAATTATTCGAGCTCGCTTATTTAGTCGACCAGAGTCTAAATAAGCGAGCTAACAGCCAAATATAAAAGGTAATAAAATCAAATGAGCAGCACTAGTATTCAGTGGTTCCCCGGGCATATGCACAAAGCGCATAAAGAGATTAAAGAAGTATTACCCCAGGTTGATATTATTATCGAAGTCGTTGATGCACGTATTCCTTACAGCAGCGAAAATCCGCTGATCGCTTCGATTCGTGAAAAAACACCCTGTATTAAAGTATTAAATAAATCTGACCTTGCTGATCCTGAAATCACAGACATGTGGGTTGAATACATGGAACAGGAAGAGGGCATTAAAGCGCTGGCTATTACCACTAATAAACCAGAGCAAGTACATCAAATCACGAAACTTTGTGAAAAGATGTTACCGAATCGTTTAAGCCAAGATAAGCAAATTCGCGCGATGATCATGGGTATTCCTAATGTCGGTAAATCGACTATTATCAACATTTTAGCGGATCGTATTATTGCTAAAACAGGTAATGAGCCCGCGGTAACAAAGAACCAACAACGTATACGTTTACCTTGTGGCATCATGCTTTCTGATACACCTGGGTTTTTGTGGCCAAAAATTGAAAATCAAGACTCTGCTTACCGTTTAGCATTAACGGGTGCGATAAAAGATACTGCGATTGAATATGAAGACATTGCTTATTATGCAGCTGACTATTTAATTAAACATTATCCTGATCGTCTAAAAGCACGTTATGAACTTGAAACGGTGCCTGATACTGACCATGAGCTAATGGAAGCGATTGCATTACGTCGAGGCTGTTTACGTGCGGGTGGTCATTTTGATATCTATAAAGTGTCGACTATTTTACTCAACGAGTTACGCGCAGGCGCATTAGGTCCTATCAGTGTTGAAACACCAGAAATGGCTGCCGTTGAAAAAGTAGAAGTGGTTAAACTGATGGCTAAACAAGCTGAAGAAAAAATCGCTAAAAAAGAAGCACGTAGACGTAGAAGTCGTAAAAATAGATAATCGTTAACGCTCAAATAATACTATGCTAACCCTGTTAGCGTAGTATTTTTTTATATTGCTCCTACTTTCATTTAAAACTCTCTTCTCAAAAAGAATAAATTTACTACTTTCCGTTTGTTGTTAAATAGATACATTAGTTGAACTAATACCTATTTCTACCAATCTCTCGATTAAAATAAAGCGTTTGTTGCTATGATATCTTCAGTAGATAATAACATTAGGCATAAAACCCATGAAAATAATAAAAAAAGCATACCTACTTCCGTTTTTAGTTAGCCCATTTGCAATGGCAGATGATGGTATTGAGTACGGTGATTATCGTGCAGCTAATACGCCTGTTAATTACAGCTTCATTAATTTAGAAGTGGGTAATAAATCTTTTGAAGAGCTTGATAACGATATGATGGTTGCACGCGTTAGTGGGCAAACGTTACTCAATGACTCATTTATTTTTAAATTGGGTTATCAAGCAGATCTTTTAGATGAAGCAAATGACGGTACAGAGATCTCATATCAAGATAACTTAGCTAATATTGGTGTGGGCTGGCGTTATCCTCTCTTTAAAACAACGGATATCGAAGTCGACGGGCACTTACTCTATAACTGGAATGATGGCGTGCTAAATAATGACGTGGAGCAGAGTGATCTTGGTTATCGTGTTGGTATTGCTATTAATCAGGGGATTGGTGATAGCTTTGATATGACTTTGGGTATTAACCACACAGAAATTGCTGATCGCAGCATCACGGCCGCCGAACTTTCGTTTACCCAATATATTACAGAATATGTGGGCATTGGTATTAATGGTCATATGGCCAAGCGAGATGATTTGTTAGGGGATCTTAATTACATTGGCGTTCATATGAAACTCGCTTTTTATTAAATAGGTTAACCCATTAATATCTCAAAGAGAATACCCTCATGCGGTGTTTTCTTTGTTTCTCTGCTCATTTGTTGTCTGTCTTTACTACCTTGATTAAACCTCATTTCCTGGCTTATCTGCTGCATTCTGCCCATAACATTATCTATCTTTAAGTGAACACTAAAAAATAGGCAAAAAAAATGGCAAACCCGTAAAGGTTTACCATTTTTTCAAGATTCATTTAGCGCGAGCGCTAAATCATTGCAGCTTAAAGAGCTACGATGTTTTCAGCGTTTGGTCCTTTTTGACCTTGGCTTACTGTGAATTCTACTTTTTGGCCTTCAGCTAAAGTTTTGAAACCTTCGCTTGCAATTGCAGAGAAATGTGCGAATACATCTGGACCAGACTCTTGCTCGATGAAACCAAAACCTTTAGATTCGTTGAACCACTTAACTGTACCTTGAACTTTAGACATAATAATATCCTGTAACTTTAATTTTTGAATGCCTTTAATAGGCTTGAATAGCGTAAAAACAGACTGGTACTTAAAAACTACAGTACGTGTATTATTAATAAAACAACGAAATGAAGAATGTAAACAAAAGGCTTTCTTTCCTGCTGAGGGGCACTATATAGATTTAAAGATGGCTGTCAAGCTAGCTTCTTAAAAATAAAGAAGGAAATTATAACTTTGTTTTAATTGAATAAATAAGCAACAGCTCAGTATTAAAACCGTTCTAATTAGGGTACAAAAAACAGCCGTTATATTATTATCACTAGCAAAGCAGAGAAATGTAAAGATACTCTATCACTGCTCTGCTCGTTGGAATTTAAGCCATTTAAGCCATTTAAGGCACTAAACTGCGTTTTCCAACCTATTTACCTTTCTTTTCCTGTTTTTAAACGCACTGTGTTAGATATTCCCTTTTAGGGGGGGGATAAAACAGAGGTCTCATTTCTCTTGCCACTAGTGCGACCATAAAACCTTATTGTTTTATTAATCTCTGCTTAAATATAAGCAGACGAATTTAGTACCACTTAAATAAGTTCAAAAGCAATCAACCATAAAGGCACAAAGAAAAGCTGAAGATCGTTATCTTGTTCTCTCCGGAACGAAGTCGCTTAGTAGCCGTCTATTAGTTTAATAGTCATATTTCTAATTTTTCTGAATCACAAAGTGATGTCTTTTTTGAGTGGGTCCGAAAACTTATAAGGTGTTGAGCGTGCAGTATTGAATGACTGTCATCACCCATCGAGGAAAAAACCAGGCAATAGCAATAGTCGCAGGGCTAACGAGTGAAAAGAACACGATTAATAATGCATGATTGATCATTGTTATTGGAATAAGCCGGCTACTCAGTTAAACATCGCAATCAAATATCAAATATCAAATGAAATCAGGTCAAAAAAAAATTAGTTTAATGATGTCGTTTGAACTGGCTTGAACTGGCTTGAACTGGCTTGAAAGGGTACGTCCTGATTATAAGTGTGAATAGAGGTATAAGGGTGACAGAGGAGGGGGAGGATAATTGAGTTCCCTGAGTAAAATGTTTTATGTTTGTTTTTTGAACAGTGTTGACTTTTTTTTTTGATTCTATATAGTGCTCTTCAGCAACAAAGAAAGCCTTTTGTTTACAATCTTAATATCGTAGTTTTAGTTATAATACCACGCTCTGTAAGTTTTTAAGTTTCAGTCTGTTTTTTACGCTATTTAAGCCTGTTAAAGGCAATTCAACAATAAATTAAATATCATAGGATAATATTATGTCTAAAGTTCAAGGTACAGTTAAGTGGTTCAACGAATCTAAAGGTTTTGGTTTCATCGAGCAAGAATCTGGTCCAGATGTATTCGCACATTTCTCTGCAATCGCAAGCGAAGGTTTCAAAACTTTAGCTGAAGGCCAAAAAGTAGAATTCACAGTAAGCCAAGGTCAAAAAGGACCAAACGCTGAAAACATCGTAGCTCTTTAAGCTGCAATGATTTAACGCTAGCGTTAAATAGATTTTGAAAAAATGGTAAACCTTTACGGGTTTGCCATTTTTTTTGTCTAAATTTATTCAAACGTGGTGGTTAGGTGGTTAATAGGCCTTGTTTATAACAATCCCACTAGTTTTTTTTCAGGGGCAGTAAGTTAATTTCTCGATAAGCTTCGGTATTGGCTTGGCGAGATACCCACTAACTTTTTGAAATAACGGCCCATGTGGCTTTGATTCGCAAAACCACACTGCAACGCAATCTCCGATACACTTTCTAATTTAGCGCATAAGCGTAACTTCACTTGTTCTATTCTGATGGCTAATAAATACGCTTGTGGTGTTTGTGCATGGCTTTGTTTAAACATTCTGCAAAAATGATACTCACTCAATTGTGCAAGAGTGGCTAATTCAGCAAGATAAATCTGTCGGTGAAAGTTTGCCTGCATAAAATCACAGACTAATGTGGCCACTTTAGGTGATAATCCCCCCTTGATTGGGGCTGTGGTGCGAGTGATCCCCATATTCTGTAACATCGACACTAAAATAGTGTTGGTCACTTGTTCCATTGCAAGGTGATCATTGGCCCAATCACTGGTTGCCATGCAATGACGAAATAATGCTTCGGTTGCGACATCGTTAGTAAAGGTTAATTCTGGCAGTTGCAACATACGTGGATCAATATCAAAGACTTTTAACGCGAGCTGCTTGAGATAATCATCGGTGAAGTATAGGTGCATGAATTGCTGTGTTTGACCCAGTTGCCAATGGCTTTCTGAATCTTTAGGCATTAAACAAAATTTACCCGGCGCGCCAAATCCTGCACTCACATCTGTACGATGCGTTTCATAACCGCCTGATAGATACAAGCTCAAGGTATGTTGCTGTTTATTCGCATAATATAAGCGGTCATGTTCATTTTGATAATGCGCCCATGACAATGACTCTGTTAATGACGTTTGTCGTAAACAGATTTTGCTCGCAGAGTGCTCAAAACTGGTGGCGCGTGTTTTTATTGGCGTTAAGGCGTTCTCTGACTTTGGGTCGATGACTGATTTTATTAAAGGCATCAGAAAATATTACCATTAAAGTCAGATAGCTCAATGCACCGCATAGCCAATGTAGACATTAAAGCGCAATATTGTGTTAGTTTTACCGAGATCGTGATATTTCAACGAGGATAAAATCGCCATTATGTTCCTTAATCAATTTATGAAGGAACACTTATGACTGCATTACTCTATGTTTCAATGGTATTTATCTGGGGATTATCATGGATATCCATCAAGTGGCAACACGGTGATGTGCCAATGGAAGTCTCTATCTTTTATCGTTTTGCTATTGCCGCGATCATCATGTTTGTTGTCGGTAAACTGTGGCGCAAACTACAACCGGTAAAGCGCCAAGACCAACCTTTTATCATGTTACAAGGCGTGTGTTTGTTTTGTTGTAATTTTCTCGCCTTTTATAGTGCCACACTGTATATCCCAAGTGGTTTAGTGGCTGTTTTTATGGCATCGGCGCCCATTTTTAATGCCTTTCATAGCAAGTTGTTTTACCAAACCAAAACCAGTGCTAATTTTTGGCTTGGAGCAGTGCTAGGTCTTGCGGGTATTAGTTTGCTATTTGCGGGCGACTTGCTTAAAACAGATTGGTCGCAGAATACTTTGTATGGTTTGTTGTTCGCGCTGCTGGGGACTTGGTGTTTCTCTATCGGTAATATGTTGAGCATACGTAATACCAAAAATAACATTCAGCCTTTTACCGCCAATTGTTATGCAATGACTTATGGTTGTGCTGCCTTGTTATTGATCATCCTAGCCCGAGGGATAAGCTTTGAATTTACCTTCTCGACGCAATATATCGGCAGCTTATTGTATCTCGCTATTCCTGCGTCAGTGCTTGGTTTTACCTGTTATCTCATTTTAGTTGATCGTTTAGGAGCAAGTAACGCGGCTTATATTCTGGTATTAACGCCCATTGTGGCGTTAAGTGCTTCGGCGGTATATGAAGATTATCATTGGACGCTCTATTCAACATTAGGCTTATTATTCGTCATATTAGGTAATGTATTAACGCAACGTAAGAAACCGATATTAAGGCGTGTTAAAGCTGCTTTGTTACCTGTAAGTTAATCATTTAGACAAAAAGTGGTAGGGGTGTTATTTGGTTTTTTATGGCGGTTAATAGGGTTTGTTTATGGGAGGGAATTTGTTGGAAATTTTAACAAATAATAGCTGAACCTTTTTCTGAATAAGCTGTTAAACTGTCGCCATAAAAACAACGCTTGAAATGTCAAAATAGGAATATAAATGCTAGTAGTAGATTACCAGAGTAAGAGTTATCGTCGATTTTTAGAAGATATGGCACTTATTGCAAAACACAAAACGCGTTTTCTGATCACGTTAAATGGTGGCAGTGCGAGTGAACTAGCGTCTGTTGTGCAAGACTTTACATCAAATGCAAACAGTACAGTACAGTATACAAATGCGATTAGTGAGAAAGCGTCAGAGGCAAGTGTCACTGAATTATTTGGCGACGTGCGTACTAGTCGAAATATGTTATTGCTAGAAAAATCGGATTTGTTATTTGATAAAAAAACCGATGTAAAACATTCACACGAACGTGATAACGGTTTTGATCTTAATAACTTATTTAAAAATATTGCTAAACATAACGGTATTGTTATTTTAGCGACAGAAGAAAAACAAACACTGAGCTCTACTATGTCTACTAAAGTTGACGTATTAGTTCGCTTCCGTGATTTAGCTTAGTCATCTAACTATTTATTAAGGCGGTTGTTAATGGAAGTTAACGAGGGTTAATGAACGTTAATAAAAGCCTATAATAGTTATTCGTCTTCTGTTGTGAGTTTATTACTCATCAACAGAAGCGTTAAATACCTACTTTCCTTCTTACCTTTACACCTACAAATCCACATTATCTTACTATCGTAACGAGGTAGGGCGTGAACTACGCAATATTAAAGCGCGACTTATATAATTCTTGAAGTGTTTGCGAACGATCTTTATAACCAATCTCATCACCAATAACGACGGTTATTTTCAAGTCTTTATTCATGTTTTTCAACGAATCTTGTAATACTTCATTAGCATTAGTTTTAATAAAGATGGGTAATATCGGCAATCTGTTTTTCATTGCGATGATTTGAGAGCCTTCTTTAAATTCAGCTAATGTTTGATCGCTCTTATTACGTGTCCCTTCAGCGAAAACACTAATAGAGTAACCATTACTCACATTACCTTTAATGTCAGTGAAAAACGCGCTCATTTGTCTTGATTCTCTGTCTAGTAATACCGTGCCAGCATTTCTGGTAAACATGCCAAAGAAAAACGAATTATAAAGTTCTTTTTTCGCTATCCATAAACTGTTAATGCCTTTATCTTTTAAAGCAATCTCAACCACTAAAGGGTCAATAATACTGCGATGATTCGAGACGATCAGGTATTGCCCCCCTTGAATAGCTTTCTCCGCACCTTCAACCTCAATATTAATCTTTAAGCGTGCTAATAATATTTCAGCATATTCTAAGCGCTGTTTAGTCATTTCGGCCGCTGTATGTTCTTTTCTTAGCCTAAGACCGAATTTATTGGTTAAATAAAGTGCGTATAGTGCTTGTTTAATTTGATTCAGTGTCAAGAAAGCTCCAGAAATTCACGGTAGTGTAATGGCAGTATCATAGCAGTATCGTTAGCAGGCAGGTTTTTAATTTGGGCTGTCTGGGCATTTAACTTAACCTTTGGCCTATATTAGTTACGGGATTGACCTAATTTTTGTTAATTGTTAGTTTTAAAGTGATCAGAAGGCATTGATTTTAGATAACTAAGCAATAACAACCTTATGTTAGTGAGGTTAATACAACAGAGGAGGCATACTAGAGGAGGGGGGAACTACGGCAGCACATTATAATTGAAAATGCTTTTAGCGCTCCCAAATACGTATTGCTATCGCGTTGTTCCCTATCCCCACTATTATTTCAATAAAAAACGAACACGAAGAAACAAATAGCCAAGATTTAATTTTCTTTTTAACCTTCTTTTTTTTTCGTGCCTTCTTGGTTAATTTCTTTTGAATTTATTTAAATTGTTTAATCGTATTTATAATTCGCTTGCCCTGGGGGAGGAGACTCACCTTATTATCTTCGTGCCTTCTATGCCTTCATACCTTGATGGGTAATGGCTTTGGTACTTATTAGTTGCACCTAAGCCACACTAGACCTGTCTGGTTATATTTATAATGAGTTTGATAGTAGGGAATGAATAATATTTCTTTGTGTGTTTTTTAAACGCCTGTTGACATCCTGTCTGAATTCTATATTATGCACGTCAGCAGGAAAGAAAGCCTTTTGTTTACAATCTTAATGTCGTAGTTTTATTCATAATACCACGTAATGTAGTTTTTAAGTTTCAGTCTGTTTTTACGCTAGTCATGCCTATTAAGGCAATTTTAAATTAAAGTTACAGGAATAATATTATGTCTAAAGTTCAAGGTACAGTTAAGTGGTTTAACGAATCTAAAGGTTTTGGTTTCATCGAGCAAGAATCTGGTCCAGATGTATTTGCACATTTCTCTGCAATCGCAAGCGAAGGTTTCAAAACTTTAGCTGAAGGCCAAAAAGTTGAATTCACAGTAAGCCAAGGTCAAAAAGGACCAAACGCTGAAAACATCGTAGCTCTTTAAGCTGCAATGATTTAACGCTTAGCGTTAAATGAATTTAGAAAATGGTGAACCTTTTGGGTTTGCCATTTTTTTTGCTCTTTTTTTAGGGATAGACTCGATAAGACTAAGCGCACTAAATATGTGATCTTGTATTACCTAGGAAAAAAAGCGCAGCAAGTCATGCATTATTCTCCTTTCACAAAATTATCCGTTTCCATTATCCGTGTCCACCAGCCTGGTTGAGCACATATTAAATTCTTCAGTTGTTATAACTCTCAATTCATTAATGATCCAAACCTAGCCAATAAAAAATAATCTTTAGAGATAAGTTGCTGTAAAGAATTGTACTTTCTTTAAAAGCATTTCTTTTATCAACTGTCATTGATCTATTCGTTGTTCTGCTTTTTAGTTTTACTTGTTGTTATAAGCGCTGAGTAGAAACATTATAAAAATATAAAATCGATAAAGTAAAAATAAAAGTATCGGGTGATTGTGTAGGGTGTGATACCTGTGTATATTGCAGGTGAAATAAAAAACTTAATTAATTTGATCACTTAATAAAGCCGATACCTAATGCCTAAGCTCGACACTAAGCAAGACAAAACACAACATAAAAATGCCACAACCACACCCGAAATTCGTGCATTTATCCATGAATCTGACCTCGCTACCGCCGTACTTGCTCGTTTATTGAAAGTTTCTGAGTCTACAGTACGTAAATGGCGCAAACGAGAATGCACAGATGACGTTTCAAACCTGCCCAAACAACTCAATACTACGCTGACATTGGCACAACAATATGTTGTGGTGCATTTGCGTTTGAGGTTAAAGCTTTCCCTTGATGAACTGCTTACTGTGTGTAAAGAGTTTATTAATTCAAATACCTCGCGTGCTGGTTTACAGCGATGCTTAAAACGCCATGGTGTTTCTCGCCTTGCCGATATGCAGGAATTTGATGATACGGATTCTGAAGCAAGTTATGTGCAGGTGGCGATTGAAGAGAGTCTTTCAAGTGAAGTGATTAATTCGGTGGTATCACCACAAGCGATGAGTGATTTCCTAAATCAAATGCGTCAACAGATGGGAGAAGCAGAAGATCAATCACAAGTATTAAGTGCATTGGATGTGGTTCAGGTTTACCTGATCACACTGCCTGATTTCCCAAGCCCTCAAGGTTCAACAGCCGCAACACATCAAACAGAACAAAAAACATCACTGTTAATGGCCCACGATCTCACCAGTAATTGGATTTATGTGGATCTTTATAACGATGATGATTATCAAGCCGCACAGCGTTACGTCAGCTACGTATTAGAAAAAGCCCCGTACCATATACGCCGTGTTTTAGTGAAAAATTATAATGAATTTTTAAGCCGTTTTCGGTTATTAGAAGATAAAAATAATTCTGAAATAATAACTGTTAATGCAAGCAAATTTTAATTGGAGTAATAACAACATGTCTAACGAAAAAAATCCCGACGTAATCGAAACAGAAGAAGATAAAAAACTAAATTCTCGATTACAATCGAGTCCAATCGCAATTGTTGGTATGGCGTCTGTTTTTGCAGAAACGAAAAACCTTGAACAATTTTGGGACAACATTGTTGAATCAGTCAATGGTATTAAAGATATCCCAGAAGATCGTTGGGCGATTGATGATTATTACTCAAGTGATAAAAAAGCAGCAGATAAAACCTATTGTAAACGTGGTGGATTTTTACCAGAAATTGATTTTGATCCAATGGAATTTGGTTTACCGCCAAATATCTTAGAGTTAACCGATATTACCCAATTGATGTCGTTAGTCGTTGCACGTGATGTGTTAGCCGATGCGGGTATCAGTGATGAAGCAGCTTACGACCGTGATAAAATTGGTATTACGCTAGGTGTAGGTGGTGGTCAGAAACAGATCGCGCCATTAACATCTCGTCTTCAAGGCCCTATTTTAGATAAAGTATTAAAAGCGTCAGGTGTGAGTGATTCAGACCGCGATGTTATTATCGAAAAATACAAAAAAGCGTACATTCCATGGGAAGAAAACTCGTTCCCGGGCATGCTAGGTAACGTTATTGCAGGCCGTATTGCTAATCGTTTTGATTTTGGTGGCACAAACTGTGTGGTTGATGCCGCTTGTGCGGGTTCTTTAGCTGCTATCAAAATGGCAGTTTCTGACTTGCTTGAACATCGTTCTGAAATGATGATCTCGGGTGGTGTTTGTTGTGATAACTCACCATTCATGTACATGTCATTTTCAAAAACACCGGCATTTACTGACGGTGATGATATTCGTCCTTTTGATGAAAACTCAAAAGGAATGATGATCGGTGAAGGTGTTGGTATGATCGCATTGAAACGTCTTGAAGATGCTGAGCGTGATGGCGATAAAATCTATGCCTTGATTAAAGGTATTGGTAGTTCTTCAGATGGTCGTTTTAAATCGATTTATGCACCGCGCCCATCGGGCCAAGTGAAAGCATTAAAACGTGCTTACCAAGATGCAGGTTTTGAACCATCAACATGTGGTTTGATTGAAGCACATGGTACTGGGACTAAAGCGGGTGATGCCGCTGAATTTAGTGGTTTAAACACTATGTTCAGTGAAAATAACGATCAAAAACAGCATATCGCGTTAGGCTCGGTTAAATCTCAAGTCGGTCATACAAAAGCGGCTGCCGGTACTGCAGGTATCATTAAAGCAGCATTGGCTTTGCACCATAAAGTATTACCAGCAACCATTAATGTTGATAAACCAAACCCAAGTTTAGAGATCGAAAACTCACCTCTATATGTAAATAGCGAAACACGTCCTTGGATGCCTCGTGCCGATGGTGTTAAACGCCGTGCAGGTGTGAGTTCATTTGGTTTTGGTGGTACAAACTTCCATTTTGTTATGGAAGAGTACAAAGCGACACATGATGTTGCTTACCGTTTAAATGAAGTGCCACAAACACTAGTGATTAGTGCAACGAATAAAGCGACATTAACAACAACCTTAACAGCTTGGTTAAACAAGCTTTCAGTTGAAACTGATCTTCAAGCCTTTGCTTTTAATGCACTAGTTATTGAAAACCCATTTAAAACACCAAGTAGTGAACTAGCACGTTGTGGTTTTATTGCTAAAAATGCACTTCAAGCCATTGAAAAAATCACGCAAGTATTAAAACAGCTTGAGAATGATGAAACATCGTGGAGCAAACCAACGGGTATTTATTACCGTGAATCTGCGATTGAAGCGCAAGGTAAAGTGGTTGCGCTGTTCTCGGGTCAAGGTTCGCAATATGTGAACATGGGACGTGATTTAACCTGTAACTTCCCAACTATGTTAGCCACCAGCGCTAAGATGGATAAAAGTTTCAGTGATGCTGGCCAGTCACAACTTTCAAGTACTGTTTTCCCGCTACCTGTATTTACAGATGCTGAGCGTAAAACACAAGATGAAAACTTACGTTTAACACAAAACGCACAACCTGCGATTGGTACTTTTAGTGCTGGTCTATTTAATACCTTCAAGCAAGCGGGTTTAATTGTCGATTTTGCTGCCGGTCATAGCTTTGGTGAGTTAACTGCACTATGGGCTGCGGGTGTACTTTCTGAGCAAGATTACATGTTATTGGCACGTAGTCGTGGTGCTGCAATGGCGGCTCCTGAAGGCTCTGATTTAGAAGGAAGTCACTTTGATGCAGGTACAATGGCTGCTGTTGTTGGTGATCCAGAAAAAGTTGCTGCTGATATAGAAGCAATTGAAGGTGTTTCAATTGCTAACTACAACTCAAATAACCAAGTGGTTATTGCCGGTGTAACAGTACAAATTGAGCTTGCTGTTGAGCAACTTCAAGCGAAGGGCTACAAGGTTGTTAAACTGCCTGTTTCTGCAGCTTTCCATACTGAATTAGTAGGTCATGCACAAAAACCATTTGCAGATGTGATTGATAGTGTTGAATTTAACACGCCAAGCATTCCTGTATTTGCCAACGGCACGGCTAAAGCACATTCAAATAATGCAGATGAAATTAAAGCGACACTTAAAAATCATATTTTACAATCGGTTCATTTTAATGAAGAGATTGATAACTTATATGATGCAGGTGGTCGTGTATTTATCGAGTTTGGTCCTAAAAATGTATTAACTCGTTTAGTGGATAACATCTTAAAAGACAAAAATGATGTAGTGACTATCGCGGTTAACAGTAATCCTAAAAAATCTGCGGATCAGCAATTACGTTTAGCAGCTGTTGAGATGGCAGTGTTAGGTCTACAACTAGAAAATATCGACCCCTATTCAGCACAACAACGCCCGGTTGTAGCGCCGAAAAAATCACCGTTAGCGATGAAACTAACCGGTGCTGCTTATGTTAATCCTAAAACTAAAAAAGCATTTTCTGATGCCTTAAATGATGGATGGACAATCTCTTCTGCAGAGCCAAAAGTGGTTGTTAAAGAAGTTATCAAAGAAGTCATTGTTGAAAAAGTGGTTGAAAAAATTGTTGAAGTAGAAAAAATCGTTTATGTACAACAAAATGGCGCGCCAGCAACGACAAATAACCCAACAGAAAATAATGCCGTTGATGTAGCAAGCTCAATTGAGCGCAGTGTAGAAAACTTCGTTAATCATCAATCACAGCTGTTAGAAGTACATCAGAGTTATATGCAAGGGCCTAAGGAATACGCTAAAACATTCCAAGAAGTATTAGCCGCTCAAACAGGCGCGACTGAGTTACCTGAGAGTTTAGATAAAACATTAGGTTTGTATCATGACTTCCAGTCTGAAACCTTACGTGTGCATGAAACGTACCTAAATAGTCAAACAGAAAATATGGGTAAGATGTTAGCTAACCTAACTGACGCACCTATAGCAACCGTAACTGCATCTAAGCAATCTGTTGTAACTAAGTCACCGGTATCAGCGCCATTAACGGCTAAAGCACAGCCTGCAGCAAACAACATTGTGCCTATTACGGCTGCAAAACCTGTTTCTGCGCCTGTACAAGTTGCACAAACGGTGACTCAACCTAAACCTCAAGTGACGTTATCGCCAGCACCTGTTCGTCAACCTTCTCCTGTCGTTAAATCAGCGCCTGCCTTTGATCTGAATAAGATTCAAACAGTGATGTTAGATGTTGTGGCAGAGAAAACCGGTTACCCAACAGAGATGCTTGAACTAAGCATGGATATGGAAGCCGACCTTGGTATCGATTCTATTAAACGTGTTGAAATTTTAGGTTCAGTACAAGACGAAATCACCGATTTACCAGAGCTTAACCCAGAAGATTTAGCTGAACTGCGTACATTAGGTGAGATTGTTGACTATATGAAGTCTAATGCATCAGCGGTAGCACCCGTTGCGTCGGCTCCAGTCGCTACATCAATTGATTTGGATAAAATCCAAAACGTCATGATGTCAGTCGTTGCTGATAAAACCGGTTACCCAACAGAAATGCTTGAATTAAGCATGGATATGGAAGCCGACCTTGGTATCGACTCTATTAAACGTGTTGAGATCTTAGGTTCAGTACAAGATGAAATCACTGATTTACCAGAGCTTAATCCAGAAGATTTAGCTGAACTGCGTACATTGGGTGAAATTGTTGACTATATGAAATCTAAAGCATCAGCCGTTGCTCCTGTAGCCACTAGTGTTGCACCAGTTGCATCAATTGATTTAGATAAAATCCAAAACGTGATGATGTCAGTGGTTGCCGATAAAACCGGTTACCCAACAGAAATGCTTGAATTAAGCATGGATATGGAGGCCGACCTTGGTATCGATTCTATTAAACGTGTTGAGATTCTAGGTGCTGTACAAGATGAAATTACAGACCTACCAGAGCTTAACCCTGAAGATCTAGCAGAACTGCGTACATTAGGTGAGATTGTTGACTATATGAAGTCTAAAGCTTCTGCTGTTTCAGCGACTGCTGTAAGTGCTGCGCCAATAGCTTCTGTAACAACTGCTTCAATTGATTTAGACAAAATTCAAAACGTCATGATGTCAGTGGTTGCTGATAAAACCGGTTACCCAACAGAGATGCTTGAACTAAGCATGGATATGGAAGCGGACTTAGGTATTGACTCTATTAAACGTGTTGAAATCCTCGGTGCGGTACAAGATGAAATCACTGACTTACCTGAGCTTAATCCTGAAGATTTAGCTGAACTGCGTACGCTTGGCGAAATCGTAAACTATATGCAATCTAAAGCGGGCGCAGCTACTCCTATTGCATCAGCGTCAGTTGCGGCTGTTTCGATTGATTTAGAAAAAATCCAAAATGTGATGATGTCAGTGGTTGCCGATAAAACCGGTTACCCAACAGAGATGCTTGAATTAAGCATGGATATGGAAGCGGATTTAGGTATCGACTCGATTAAACGTGTTGAGATTTTAGGTGCGGTTCAAGATGAGATCACTGATTTACCAGAGCTTAACCCTGAAGATCTAGCTGAGTTACGCACTTTAGGTGAAATCGTTAACTATATGCAATCTAAAGCGGGTGCAGTTTCTTCTGCTTCTGTTGCATCAGCGCCAGTCGCAGTATCAATTGATTTGGATAAAATCCAAAACGTAATGATGTCAGTGGTTGCAGATAAAACCGGTTACCCAACAGAGATGCTTGAATTAAGCATGGATATGGAAGCGGACTTAGGTATTGACTCTATTAAACGTGTTGAAATCCTCGGTGCGGTACAAGATGAAATCACAGATTTACCAGAGCTTAATCCTGAAGATCTTGCAGAGTTACGTACTTTAGGTGAAATCGTTAGCTATATGCAATCTAAGGCAGGCGCAATTGCTCCAGCAGGTTCAATAGAATCAACACCTGCTCCAGTTGCGATTGATTTAGATAAAATTCAATCAGTGATGATGTCAGTGGTTGCCGATAAAACCGGTTACCCTGCAGAGATGTTAGAACTTGCAATGGATATGGAAGCGGACTTGGGTATCGACTCGATTAAACGTGTTGAGATTCTAGGTGCGGTTCAAGATGAGATCACTGACTTACCAGAGCTTAACCCTGAAGACTTAGCAGAGTTACGTACACTTGGTGAAATCGTTAGCTATATGCAATCTAAAGCAGGCAGCGCTGTTCAATCTGAAACAGGTACTTCTGTAAAAAAGCCTGAAGGTATTGAAACCATTGTAACGACAACAACGATTAATAATGATTTTGCTCCATCACCAAGTAGCACGGTTGTGGTTAAACACCTTGATGCGGTAACTAGCATGTCTCCAAGCATTAATGGCGAAAACCTATTATTGGTCGATGACGGCGAAGGCAGTGCAGTACGTCTTGCTGAAAAACTAAACCAACAAGGTTGGTCTGTGACGGTATTAAAACCATCATGGGTAACAACCGTTAGTTCAAAATCATTTTCTAAAGCAGTGAATATTATCGAATTAGAGGCTGAGCTAGGACAAGTCGATGAGAAAGAATTACAAGCCATTTTAGCAACACAACTAACATGGCATGCCGTGGTTTACTTGCAAGCTAAAACAGCGATTGAAGGTATTGAATTCCCACAGGCAAGTAAACAAGGGTTACAACTTGCTTTCTTATTAGCAAAATTAACCGGTCTTGCTAAGAATGATGCAACAACTAATAATACTGATGTCCGTTCATCGTTTTTGGTGTTAACACGTCAAGGTGGCTGTTTTGGTGTTGAAAACAACGAACATAACAGCGATTTAGTACAAACAGGCTTAGCGGGTTTAGTGAAAACAATCAGTCATGAATGGCCAAACGTTTTCTGTCGTGTTATCGACGTTGCAAGAAAATTTGGTGCTGACAAAGTAGCAAACATCGTTTTCGATGAACTAAACGACAGCAAGGTTTCACCAGTAGAAATTGGTTTTAACAATAACGGCCGTTTAACATTGGTTGGCGAAAAAACCGATAGTTACGCGCTGCAATCTGGTAATAGCATTGATGAAAACTCTCTGTTTCTAGTGAGTGGTGGTGCAAAAGGCGTGACGGCACATTGTGTTATTCGTTTAGCGCAAACGTATCAGTCTAAGTTTATCCTGTTAGGTCGTTCAAAATATGAGAGCGGTGAGCCAAGCTGGGCAAACGGTGTAACGGATGAAGTGGCACTTAAAAAAGCGGCTATGCAGCACTTAATCGCAAGCGGTGAAAAACCAACCCCTGTTGCGGTTAATAACTTCATTAAACCGGTACTTGCAAACAGAGAGATCACAAAAACACTGGATGCGATTCAAGCGGCTGGTGGTATTGCGCAATATGTTAGTGCAGATGTAACGGATAAAGAAAGTGTATTAAATGCGGTGTCTCCAATTACTGATTTATGGGGCGATATCACCGGTCTTATTCACGGTGCAGGTGTATTAGCAGACAAGTTCATTGAACAAAAAACATTAAGCGACCTAGAAGCGGTTTACAGCACTAAAATCGATGGTTTGTTATCAATGCTAGCCTGTGTTGAAACAGATAAAATCAAACATTTAGTGATGTTCTCATCGGCTGCTGGTTTTTACGGTAACCCGGGTCAATCTGATTATTCAATGGCCAACGATATCTTAAACAAAACGGCTTTCCGATTTAAAGCACTGAACCCTGAAGCACAAGTAGTGAGCTTCAACTGGGGACCGTGGGACGGCGGCATGGTAACACCTGAGCTTAAACGTATGTTTAACGACCGTGGTGTTTATATTATTCCATTAGATGCAGGCGCACAGTTATTAGTCAGCGAATTAGCGGCTGATACAAACCGTTGCGCACAAATCCTAGTGGGTAATGACATGGGTGGTGAAGATGAGTCTTCTGCTGAGGAAGTTTCTGTAAAAAAGCCACTAGTTAGTCGTTATACTAAGAACCTTTTAGCGACTAACAATGCCTTTTTTGCTGATCATCAAATTGGTGATAATCAAGTGTTTCCAACTGTCTGTGCCATTGCATGGATGGTGGAAGCTGCTGAGTCAGCGTACTCGGGTTATCACTACCTTGGTTTGAAAAATTACAAACTGTTCAAAGGTATTATCTTTGATGGTTCGCAAGCAGAAGATTATGTTATCGATCTTGTTCTACTAACTGATAGTGAATTGTCTGATAGTGAAGAGAAGCTAGAAGTTGAAGTGAAAATTTCAAGTGAAACGGCGGGCAAAACTACTTTCCATTACAGTGCGATTTTAGAGTTAGTTAAAAACAAAGAGTCTGCACCTGTTTATCAAGGTGAGTTACCGACATTAGCGACAGAGCAACACGCTCTGTATGAAAATGGTACTTTGTTTCACGGTGAAACCTTGCAAGGCATTACAGCGATTAACCGTTGTGACGAGCAAGGTTTATTACTGAGCTGTGTGATTAATAGCAGTGTTAAACAGAAGCAGGGCGAGTTTGATGTCAGCACTAATAACGTGTTTGCTAACGATTTAGTGTATCAAGCACTGTTAGTCTGGGTTCGACAACAGCTAGGTCTAGGCAGTTTGCCAACGGCCACTGCACAGTGGACTGTTTATCAGGAAGTGCCTGTTGATCAGCCGTTTTATGTGCAATTAACGCTAACTACCAATAAGCGTAATAAAAAAGTGATTGCGGATGTACAGATGATTAACCAACAGAAGCAGATCTTGGCTTCTGTTATTGGCGCGCAAGTCACTGCCAGTGAAAGTCTCAATGATCTGTTTTTAAAAGTGGTTAAATAATGGTGGGACAGTCTCCATTACAACTTATCGAGTCACCGCTTGCGGTGATCGGTTTTAACGCACTTTTTAACGATCTTGCTAATATCGATCAGGTTGAAGCCAGCTTATATCGAGGTGACTGCTTAACGGCGAGTTCACCATTAAATGCCAGTTTTTCTGATCTTTACAAGCAATGCGCAAATCGAGTGGTTGAGTCTAATAACTTAACCGCTCAACAGATCGCTGTCATTGTCATTAATGCTAACAACAGTGAAAATAGCAAAGAAGTTATTGATGAGGTTATTGAGGGGGCAGCGCAAGCTCATTTTAGTTATGAAACCGTCGCCCATCTTGATGAAGCATTGAACCGTAGCGCTCAGATCATTAAAAATAATGGTCATATTGCGGTATTAATTATCACTGCGTCATTAAGCACACAAACTCACAACGTTTCACAATCAACGATCAGTTTTGATGAACATTTTGATGGTTATGCATCTCTGCAAGGGGCTGCCTGTCTGTTATTAAGCTGTGAGTCATTTGTTCAAGAAAATAATAGCGTTTGTTATAGCACTATCACCAATATGACTACGGGTGAACATGCTGATATTGAAGCTATTATTGCTCAATCATTAAAAACTGAATCACTCTCTGGTGAAGAAATTAATGCATTAGAAGTCAGTGCCTGTATAAACAACCAGTTAAATGAGTTGGAACAAAAAGCGTTAATAACAGCTTATAGCGCTTTTAATGGTGGTAAAAAACTAACAACAGCCATCAGTTGTCAGAAAAGTGTGCTCGGTGATAACGGCGCTTTGTCTGAATTAATGGGTTTGATACACAGTGTTATTTCATTGCAACAGCGCTACCGCCCTGCGGTTAAAGGCTGGGACTCTCCATCAGTAGCATTGTTGGATCAATGGGTAGATTCACCTTTTTATCTGTTTAATCAAGCAGCCCCTGTTTTCCCAACGATTTCAGGCAAAGCCCGTATTAATGCGCTTAGCTTAATGACTGTTCATACATACAGTCATTTGTTGTTAAGCGAACCTTTGGGTAATGCTGTCCATCAAAATGGTTTTAATCATAATTCAAAGCAATCATTGTTTATTGTTGGTGCTGAGAATGAAGCTGATTTATTAATAAAACTTACTCAGGTAATGGAACAGTTAACCATTGGAAAAAAACTTAAAACCTTTGCTAAGAAGCTTTATGCAGATAGAGCTGATTGTGTTTATAAGGTGGTATTGATTGCCGAATCCATTGAAGAGCTACAAAAAGAGCTTCAACTGAGTTTAATTGGTGTTAAAACAGCCTTTGCGAAAAACTCAGACTGGAAAACCCCTAAGGGCAGTTACTTTACCAGTCAGCCAGAGAAGGATGCAAAAACAGCCTTTTTGTATCCGGGTATTGGTGCGACTTATGTGGGCCTAGGGCGTGATCTTTTCCACCTGTTTCCTGAAATATATCCCAGTGTGATTGCACTCGCGGATAATATTGGCGCATCCTTAAAAGATGAGCTTTTAAATCCTCGCTCTGTGGTATCCCTTGGTTTTAAAGAACTGAAGCAGTTAGATCTCGAATTACGTAATAGCCTTGCTAACATTGCCGAATGTGGTGTGGGTTATGCCTGTGTCTTCACTAAGATTTTTGAGCAAGTGTTTAAACTAAAAGCAGATTTCGCCTGTGGTTATAGCATGGGTGAAGTGAGTATGTTTGCTGCCCTGGGTTGTTGGCAAACGCCAGGACTCATGAGCGCGCGTTTAGCCAATTCAGACACCTTTAACCACCAGCTTTCTAGTGAACTACGTGCGATTCGCAAACTGTGGAATTTACCCGATATTAAAGACGGTGAGTTTGAGCAGATTTGGGAAACCTACAGTATTAAAGGTAGCGCTGAACAGGTTAATGCGTCGATCAAAGCCGATGAACGGGTTTATGTAACTATCGTAAATACACCCGATAGTTTAACCATTGGTGGTTTCCCTGAAGATTGTTTAAAGGTAATCAAACGCCTTGGTGTACGTGCAATGCCACTTAACATGGCTAACGCCATTCACAGTGAGCCGGCTTATCAAGAGTACGACAAGATGCTGGCGCTTTATAGCATGTCGGTTACCGAACGTATTCAAACTAAGATGATTTCAAGTTCTTGTTACCTGCCTATTCCACAGCTTGAAAAAGCGATTGCGGTAAGCATTGCTAAATGTCTTTGCCAGTCCGTTGATTTCCCGCGTTTGATTAATACCCTCGCCGATAAAGGCTCGAAGGTATTTATTGAAATGGGTGCAGGGCGTTCGCTGTGTAGTTGGACGGATAAGATATTAAAAACAAATGCTATTGATAATAATCGAGTCAATGAGAATCACGTCAATGAGAATCACATCAATGAGAATCACATAAGTGTGCCCGTGAATGCCAAAGGCACCGATGATCAACTGACCTATGCACGTGCAGCTGCCAAACTAGTCAGTTTTGGCGTCGACATTAATCTTGAATCCTTTTTCAGTGGTTCATTGCTTGTGCAAGTTAATTAAAGAGAATTTTATGGAAAATATTGCCATTGTTGGTATTGCGAATCTCTTCCCTGGTTCTAGTCAACCGGAAGAATTTTGGACGCAATTATTAAATAAACAAGATAATCGAACTGAAATTACAGCGACAGAAATGGGCGTTGATCCTGCCAAGTATTTAGGCAAAAAAGGGGATACGGATAAATTCTACTGCATGTACGGTGGTTACATTCGTGGGTTTGATTTTGATGCCAGTGCCTTTACGGGCCGTGGTATTAATAGCGACTATCTTAATCAACTTGATGATATCAACAAGTGGGGATTATATGTCACCGAGCAAGCGTTAAAGAATGCGGGTTATTGGGGCAGTGACGCGCTTGAACAGTGTGGATTAATTCTTGGTAATTTATCGTTTCCAACCAAAACATCGAACCATCTGTTTCTGCCTTTCTATCATCATGTGGTTGAGAATGCGCTGCAACAATTAACCGATGCGCGTTTTCAACTTAAAAACTTTACAGCGGCGCAAAGTGTATTGGCAGATAACGCCTTAGTGGCGGGTTATCCTTCAGCGTTATTGGCAAAAGCATCCGGTTTAGGCGCGTCTCATTTTTCATTGGATGCGGCCTGTGCTTCTTCTTGTTATAGCTTGAAGTTGGCTTGTGATTATTTACATACTGGCCGAGCAGACATGATGTTGGCGGGTGCTATCTCTGGTGCTGATCCTATGTTTGTTAATATGGGTTTTTCTATTTTCCAAGCGTTCCCTGCGAATAATAAACACGCACCTTTTGATAACGACTCACAAGGTCTATTTGCGGCTGAAGGCGCAGGTATGATGGTGCTTAAACGCCACAGTGATGCACTGCGTGATGGCGATACCATTCATGCGATTATCAAAGGTGGCGCACTGTCGAATGACGGTAAAGGTGAGTTTGTATTAAGCCCAAATACCAAAGGGCAAGTACTCGCTTATGAACGTGCTTATCAAGATGCACAGATTTGTCCAAGCCAAGTTGATTACATTGAATGTCATGCAACGGGCACCCCTAAAGGCGATAAAGTTGAGCTGACCTCAATGGAAACGTTTTTTAGCCAATACAATAACAAACCTTTACTGGGATCGGCGAAATCGAATCTTGGTCATTTGTTGACGGCTGCCGGTATGCCCGGTGTGACTAAAGCTATTTATGCATTAAACGAAGCTAAAATCCCTGCGACCATCAGCTTGAAAAATGCGATTAAAACCAAACAGGGTTATTTAACCAGTAAGCAGATGCCGATTGATACTGTTAACTGGCCAATTGAAGCGGGTAAGCCACGTACTGCGGGCGTGAGTGTCTTTGGTTTTGGTGGTAGTAATGCGCACTTAGTCTTACAAGCGGGTAATACGGCGCAACAAGAAACCTTTGAAGCACCTAAACCATTGACGGCTATGTCGATTGTTGGCATGGATTGTATTGTTGGCCATTGTGCTAATTTAGCTGACTTTAGTCACTTGATGACCAGCAATACAAATACATTCCGTGAATTACCTGCACAACGCTGGAAAGGCATTAACACACAACAACTGGTTAAATATACAGTTGGCGTTAATGAGGCACCTAAAGGCGGCTATGTTGAACAGTTTGACATTGATTTCTTACGTTTCAAAGTGCCACCTAATCCACAGGATTGCCTGATTCCACAACAATTGATGATGATGAAAGTCGCTGATAATGCTGTTTTACAAGCGGGATTAACAGAGGGGGAAAATGTTGCTGTGTTAGTGGCAATGGGACTTGAGCTGGATCTTCATCAATATCGCGGGCGTGTTAATTTAACCACTCAAATCGAAGAAAGCTTAAATGAGCAGGGTATTAACTTAACCTCTGAGCAGCAAGACGAGTTAACTAATATCTGTAAAGAGAGCATTGCCTCGCCTGCACAGTTAAACCAATATACCAGTTTCATCGGTAATATCATGGCGTCACGTATTTCAGCGTTATGGGATTTTTCAGGCCCTGCCTTTACGGTTTCTAGTGAAGAAAACTCGGTTTACCGTTGTGTAGAGTTAGCACAAAACTTGTTTGCTACTTCAGATGTTGATGCGGTGGTGATTGCAGCTGTTGATCTTGCGGGCTCTTTTGAGAATATCAGTTTACGTCAACGTTATGGCGCAGTGTCTGAAAACGCGACAAGCCATGCCGACCCATTACAAAATACGCAATGGTTAGTCGGAGAAGGCGCGGGTGCTATTGTTTTAAAATCATCCGCTCAAGCCACTGCAACACCAGTCAGTAGTTCAGTAAATAGCTATGCAAATAGCTATGCAAATAGCTATGCAAATAGCTATGCACAAATTGATGCTGTTAGTTTTGTCTCTGGTAGTGATGCAAATGCGATTAATAAAGCCAGCGAAAAAGCCTGTTTACAAGCGGGCATTCAAGCGACTGACATTACTCATGTTGAAGCCTATGCCAGTGGTTTTAGTGCCGATAACCATGCTGAGCAAGTTTCACTTTCAATACGTTACCCTAACGCGCCGATTGACAGTGTAAAACGTCAAGTAGGTCATTTGTTTAATGCTTCGGGCATCGTCAGTTTGATTAAGTCAGCTTTGCATCTCAATCAGCAGAAAACCGAGAATGTTGCGGTGAATGGCTTAGGCAAAGACATGAGCTGTGCGCATCTTATTTTATCGTCAACGGCGAATGCTTACCAAGCAGCGCCTAAAGAAGATAAGGGCGGTAAAAAGCCTTTCTCATTGGTGAAACCGATTGTATTAGGTGGCGCTGATATTGAGCAATCAATACTAAGCCATCAAGCGAACCCAGTGTTTACAGAGATGAAAACACAGTTAATGAATTCGCCTGCCATCAATATTAATCATGCTGTGGATTTATCACTGTTAAACGTGACTAATACATCAGCATCAGCTCTCTTTAGAGCAGAACAAACAGAAATTGCACCAGACTATATAACAGACACTCATCCTGTAACTTCCCCAGAGAAAGTTAAAATGAATCCAACAAATAAACAAAAACAACAAAAAAATGTAAGCAGTAAAACAAGTAGCGAAATTTTCCAGCAAGCACAGACGCATCAAGCCTTTATTCATGCGCGTCAGGCGGCTGAAAAACAGATATCTACCTTGATTAAATTACAAGCTCAAACCCTGTCAGGACAAACGCCTGTATTACAAACAAGCTCGACTGAGCTTACTGAAACGATTGCAGCTGTTGATATTGAACAACCAGCATCGGGTTTTGCGATTAAAGGCCCAGCGGGTTACCAATATCCACCACTTCAACTTGAAGAGCGTTTTAATCAACCTGCAAAGGTCATTTACGATACCGCTGATTTAGTTGAATTTGCTGAAGGTGATATTAGTAAAGTATTTGGTGAAGAATATAAAATCATCGATAGCTACCCACGTCGTGTACGTCTACCAACAACCGATTATTTGTTAGTAACCCGTGTGACTGACCTTGATGCCACGGTGAATGAATACAAAAAATCTTACATGGCAACAGAGTACGATATTCCTGTTGATGCGCCGTTTTTGATTGATGGTCATATTCCATGGTCTGTATCGGTTGAATCTGGGCAATGTGATTTAATGCTGATTTCTTATATTGGTATTGATTTCTCAAACAAAAGTGAGCGTATTTATCGTTTATTGGATTGCCAATTAACCTTCTTAGAAGACATGGCCTTTGGTGGTGAAACATTACGTTATGAGATTCACATTGATTCTTATGCACGCAATGGTGAGCAACTGTTGTTCTTTTTCCATTACGATTGTTACGTAGGGGATAAGAAAGTATTAATCATGCGTAATGGCTGTGCGGGTTTCTTCACTGATGAAGAGCTTGCAGATGGTAAAGGGGTTATTCATAACGATAAAGACAAAGAAGCGTTTATTAATGCTAAGAAGTCTTACTTCAAACCGCTGATTAATAATACTCAAACGCAATATAACTATGCGGACATGATGAAGCTGGTGGAAGGTGATATCACCGGTTGTTTTGGTCCTGAATATGATCAACAAGGTCGTAACCCATCATTAAAATTCTCATCAGAGAAGTTCTTAATGATTGAGCGTATTACGAAAGTGGAGCCACAAGGTGGTCATTGGGGGTTAGGGTTAATCGAAGGTCAGAAAGACTTAGATCCAAACCATTGGTATTTTCCATGTCACTTCCAAGGTGATCAGGTGATGGCTGGCTCACTGATGTCGGAAGGCTGTGGCCAAGTCGCTATGTTCTTTATGCTGTGGTTAGGTATGAATGGCACTGTGAATAATGCACGTTTCCAACCTATGCGTGGCGAAGCACAAACAGTGCGTTGTCGTGGACAAGTACTTCCACAAACGAATACCTTAACCTATCGTTTAGAAGTGGTTGAATTAGGCATGTCTCCACGTCCGTTTATCAAAGCGAATATTGATATTATCCTTGATGGTAAAGTGGTTGTTGATTTTAAAAACCTGTGTATGGAAATTAAAGATCAAGATGAAAACTCAGCTTATCCTGTAACGTTACCAAGTAATGTGCAGTTATTACCTGATTCAGTTGAGTCTTCTTTTAATGAATTAGAAAGTCATCTTGGTCAAATTAGTCCTGAAGCGATTCATGCACTTGAAAATGATCTGATTACTGACGAAAGGGGTGTTCAGCCATTTAAGAATGCTCAAAAACCGTTAATGCGTGTTGAATCTGATTTTGATGCACCGAAAGAGAAAGGTGTTACACCGATCAAGCATTTTGAAGCGCCTGTAGTTGAAGGACAAAATCGCACGCCTGATACCGTGCCATTTACGCCTTATCATATGTTTGAATTTGCGACAGGTAATATATCTAACTGTTTTGGTCCTGCTTTTGATGTCTATGAAGGCCGTATTCCGCCAAGAACGCCTTGTGGTGACCTACAAGTTGTAACACGTGTGATTGATGTTCAAGGTGAGCGTTTAGACCTTAAAAAGCCAGCTAGCTGTGTTGCAGAGTATTATGTGCCAGCAGATGCATGGTATTTCACTAAAAACAGTGTTGATAATTGGATGCCATATTCGTTGATTATGGAAATCGCATTACAACCTAATGGCTTCATCTCAGGTTATATGGGTACAACCTTAGTTTATCCTGAAAAAGATCTGTTCTTCCGTAATCTCGATGGCTCTGGTGAGTTACTGAAAAAAGTAGACCTACGTGGTAAAACCATCGTTAATGAATCTGTATTGTTAAGTACGACCATGGCCGGTGGCATGATCGTACAAAGCTTTACCTTTGATTTATTAGTTGACGGTGAAAAGTTCTATACGGGTAAAGCAGTATTTGGTTACTTTGGTGGGGATGCTCTGTCGAATCAATTAGGTATTGATAACGGTAAAATCACTAATGCCTGGTTTGTTGATAACAATACGTCTACATCGAACATTCAGAATATTGATTTAACTGATAAGTCACTAGCGCTGTACCAAGCACCTATTACTAAAGCCCATTACAAATTGGCTGGTGGACAACTTAACTTTGTTGATACTGTGTCGATTGTAGAAGGAGGCGGTAAAGCTTCAATGGGTTACATCTATGGCGAGCGTACTATCGATGCAACGGATTGGTTCTTCCGTTATCACTTCCATCAAGATCCTGTTATGCCGGGCTCATTAGGTGTGGAAGCGATTATTGAATTGTTACAAATTTATGCATTAACCAATGATTTGGGTAAGCAATTTAAAAATCCACGCTTTGAAGCACCTTTAACTAATGTTGTGTGGAAATACCGTGGTCAAATTACACCACTTAATAAACAGATGAGCTTAGATGTGCATATCACAGACATTATCAAAACCGATAACGAAGTGCGCTTAGTGGGTGATGCAAATCTTTCTAAAGATGGCTTACGTATATACGAAGTGAAAGATATCGTGCTGAGTATTATAGAGGCGTAAAACGAATTTCAGCTGTGAGTAGATTTAAGCTGCGAGTAGGTAGCTTCGAGCTTCGAACTGCCTACTCGGTTTTCGAAGCTAGTAGTTCATAACACGAAGCTTCAAGCTTCGAACTGTCTGCTTGATTTTCGAAGCTAGTAGCTCGTAACTCGAAGCTTTAAGATCGTAACTTGTAACTTCTAATAAACAACGAAATAGATGAGAACTCCCCTCATCATTTAGGAAATAACAATGAGTGTATTAACGTTAAATAACCAACAACCGATTGATTGGGCATGGAAAGTCGCGAGTGCTAATATCAATACCACTGCTGACGCGGTAAAAAGTGCATTAATGGATCTGACTAAACCTATTTATGTTGCCAAAAGTGGCGATCTGTTAGGTGTTAGCCAAGCAACTTGTGCTGCAAGCAGTGAAGCTGTTGTTGCTTTTGCGCAAGCGCTTAACCCTGAAGACTTAGGTGATGTTGAATACAAGAAACAACATGGCGTTAAATACGCGTATCACGGTGGCGCGATGGCGAATGGTATTGCATCGGTTGAGTTGGTGATTGCTTTAGGTAAAGCCGGTTTATTATGTTCTTTTGGTGCGGCAGGTTTAGTGCCTGATGTGATTGAAGAATCGATTAAACGTATTCAAGCGGCATTACCTAATGGCCCTTATGCGGTAAACCTGATTCATGCACCGGCTGAAGAAGCATTAGAGCGTGGGGCAGTTGAACGTTTCTTAAAATTAGGTGTTGAGACGGTTGAAGCGTCTGCATACCTGGGATTAACTGAGCATATTGTTTGGTATCGTGTTGCGGGTTTAAGTGAAAACAGTGACGGCTCTGTTCATATCAAAAACAAAGTGATTGCTAAAGTATCTCGTACGGAAGTAGGTCGTCGCTTTATGGAACCTGCACCGCAAAAATTATTAGATAAGTTATTAGCACAAGGCAAGATCACCGCTTTACAAGCTGCGCTTTCACAACGTGTGCCTATGGCGGATGATATAACTGCGGAAGCGGATTCTGGCGGTCATACTGATAATCGTCCTTTTTTAACATTACTGCCTACTATCATTGCCCTACGTGATGAAATTCAAGCGCAATATAACTTCTCTCCTGCATTGCGTGTGGGTGCTGGTGGCGGTATAGGAACCCCTGAAGCAACGCTAGCAGCATTTAATATGGGTTCTGCGTACATTGTTTTAGGCAGTGTTAATCAAGCCTGTGTTGAAGCTGGTGCCTCTGATCATACTCGTAAGTTACTTGCGGGTGTTGAGATGGCTGATGTAACTATGGCACCGGCCGCTGATATGTTTGAAATGGGCGTTAAGCTTCAAGTTGTTAAGCGCGGTACTATGTTTGCGATGCGTGCTAATAAACTCTATGACTTGTACGTTAACTATGATTCGATTGAAGATATTCCAACTGTTGAGCGTGAAAAAATTGAGAAACAAATTTTCCGTCAAAATCTTGATGATGTTTGGGCGGGTACAATCGATTTCTTCCAAGCGCGCGATCCCGAAATGCTGGCGCGTGCTAAGAGTAGCCCTAAACGTAAAATGGCATTGATTTTCCGTTGGTACTTAGGTCTTTCATCGCGTTGGTCAAATACCGGTGAGAAAGGCCGTGAAATGGATTATCAAATTTGGGCAGGCCCAAGTTTAGGCGCGTTTAATAGTTGGGTGAAAGGAACTTACTTAGAAGCTTATACTGAACGTAAAGCGGTTGATGTTGCATTGCACTTACTTAAAGGTGCCGCTTATCTGCAACGTATTAATCAACTTAAATTGCAAGGCGTTAGTTTGCAGCAAAACTTGTTGAACTACACGCCGGCATAAAAGAAGCGGTCAAGATAAAGAAGCTGTTAGTTATCAGCTGTCAGCTATCAGTTAGGTCAAAAAATACAAGCGTGTAACCTTGATTTTTTACTGAAAACTAAAGGGTGACTGCTGACTTTATGTTTTGACATTAGCTGACAACTGATAGCTAAAAGCTGACAGCTGTTTCAAATTCAGCTAAAATAGCCCTTATAAGCCTTAATAATCATTAAGGCTTTTTTAATTTGGAAAAAAGAAATGAACCCAAGCGTAGAAGAACAACAAAATAATCCCCTGCATGGTCTAAGCATGGAAATACTGCTCACTGAGTTGGTAGATCACTATGGTTGGAAAATCTTGCATGCCTCTATGCGTTTTCACTGCTTTGAGGTCAATCCTTCTATTGAAGGAAGTCTAAAGTTTTTGAAAAAAACAGAATGGGCACGTACTAAACTAGAAAGTTTCTACCTTTCTCGTTTTAAACGTATGCCTAAGCCACGTGAATCTGAATATGATGTCGCGCCACGTGAACGTGGTTTCTCGCTACATATCGTGCCACGTGACCCAATGGAATTAACCATTGAATCAATTGAGCTTTCACAAGCAAAAGCCGCTTCTGCACATCAAGAGCGCAGTCAACAGAAACGTGATGAACGTTCATTTGGCCGTAGTGATTCTCGCGGTGATTCTGGTAAACATCCATACCGTGATGGTTCTGCTAGCAGTCATGATCGCCCTAAAGACAAACGTGCGAATAAAGATAAAGGTGAAGAAGCGCCTTATAATCCAAGTAACCCGTGGAATACTTAGTTTATTAATGGTGTTGTTTATTAGAGCAAGCCATTTGTAAAAAGAAACGTATAAAAAAAGCCCCAATAATCAATGATTATTGGGGCTTTTTAATGACCAGCGAAAAGCTTGTTAATAAACGATTAACGGAGTTTGAATTTATTCACTAGCCCATCAAGTTGTCCAGCCAACTCACTCATTCTATTTGCTTTCTCTGAGGTATTTGTTGCTAGGTTTAAAGCATTCTCTGAAGCATCTCGAATAACCGATACGTCACGTGCCATTTCTTGTGTCGTTGCTGATTGCTCTTCAGTTGCAGATGCGATTGAAACGATCATGCTATCTAAGTTAGTTGCACTACTGACGATAGTCTCTAAAGATAAACCGGCTTTTTCTGCTAACCCAACACTGATAATAGCTTGATTACTGCCTTCTTGAATACTAGCAACCGCCGCTTGTGTATCTGCTTGAATTGCGCCAATAGAGTTTGCTACTTCTTTGGTTGCTTCACTAGTACGTGCGGCTAAAGCGCGTACTTCATCGGCAACAACGGCAAAGCCTCGGCCTTGTTCACCAGCACGCGCTGCTTCAATCGCTGCATTTAGTGCAAGTAGGTTAGTTTGTTCTGCGATGCCGTTAATAACTTGAATAACCGCACCAATTTCATTACTGCGATCACCTAGCTTATCAACTGTCGCTGATGCAGCGCCAACCACCTCAGAAAGCTTATTAATTCCATTCACGGTATCACGAACAATATCGCCACCTAAGTGTGCTTGTTTACCGGATTCTGTTGCGCTTTCTGATGCATGGTTACTTTGCATCGCCACTTCAGAGACCGTTGAAGACATCTCTTCGATAGCGGTCGCTAGCATTGATGATTTATGTGCTTGCTCATTACTACCATCAGTTAATTCGCGACTTGATTGTTGTATATCAGCAGAAGAACTCGCCACAGAACCTGCGACTTCGTTAATATCGGTCAGTAAGGTATTTAATGAGTCACTCATTTTATTCATGGCGTTAGCAAGTTCTGCAATTTCATCGTTGCCCATCTCGGTAAGTGCTGGTGAGCTTAAGTCGCCTTCACTAATTCGATTTGCTACGTTTAATACAATGCTAAGGCGTTTGTTAATAGAGTTTGATAATAAGTAAGCAATAACAATACCGACTGCGGCTGCAAATAATGTTGCGATGATAAGTTGTGTTAACATTTGGTGAAGATTTGAAGATACTAATTTTAAGGCGGTTGTTACGTCAATTCTTTCCTCTAGTGCGGAAGCATCTAAGATTTTGTCTACTTTATCAAACAGTTCATGCTCCATATCATCAACTGATTTTGATGCTGCTTGTCGACCGGTAGGGTCAAACGTTTTGAAAATAGTGTTGGCTTCGCGAACAATGGTATCTTTGAATTTTTCAATTTGACGTAAGTTCTCAACTTCATTTACTTTTTGTTCAAGTGGTACTAATTTAGCAAGGTAAGATTCAAACGAGGCTTGATCTTTTTTAAAGGCTTCTATTTTACTGACATCACCGGCAACAAAACGAGTGATTGAGGCTAACATATCACCCGCTTCGTCAACTAACTCTAAGTAATAACGCACGCCAGGTAAATCATCTCGTAATGATTCTTCAAGATCGGTGGATTGTAGCGCATCATTAAATTCTTCTGCGATAAGACGATTTAATAAGACTTCTAATTTATCGCCCTCTATTTCAAGCATTTTTATTTTTGCTTTTGCCCAGCGTTCTGTTTCTGGGTTGTAGCGATTAAATACTTCTTTTTCAGCACGTTGAGCATATTCGATAACATAGTTTTCTATGGTCGCCAGTTTATTGCGATCAGATTCTTTTGCTGATTCAAGGATATAAAGATCTTTAAATAAACCTTTGAATTGATCGTAGTTTCCATTAAAGCTTTTTACTCCCCCTTCTTCCCCCGCAAGATACTCTAATACATTTGATTGCATATCTCCAAGTTCATCAAGCACTTGTAGATACATAATAAGACCAGGAACATTATCGCTTTCTACCTCACTTGAAATAGCTTGTATTGTCTTATTTTGTGACCAAATTATGCCTGATACAATAAACATAATGATGATAATGCTTGCAAAGCCGGCGTATAAACGCTGTGCGATAGTAAACTTCATGTTGAGCTCCGTTATAAAAAATACTGTTTTGTGATTTATATTTAAAAAGTAGCGTAAATTAGTAATATAGCCAGCAGTGCTTGTGAAATTTTCCTCTTATTTTTGTCACATTAGAGGTGGTTCGAGATTTACGAAAAGACCGTCATTGTACCTGTAGTGGATAAGTTTTTTACTGTGCTAGCAATAGATAGGTGATCTAGGTAGAATCGCCACAAATTTGAATAGGTGTGAATGGAATATAATGAGTAGAAAAATTGAGTTATTAGCCCCTGGTGGTGATGTAGATGCGATTAAAGCTGCAATTGTTGCAGGCGCTAATGCGATTTATTGTGGTTTAGATATGTTTAACGCCCGTAATCGCGCGACTAATATCTCATTTGAAGAGCTTAAAGGTGTTTTACGCCTAGCACATCGATTCGAATGTGAAGTCTTCCTGACTATCAATGTCGTGATTCTTGAACATGAGATCAAAGGGGTGGTTAAATTACTTAACCAGCTAGTTAATACCTCTATAGATGGCATTATCGTGCAAGACTTGGGTATCTTTAACCTCGTTAAAAAGCATTTCCCATCACTACTTATTCATGCTTCAACACAATTAACGTCACATAATGAAGGGCAAATTAAATTCTTAGCCAAAGCCGGTGCGACACGTGTGAATTTATCGCGTGAAATGAATTTGCCAGAAATAAAAATGCTTTCAACCGTGGCACATGACCACGATGTATTAACGGAAGTGTTTGTACATGGCGCATTATGTATTGCCTTTTCAGGCCAGTGTTACTCAAGCTCGGTGAGTGTGGGTAATTCGGGTAATCGAGGACGTTGTAGCCAAGCCTGCCGTGATGAATATGAAATCACTGATGCGGGTAATAAATTCCCTTTAAACTTAAAAGATAACTCTGCGTATTTTGATCTTCCTGAGCTGGTGGACGCAGGTGTTGATTCACTGAAAGTAGAAGGGCGTATTAAAGGCGCACAATATGTACATACAGTGGTAAACAGTTGGCGTCAGCAGATTAATAAATTCGTTGAAACGGGTGATTTACTCGATGACGACAGTAATTTATATAAAGTCTTTAATCGTGACTTTACTAACTCATTCTTGAAAGGGAATTTGAGTAAAGATATGTTTATCGATAACCCGCGAGATAACAGTTTTCAGCATGCTAACGATGCAAAAAATGCAATTTCAGTGGTACAAATTCAAGAAGTACAAACAGAACTGTCTTCACAAAAGAATGCTATCAGCGCCGATGTGGCTGAAAAAATTAAACATATTAGTATCGAAAAATCTGTTTTAACCATGTCATTCTCAGGTTCTTTAGATAAACCGCTACAAGTGACGCTTGAATTTGAAGGTCAAGTGCATCACATTTGTTCAACGAGTTTATTGAAAAATGCAGACGAAGCGGCGATAGAGCCTGCTGCCATTGAAAAACGTTTTAGAAGCTTTAAAAAGAGCGACTACTTATTAGAAGAGATTAACTTTGATGCGTTAGAAAGTGGATTAAGCGTGCCATTTAAAGAATTAACCATCATGAAGAACGATGTGGCTTTCATTCTTAATGGACACGTTAAACTGATTGCGCCTGTTGAGTTACCTGCATTAGAAAGCTTTGATAAAGTCTCTGAAAAACCGACGTTATCGCTGCTCATTAGTGATGTTAAAGATATGCTATTAGCGCAACATACTGATGCTGATATCTACTTTAAATTACCTGAAAGCTGGAAAAAACGTTGTAATAAACACATCGATATTTTCCTCGAGAATCCACGTTTAATTCCATGGTTTCCTGCGGTATTAATCGGTAAAGATTACAACGAGTCTATTCGATTATTAGAAGTAGTAAAACCAAAATGTATCGTATCAAATAATACGGGTATTGCGCTTAAAGCCGTTGAATTGGGCATTGAGTGGATCGCGGGTCCTTTCTTAAATACCACCAACTCTTATGCGTTATTAACGCTACAAGAAGAATTAAATTGTTCAGGTGCGTTTATTTCTAATGAAATTAACCGTAACCAGATGCGCAATATCAAACGTCCTAAAAACTTTAAGTTGGTATACAGCATTTATCACCCAATCTTGATGATGACTAGTCGACAGTGTTTCTTTCAACAAACCGTAGGTTGTAACAAACCGACGATTGAAGATGGTTGTATGCTCAAGTGTCAAAAGGCCACCACGATCACTAATGTGAAAGGTTTCTCTTTTGCCGTTGATAAACAACTGGGTGGTTACCCAAGTATCTACAATGATGAACAATTCTTAAATTTAGATGTTGTTGAAGAGTTTTCGCCATTATTTGATGAGTTCTTTATCGACTTAACCAATATCGGTGCGGGTTCAAAAACAGAACTAGACAAAGTTGAACTACTAAATCACTTTACGCAGTTGATAAATGGCGATAAAGCATCAAAAGTAACATTAGATGAAATGGTGACGCTTTCAACTCAGGCGCAATATACGCAGGGTTTATAATTTATAAATTGTGACTCATCAATGTGAGTCTCTTTTCATTAAAGATAAAACTTTACTTGCCGATAATAGGTGTAGTCGCTGAAATTGAACTTTAGCGCTATATTTATAGCGAAGAGAAAGGGGAATAATGATGGATATGAGCGTTGTAGGTTCAGTGATGAGCAATCAAGCTAAAGTGAGCACACTTGAAAAAGTAAATACACATTTACTGAAAACGAATAATGAACAAGTTGAACAGCAAACAAAACAGTTATTAGATTCCGTAGCACCGGTTGTAAGTTCAGACGGTAAAGGCAAGCACATCGATATTAGTGTTTAATAGAAGTGTTAAAATGATATTGCAACAGACACAAAAAAGGTAGCTATTATGGCTACCTTTTTTTATGTCTGTGTTATTTGAGACTTACGCTTTCTTTGGAAGTAGTGCAGTGACCGCAACAACAACAAATAAAACCGTGTAAATAGTGAAACTAACAATTAACCACTGTGGCATCGAATAACCAAGAAACTGCCAAACAATATCCGCACAATCACCCGTTGGGTTAAATAACCACGGAAGCCATTCATGTAGCGGCGCCCAAGTGGGGAAATTAGGGAAAAAGTCACAGGTTGCAAAAGGTGAAGGATTCATTTGGTAGTCAGTATGCTCTAACGCTAACAAAAGCCCCCAAACCGCACTGATAGCCCAAAGGATAAAAGCGCTAATACGTACAAACACATTCTGCGGTGCGCTTGCACCAATGAAACCTGCCAATATAATGCCGAGCATAGTAATGCGTTCATAAACACACATCACACAGGGCTCAAGCTCCATAACGTGTTGAAAGAATAGGGCACATAGTTCTAAGGCTAATGCACTAAAGGCAAGTAGTAACCATGGCCACCGTTGTGAAGAGAGGCTTTTTAAAGTAGATAACACAATTAATTCCTAGAATGGGTAAGATTGTTCTTTGTAACATTAACTGATACCTAATTTCAAACATAAATCATTGTTTTATTTCCATGGACCTTCAAGATACAAGCCAGCAAGGAAAATTCGTTTGCAATAGCCCGATCACTTAAATGCAAAGTGCTTCAATGTATATCGGATATTTTACGCGATGAACCCACTGTTGATATTGATCTACTTCAAGCCATCACAATTGTAAGACGTTTCGATTGAACGAGTTTGTGCTTTAGTTGTCTGTTTAGGAATTGTTAAGCTCTGCGTTTACTGAGCTTTGTACCATGATTCATAACGGGTATAATATTTTTTGACTGTGCCTGAGTAGGCCTGACTGTGTTATCATTAATATAGTTAAATTATAAAAAGCGGATAAACAGATAGATGATAATGAAAGCAAAAGGGCCGGCAGATGTTGCTGAGCAATATTTGATCGAATCAATTTGGAATGGCTCCATAGCGATCAATTCAGAGCTGCCTGCTGAACGTTTTCTTGCCGATAAAATTGGCGTGACACGCACGACGTTAAGAGAAGTATTACAACGTTTATCAAAAGATGGTTGGATAACTATTCGTCATGGTAAATCGACTAAAGTAAATGACTTCTGGGAAACCTCGGGCCTGAATATTTTAAGTACGCTGACACGTTTAGATGTGAATAGACGCAGTGACTTTATCGACCAGTTGATGTCAGTGCGTACCAATATCAGTACCATTATTTTACGTATGGCCGCTAAAAACAATAATGAAAGCGTATTAGCCTTTTTAGAGAATACCCCCTCAATCGATGCTAGCAGTGAAGAGTTTGCCGAATTTGATTACCGCTTTTATCATCAAGTTGCCGTGTCATCGAATAACATGATTTATGTATTGATATTAAATGGATTGCAGGACTTATATCGTAAAGTTGGTATTTTCTATTTTTCTAATAGCGAAGCGCGCTCTATTGCACTTAATTTTTATGCGGATATTAAGGCAGTATTAGAGAAAGGTGAAATACAACAAATAATGCAAATAGTGCGTGATTCTGCCTTTGCCAGTGGTAAAATATGGTTACGGTTACGTCATCAATTACCTGCCGATTTTCTAGATTAATAAAATTCTCCTTATTGAGGTTTCCTTTGCTTAAAAAAAATATGATCAATCACCTTTCTGGTGTTCAAAAACTATTTGAAGTGGGGGTCATTATGACCCTGTTTAGTGCTGTTTTTGTCGCTATTTCACTGCTTTCATTTTCGCCTGTAGACCCAAGTTGGTCGCAACAGCAATGGGTTGCGGATATTCAAAATTCCGGAGGCCGTGTCGGGGCTTGGACAGCAGATGTGCTGTTTTATGTGTTTGGGTTATTAGCTTATGTGGTGCCCTTTATTGTTTCTGCTTTAGCGTGGATTCTTTTTTGGAAACCTAAATTTAGCCTCGACTTCGATTATCTTAATTTAAGCTTGCGTATTATTGGTTTCATTTTCACTATCTTTAGCCTCTCGGGATTAGCATCACTTAACTTTAACGATTTCCACTATTACCCGTCGGGTGGTTTGATAGGTGACGTGATTGCACAAAGCATGCTCGGTTTATTTAGCCTACTTGCGGTGAATTTAGTGTTATTAACACTGCTCATCTCTGGCATCACATTGTTATTTGGTTTCTCTTGGTTACGTTTAGTGGATGGGTTAGGCGCATTAACGATTAAAGGCATCATACAAATTGGCTTGCTACCTGCGCACGTTCAAGCATTTAATGAAAACCGCTTAATCGCAAAAGAATTAGACGACTCACTGAAAGTGGACAAAAAACCACGTAAAAAATTAAATTTCTCTTTACCGAAAAAAGCAGCCAAAGCAGAAAAACCAGTAAAAGTTAACCAAGAAGCAATACTCTCGCCAGAGATA
Source organism: Psychromonas sp. Urea-02u-13 (assembly GCF_002835995.1). Taxonomy (GTDB): domain Bacteria; phylum Pseudomonadota; class Gammaproteobacteria; order Enterobacterales; family Psychromonadaceae; genus Psychromonas. The sequence goes on along the minus strand of NZ_PJBZ01000059.1, from coordinate 10,556 downwards.
GATGAACAATATGAACACGCACCATTTAGTGATGATGATATAGCGGACGTTGACGATTTTGTGTTTGCAGCTTCCGGATTGGAAAACGATGATGTTTCTCCTGAAATCAACTTTAGCGAAAGTGAACTTGATGACGTGCCACACATTTCAGCTGAAACGGTAAATGAGGCTCCTGAAATAATACCTGACTTCTCGCATTTACCGGCACATGCAAGACCAGCGATTAAACGTAAAATTGATAAAAACTTAGCGCCTTTTCCAAGCATTGATTTATTGGATCGCCCCAACAAAAGAGCAAATCCTGTTTCAGAAGAAGACTTACAGATTGCTGCGCGTTTAGTTGAATCAAAACTATTGGAATTTAAAATTAAAGCCGATGTGGTTAACGTATTACCAGGACCTGTTATTACACGCTTTGAATTAGCGTTATCACCGGGTATGAAAGTAAGCACGGTTTCTAGTCTTGAAAAAGATTTAGCACGTGCGTTATCGGCAATGAGTGTGCGTGTTGTGGATCAAATCCCCGGTAAAGCGGTGATTGCATTGGAATTACCCAATAAACATCGTGAAACCGTATTTTCTTCACAAGTACTGGGTAGCCAAGTGTTCAGAGATGCAAAATCACCACTATCAATGGTATTAGGGGCGGATATCTCAGGTGAGCCGGTGGTTGTTGATCTAGGTAAAATGCCACATTTATTAGTTGCAGGTACAACGGGTTCAGGTAAATCGGTTGGGGTTAACTGTATGTTAGTCAGCCTACTTTATAAGTCAGCGCCTGAAGACGTACGCATGATTCTAATCGATCCTAAAATGTTGGAATTAAGTGTTTATGAAGGGATTCCACATCTATTAACAGAAGTCGTGACAGACATGAAAGATGCAGCCAATGCGCTGCGTTGGTGTGTGGGTGAGATGGAACGTCGTTATAAATTATTATCAGCGGTGGGTGTGAGAACACTGGCTGGTTACAATGCAAAAGTAAAAGAGGGTAAAGAAACGGGACAACCAATGGTTGATCCCGTTTGGAAAGAGGGCGATAGCATGGATGAAACGGCGCCTTATTTAGAGAAGCTACCTAATATCGTGGTTGTTGTGGATGAGTTTGCTGACATGATGATGATTGTGGGTAAAAAGTGTGAAGAGTTAATCACACGTATTGCACAAAAAGCCCGTGCGGCCGGTATTCACCTTATTTTAGCCACACAGCGTCCATCGGTAGATGTTATTACAGGTTTGATTAAAGCCAATATTCCAACACGTATTGCATTTCAAGTATCGAGTAAAATTGACTCGCGTACCATTCTGGGGATGCAAGGTGCTGAAACGTTATTAGGTCACGGTGATATGTTGTATTTACCACCGGGCACGGGCGTACCAACACGTGTTCACGGCGCATTTGTAGATGATCACGAAGTTCATAAGGTCGTTGCAGATTGGAAAAAACGTGGCGCACCCAATTATGTTAAAGATATTTTAGAGGGCGAAATGAGTCTTGATAGTATTTTACCTGGCGAAGAAGTCGAAGGTGAAAATGAGATTGATGCACTGTTTGATGAAGTAGTGGCATTTATTACCGAGACACGTAAAGTCTCAATTTCTAGTATTCAACGTAAATTCAGAATTGGTTATAACCGTTCTGCTCGTTTAGTTGATCAATTACAAGCACAGGGTGTTATCAGCTCACCGTCAGGCGCAAACAGCAGCCGTGATGTACTTGCTCCACCACCCGTTAAGGATTAAAAATCATGCAAAAGTTTCTTGTTTCATTATGTTTACTGACACTCTCTTTTTCTGCAAACGCACTGTCAGCAGACGCGCAACAGTTAAAAGATAAATTAGCCGTTTTTGAGCAAATTAACGCGACATTCACACAGAAAGTCAGTAGTGCTGAAGGTAAGCTATTAAACAAAAGTACAGGCGAAATGACTATTTCGCGTCCAGGGAAATTTCACTGGCAAGTGATTACACCAGAAGAGGACTTAATTGTTTCTGATGGTAAAACGATTTGGTATTACAGCCCATTTATAGAGCAAGTTACCCTGATTAATTTTGCAGACGCGATTACAGGTACGCCGTTTGCTTTACTTGCCGGTGCAACAAAAGCGCAATGGGCAGATTACGTAGTCACTAAAAAAGGCAACATATTTAGTGTGACTAATCCTAAGCAAGTTCAAGCAACCCGCTTTATATTTGAATTCGATAACAACAATAATATCAATAAATTTGTTGTGATTGAAGAGCAAGGACAACGTAGCGAGTTTTTATTAACGCATAAAAAAGTACTGACTCCGATTGATGATGCCATGTTTAAATTTAACATTCCCGCAGGTGTAGAAGTGGATGACCAACGTTAATGCGTGATCTGTTTGAAGTAAATAATGAATTTCAACCCTTGGCTGCGCGTATGCGGCCCAAGGGTTTTGCACAATATATTGGCCAGTCTCATATTGTGGGTGAAGGTAAACCGCTTCGTAAAGCACTAGAAGCGGGCGCTGCCCATTCAATGATTTTGTGGGGACCACCGGGTACGGGTAAAACAACACTTGCCGAGTTGATAGCGACTTATTGTAATGCGCATGTTGAGCGTTTATCCGCGGTGACGTCTGGCATTAAAGAGATTCGTGCTGCCATTGAAATCGCTAAACAAAATCAAGCTTCCGGTTTACGCACTTTATTGTTTGTTGATGAGGTACATCGTTTTAATAAAAGTCAGCAAGATGCTTTTTTACCTTTTATTGAAGATGGTACGATTTTGTTTGTTGGCGCGACCACTGAAAACCCTTCCTTTGAACTTAATAACGCATTGCTTTCAAGAGCACGTGTTTACCTGCTTAAAAAACTAACAGACAGTGAAATTGAAGCGGTTATAGACCAAGCCTGTGAGGCGAGTGATGGGTTAGCCGCAAGTAATATTCGTTTTGAAAATGAAGTAAAACAAAAATTAGCGATTTTAGTACAAGGCGATGCACGTAAAGCGCTTAACTATCTTGAATTGTTGAACGACATGGCCATCGAAGGCTTAGTCACGTTAGAACTACTGATGGAAATAGCGGGCCGTGAAGGGGTGAGCTTTGATAATAAAGGCGACTTATTTTACGACTTAATATCCGCTTTTCATAAATCGATACGTGGCTCAAATGTTGATGCCGCTTTGTATTGGTTTGCGCGTATGTTAGCAGGGGGTTGTGATCCACTTTATGTCGCAAGACGTTTATTAGCGATCGCCTCTGAAGACATTGGTAATGCCGACCCGCGTGCAATGCAAATTGCCATTAATGCCTGGGATTGTTTTAGCCGTGTTGGCCCCTACGAAGGTGAGCGCGCTATCGCACAAGCCATTGTTTATTGTGCCAGTGCACCAAAAAGTAATGCCGTATATGTCGCCTTTGCAAAAGCAAAACAACTAGTGAATGATTACCCAGACTTTGATGTGCCATTGCACCTGCGTAATGCACCGACACAGTTAATGAAAGATCTCGGTCATAATGAAGGTTATCGTTATGCGCATGATGAAGAAGGGGCGTTTGCCGCTGGTGAAGTGTATTTACCGGTTGAATTGCAAGATGAAACCTTTTATCAGCCTTCTGACAGAGGCTATGAGAAGCAAATACGCGCTAAGTTAGACTACCTTCGTGAACTTGATTCACAAAGTCCCAATAAGCGTTATTAATTCTTATTGTTTACGATCTTCTAGGGTTTTGTTCGTTATCAGCTGTTGCTAACGCCTAAACCCTGCAGGACTGAAGTCCGGCTTCCTACAATTACATATCCTTGGAAGTGAGCCTTTAGGCTTGCCATAGGTTGCTAACACCACAAACCCTGCAGGATTAAAATCCCACTTCCAAATAACGCGCTAGAAAATTCCTTTTGCAAGCTTTCCTATTTTTTGATCTTCTTAATCAAGCACGCAAATAGACTCGAGTGTGTTTCTCTGAGTTCCCCTATTTTTCCCTCAAAAGGAATTTCGCCTTTGCTATCAAATAGTTTAGGTACTGCAATACGCTGCGATGAGTAAATTCCCGTATGGCCACTAAAGAAATAAGCGGTATAACAAACAACGGCAAAATAGAGTAAATACTCTGAACCAAAGAGCTCAACGCCCATTATGGTACAGGCAAGAGGGGTATTGGTTGCTGCTGCAAAAACAGCGATAAGACCCAGTGCAGCAAAGAGTTCAGGTGGCGCACCTAACACCCAAGCGAGTGTGTTTCCTAATGTGGCGCCAATGAAAAACAAAGGTGTGACTTCACCGCCTTTAAATCCAACGGACAAGGTTAACGCAGTAAGACCTAACTTAAATAACCAGCTATACCATTCAGCACCACCCTCGTGAAAAGCAGAGACAATACTCACACCCCCTTCACGGCTCGAATACACACCTAAGCCGGTATAGTCATAATTACCAATTAATTTTGTTAATAGAATGATAAGAATACCGCCGACAAACACGGTCAAGTAGGGGCTTTTTAAAGTGACTTTAAAGAAGTCTTTTAATGAGTGAGTTAATTCACCAAATAAATAACCCGCAAGACCAAAACCAATACCCGCAACCAGCACTTTCAATAATAAATAAGGGTCAATTTTTACAATGTTATCCAGTATTTGGAATGTTTCTAAGAAATCAATTCGGAAATGAGTATGGTGTGCACCCAACGCGGTAGCCACTGTATCGGCAATAATGGCAGCAAAAAGAGCGGGCAGTATAGCATCGTACTTAATACGGCCAATCGCGAGCACTTCCAATGCAAAAATAGCGCCGGTTAAAGGCGTACCAAAGATGGCGCCAAAGCCTGCCGCCACACCAGAAATTAATAATAAGCGTGTATCGGAAGGGGATAATTTAAATAATCCGGCAAAGAAATGAGATGTCGCGCCACCGATTTGAACAGCGGTGCCTTCACGACCTGCTGAGCCACCAAATAAATGCGTGATCACCGTGGTAATCAGCACAAGCGGGCCCATTCTTTTAGGGATGCCTGCGCCCGGTTCATGGATTTCATCCATAATCAGGTTATTACCACCGGCTGAATTTTTACCCAGTTTTTCGTATAGATAAACAATGAGTAAACCTGCAAAAGGCAGAAGATAAAGTAACCATGTGTTTGCTTCACGCGTTGAGGTCGCTTCAGAGAGTAGCCATAAAAAGAAGGCATTTAATGCGCCAATCAAGCTTGCAACAGGAAGAATGATGATTATCCAGCGGCACATGTGTAAAAAATGTTTTGGATTGAGTTTTAATGGGTGAGACATAATTGCTTATACCTAAAAATTAATTAACGGGTAAGGATAGGTACAGATATGAAAAGAGATTAAGAATCTGTGCGGGGCTATCCTATCTAGCAGGGGTCATCATCTCACATAAAAAATGAGCGGTTAAAGGTGGAACTCCATCACCCGTGATATATACCCATGCTACTTCAAGATGCAAAGTCAGCAAGAAAAATTGTACCGAGATACTAGGCATAAAATTGAAGCCTAGTCATTCTAAGTCGATATTTTATAACAACGTAGATGGGTACAATTTTCATTGCCCTACGGGGCGCAAGCTCGATTATTATTCAACCATGGCAGCCCAGCGTTACAACAATCGAAAAGTGAATAACAATAATGGATTAACGTCTTTTTTAATCCTACCGTTCGATAGGTTACCTCATATTGTGCCTTGCTCTGGTTATCGAGCTTGTGCCTGACAAAGCATTTTGAGGTGGCATGGGTATAGATCACAAAAACATTATAAGCATCAAGATGTTGTATTTCAATATTAATGATTGTTTGTGTTTTTATAACGCCCTTAATATTGATCCTAAACAATTGCTTAAATTTAGCTTATTTAATTGCTCAATACGCAAGAAGCTTCTTTGGAAAAGGTTTTCCATTTGTTACACTTGCCTTTAATATGTTGGGCTTGCTGATTATGGTTGCTATTTTTCAGTGAATGCAACAAGCAACAACTTCCTCATCACCTTGGTGGCCATTAATTGGCGTTGGGTGTTTAGGAGCATTAACCACATTTTCAACATTTTCGATGGATAACCTGTTGTTATGACAGCAGGGGGAACTGTTAAAAGCGATAACTATCGCGTTAAATGTTGTTTGTATTTTGGCTGCCTACATGGGCACACTATTAGTTTTAAAGAGTTAGGGAAATAAAATGTTAGATGCAAAGTTTTTACGTAATGATATTGAAAAAACAGCTGAGTTATTAGCGAACCGTGGTTTCAAACTGGATGTTGAATTAGTCAGCTCCCTTGAAGAGAAACGTAAATCATTACAAATTCAAACAGAATCCCTACAAGCTGAGCGTAATAGCCGCTCAAAAGAGATTGGCATGGCTGCAAAACGTGGTGAAGATATTGCTCCACTACGCGCACAAATGAACGAATTTGCAGCTCAATTAGATGCTGCGAAAGAAGAGTTCACTGCACTGGCAGCGCAAATTCAAGAAATTGCTTACACCATTCCAAACTTGCCACATGAATCTGCGCCACTGGGTAAAGATGAAAGTGAAAACGTTGAAATTTCAACGTGGGGTACTAAAAAGACATTTAACTTTGACGTAAAAGATCACGTTGATTTAGGCGAAGCACTGGGCGGATTAGACTTTAAATCTGCAGTTAAAATCAGTGGCTCTCGTTTTATTGTGATGCAGGGACAAATTGCAAAATTACACCGCTCATTAGCGCAATACATGTTGAACCTACATACTAATGAACACGGTTACACTGAGATGTACGTACCATTATTGGTTAACTCTGAAAGCTTGTACGGCACAACACAGTTGCCTAAATTTGGTGATGACTTGTTCAACACTAAACCTGCAACAGAAGAAGGCCAAGGTCTATCACTGATTCCATCAGCTGAAGTACCATTGACTAACATGAGTCGTGATGTGATTTATGATGAAGCTGATTTACCGATTAAAATCACTTCACACACACCTTGTTTCCGTAGTGAAGCGGGCTCTTACGGCCGTGATACACGTGGTCTTATCCGTCAGCATCAGTTTGATAAAGTTGAATTAGTACAGTTTGTTCATCCAGAAAAAAGCTTTGAAGCATTAGAAGAAATCACAAAACATGCAGAGCAAGTATTAAAAAATCTAGAACTACCTTACCGTAAAGTGGTTTTATGTACCGGTGACATGGGCTTTAGTGCAACTAAAACATACGATTTAGAAGTATGGGTACCCGCACAAGAAACGTACCGTGAAATCTCGTCTTGTTCTAACGTCGGTGATTTCCAAGCGCGCCGTTTACAAGCACGTTTTCGTCCTGAAGGTAAAAAGAAGCCTGAACTTATCCATACATTAAATGGCTCTGGTTTAGCAGTAGGTCGTACATTAGTGGCAGTGCTTGAAAACTACCAGCTTGAAGATGGCCGTATTGAAATTCCAACTGTGTTACAACACTACATGGGCGGTTTAACGCATATTGGTTAATAGCCGAAGGCTAGCTGTCAGTAAAAACTAAAAAAGAGCCAATGGCTCTTTTTTTTTGCGATGAGAAATGTAGCATAAGATTCTAGTTTACCCGTTCACTTAGAGGCACAACGTTTATCTTAAGTACTTATCCATTATTTTTTGATGGATTCCCTCCTCTTTGATTTCGTCGAATGCGGTCTGCAGTTCTAAAATCAGTTCGTCCGGTGTTTCAATATTAAAGGCATAGTAGAGATTACCGTCAAACAGTTTATATACCACCAAATAGTCATCACTGTTAAAACCATTCTTTTTGATTTCCCATAAAGCGACATTTTTCTCGTAGGCCCAGGCATCTATCCTATCAAAATTGAGCTTGTTGATTGAACGTCTGGTGGCATGCACTCCGCCAAGGCGCTTAAGGTCTTTTAACTGCATACCCGCGGCGAGAAGAAGTTGTTCTCCAATGTCTTCTCTTACAACACCGATGCGATAGTTAGAAAGGTCTCGAGCAGAGTTGATATAAATATTGCTGTTCTTTTTTGCAATTAATGCAATGGTTGTCGAGGCAATAGGTCCAACCCATTTAAACAGTTTTTCCCGTTTTTCAGTGCGAGTGGTGGAGAAAATGCAGGTATCTGAATTATATAAAACATCATGATACGCTCTGGCCCAGGGCATCACTTCAATTTCCTGAACATCGGTATCTGCTTTGATTTTTTTCAGCATCACATCTAATAAATCTACTGCAATACCCTGCAGGCGACCATCTTGAAAAAAATTATAGGGAGGGTAGTTTTCCGTTAAACATTTAATTTTGTCGAAAGGATGAGACAAACTAATTTGCGGGATACTGAGTCCAAGCAAAACAAAACATAACATTAACATTTTTTTAATCGATAGTTTCATTACAAAGGCACCTAAGTAAATGATAATTACTTACTAGAATACTAGTACAAAATTGACACTCAGTTTGCCTTTAGCACAAGTGACACGGGCAGTATTTTCTAAATAGGTTACTTCTCTAAGGCGTAAAAGGGCCTGTTAGCCTTAGTAAATATCGGTCATTATTATTTAAATGGGAGGACTGAATGACTGCGCCACTTTGGGGCGTTTACAAGGTAGATTTTTAAGTCGGAACGGCCTACAAAGTATCTTATAAAACAAGTAGATTCCCTCTATAGTCGTGACCCAAATCACTATAGCAGTACCATCATAACGGCTATTAAATTTTAACCACACGGGTTGCTGCTTTCTAGGTAAAGAAGCTTGTATATGTGAGTAAAAAAGAGGAAGTTAAATAGCGATATCATAAAATCCAGAGTCACATATTAGAGAGGTAAATATATCTTGAGAAACATTAAAACCATGAAAGTTTTTGGCAGTGCAGTGCTTATTTTTGGCTCTTTTATCGTTGTGCTTGTTTTGGGCGTTTATTTTCTCTCAGAAGATAAGAATGAAGCCGAGAGCACAAGCGCACAGCACGTCATTTATCAATCGATAGGTGAGTTAGGTGGCTTTTCAAATGGTGAATCTTCTATGGTCAAGACAATCAATGTACTTAGCGACAATAGTGATAACCCTGATATTGAATCCATTGTTAACTGCTACACCAATAGCAGTGCTACTGTTTTTCGTGATCACTTACGAGCGGTCAATTTTTCACTAGGGCAGTTTTGTAAGGTACAACAAAATTTAGAAGCCACATCGACATCTACATCGAATCAACATAACAGCGACAGGTGTATAGAGCCTAAATCAATTATTCTGAGCATCGATGAACTTGAAAAGCTAGGCCGTAAATATACGGGAGATTTCGCAGCAGATTTAGCCCGCTGTGAAATTTAAAGGGACGCTGCTAATCTATCTCGCTTTGGGGCACAAAGCGCCTTAGGGAAAATGATCAATTTGAATCTAAATTAATAGGCTGAATCACTTGGCCACAACATATCAACTCGGCCCGAAAATACAAAAACACACCAAGTATTATATTAATTTATATTTAATATAATTTGTATGCTTGAAAATTAGCGACTTAGCCCATATTTAGTATGCTTATATACATATTTTTAAGGATTTATTATGGAATTTATTACCAGTGCAATACTAGGTGGATTACTTTGGGATTTTATCAAGTTCAAAGCCACTCCAACGGTTGAGAACATAAGAGAAACAGTGAGTAAAGTAACGAATATTGATGAAACGATTGAGTTAGCGCTAAGTCAAGAATTAACAAAAATAGACATTAACCAATGTGAATCTCAAGATGAAGTAATACAAAAGCTTGAGTCATCTTCCCAGATGAAAGCTTTATTGAACCAGCTAAACCAAGCAAATTCACCTCAAGTAGTTGTTCAAACTTTCGGTAGTGGGGATGCCGTCTACGGCGATAAAGTTATGGGGGACAAAATCGTCGGATAACATGATTATCTAAGACAAATATAAATACTTAACAGAGACAATATATGACAAGAACACAAGATAACGTTGCAAACGATATTACTACAAGTGTATCAGCTACAGGAAGTGGTGATGCCGTATATGGTGATAAAGTAATGAGGGATAAGTACACCACCATAATCCAAAGTGAAGTTTCTTTAGAGCTTGTTAAGCCTGTATTGTTAGATATTGTTCAAAAGCTTGGTGAGGGAAATAAAGATCAAGCAGAAGCTATGTTAAGAACTTTAGGTATGCTGGGTAATCTCAACTCTACAACAAAAATAGCTATCGCATGTTTAAAAGCAGTAACTTATTTTGAATTGTCAGATGAAGAAAAACAAACAATAAAGAAAGCTTACTCAGAAAACTCTTCCCAAGATAAAGATTTTCAAGACTTTTTAAATGCAGCTGCAATTAATTTACTTCGAGAACAAAAATCAGAACAAGAATTAAAAGACTTTTATTGTGCTCTTCCTGCAAACCCTTGCACTGATATCGCTTACTATAAAACATTAGTTAAGATCAACTCGAGTGATGATATTTCTAGAGAGTTATCTAGTTTTTCTTTACCTGTTCTACATTTATTGTTGGAAAAATCATTTGCTTCTGGGAATCCTGATATCTGCCAACAGGTTTTTGAAGAGCTCAAGAAAAAAGATCTTTTTTCAGATTTTTCAGGGCAAGAAGTAATTTTAGA
>NZ_PJBZ01000041.1 GCF_002835995.1 Psychromonas sp. Urea-02u-13 | reverse complement strand
ACTGAAAACAGCGAAACGGTGGTGCTTAGGGCAACAACAGTCGATGCTCAAATCGTCACTAAAACAGATTCCGGTGAAGGTGTTATCACCGATAATGATGTGTTTTCTGTTAGTAGTACAGTGTCAGACGATGATGATGCAAATGAAAATACAAATATTAATTTAACTAATATAACTCATACAGGAGCTATTGACCCGATAGCTTCTTCTCAATCTATAGAGTTAGTTGGAGAGGCTACATTAACAAGTAATGGCTTAGCTGTACAATATGATACATACGCTAATAATACTCTTCAAGCATATACAATTGATGGAGTAACAAGAGTAGAGATATTTACAATTGTTGTCTCATCGGATAATTTATCTTATGAATTTACACAGCTAGCAGGCCTTGATCATTCAACTAACCATGAAACGAATGAATCGACTGTAATCATGGCAAACTTTACAGCACTGGTTATGGATGGAACAACTCAAGTTACTGACAGTACGTTCTCCATCTCAATAACAGATGATGCGCCAACAGTAACAGGTTCGCTTTCGATCACAACGGCCAATGACGGAGACGAGTTAATAGAAGGTTTCTTAACTAACGCTACAGTATCTAATGATGTTACCTCGGTTTCATGGGATATATCTTCTCTACCAGAACTTGTTTTTGCTGGTCATGACGTGGAATATAGTCAGGCGGATGGGGTACTAACAGGTAGCGCCAATGGTGATGCTGTTTTCAGAATCAGTATTGATATTGATTCGCTAAATGATGACCTGAACCCAGGTTATACCTTTGAGTTATTGAACATTGCTGGAAGCATTGGAACTGTGGAATTAGTAGAAACATACACTGAAGTAACGGGTGGTAATGTTGGTGAATTAAATTTAGGTTTTGGGGGATTTATTATTGACAACATGTCAGCAGTCTCGGCTGCAAATGGCGCTACAGCCACGGTAAACACTAATAATAGTTGGATAGGTGTAGATGGTAACTGGTTCGATGTAGGCGATGAATTAGACATGAAATTCATCGATATCAATGGGGATGATGCACAAATCAAAGGTTTAAGTATTACCGTTGAAGGTAAGGGTAGTGACAGTGCCGCTTATGAAGTAAATTGGAGCGTAGATGCCATTGATATTAATGGAAATGCGATAACCTACAATGGTGTTTATACTGGGGCTGGTAATGGTGATGTAATTTTTGAAATACCTCTCGTAAATGATGCTATCTATTTTACTGATGTTAGTTTTTCAGCCCCACAATTATACGGTGTTAATAATAAAGATGAAACTGTAGAAGTGTCGAACTCTTTTCGAATAAGTATTGGTGGAGTTACTTCAAATGTTTATATCGATGATATCGACTTAGGGTTTAATTATACATTAACAGATGCAGATGCTGATACTGCAAGTGGTGTTGTCAATGTAAGCCTAGTTGCCGATGATGCAACCCTAACTGCAGTTGTTATTGATGGAATGATTCAAGGGCTTAATTATCAGGCTAGCTCGGGAATAAGTGGCATTACTGATGAGAATGGTGGTTTCAGTTATACGGCAGGTGATACTGTTACCTTTATGCTTGGTAATATTGTTATCGGGAAAATTGACATGGACAATGTCTCTGATAACCAAGTATTTTTACAAGATTTGGCTGGTGTAGATAGAGGTGATGTCAATGACGAGTATGTTGAAAATATGGCTGTACTGCTTCAGTCACTTGATGCTGATGGTGATGCTTATAATGGTATTGTTATCACCGAAGCAATGAGGGATGCATTTTCAGATGATGATTTTGATTTAGCGACTATCTCTGAACAGGATTTGGTAGCAATCATCGAAGAAACGGGTCATGTTGCATTGAGTGAAGATGCGGCCATGGAGCATGTGCAAGATATGCTTGAGTTGCATGCCGGATTGGATACCTCGGAGTTTGATGAACGTGTGCTCGATGAAGAACTGGTAGGTTATGATGGTGTTTTAGTCGGTGGTGAAGGCATAGATACCTTTGTTTGGCTATCTGAAGATGATGGTAGTGGAGCAGAGCCAGCAACTGATCACATCACTGATTTTGAGTTAGACAACGATTTCCTTGATTTGAGTGACCTGTTAAATGGTGAAACTGGTGGCACATTAGATGAGTATTTAGATTTCTCTTTTGATGTAGCTGGTAATACCACTATTGCTATTCATGCCTCGGGTGAAAGCTCTCCAATTTCACAGATGATAGTGCTTGATGGGGTTAATTTAGAGCAAGAATATATTGCTGAAGCAGGTAGCAATACGGAAGAGCAAATCATTAATGGTTTATTAGGTGAGGATGAGGGTGGCCCACTCATTATTGATTTCCCTGAGTTGGAAGAAGCTCCACCTGAAGTCATTTAAGTCAATTAAATGCGAAATAAAAACACATTTACGCGGTTGCTGTGTTTGAAAAGCAACCGTTTTCTGTTTTTAAACTAAAATTAGAGAGTCAAAAAACTAATAATAAATCATTAAAAGTGGAGGTTAAATGCAAAACTTCAATTTTAAATTTCCTCGGAAAACAGCGTTAGCTATTCTTATTTCTAGTATGACTTATTCCATCAATGTAAATAGCCAATCCCTAGAGCAAGCTGTCGCTTATACTTTAGATACACACCCTGAATTACGTGTTGCTTTTAGCAAGTTTAAAGTGAGTGATAAACAGGTTGATCAAGCGAAATCTGGTTACTGGCCTACGGTCGATCTAACTGGAGGAATAGGTGCTGAATATACCGATAGCCCAAGTACCAGAAGGTCTGTTGGTGATGATGCTGAAACATTAACACGTAGTGAGCTTGGTATTAGTTTAAAACAAAACCTATTTCAAGGCTTTCACACCACGAGTGAAGTTGATCGAACAAGCTTTACTGCAAGTGCTGAGCAGTGGCGGCTGTACTCAGATGCAGAGGATCTGGCCCTGCAAATTATTAAGGTGTATATTGATTTAATCAAAACAGAGAAACTCGTTGGTTTATCTGAAAAAAATCTCGATGAGCATGAAAGGATTTACGAGCAGATTAAAGAGCGTACTGATTCTGGTTTAGGAAGTACAGCCGATCTATCACAAATCAATGGCCGTTTAGCGAAAGCCAATTCCAACCTCATTGCAGCAAAAAATAACTATCTCGATAGTAAAGTACAATTCTTGAGTGTTGTAGCTCAAGCTCCTGAGGATTTGGTAATCCCAATTCCCGATGCAGATATGTTACCTGAAACAGAAGATGAAGGGGTGCAACAAGCATTAGATCATCATCCTGTCATAAAATCTTCAAGTAATGATATCAGTGCTGCACTTTATCAATATGAGGCTGCCAAATCGACCTATTATCCTGAAATAACAATAGAATTGAGTGCCAATTTTAATGACAATTTGGATGGAGAAGATGGCTCATTTGGTGATGTTGGTGGTGAAAATAATGATGCACAGGCTATGTTACGTTTTCGATATAACCTATTTTCAGGTGGACGTGATGTTGCCTACGCAACAGAAACTGCCTACAAGATAACTGAAGCGAAAGAGCTTAATGCGAATGTTCATCGACAAGTAACTGAAGGATTTATTCTGTCTTGGAATGCATTTGAGCAACTAAATCAGCAGAAAAAATATATCAAAATGCACGTTATCGCCTCTAAAGATACGCAGTTTATGTATCAGGAACAATTCAAACTAGGGCAACGTAGCTTGTTAGATCTGCTCGATACAGAGAATGAACTTTATCAGGCACGTACCGATTTTTTAGAAGCTGAGTTTACGGAGATCACCGCACAATACCGTATATTACACTCTACAGGGCTACTACTTGACTCTTTACGTGTAACTCGTCCAGAAACTTGGTCCGGTGAAGAAAACTACGAAGGAGGCGTAAACTAATGAGATATCTATATATTATATTATTGAGTGTATTTATTGCAGGTTGTTCGTCAAATGCTATTGAAATGGCAAATGGACCTACTGAACAAAAATATGATTTGAATGATCAAGAAGGAGATGGTGTTATTAATGCGCGTGACGCCTGTTTTGAAAGTGCAACTGGAGCACTGGTTGATAATCAAGGTTGTGGCTCTGAAACCGTGTATATGGTGCGCCATGAGCTATTAGTTAACTTCACGACTAACTCTTATGTAGTTGGCACTAACTACTTGCCAGAGATAGAAGGATTAGCTGACTTTATGAAAGAGTACCCAGATGCCGATGTCACTATCGAAGGGCATACTAGTATTCGTGGTGAAAAAGCGCTAAATGACACGCTTTCGCAAAATAGAGCTGAGGCGATTAAGGCATTGTTAGTGGGTAAATTTGGCATTGATGAAATGCGGGTGACTGCAATTGGTTATGGTTTTTCGCGTTTATTCTTAGAGGGATATGACGAATATATCCATGCGCGCAACCGAAGAATTGTTGCTGAGATAAGCAGTGAAAAACATATTCCAGATCAAAAGTGGACGATTTATAGTGTTGATAAACAGCTAGAAGAGTAAGATTGCTTTATAATTTTCTTAATCAATCTTTCTCAAGATGAAAGGCGCTAATTAGCGCCTTTTTTAATAATAAAGGTAACTAAATGAACGTAGTTGATGAAACAAATTATGGGCCTCTCACTGACTTGATCGGTAGTTGGGAAGGAAAAAAAGGTAAAGACATCGCGCCTGAGCCGGGCGGTACAGAAGTAAATAGTTATTATGATAATATTGTTTTTAAAGGCATTGGAGAAACTGAAAATGCAGAGTCTCAGCTATTAAGTGTGGTCTTTTATACACAAGAAGTGCGCAGAAATAGTAATGATAATATGATTCATCATGAGACGGGTTATTGGTTGTGGGAGCAGGGGAGTGAGACTGTTGTACATTCACTAACTATTCCAAGAGGCATCTGTGTATTGGCTTCAGGCGGTTTTGAAACATCAACGGATAACGCTGTATTAAATGTTAGCGCTGCAATTTCAGAGCAAGACTGGCAAATAATTCAAAGCCCATTTATGGCTAAGAATGCAAAAATGAAATCTTATGTGCAGCAGGTAAAAGTGAGCAAAGAAACCTTGTGTTATTCACAAACGATGCTCTTAGATATCTATGGAAAAGAGTTTGCACATACTGATACTAACACCTTAAATAGAAAGTGATCAGCAAAGGTATAAAAGTACGGGCGTACTTTTATACCTTTCTAGATGCAAATTATACCGCTATTTTTTCTTCTTTTTACGAATACTTAAACCTAGTTCTTGGCCTCGATATTTAGCAAAATAGATATTACCCATCAAAAAGACAGTGGCAAAAATAAGCTCTAAAGCGGCCATTGTTAATTCTATAAAATGACTGTCAAGATAAGCCGTATAAAGAATAACCACCGCATGCATCATATATAACAAGGCTAAAAAACCGCACCAGGCAAAGGTAAATGGATTACCTTGAATAACACCCTTAAGTGGAAATAACAGTGGCACAAACCAAATAGTGAAAATCAACCAAGGGCTTAAACCAAATGCAGGTGGTGATAACCACAAATGCCATAGCGGCACGAGTAATAAAAGTAAAAAATAACCAACTCGTGCGATTAATTTATAATGTTCTGTTTTCATAAGGTAGTTAAATAATCATTAAATAATGGTTAATACAGATTCAGGCGGACGACCAATTTTTGCTTTACCATTTGCTAAAACAATAGGGCGCTCAATAAGCTTAGGATTATCAAGCATCGCTTGTAATAATAAAGCTTCATCTTCTTCTAACTTCAATTGTAACTCTTTGTAAATAGACTCGCCGGTGCGCATCAATTGACGTGCAGAGGTAAAACCTAATAGTGAAATTATATCTTTCAATTCAACTAATGTAGGGGGGGTCTCTAAATAGTTAACAATGGTTAGTTTATTACTTGCATCTTGTGTCAACATCTCTTCAATAATCGCCAGTGTTTGACGACTTTTTGAACAGTGCGTATTGTGTAAAATAGTAATATCTGTCATTGGTAGTTCCTTATTCTGCTGGCCAAATTGCAATATAATCTTCTAAATTATCTGGGTCGATAGCCGTTTCAGAGATTGTTTTCCCGCGTATAGAAAATCCGCCTTTGTGCATCGCTGATTTACTGCCGGTTAATAACGGGTGCCAAACGGGTAATGGTTTTTCTTCAACCAATAAACGGTATGCACAACTGCCTGGTAACCAGTGAAACTGGTCGATATCATCAAGTGATACTTTTACGCAGTCTTTAACGATTTTAAAGCGTTGATCATATTTACGACACTGGCATGTCTTAGTATGTAAAAGATGACAGGCGACATTGGTAAAATGTAACTCTTCAGTATCATCATCAATAATTTTATTAAGACAACATTTACCACAGCCATCACAAAGTGATTCCCACTCTGTGCTGTTCATCTGTGATAATGTTTTCTCTTCCCAAAAATTGCTCATTGTTAACTACTCATTGTTTATGTAGATTATTAATATTTTACGGCGTAATACGTGGATATTTAATACGTTCAGACAGATAACTAACTGCGGTTGCAAAGTAATAAGAACGATTCCAATGCATTAATACTTGGTAGTTATTATAAGCCAAGTAAACACGTCCAGAAGCATCATCAGGAATAACAACAGAGGCATTCATATTCACTTTAGGCAGTGCGCTACCATCAAAACGTCGGATGCCAAGATCTTGCCACTCTTGTAATGTTTTCTTCTTTTTAATACCTGCAAGTTCTACATCAAAGTCTTTAGGAATTAAGACTTGTCTGCCCCATGTTTCGCTGTCATCCCAACCTTCTGTTTTCAGGTAATTGGCTGCTGAAGCAAAAACGTCGGCATAATTATTCCAGATATCTTTTTTGCCATCACCATCATAATCAACTGCATAATTGAGGTATGAGGTTGGCATAAATTGCACTTGGCCCATTGCACCCGCCCATGAACCGATAAATTTATCTTGTTCAATATGGCCTTCATCAAGAATGGTTAAAGCCGCGAACAGTTGTTTTTTGAACAAGGCTTCACGTCGACCTTCATAAGCCATAGTTGTTAGTGACGAGATCACGTAATGACGGCCAGTTAAGCGACCAAAATTAGTTTCAATGCCCCATAACGCAACAATAAATCGTGGTTGTACGCCATACTCTTTGCCAATTTTATGCAGCAGGTGATAATGCTTTTTATAGGCTTCACGTGCTTGCTTAATTTTCCAATCCGGTACGGCACGTGGAATATAAGTATCGAGCGTTAATTTAAATTCAGGTTGCTCTTTATCAGATTTAACACTGCGTTGTAAAAATTCAACTTTTTCAAAAGCATTGTTGACAACCGTTGCATCAATGCCTAAATCAATTGCTTCAACCTTTAATGCCGAGACATATTGGTCAAAAGGTATTTTTTCTTTTTCTGTTTCAGTGGTATTGGCTGTCGCTGTTAATGAAGCGAAGATCAGAGTCGAAAGTGTGAAAAATTTAGTCAGTTTCATTAAAAATCCCTAATTGTTTTTTACGCCATTTTTTATGTTCTTCTAAATAGTCAACCGGAGGCGGTGGAAGTTGCAAATAAAACCCATCTTTCTCGATTGATTGAATCACGGTATTTGCATCTGTCATTGCCAGCTTACTATCAGCTTTAATATTGAGCATGCTAACTAACGCAGGCGGCCCAAATTGGGTCAATAATGCATCGGGAACGGGCTCAAAATTATCTCTTTTCGCAATGAAAAGATAAGTTTGTGATTTTCGAATACTTTTATATACAGCACATAACATAATACTAATGTAGCCCTTTGCTTGCCTAATGAGAGTTCAGACTATAACATGCAATCTGCTTTAATTTTTATAGAAATTGACTGAATTTTA
Source organism: Psychromonas sp. Urea-02u-13 (assembly GCF_002835995.1). GTDB lineage: Bacteria > Pseudomonadota > Gammaproteobacteria > Enterobacterales > Psychromonadaceae > Psychromonas. The sequence continues at coordinate 142,082 of NZ_PJBZ01000041.1, read as the reverse complement.
AATCAAAAAGTATTTTCTCAAGCAAGATAGAGGTGTTATGACACTAAAATCGTTAAATTTTTCCTTATTGGTGGTAACTGTTGAAAGTGAAACACTTTCATTGTTGGCCGATGAGCTAAATAAAAGACGTATAATGGCTCCCGATTTTTTTCTGCATGCGCCCGTTGTGGTTAACGTTAAAAATGGAACATTAAATTTAGATTTTTTACAGATTAAAGACATTGTAACTGAGCACGGTTTTATTTTAGCGGGTGTTTCTGGTGAATTATCAGTGGCTCAAAAAGAGGCACTACAGAGTCAGAAAATTGCTATTTTAAGCAACTCAAAAAGACAGGTAAGCAAAGACGTCGTTATCGAAGAAAAACCGACTGAAGCGAAACCGGTAGAAACAGCAACATTTGTTGCTAATGAAGTAAAAACAAAAAATTTTAAAGGACGTGTACGATCAGGCCAACAAATCTATGCTAAAGAGTGTGATTTGGTTATCAATGGTGATGTGAGTGCGGGTGCTGAAGTGATTGCCGATGGCAATATACATATTTATGGTGCACTACGCGGACGTGCACTTGCTGGTGCGATGGGTGACCAAAGTGCCTCTGTCTTTTGTCAGTTACTAGCACCCGAACTGGTGTCTATTGCTGGCGTGTACAAATTGAGCGAAGCGTTACCGAGTGAGTTCATCGGTAAAAGCAGTGTCGTCTCATTGCTCGATGAGCAACTTGTATTAGATACTTTGAACTAAATTTAAGTGGAATTAAGGATAAATAATGGCAAAAGTAATTGTCGTCACATCAGGAAAGGGTGGTGTTGGTAAAACAACAAGCAGCGCAGCAATTGGTACTGGCCTTGCGCTAACAGGTGCAAAAACAGTGGTTATCGATTTTGATATCGGTCTACGTAACCTTGACCTGATCATGGGCTGTGAACGTCGTGTTGTTTACGATTTGATTAATGTAATCAACGGTGAAGCAAACTTACAACAAGCATTGGTGAAAGATAAACGTACGCCAGATTTGTATATTTTGCCTGCTTCGCAAACGCGTAATAAAGATGCTTTGACAAAAGAGGGCGTTGAGAAAGTCATCAACGATCTTAAAGCAGATGGCTTTGAATACATTATTTGTGATTCACCTGCCGGTATCGAGCAGGGCGCTATGATGGCGCTTTATTTTGCCGATGAAGCCATTGTTACGACTAACCCTGAAGTTTCTTCAGTACGTGATTCAGATAGAATTACGGGCATGTTATCAAGCAAATCACATCGCTCAGAGCTACAATTAAGCCCTGTGAAAGTGCATTTGTTGATCACGCGTTACTGTCCTGAGCGTGTAGAGCGTGAAGAGATGTTAAGTATTGAAGATATCGATGATCTGTTAGGTATTGATCTTTTAGGTGTTATTCCTGAATCACAGGATGTACTGGCCGCGTCAAACTTAGGCGAACCGGTTATTCTAAATACAGATTGTAACGCAGGTAAAGCATACCAAGACGCAGTTGACCGCTTGATAGGTATTGAACGTGAATTTCGTTTTATCAAATTTGAAAAGAAAGGCTTTTTGAGCCGTTTATTTGGAGCTTAGTATGGGACTTTTACAGTATTTTAGAAAAGAGAAACCCAAAAAAGGAAGTGCGAAACTCGCTAAAGATCGCCTACAGATTATTGTGGCTCATGAGCATTCAAATGCAGCAAGCCCTGCATATCTTCCTGAGTTACAACGTGAAATTGTTGCTGTTATCCGTAAATATATGGATATTTCAACGCAGGATGTAACATGCGAATTTACAGATAAAGCAGAAGATGATATTTCTGTTTTAGAAGTAAACGTTGCTTTGCCTAAAAATAAGTAAGGCACTGCTCGTTACTATCTGATTTATTGGCGTTAATTACTATTAACGCCAATCTAACCAATATTGATAATCTACAATTAAACTCGTTTCTAGCGTGTTTTTGAATTGTTCACTCGCGTGCGCTAAACATTGCGGTGTTAAAATATCTGGCTCTGTCCAACCCGTCTCTTCATTTAAATAATCCCGTTGATAACCCCAAGTCGCGCAAGACAATAATTGATCAAAACCCTGATATCGCTGACATACAATGCACGTTTCAAATTCTACGCGTATATCTTGTCCATCAATCCCGTAGGCATCAGAAACATAAGGGGTGTCGTAAATGCCTATTGTTGAGGCACGTACCGCACGAGAAAACCAAGGTTTGTCGCTATTATCAATAGGGGTTTTATGTGTCTTATAACCAAATTCTAAGGGTGAGTTATCATAGAAGGGTTGTTCAAAATAAGCGGGGATATCAACTTGGATAGGATGCTCACCTGCATTAAGTTGGCTGTTGGTTTTACGTACCTGTAATACCCTGTATTTATTACATTGTCCTAGATTTCTGTGGCTTAATTGGCCGGCTTGGTTACTAAAGAAATGAATCTCCACGCCTATGCCTGTGGCGTTATCAGTAGCGGTGTAAGCTGCATTATTACGTCCGCTATGAAACCAAAAGTCCGATAAGACCAACAAACCCAGTTGATTGTTATTTGCATTAACAACCGCACAAATTTTACCCACTTGTAATGTGTTCGCGAGTGTGGATGCAGATAAAATAAACAATATTAATACTCGTATTATTAAATGCATAAAACCCCCTGTTAAAAGCAGTATAGGGTGGCCATTTTTGATAATGATAAGATTATGCGATTGTCATGAAAATTTCATAAATTTAATGTTAATTACTAGCTTGTGAAAAAGGAATGTATATAATGGCGCTCATTGATTTATATCAATTTAACTAACCAAAGGAATATTATTATGAACGTTGATCAACATATCAAAGTAGCACAATGGCACCTAGAGCAAGCTCGTTTACACGCAACAAGTGAGCACGCTTGTGGTTGTCCACCAAATGCACACGATCAAAAAGCGATTGATGCAATTGAAGCTGGCCAAGTTAAAGAAGAACTAACTTGTACGCTTGATCAAGCTTAATAAGTCATTGTTTCAATGCCTTTCTAGGCAGTGCAGATAAGCAGAGATAATACAGTTAATGTAGTCTCTGCTTTTTTATTTCTATCATTCCACTATTTTATCCCCCCCCCTGCATTTTTATTTCTATAATCCCGCTATTTTATAACCTTCCCTGTATTTTCTTGTTAGTAACTATGTAAAAATAGATCGTTATCATATTAGACAAAAATTGGACGATATATAATGAATCTCAATATAATCAAAGACGAGCTTTTAGAAGCTGAAAAAGTATTACAAGCATTTCTTAATGACGATCAAAACTTACAAAATATCGAAGCAGCTGCCTGCTTATTGTTCGAGTCTTTTAAACAAGAAGGCAAAGTCCTTGCCTGTGGTAATGGTGGCTCCCATTGTGATGCAATGCATTTTTCTGAAGAATTAACTGGGCGTTACCGTGAACATCGTCCTTCTTATCCTGCGATTGCAATTTCCGATGCGAGTCATATCTCTTGTGTGGGTAATGATTATGGTTTTGACTCTATTTTTTCTCGTTATTTAGAAGGTGTTGGTCGCCGTGGTGATGTCCTGTTTTGCCTTTCAACGAGTGGCAACTCTGCAAACATTCTAAAAGCGATTGATGTGGCAAAAGAAAAAGGCATTAAAGTAATCGCATTAACCGGTAAAGATGGCGGTAAAATGGCCGGTCTTGCTGATGTTGAGATACGTGTGCCTCATTTTGGTTATGCAGATAGAATTCAAGAAATCCATATTAAAATCATTCATATTTTGATCCTGTTAATAGAAAAGAAAATGGCATAACGTGTAGTTATGGGCACCCAATAAGGTAAGTAATAAATGTGTGAGTTGTTAGGCATGAGTGCCAATGTACCAACAGATATCTGTTTTAGTTTTAGTGGATTAGTTAAACGCGGTGGTGAAACTGGACCTCATAAAGATGGTTGGGGTATTACTTTTTACGAAGGTAAAGGCTGTCGCAGCTTTAAAGATCCAAAACCAAGTTGTGATTCTCGTGTTGCTGAATTAGTTAAAGACTACCCTATTAAAAGTAAAGCGGTGATCAGTCATATCCGCCAAGCTAATCGAGGAGGGGTGTCACTTGAAAATACACATCCTTTTATTCGTGAATTATGGGGACAAAACTGGACTTACGCACATAACGGCCAATTAACAGGTTATGAAGACTTACAACTTGGCCATGCTTACCCGGTTGGTCAAACTGACAGCGAACTTGCATTCTGCTGGATTATTGAGAAGTTACACCAAACTTATAAAACCGTACCGAGCGATATGCTCACGGTATTCAAAGAAATCGCGGGTTATGCAGACGAGTTAAGAAAATTGGGCGTATTTAACATGCTACTCACTAATGGTGAGTACGTGATGGTCTACTGTACCAATAATTTACATTGGATCACCCGCCGTGCTCCCTTTGGTAAAGCGCAGTTGATCGATGAAGAGTTAACGGTTAATTTCTCTGAAGAAACATCTGACAGTGATGTGGTTACTGTTATTGCGACACGCCCGCTGACTAGTGATGAAGAGTGGACTAAAATGGGCGAAGGTGAATTTTGTGTTTTCCAACTTGGAGAACGTATTTTATAACGATTAAAGGAATAGTCATGGCTGAATTGCTCAAAGATGTTTATAACCACGCTTTTATTGATTCAGTCGCAACACATTTTCAAGACGCCTATCCTGGTTTTGAAAAGCAGTTATTTATAACGACTATTTTTGATTCACAATGGGCAAGTCGAGAGCTTAAATCTCGGCTGACCTTTATTACTCAAACCTTGCACCACTTATTACCCTCCGATTTTAAAAAAAGCACCACGATACTAAAAAAAGTCGCCCCGTTTTTTAGTAGTTATGAAGCGATGTTTTTTCCTGCATTTATTGAGCTCTACGGTTTAGATGATTACGAGACTTCGGTCGAATGCCTTGCTTTTTTGACCCAATATTCCAGTTCTGAATTTGCAGTACGTCCCTTTATCGAGAAATACCCTGAAAAAATGATGGCGCAAATGCTTGAGTGGAGTGAATCGGATAATTTTCATATTCGCCGTTTAGCCAGTGAAGGTTGTCGTCCTCGTTTACCCTGGGCCAGTGCTTTACCCCTATTTAAAGCCGATCCAACGGCTATTATTCCGATTTTAGAATGCCTTAAAGATGACGATGAAGATTATGTGTACCGCAGTGTGGCGAATAACCTCAATGACATCAGCAAAGATAATCCTGAATTAGTGGTTAAAATTGCACAATCTTGGATGCAAGGTAAACCCACTAAAAATCGTCGATGGCTAGTAAAACACGCTTGCCGTGGTTTGTTAAAAAGTGCAAATGTGGATATTTTAGCGTTGTTTGGTTTTACTCATCCTCGCCATATTAATATTGAAAAATTCACACTTGATAAAACAGTAAAATGGGGAGAAAAACTCAATTTCTCTTTTACGTTAAGTGCCTCTCAAGCACTTGGAAAATGTCGATGTGAATTTATCATTGCCTTCATGAAGAAAAATGGCAAACAGGCAGATAAGATATTTAAAATATCAGAATCAGAGATTAATGCGCATCAAAAAGAGATCACTAAACAGTTTAGTTTTAAAGCGATTTCTACGCGACAGTATTACCCAGGAGAGCATAAACTTATGCTTATTGTGAATGGCGTGCAAATGGCGCAACTGCCATTTACACTTCAGCCTTAACTTTATTATCTTACAAAAGCATCAATAATCGGACAACTTGCGGTTTTATCACCGTGACATTGCTTAGTGATTTTCTTTAAACTGGCGAGCAGTGTTTGTTGTTGTTTGATACGTGCCTCTAGTTCCTCAATTTTCTGTAGTGCGATCTCTTTAACATCGGCGCTACTGCGTTCATTGTCTTCTGATAAATTAAGTAACGCTTTACTCTCTTTTAAATTAAAACCGGCATCTTTGGTACTCTTAATAAAGTGCAGTTGCTTAATTAATGATTCGGGATAATAACGGTATTCATTGCTGCTGCGCGGTGGTGCGCTAATTAATCCTATTTGCTCATAATGACGAATTGATTTAACGGAAAGGCCGGTTACTTTGGCCGCTTGACTGATAGATAACATTACGAAAATTCCTTTTGTTGCTTAAATTGTTGCTTAAATTCAAGTTTGATACGTTTTAATAATAATGAATTAGTTAATACCGTGATGCTAGAAAGTGCCATTGCAGCTCCCGCGATGGCTGGGCTTAAATAACCCAATGCAGCTGCGGGAATAGCAATGCTATTAAATATAAATGCCCAGAAAAGGTTTTGTTGAATCTTACGCCATGTCGCTTTAGAGATATCAATAGCAAGAGACACTAAACGCGGGTCGTTACGCATTAAGGTAATTGAAGCACTTTCTTTGGCTGCATCACTGCCTGTGCCCATCGCAATGCTGACATCTGCTTGTGCAAGTGCGGGAGCATCATTAATCCCATCTCCTACCATCGCAATCAGGCCACTTTTTTGTAACTCAATAATTTTATTCAGTTTATGCTCTGGTTTTAGTTCGCCATGATGTTCATCGATATGGAGCTGAGAAGCGATGTGTTGCACCACACTGTTTTTATCACCGCTTAACATCACCGTTTTTAAGCCTCTCTGTTGCAAGGCTTGGATGGCATCTTGGCTATTTTCTCGTAATTCATCACTAATGCCAATATACCCCCAAAACTCACCATTACGAGCAATATAAATAATACTTTGCTGTTCATCTAGGTTTGCTAATGGCGGTAAAGTGACTGAAAAACGCGCCATCATTTTATCATTACCTGCAATGACCTGTTTATCGAAAATGGTTCCCTGTATACCTTCACCATTAATCGCTGTGATGTTATTGGCTTCTAAGGCGAGTATTTCATTATTAATACAATGATTTTTAACTGTGGTTGCAATAGGGTGTTTACTGCCTATTTGTAAAGCGGCCAGATGAGCAAGCATAAGGTTTTTGTTATCTTCGGCATTATTATCACTATTAATCGCCTCAACAGTATAAATACTATTGATTGTACCCCTACCTTTAGTAAGTGTACCTGTTTTATCAAACACGATTGTATCTAAACGAAAAACTTGCTGCAGTGTTTTTATGTCTTTGATTAATATGCCATGTTGCGCGGCCACGCCTGTGCCAGTGACAACCGCGGTAGGGGTTGCAAGGCCCAGTGCACAAGGACAAGCGATGACTAATACAGCAACTGCATTGATTAACGCTTGTTGGAAATCACCACTACTCAGATACCAAAGACTAAAGGTGAGAGCTACAATCACTAATACAATAGGGACAAAAATCGCACTTATTTTATCCACCAATTGCATAATTGGCGCTTTACTCATCTGTGCATTTTCAACCAAATTAATTATCTGATTGAGGACCGTAGATTCCCCTGTTGCTGTAGTTTTTATAAGTAACACACCTTCGCCATTAATACTGCCTGCGATGACTGGTGACTTTGGCTGTTTGATAAGTGGTTTGCTTTCACCGGTTAATAACGATTCATCAAGATAACTATTGCCTTCAACGATAATACCATCGACAGGCACCTTTTCGCCGATAGCGACCTGTACTAAATCACCGACCTGTATTTCATCAATATTAACGCTTATGAATTTTTTACCCTTTTTAACTAACGCGGTATCTGGGCGTAGTGCCATTAATGCGTTAATCGCACTACTGGTGCTTTTTTTAGCGCGATGCTCTAGGTATTTACCAAGCGTAACGAGCGTAATAACCAGGGTGCTAGATTCAAAATAGAGAGGGCTATCAAGGCCATTGATAAGCACAAATAAACTGTAGAAATAGGCGGCACTTGTACCAAGCACCACTAATAAATCCATATTCGCAGATTTACTTTTTAAGCTATTCCACGCCCCTTTGTAATAACGCGCGCCAATAATAAATTGCACTGGGGTAGCGAGTAAAAACTCTAAACCAGGCGCTAAAAAATGGTGTGAACCCGTCGCTAACATGACAAACATCGAGATTAGAAAAGGCAGACTCAGCGCACTTGAAAGTGCAATTAATGCGAGGGATTTTTTATCACGGGCTTGTTCTGCTAAACGTTTGTGATTTTGTTGATCAGCATTATTTTTAGGTGTTTGTAATGTTAATTGATAACTTAATGAATGGATTAAATCAGAGAGTTGTTGTTGCGTGAAGGCGCCTGAAATACTTTGTAATTGCACTGTTTCCGTTGCAAAGTTACTTTGCACATGTGCTGTAAAGGGATGTTTACTTAAGGTAGTCACTGTTTTTTGTGCACAGCTTGCACAACTCCAACCAAGCACATCAAAGCGCAGGGTTTGCAAATCGGTTTGGTAATTTTTTTGCTCTAGTAGCGCTAATATACGTGTAAGTGACTCACTGTGATCATGTGCATCAAGGAAGGTGATTTGTGCTTTCTCAAGCGCAAAATTAACTTCTGCGGTGATACCTGTTATGTCATCTAATGCACTTTTTAAACGCACCGCGCAACTCGTACAATTCATGCCATAAATAGGTAATGATAACTTGTGTAAAATAGACATAATATCTCCTAGTAAACCGATTTCTATTATAATAACAAAAAGCATAACCTTTACCCTTGGGGTAAGGTCAATCTTATTAGTTCCTATTTTAAATCTACTTTGCTATTAAAATTTTGTTCTTTATTCCCAATTAATCTTAACAACTGACGAAGAGCCGCCGATAACAGGATTAATGTGGGAGATTTTTATGGATATAACAAATTTAAACACTATCGCAATAAATTCATTTCAACCGCTTTTGCTGGATTCCTTTAATCCGAAGATGAATTCTGAGATAAATGAAACTGACATAACAGCCAACAACCCTCAGTTAAGCTTAAGCAGTGAGCAATGGATAATGAAACTACTTATTGAGAAAATGACAGGTAAACGTATTTCTCTCTCTAATCCATTGAGTGACAAAGAAAGTAATACATTAAATAGGGACGTAAAAAATGGACTCGTTATTGCTGTACATGGTCAAGTTGAAACCTTGCAAATGGACAAAATAAGCAGTGACTTTGTTATCACGACTAATTTCCCGCTTCTCCCCCCCGGTAATTCAGCCTCCGCTAGGTCAGTAAGCAATCGCTCAACAACAGATCAGTTATCACTATCTGTACAAAGTGGAGAGCAACAGGGAAAGTTAGTGGATCCTCTGGTTATTAATCTTGGTCGTGATTTCGCCGATTTAGAGAGTGCACGATTTTATTTTGATCTCAATGCAGATGGGCAAAAAGAGTGGGTTCCACGGCTTGCCGCAGGCTCTTCGTTTTTAGCGTTAGATGAGAATAGCAACCAAGAAATAGACGATGGAAATGAACTATTTGGCCCACAAAGTGGTGATGGTTTTGCCGATTTAGCACACTATGATGATAATAAAGATGGAAAAATAGACAAACAAGATGCTGTTTTTACTCAGTTAAAAGTTTGGCGCCCCGATGGACAGTTAATTGGCCTTGCAGATGTTGGTGTCGATTCCATTTCTTTGTTTAGTCGTTTAGATGAGAAAACCTTTCATAATGAACAAGGTAAGTTATTAGGTATCGCCCAGAAAACGGGGGAATTTACACGTAGCAATGGCCAAATGGGCACAGTACAACATATTGATATGGTAATTTGAAATGATGGTATACTACTTCGCTTGACACTAATCACACTAATAAACAGAGATTCAAAATGCCATTTTCTAAACTTGGATTAAGCGCGCCAATTCTAAAAGCGATTGAAGAGCAAGGTTATACAAAACCAACTGCAATCCAAGCAAAAGCAATTCCTATTATTTGTAACGGCAAAGACATCATTGCAGCCGCTGAAACAGGTACGGGTAAAACTGCGAGTTTTGTTCTACCTATTTTACAGCACTTACAAGATGCACCAGAAGTACGTGCTAAGCGTATTCGCGCACTTATTTTGACACCAACACGTGAGCTTGCGATTCAGGTTGAAGCCAACGTTCAGTTATATGCAAAACACTTAAACTTAAACTCGCTAGCGATGTACGGCGGTGTTGACGATGAGCCACAAAAAGCGGCGTTAATCGCAGGTGTGGATATCTTAGTTGCAACGCCAGGTCGTTTGCTAGATATGTATACACAACGTGCTATCCATTTTGATGAAGTGGAAATCTTAGTATTAGATGAAGCCGATCGCATGTTAGATATGGGCTTTATTGCAGATATCAATAAGATTGTTGAGCGTTTACCGGAAGAGCGCCAAAACCTTCTTTTCTCAGCAACGATTTCACAGCAGGTACGTTTTTTAGCAAAAACGATTCTTGAGGACGCGTCTGAAATCACCATTAAATCGAAAAAAGACAAACCAAAAATTAATCAGTGGTTGATTCCTGTTGATAAAGATCAAAAGTCAGCGTTATTAAGCCAATTGATGCAAGAAAACGAATGGCCTCAAGCATTGATATTTATTGAAACAAAACGTGGTGCTGCTAAATTAGTTAGCCAACTTGAAAAACGTGGTATTAAAGCAGAAGCATTCCACAGTGGCAGAAGCCAGGCGATACGTGAACAACTGCTGGCAGACTTTAAAGCGGGTAAATTACAATACTTGATTTCTACTGCTGTTGCAGCCCGTGGTCTTGATATTGATAATATGGATTTAGTGCTTAACTACGACTTGCCTGATCAAGCTGATGATTATGTGCATCGTATTGGTCGTACGGGTCGAGCTGGCGCAAGTGGTGAAGCGATCTCATTTGTATCTCGTGATGATTTCAGAAGTTTATGTTACATCGAGAAACGTATCGGTATTATGATTCCACGTAAAAATGTTAAAGGCTTCGAACCGCGTGCTGAGATTCCTAAATCAGATTTAAATTGGAAACCTAAAAGCCCACAGGCGAAAGGCAGAAGATAGTTTAATGATGGGGCAGGGTTTTTACGCTTTGCCTTATTTAGGCTGAGAAGCGTTTAATTAGTCCGAGTAGGATTTTCTAGCATTTAAAAAGCCTTCGTGATTTATTTTACGAAGGCTTTTTTATGAAGGTGCTTTTTAATAAAGCACCTTATTCAATCCAAAGGAAAAGCGTTTAGCTTTTACCAATCGATTCCTTTCTGAGCTTTAACACCTGCCTGAAAAGCATGTTTTAGCGGTTGTACTTCACTAACCGTATCTGCTAACTCAATTAAAGAACGATGACATGCACGACCCGTTACAATAACGTGTTGCATTGGCGGACGATTTTTAATCGCGCTAATCACTTCTTCTAAATCAATGTATTTGTAAGTCACCATATAGGTTAATTCATCAAGCATAACCACATCAACACTTTCATCGGCCAGTAAGCGTTGGCTTTCTTTCCATACTTTTTGTGCGGCTACAATATCGGTGGTTTGATCTTGTGTATTCCAGGTGAAACCCGTGCCCATAACATGGAATTCTACACCTGCTTTGGCTAATAAATTACGTTCACCACAAGCCCAAGTCCCTTTTACGTATTGCACAACGGCGGCTTTTAGATCGTGTCCTACAGCACGGGCGATAGTACCAAAGCCTGATGTAGACTTACCTTTACCGTTACCGGTAATAACGATAAATAAACCACGCTCTTCTTGAGCCGCTTCAATTTTCGCATCAATACGCTCTTTTGATTTTTGCATACGCTTTTTATGGTTTTGTTCTTTTTTTTGCTCTTTTGTCAGCGCTTCATTTTCTTGGTTAACATCTGTATCTGTTGGTTTTTCTGGTTTTTGGCTGTTATCTGATGACATTTTAGCTCCACTAAATCTTGGTAATATGTTTGTAATAAATAGGCATTATTTACTGACGGTAGCTTTCTAGGAAGTTACCAATTTTTGTAATTGCCGTTGTTAATTCATCCATACGTGGCAAACACACAATTCGGAAATGATCCGGAGCATGCCAGTTAAAGCCTGTCCCTTGTACAATCAAAATCTTCTCTTGCATCAATAAATCCATCGCAAAACGTTGATCATCTTTAATGTTGAATTTCTTCTGATCTAATTTAGGAAATAGATATAACGCGCCTTTAGGTTTAGTACAGCTGATGCCTGGAATATCATTTAATAACTTCCATGCACCTTGTGTTTGGTCGTATAAACGCCCGCCCGGTACAATAAGCTCATTAATACTTTGATAACCACCGAGTGAGGTTTGAATCGCATGTTGCATCGGCACATTGGCACATAAACGCATACTGGCGAGAATCTCTATACCCGAAATATAATCGCGTGCTTGTCGTTTTGCTCCACTGATCATCATCCAGCCTACGCGGAAACCACATACTCGATACGCTTTTGAAAGACCATCAAAAGTAACAATTAAAATATCATCTGCAAGAGTGGCTAGTGGGATATGTTTTGCATCATCGTAAACAATTTTAGAGTAGATCTCATCCGAGAAAACAATCAAGTTATGCTTGCGAGCCAGTTCAACAATCTGCTCTAATAACTCTTTTGAATAAACCGCACCCGTTGGATTGTTTGGATTGATTAACACAATACCTTTGGTTTTTGAGGTGATTTTTGACTTGATATCATCAATATCAGGAAACCAGTCCGATTGTTCATCACACACATAATGTACCGCTTTACCGCCTGAAAGGTTGGTTGCTGCTGTCCATAGCGGATAATCAGGTGCAGGGACCAGTAATTCATCACCATTATTTAACAGCGCTTGAAGGGCCATCACAATCAGTTCACTGACGCCGTTACCGATGTAAATATCATCGGTATCAAGTGATAACAATCCTTTACCTTGGTAATGTTGCATCACGGCTTTACGTGCAGAAAAGAGACCTTTACTGTCACTGTAACCTTGGCTTTGTGGCAGATTTTTAATCACGTCCATTAATACTTCTTCAGGGGCTTCAAAACCAAATGAGGCGGGGTTACCGATATTCAATTTTAAAATACGTTGACCTTCTTCTTCTAGTTTTTGAGCCTGTTTAAGTACTGGCCCACGAATGTCGTAACACACGTTATCTAATTTGAAGGATCTATTGATCGAATACATGGCAACCTCTGAAAAAGCAAAATATAAGAACAGTAAAACTACCTGATATTATGTGTACTGTGAAGTAAATAAAGGCGACATTGGCTTATTCTTACTGTTATTATTAGTTTTTTTCAAGTTATCACGAAATAAACTAATCTAAAGGCTTTTTATGATTGAAATTAAACACCTGCGTACGTTATCAACATTAAATAATACCGGGAGCTTAGTGGAAGCTGCACGACAATTGCACCTCACTCAATCGGCGCTTTCTCATCAATTAAAAGAGTTAGAAGGGCGTTTGAATTGCTCTTTGTTTATTCGTAAATCACGGCCAATTCGTTTTACTGTGGCTGGCGCGCGTTTACTCGAACTTGCCGACAGCGTATTACCTGAAATTAGTAGCGCTGAACGTGACCTCTCTCGGTTTGTTTCTGGCGATGCAGGACGTTTACACATGGCGGTTGAGTGTCACTCTTGTTTTCAATGGTTAATGCCTGCCATTGATAGCTTTCGTGATAGTTGGCCTGAAGTGGAACTTGATTTTTCCAGCGGTTTTAGTTTTCTGCCACTACCGGCTCTTAAACGCGGTAACTTAGATTTAGTGGTCACCTCTGATCCTCGTCCTATTGAGGGCATTAGTTATATTCCTCTGTTTAGCTATCAGCCGATGTTGGCATTAAGTCGTCATCATCGCTTAGCGAATAATACTTTTATTGAAGCTGAAGAACTGGCACAGGAAACCTTGATCACTTATCCCGTTGAGATTGAGCGTTTAGATATCTTCAATCAATTTCTGATACCTGCAGGTGTTTCACCAGCCAAAGTGCGCCATGCTGATATGACTCTGATGATGTTGCAGTTAGTGGCCAGTGGCCGTGGTGTTGCCGGGTTGCCTAATTGGGCGTTATATGAATACCTGAAAAAAGATTATGTTGTGGCGCGTCGATTAGGGAAAGAAGGGGTATGGAATACGCTTTATGCCGCGGTCCGTGAAGAGCAAAAAGACCTCGCTTACCTGCAGGACTTTATTAAAACAGCGATTGATAGTTGTTTTAAACATCTACGTGGTATTAAAGGTGTCGAAGAATCTGCCTGATAACTTGTTCGATAATCGGGCAATATAAGGGTAAATATCTGCCAATCTTGATCCTAAACCAGTTTTTAAGGATCTTGATTTGCAGTAAAGCGAATATGAAGTCACAATTCCTGCCTATTTAGTTAATTAGTGGGAATGATAAAATGGGTTGTTGTGATGCCAAAGGATTAATGCCCCTTGAACAAGCATTAACAAAGTTACAGACCTCAGTGAGTAATGTCTGCGAAGCAATTATATTACCGCTGTCAGAGGCGTTAGGTTTTGCTCTTGCTCAGGACATTCAATCGCCTATTAATGTACCGCCATTTAATAATTCAGCAATGGACGGTTATGCAATGCTACAAGCTGATTTGCTTGCTGCCACCGCTGAAAATCCTATTACCCTTACCTTAGTCGGAAAATCTTTTGCCGGTGATCCCTATTCGGGCTCTCTTGTGAGTGGTCAGTGCCTGCGTATTATGACCGGGGCTGTCATGCCAAGTTGCGCTGATACTGTGGTAATGCAAGAAAATACACTCGCTCAAGGTGATCAGATAAGCTTTAGCAAAACGCCGACGTTTGCCGATAATGTACGTCTAGCGGGTGAAGATTTAGTACAAGGGCAAGAAGTCTTAAAACAAGGGCATAAATTAACGCCCCGTGATATTCCGCTGATTGCATCGCTGGGTATTGCTAATATTTCTGTTTACCGAAAATTAAAAGTGGCTGTCATTTCATCGGGTGATGAGCTGAAAAACCTGGGCCAACCTTTGGCTGAAGGTGATATTTACGACAGTAACCGTTATAGCATTATTGCGTTGTTATCACGTTTGAATGTTGATGTGATTGATTTTGGTATTATCCGAGATGATTTACCTGCAATCAGAGAAGCGATTCAATCAGCAGATCAACAAGCAGATGTGGTGATCACCAGTGGAGGAGTTTCCGTTGGCGAAGCTGATTTCATAAAAGAAGTATTAAGCGAGCTCGGCGAGATTGGTTTTTGGAAACTGGCTATTAAACCCGGTAAACCCTTTGCTTTTGGTAAACTGCCAAGCAGTGTGTTTTTTGGGTTGCCAGGTAACCCTGTTTCCGCTATGGTCACTTTGTACCAGTTAGCGGTGCCAGCAATGGCAACCATGGCAGGGTTGAATGCAAAGCCTGCTATTCGTTTTAATGCAATTACAACGGATAAACTGAGAAAGGCCGCTGGGCGCACTGATTTTCAACGTGCTGTCTACAGCGTGAACCAAGAGGGGCAACTGGTTGTGAGTACAACGGGTAGCCAAGGCTCTGGTGTCTTTAGCTCGATGAGTCAATCAAACTGTTTTATCGTACTTGAGCAAGATAGAGGTAATGTAGCGTCCGGCGAAACGGTCACTATTGAACCCTACAGCGCATTAATGGACTAATAATGGTTTAAATTGTTTCACTTTGAATCGTTAATAAATATATAAAATTAAAACAATTAGATAATTGTTAAATATAAAATAAATTTTGGGAATACAAAAATGATAAAAACAGATGACGTACATATAACTGCAATTAAAGAACTTTTACCACCTATCGCTTTATTGGAAAAGTTCCCTGCAACACAAGAAATTAAAAAAACGGTTTCAGGCTCTCGTCATGCGATTAGCAAAATTTTAAGTAACAAAGATGACCGTTTATTAGTGATCATTGGTCCTTGTTCAATTCATGATACTGAAGCTGCACTTGATTACGCTGCAAAATTAGCACCGTTACGTGAAAAATATAAAGGTACTTTAGAAATCGTTATGCGTGTTTATTTTGAAAAACCACGTACAACAGTCGGTTGGAAAGGTCTTATCAACGATCCTGAATTAAACGGCACGTTTAATATCAACAAAGGTCTACGTACTGGTCGTAAATTGTTATTAGATATCAACGCAATGGGCCTACCTGCTGCGACTGAATTTTTAGACATGATCACGCCACAATATGTAGGTGACTTAATGACGTGGGGCGCAATCGGCGCACGTACGACTGAATCTCAAGTACATCGCGAATTAGCATCGGGTATCTCTTGCCCAGTTGGTTTTAAAAACGGCACTGACGGTACTATCAAAGTGGCTGTTGATGCAATTGGCGCAGCAAACGCTTCTCACCACTTTTTATCAGTGAATAAATTTGGTCACAGTGCGATTGTTGAAACTTCTGGTAACCCAGATTGTCATATCATTCTTCGTGGTGGTAAAGCGCCAAATTACAGCGCTGCTGATGTTGCTGCTATTAAGAAAGACCTTAATAAATCAGGTCTTGAAGAAACATTAATGATCGATTTCAGTCATGCAAACTCTGAGAAGAAATTCGAAAACCAAATGAAAGTTTGTACAGATGTTTGTGGTCAAATCTCAGGTGGCGATAAAGCTATCTCAGGTGTAATGGTTGAAAGTCACATCGTTGAAGGTCGTCAAGACTTAGTAGATGGTGCTGCTGCAACTTACGGTCAAAGTATTACTGATGCTTGTATTGGTTGGGCTGATACTGAAACATTACTTGCACAATTATCTGACGCTGTTGCAACACGCCGCGGTTAATAGGTAACCACTCAGATCGTTACCATTTAAGGTCTAATTGATTAGACCTTAAGGCACTGCATTAGCAGTGCTTTTTTTTATCCAAAATTCAGAGCAGGTAACATGACTCAAAAAAATAAACCGATAATGATACTAGGCTGCACCAGTGATGCAGGTAAATCGTTGGTGGTGACTGCGATTTGTCGTTTATTAGCCAACCGTGGTGTAAAGGTTGCGCCTTTTAAAGCGCAAAACATGAGTAACAATGCGGCCATTACCAGTGATGGATTAGAGATGGGGCGCGCTCAATACCTGCAAGCTATTGCTGCAAAAGTTAAACCCGATGCCATGATGAACCCCGTATTATTAAAACCCAGCGCAGATACACAAAGCCAAGTGGTCATCAATGGCAAGGCAAACAGCAAACTGAGCCAAATGCCTTGGGGGGCACGTAAAGCATTATTATGGCCAGAAGTACAAAAATCACTACACCATTTGATTGAACAATACGATCAAGTCGTGATTGAAGGCGCAGGGAGCCCTGCAGAAATAAATTTACGTGAAGGTGACATTGTTAATATGTCTGTAGCACTTGAGTGCCAGGCGGATGTTTACCTTGTTTCGGATATTGACCGTGGCGGATCATTTGCGCACTTACTGGGTACGTGGGCCTGTTTAAGTATTGAAGAGCAAAAGCTCATTAAAGGGTTTGTACTTAATAAATTCCGTGGTGATGCTGCTTTATTAGGTAATGCAATGGACTGGCTTGAAGAAAAAACAGGCATTCCAACGGTGGCAAATCTACCTTATTACCGCCATCAATTACCCGAAGAAGATAGCTTTCGTTTAGGCACAACCTGGCAACGTGGCAAAATTAATATTGGCATACTTTATTACCCTTATGCGTCAAATATGGATGAGTTTGATCCCTTGATATATCAAGATGATATTAATCTAGTGCCTATTACTAAAAATATATCACTCAGTCATTTTGATGCCCTTATTTTGCCAGGCAGTAAAAATAGTGGCGCGAGTTTAGATTTTTTAACCACCACCGGATTAGCAACAGAAATCAACACCTTTCATAAAGCGGGTAAATTGATATTAGGCATTTGTGGTGGTTTACAAATATTAGGTGAAGCTATCTTTGACCCGCTTGGTTTAGAAGGCGGTCATAAAACCGGTCTAGGGTTAATTGCATTACAAACTACGCTACAGGCAGAAAAATCGACTCAACAAACCATCATAAATTGGCAAGGTGGCATCGTAACGGGTTATGAGATTCACCACGGAGAAACAGTCACAGACAGTTCAGTGACCACTTTTATGAGTGAAAACTTAGGTTGGCAACATGACAATGTTTATACGACTTATTTGCATGGCGTGTTTGAAAATAAAGTGTTTTATAACTGGTTTATGAGAGAGGTAGGGGGCCTTGAAAATGGTCTACAATGGTCTGAGCACCTTGAAACTGAGCTAGACAGCTTAGCTATTATGTTTGAACAACACGGTTGGTTATGAGTAAAAAAACACGCCTTTTTGTAGGTTATCTAATAATAAATTTTTCGGCCATCGTTAATGCAGCCGCAACGGTTGGGGTGAAAACCCTAGAGCAAGCCTTTGCGATTAGCAGTGTTATGTCTGACAGTGATGCCTTGACCTTTGGCATCGCTGATTTCGAGATGAACTATCTTGTTGATTCTGACGACCCCAATTGGGGTAACGATAAAAGCCTCGAGTTTAAAAAAAGTATCGATATTTTAGTCTTGCCTTATTCATGGCAGTTACAAGAGATTGAATCTGACTGGACTCATAGTATTAACATGCGTGTATTTCATATTGAAGTGGCCCGAAATACAGAGCCTCTGCAAGGTTTTACCAATTTTAAGAAAGAACAAGTTTTTGGTGGTTTTGTACAATACTCACAGCGTTATCAATTATCAAAAAATTGGTATGGTGGGTTAAGTTTTGGCGCTCATGTGATGCATTATCGTAATGAATATAATTACAGTGAAGGTTTCCGCCTGAGTTAATCGCGATGCTAGATGGTCATATTTTTAATACCTCTGCGACGGTATTGATGGCTGAACCTGTGCTTAGCTTTGGCTATCAAAAAAATCAATCGTGGGGACAGTGGACCCTACATAACAGTAATCATTATTTATACGGACAAGGCATTGGTGGCGCGGCAAAAAATATACAAGATGTGAGCCCAGAAGGGTGGCGTATCACTAATGGTTTAGAGCTTAAATTTGATGTGCCCAATATTTGGGGTATATCGGATCATATCGCCTTAGACTTTAAGCGTGTTGATATTGGTGGCGATATGTCGATATTAGCTGACAATGGTTATTATTATGAAAACAGCATTGGTTGGGTCATTGATACAAAAGGTAAAATACCCTTTTTAGATAATATTGGCATTGGTTTTAATATCAATTATGGTAGTACGATTAGTGGGGGGACTGTTGTTATTTATTATAATAAATAAGCACGTTATGATTTTCTTATTCCTTCATTAGAACAATAAGTCATAACGTGAAAATTCGATTAAGGGTTTAAGCGTGTAATATCCCAGTTGCCATCTTTTGGCTGATAAATAAAACGATCATGTAACCTGTCTGCTTTACCTTGCCAAAACTCGATTCTTTCAGGAATAACACGGTAACCACCCCAAAATTCAGGTAATGGAATCTCTTTGCCTTTAAATTTATCTTCAAACATTTTTACACGTTCAACTAAAATATTACGATCTTCAAGTAATTCACTTTGATGTGAAGCCCACGCGCCAATTTGACTACCACGGCCACGGCTATGGAAATAATCAGCAGACTCTTGCTCACTAATGCGTTCAATACGGCCTTCAATACGCACTTGGCGTTGTAACATGTTCCAGTGGAACAATAAGGCAGCAAACGGATTCGCTTCTAACTCTTCAGCTTTACGGCTGTTGTAATTAGTAAAAAATACAAAGCCTTTTTCATCCACTTCTTTGAGTAATACCATGCGAGAAGAAGGGCGTCCTGCTGTCGTGCTGCTAGAAACTGACATTGACTCAGGTAAAATGATGCCACTCTTTTCAGCTTCTTTTAACCAGGCTTTGAAAAAGGCAATCGGATCATCTGTTGCTTGTAATGCACGGTTTTCGATTAATAAACCTTGGCCAAGCGTAAATGCACAACGAATTTTGCTCAAAAATGACATGAGATCTTCTTCTATAAATTAAATGAGGGTAAGTGTATAATTTAGCGAAAATATTACCACTTTTAATCGGACAAACACATTGTCAAACGCATTTAATTACCAAGATTTAATTCAAATTTTTGAAAGTACTTTTTTAAGTGATTTTAATACCCAACTTGTATGTGGCACTGATGAGCCTATCTACTTACCGGCCGATAACGATGTTAGCTATCATCGTATTATTTTTGCCCATGGCTTTTATTCCAGCGCCTTACATGAAGTGGCACATTGGTTAGTGGCCGGTGAAAAACGTCGTTTATTAGAAGATTACGGTTATTGGTATGAGCCCGATGGACGCAGTGCAGCGCAACAAACTGAATTTGAAAAAGTTGAAATCGTGCCGCAAGCGATTGAGTGGGCCGTTGCATTAAGCTGCGGTTTTAAGTTTGATGTGAGTGCGGATAACCTCAGTGGTATCGAAATTGACCGATTAGCTTTTAAACATAAAGTATATCAGCAAGTACTGAGCTATTTGGACAATGGCTTTTCGCTACGTACAACGCAGTTAATCAATGCCTGTGGCGCATTTTATAAAACCGCGCCGTTAACAAAATCGATGTTTGATTATGTGGGTATGGAATAGTCTAGGAATGAAAGCATGAAAAAGATATTAGTGGTTTGTTTAGGTAATATTTGTCGCTCTCCGACGGCTGAAGCGGTGTTACGTGCGACGGCGAACAAGATGAATGTCGAAATAGAAATTGATTCCGCAGGCACCATTAATCACCACCAAGGTAATGCGCCTGACTCACGTTCGATGGCGGCCGGGGAGGCACGTGGTTATAGTTTTAAAGGTATTACTTCTCGCCAGGTACAAGCTGCTGACTTTGAATACTTTGATCTTATTTTAGCTGCTGACAAGCGTAATATCGATGATCTCAATGCGATGTGTCCCACGCATTTACACTATAAAATCGCATTGTTTTTAAGTTACGCAGAGAGCAATTTAAGTGAAATCCCTGATCCTTATTATGGTGGAGAAGCGGGATTTGAGTTGGTGCTCGATTTATTAGAAGATGCGTCGACACATTTATTAAACAGTATTAATAGCCAGTCATTATAATTAGCCAAGAGAGATAACCGTGAGCCCTAAAATTTTCCATCATCCGGTACAAATATACTACGAAGATACCGATCACTCTGGCGTGGTTTACCATCCCAATTTTTTGAAGTACTTTGAACGCGCACGTGAACATGTCATCGATAGTGATCGCCTAGATAAACTGTGGCGAGAAAAAGGCCTGGGTTTTGCTGTTTATAAAGCTAACATGACCTTTCAAGATGGTGTTGAATTTGCAGAGGTTTGCGATATTCGCACTAGCTTTAAACTAGATGGAAAATATAAAACATTATGGCGCCAAGAAGTCTGGCGACCGGGTGCTAAAAAAGCGGCTGTTATTGGTGATATTGAGATGGTTTGTCTTGATAAAGAGAAACGTTTACAGCCTTTGCCTGAAGAGATCTTTTCATACTTACTGAAAAATAATGTTTAAGCTCTCAAACTGTTTAAAAAAAGGTCAAATAAACTTGCACGATTGATCCGTTTAATCCATTTTAAAGAGATACAATATTAATTGGATTGGAGAGATTATGTTTTTTGCACCAGATGATAAACGCTCATTTCAACGTATGGAATTAGAGTTACCGATTGAGATCACTAAAGGCACTGTTGCAGTAAAAGGCATCTGTAAAGATTTAAGCAGTACGGGTATGTTAATTACATTTAGTGATACTCGCTTGCACGCCGGTGATGAAGTGCATATTAAACTCGATACTTCTGATGAGCGTTTCCCGCCACTAGATGCGGATGCCACACTGTTACGTGTTGATGAGCAGGAAATTGGTTTCAGTGCGGCGGTGAATTTCATTACCCTGAAATAATAATCTGAAATAATAATCTGAAATAATAATCTGAAATAATAATCTGAAATAATAATCTGAAATAATAATCTGAAATAATAATCTGAAATAATAATCTGAAATAATACGCTAGGTTAATTTTATATTTGAACGTTTAAAAAGGCCTGATGCCGATATTCTATCGGAGTCAGGCCTTTCCATTTTATCTTCATGCTCTCGCCAACCATTTTGTACTTTTTATCTGCAGTCACAAAGCAGATCCCATATCGACTGCTTATCTTGAACACTAACGTATTGATAATAAGTTTATTTGTTGTAATGTATGGTTTCGTTTTTAAGGGTAAGCATCAGCATTACTTTTAAACACATCTATTATAAATCTCTCAACGACTATGGTTCATTTAGAACTCATTTTATGAGCTACTTAACATAGTGCTATAAGGCAACATATGGACAGCTTATCCCTCTTTATTAAAAATGCGCCTGCGCCACAACTCTTTACCTTTGCTGCCGCTATCGCAGTATGGATTATTGGCGGGTACTTTTTAAAAAAGACATTACTGAAAAGATTAGCGTCTCAAAATGGCGTATTAAATGAAAACGTTCAACTTGAAGATATTAAATTTGAAGATATTCAGAAAAAAGAGTGGCGCATTTTTGCCATGCTTGCGTTTGCCTTTGTTGGTTTAGTATTACTCGCATTTTATATACCTGATTTATTGTCATAGTATAAGTATTTTACTATTTAGCCTTTAGTGTAGAGCGTTATTATTAGATAAGGCAGGAGGTTTTTACATTGAATCAATTAGCAGAGAAATCCGTCGATTGCCCTTACTGTGGTGAAACGATTGAGGTACTTATTGATAGTGCCGATGTGGATCAACAGTATATTGAAGATTGCCAAGTTTGCTGTAAACCTATTACTTTTTTAGTGACAGAAAGCGAGCAGGGCGAAGTCGTGGTACGTGTTTACAGTGAAGATGACGCGTATTAATACAGCATTATTTTCACATAATGCCCCTCTATTTTTAATCCAAAAGAGAGTCGAAAAATGAACAACGTTATCTTAATTATTTTAGCAATATTATTGCCACCGGTTGCCGTATTTCTTAAAGTGGTGTAGGTAAAGATCTTATTATTAACATCGTACTGTGTTTAGTATTTTGGTTCCCGGGTGTTATTCACGCGGTGTGGGTTTCAACTAAATAAAGATGTTCAGTTAGTTTATTAATGGATTGTTTTTTAACCCATTAATAGACGCTTCTTTTAAGCCGCCTACTAATATCAAAAAGCTTCCAACCTTCTAATATTCCAAGCCTGGAAACCTCCACACTCATCTATTCGCTCACCGTTTTATATAGCTAGTACGTTTTTACTTGTTTTCAGGCATAAAAAAATGCGCTCAAACATCAGTTTGAGCGCATTCAACATAGGATGTTCACAGTGTTTAAATTAGCTTAAACGCTGTCCATCAAACGGTTTATTTGTACAGGTAATATTCGCTGCGTAGTCCTTTAATCAGACTGACACACATCAGTATCAATACAAAGGTAAACGGCAGGGCTGTAGTAACAACACCCGCCTGTAAAGCTTGAAGTACCTCTTTACCGCCAATCCAAAGCATTGTACCTGCAATTGCCCCTTCAACGATTGCCCAGAAAATACGCTGTGGAACCGGTGCGTCTATCTTACCGCCAGAGGTGATGCTATCGATAACCAATGACCCTGAATCCGATGAGGTAACAAAGAATATCAGCACTAAAATAACCGATACAATGGATAAGATATTACCGTAAGGTAATGCATCATAAACATGGAATAGTGACAATGAAATATCCGTTAAACCATTAGCGCCTAATTCTCCAACATGGTTGATCACTTGATTAATAGCAATGCCACCAAAAACAGCCATCCAAATTAGCGTTAGTAGAGTAGGAATAAATATCACTGCAAACACGAATTCACGCACGGTACGACCTTTAGATATGCGCGCAATAAACATGCCTACAAATGGAGACCATGAAATCCACCATGCCCAGTAGAAAACTGTCCAGCCTTGCATCCAAGCTGTATCATCACGGCCGTGTGGGTTGCTCAATGCAAAGATATTCTCACCGTAGGCAATTAATGTTTCTGGAATAGTCACCATAACAATATCAAAACCAACGTAAATAACGAAGATAAGTAGTGCTAAAGCAAATATCATATTGATATTACTCAATACTTTTACACCGCCTTCGATACCACGCATAATGGATAACATGGCAATAAAGGTAACAAAAGCAATAACACTTAGCTGCATACCAATGCCACCGTTAGTACCAAATACGTGATTAATACCACTTGTTGCTTGCTGTGCACCGAGGCCCAACGAGGTCGCTAAACCAAATAAGGTCGCCAGTACAGCCATAATGTCGACAATATGCCCTAACCATCCCCAGGCTCTATCACCAAAAATAGGGTAGAACACTGAACGAATCGACAAAGGAAGGCCTTTGTTATAGGTAAAAAAGGCTAATGATAATGCCACAATCGCGTAAACAGCCCAGCCATGAATACCCCAGTGGAATATGGTTGCTGCCATTGCTAATGTTTTAGCTTCTGCTGTATTCGCTTCAACATTAAAAGGCGTGCCCCACCAGTTTGTGAAGAAGGCGGTAGGTTCTGCAACGCCCCAAAATAGAAGACCGATACCCATGCCGGCAGCAAATAACATTGCTAACCATGAAATAGTCGAGTGTTCTGATTTTGCTTCTTTACCACCAATGCGGATTTTACCGTAAGGGGAAATCATCAATGCTAAAACAAAGATAACAAAGAAGTTAGTTGACCACATGAAGAACACATCAAAATCTTTCATGATGCCATTTTTTACACTGTTTAAGGTTTCTTTCGCTGTGCCGGGGTCGACGATTAACAATGTTGCAAGGAAGAGTAAAATAAGGCCTGCGCTGATGCCAAATACAGGGTTATGGATATCAACCCCCCATTTTTGAAGATTATCTTGCCCAACGTGATAGTCGGTTGTTTCTATGCTGTATTTATTTTTAGTTTCATTCATAAACTTTACTCACATTTTTATCCTTAATGTTGTGTTATTAAAAGCAGTTCAATATTCATTATTTATTAAGTGTTTAAGGCACCCAATAAAATTATGCGGCGCATACTACCACGAGTTGAGGCAAACTCAAGCAACATAAAATGTCAGCTTATCTTAAAGTCGAATTATTATGGTTGAATAATGAGTTTAACCACTGCAATTGCGCATAATTTTTTAAATAAACGCCTGTGAGACCATAAAATCACGTAATATATTTTGTTAATAATAACGGCTAACGATGAGGTTTTTATGGTAGAAACACAGTTAATTGCAACGTCTGCGCAGATAATATGGGATTATCATTTATTACATCATTCACTGAGTAACAGTGATTGTATCTTTGTACTGGGCAGTAATGATATACGTGTTGCTGAACGCGGCGCCGAACTTTATTTAGCCGGTTTCGCGCCTTTGCTTATTTTCTCAGGCGCCGTGGGAAAATTAACCGAGGGAATATTCGATTGTTCAGAAGCCCTGTATTTTGCTAATCGAGCGATAGAAATGGGCGTGCCCGCGAGCGCTATTTTAATTGAAGATCAAGCGACTAATACTGGCGAAAATATCAGTTTCACCATGGCATTATTAAAAGAAAAAGAGATCACCGTTAATTCTTATCTTGTTGTGCAAAAGCCCTTTATGGAACGTCGTGCTTATGCCGTATTTAAAAAGTATTTACCTACGGCCACATTACTGGTTACTTCGCCACAAATTAGCTATCAAGATTATCCCAATGAAGACTTAAGTCGTGATGATATTCACAATGTCATGGTCGGCGATTTACAACGTATTCGTGAATACCCGAAATTAGGTTTCCAGATAGCGCAAGATATTCCAACTTCTGTTTGGCAAGCCTTTGAAAAGATGGTTGAATGGGGCTACACAAAACACCTTATTTAACAGGCTGTTTTTCATCAAGGTATATATTTTTATCACTCAATTAAGGAACACTATGAAAATTTACGGTAGCTTCACTTCTCCCTTTGTTCGTCATTGTCGTATTGCGTTATTAGAAACATCACTGCCTTGTGAGTTTATTGAGACAGATGCAGTACAAAGTGCACAAATTTCACCGACCAAAAAAGTCCCTCTGTTAGTGGATGGCGACATTACCTTAACGGATTCAAGCTCTATTTTACGTTACCTTCGTGAAAAAGCAGAAATGCCTTTCATGGACGATATTCTTGATTTTGAGCTATTTAACATGACTAATACGGTGATGGATGCTTGTGTCAATATCTTCTTTCTTGAGAAGTTTGATAATATAACCGCTGAACAAAGCAGTTATATTACACGCCAAAAAGCGCGTGTTTTATCGGGACTTGAAGCGTTAAATGAAGCAGAGTTATCGGCTCAATTACCGTTAACTGATGGTGTGTTGCGTTTAGCCTGTTTCTTAGATTGGGGTATTTACAGAGATCGTATCGAGCTTAAAAAATTAACTAACTTAACGCGTTTATTAGATGTCGCGCGTACAGACGTTAATTTTATCAAAACCGTTCCTCCGATGAACGGTTAAGCTTTACAGCTAAAAAGCAAATAATGATGCACTCTGCTTCTCTGAAAACAGACGGATAGTTGGTTTGGTATCTGTCTGTTTTTTATTGTTGACCGACAAACCAATGCAATGTTTGTCATCGGGAAACAATAAACGGTGATACCAATTTTGTGCGTCTTTTTCTTTACAGCTTTCATCGAAGAATAAACCAATATTATCGTTACTGTGCTTTTCCTGCTGCTCGTGAATCTCAAAACTGAATGTATCTAACCCCTGACTAATACCTAAACCGGTGGCTTTTACAAAGGCTTCTTTTAACGTCCAGTATTGAAAAAATTGTGTGGGTGTCGTTTTAATTAACTGTGAT
The DNA here is from genome assembly GCF_002835995.1 of Psychromonas sp. Urea-02u-13. GTDB lineage: Bacteria > Pseudomonadota > Gammaproteobacteria > Enterobacterales > Psychromonadaceae > Psychromonas. Next base: position 115,418 of record NZ_PJBZ01000041.1, on the reverse strand, counting down.
TCTTGCTTGGAAAAAAAACGCTCTGCAATGGCGTTCACATTGATTTTACGCGAGAGGTTTTCGATATCACAGCCAATGTCTTTGGTTAAACACAATGCACAAATAATCAGTTCATTGTTATGGCTTAAATTGAAGCGCAGAGGGATCGTTGCATTCGTTACTTCTGGTTTGCCTAATTCGCCAATGCTAAATTGCCACTGTTGTGGTGCTAAGTTGTCATATTGCGAGAGTAATAAACGAATAAACGAGCGCGTAATAAGCGCGGTATGTTTCGCTTTATCCAGGCGATAGCGTTGTACTTTTTGTTGCTCAGAGGTTGAAAGTAGCGAAAATAATTCTGGGGTTGCCATTATTTTTTGTGGATCGATGATCCAAAGATGAATGTCATCTTGTTGCAGTTGATAGTTGGCTTTGGCTGGGGCCATTAGATTAGGTCGCTCTTTATTTTACTAAATTATAGATAGCAAAAAGGAGGATAAATCCTCCTTTTTATATTAATAACATGATGTTATTAAATTATTTCTTTGCAACAACCGGTGCAAAAGAATTGATTTTTTTATTTACGTCACGGCGCTCTTTAGAAAGCTCTGCACCTTTAATGATATGGTCGTCAACACGATCTTCATAATCACATAACATGTTTTTAATGATGTCTTTAATGTCATTTTGATCCATGTTTGGCGTGATGTAATCTACTAAGTTGCTCAGTAGGTCTACACGTTTACGGTTATCACGAACTTTTTTATCGTTATCAAGAATTTCACGTTTTAATTTGTTTTTACGGCGTGTATTTTTTACTAATTCAAGTACATTCGACATTGGTTATACCTTCTTTATTATCATTTTATTTTTATGTTCTTATCTTTCGTTTTCTTATTATACCTATTGGGCAGTATAACGCTGTTCTATTTTAAAAATAAACGCAGCTAATCGCAATATAATTGTGTTGTGTCATTAAAATAATTTGTCCTGACTCTGATTTCTTATGATTATTAATAAGTTATCACTATAGCATCGCAGTAAGAAAAGGAGATTGAAGGGCTTAAAAGGGGGGCTTAGCTGCTTTGATTTTACTTAATGACATCGGAAGTTTAGGTAAAGGAAGTATTGCTAAGCAAGTACAAAAAGATGAAAGGCAACCGACGGGTAAGGTTCTGATTATGCTCAGAGAGTAGGGTTGTTATCATCTTTACTTGCTGAGTTTATTAAACTTCGGGTTATTGATTGAGAGTACTCACTTTCATGGCGCTTCAAAAAAGTGTGTCAGGTGCTAACTTGATGCGTTATTTTTTACTTTGACACGATTATTATTATCACGACTCTGTTTGATTAAATCATTATCGGTAACAAATTTATCCGATTTAGCTAATCGATCATAAAGTAATACATTCACTGTGGCTGCTAAGTTCATGCAACCCGTTGTAGGAATATAAACAACGGCGTCCGCTTGATTGATTAACTGCTGACTTAAAGTCCCATCTTCAGGGCCAAAGAGATAAATCGCTTTCTCTGGGTGCTGAAAATTAGGCAGGGGAATCGCACCCTCAACTAAATCGACACAAATGACTTTGACATCATGCGCCTTATCGTCCAGTAAGTGTGCTTGCTGCTTTAAAGGTATTTTACTCAGCGCTTGCTTGGTATCGGTATTCAGTTTTACTGCGCGATCATAACGTGTCCCGGTATAAATAACATTATCCACCCCATAGCAGCCGGCAGCACGCATGACTGCGCCTACATTAGTGGGGCTTTTAGGGTTGCTTAGGCCGATGCTCACGCTATTTTCTGACATGTTAATTCTTATAAAAGTAAAAGTGGCAATATTCTAACGACACTAGGGTCATTAAGCAAAATATCAAAGTTTGATTTTTCGTTGTTTGACGAATACAACAGTCTGGTATTACGCTTTAATGGGCAATTAAGCAGAGGTCAAAATGGTTGATAAGATAAAAAGGAGCGAACAACAGTGGGTTCGGATACTCGCGCAAAAAGAGCTACCTGCTATTACTTCAGTGGCGGCCATGTTGGATAAATATTCAAATGACGATACCTCTTCTATTCCTTATCTCAGTAAAGCGATTTTACACGACCAAGGGCTTTCTTCTTGTTTATTAAGAGTCTCAAATAACTCACAACATGCCGCTGTTTCTAAAGTCACCACCGTATCGCGTGCTGCTATTGTGTTGGGTATTCGCGCGGTTAAAAATATTTGCCTTACCTCCAAAATCCTAGAAGGGTTATTAGACAGTAAAAACCTGGCGCCTGAGATACATCATCGTTTAACCATGTTAATGGCGAATGCCTTTTATGCCGGCCTATTAGCTAAGATGATGGTACCTGATCATAGTGATGATACGCAGGAAGAGGTCTATTTAGCCGCTATGTTATATCATATTGGTGAAACATCATTTTGGAGTACCCCCAGTGACATTGCCAATACACTCATTAAAGATGTCAATCTAGTGCCTAAAAAATTCAATAAAAAGTGCGAGCAATCTTTGGGTATTAAGTTCTCAGGTTTAAGCATTGGTCTTGCAAAAACATGGAATTTAGGGGATTTACTGATAAAAGCGTTGGATCAACCCGATAGCCGCACTATCGAAATGCAAACCATCAGTTTAGCGAACCAATTAAGTGGCGCTATCTCTTGCCCTCCGGATAATAAAATTGAATTTGATAATATCTTAAAGCGCATTAGTGTGATTATGAAAATTGAAGTGCATTTCTTAAAAGAAAGAATCAATCAAACCCGTGAATTAGCCATTGAGTTACTGAGCTCTTATGGCGCGTCAGTGCTTGAGCATCATATAAAAGTATTACCTAAAGGGGATGATTTTAACCACGCTACTAACAATTCATTTATGGCAGAGGTAAGCAAAGAAAAAGCGTTATTAGCGACATTAAAACAGCTGTCTAAATTATGTAAAAGCAGTCAAAATGTTAATGAGTTTTTAACCTTCACTTTGCAACAAAGTGCCATTATTTTAGGTTTTAATCGTTGTACTTTTTGGATGATTCCCGCAAATGCGAGTCAAATTGAAGCGCGTACGTCATATAATGAGGTGGGGCATACTGAGACGTTTCATAGCGCGATTACTATCAAAGGCAGTAGTAATTTAGTGAGCCACGTGATTGATATGGATAATGCGATTTACGTTAATGATTGCAGTCATCATAAATGGGTTAATTATATGACGCCGGAATTAACCAAGTTAATTGCGCAGGGGATAATCTGTTTTGTGCCGGTTAAGATTGATGGCAAAATGGTGGGTTTGATCAGCGGGCAAATATTTAAGAAAACTGAGAAATTTGATAATGATGACTTTTCTCAGTTTTGCTTTTTAACTGAGCACCTTAATATGTGCCTCAGTCTTGTTTCACACCGTTAAAGTGCTTCAATTTCAGTTAATGATTGAGTAAGCTCTGCAAGGTCAACTTCTGCATCGCCAGATTCATCACCCCAGTTAATGCCAATAACGACATTATCTTCAAGAAGATCATCAACCCAAAATTCAAACCAATCAGCCAGTGTTATAGCAGTAGGAACATACTCTGCCCATTCTTCGATGCAATGTGCTTGAGCAAGTGCTTCGCTAGACCATAACGGCATGACGTCGGTTTCTTCAAACTGTAATGAGTCGAGCACAACCCAATCTTCACTTTTTTTGTCTTGTAATGCCCAAAATGTTTGAGTGGGTTTTACAGTAGTTAAAAATGTGTTTAATTGTTGTTTATTGTCCATTTTATTTCTCAGTTTGGTGAAAGAATCGCTATTGTACGCGATTGCATAATCTTCGTCACACATTGTATGAACTTAGCAGAGATAGATATTTAATGATTGCAATTTTTCATAAATAACCGACAATAACACTGTCTTTATAAACAGGTTTTATTATGTCTGCAACAAATACTTTTCCACAACGTAAGATCATCCATATTGATATGGACTGCTTTTACGCCGCGGTTGAGATGCGTGATAATCCTGAATATCGAGATATCCCGTTAGCTATCGGCGGTAAAGTGGATCGGCGTAGTGTATTGTCTACCTGTAATTATCTCGCGCGTAGTTTTGGTGTGCATTCTGCAATGCCAAGTTACAAAGCAAAACAGCTTTGTCCTGAATTGCTGATTATCCCCGGTCGCATGCAAGTGTATATTGACGTCTCAAAACAGATTAAAGCGATCTATTATCGTTATACTGATTTGGTTGAGCCATTGTCATTAGATGAAGCCTTTTTAGATGTAACCGATTGTAAATTATGCCAAGGCTCGGCGACTTATATCGCTGAAGATATTCGTCGGGCTATTTTTGAAGAGTTAAATTTAACCGCCTCTGCGGGTGTCGCCTCGGTAAAGTTTTTAGCTAAAATAGCCTCCGATGAAAACAAACCCAATGGCATCTGCGTGATAACCCCAGATCAAATTCCTATTTTCATTAAAACACTTCCCCTTAAAAAAATTCCCGGCGTGGGTAAAGTTGCGCAGAAAAACTTAGCTGAAAAGGGCTTAGTGACCTGTGCTGATGTACAGCAATACTCCGCTGAAAAACTACTCAGTGAATTTGGTAAATTAGGCGGTGCACTATTAAATTACAGTCGTGGTATCGATAGCCGAGCGATAGAGCCTTACCGAGAGCGTAAATCCCTCGCAGTAGAGCATACGTTTAGTTATGACATCTTAGGTGAAGAGCAATGCAGCGAACGCTTAGTGCCGTTATTTGAGGAATTAACTCGGCGTTTAGACAAAGTATTAGATGAAAAGATGATCACTAAAATTGGCGTTAAAATAAAGTTTTCTGATTTTAATATTAAAAACGCAGAGCGACAGTCTAGTGAATTGTCTTTATCATTGTTTAGTACCTTATTACATCACCTTTTGCATAAGTCGTCCGATAAGCCGATTCGTTTATTAGGGATTTCAGTGGGGCTGGCCCCTAGGTTGGATGAGCATCAATCGGTGCAATTAAACCTACTAGAATAGAATATCAAATAGAACATAAAATTGAGCCTCAATAGAGAAACCACTATGAAAAATACGGTATTAATTACTGGCGCGAGTTCAGGGCTAGGTGAAGAATTTGCATGGCAGTTAGCCGCACAGGATTATAATTTATTGCTGGTGGCCAGACGCTCAGAAAAATTAGCGTTATTAGCAAAAAAGTTAACTGAAAAGTACCCTCAGTTAACTGTGTTAGTACTCAGCGAAGATCTCAATGAAAGCACAGCAGTAGAGACTATTCAAACTTTCATCGAAGCACAAAATATACGCTTAGTCGGTCTGATTAATAATGCAGGGTTTGGCGCACGAGGGGCGTTTTCTGAATTGCCTATTGTTCGTCAACAGCAGATGCTTCAGGTGAATATAATTGCACTAACCCTGTTAACACATACTTTAATCACTCATTTAAAAAGAGAAAAATACAGTTTTATTATTAATGTTGCTTCCACTGCTGCCTTTCAAGCTGGGCCTCATCTAGCCTTATATTATGCCAGTAAGGCCTTTGTGCTTTCTTTTTCTGAGGCATTACATGAAGAATTAAAAGGACAAGTCGCGGTGAGTGCGTTATGCCCTGGTGCTACTAAAACAGAGTTTGCAGATGTGGCTGGTATGTCTGATTCATTGGTTTTTAAATTACGTGTGATGGATAAAGATGTGGTGGTAAAGCATGCGTTAAAAAACAGAGGAAAAGCAATCGTGATACCGGGGTTGATGAATAAAGTCGCGGTCATTGCGGTGAAACTATTACCTCGTTTTATGAGTCGAAAATTGGCCTATCAAATTCAAAAATAACGTTAACAACTAGCGTGTTTAAATCGTTCCCACGCTCCGCGTGGTAATACATAAGCAAAGTAGTGCTAGAAATCAACTCAGTCAGTCTGAATCCCCACGCGGAGCATGGGGACTAGGCGGGATAACTCGTTCCCACGCTCCGCGTGGTAATGCATAACCAAAGTAGTGCTAGAAATCAACTCAGTCAGTCTGAATCCCCACGCGGAGCATGGGGACTAGGCGGGATAACTCGTTCCCACGCTCCGCGTGGTAATGCATAAGCAAAGTAGTGCTAGAAATCAACTCAGTCAGTCTGAATCCCCACGCGGAGCATGGGGACTAGGCGGATAACTCGTTCCCACGCTCCGCGTGGTAATGCATAAGCAAAGTAGTGCTAGAAATCAACTCAGTCAGTCTGAATCCCCACGCGGAGCATGGGGACTAAGCGTAATCTCTATTTAACTCGTCAACTCGTTCCCACGCTCTGCGTGGTAATGCATAAGGAGTCACCATGGGAAGAAGCCGATATAAAATAATACAACAAGATGCTCCTCATTTTGTCACATTAACCGTATTGCATTGGATACCTGTTTTTACACGTCCACAGACGGTTGATATTATTTTAAATTCGTTACGTTTTCTCATGGCAGAGGGATTAAACGTTCATGCTTACGTTATTCTTGAAAATCATCTCCATCTTGTTGTTCAAAGTGATCAATTAGGAAAAGACTTAGCACGATTAAAATCGTATACCGCGAAACAGTTAATTGCATATTTAACAACACATCATGTAAAAACGATTTTAGATCAGTTGGCTTTTTATAAAAAAGCGCATAAAGGTGATTGCGCTTATCAATTCTGGCAGGAGGGTGTACATCCTGAAATGATCCTATCTGACGATATGATGCGACAAAAGATAGATTATATTCATCAAAATCCGGTTAAGCGTGGATATGTTGATCAAGCGACTCATTGGCGTTATTCCAGTGCCCGTAATTATGAAAATGAAGTCGGGCTGATTGATATTTGTAAATTGTGGTAGTTATTTGTGCTAGTTACTTGTGGTGGTTATGCATTACCACGCAGAGCGTGGGAACGAGAGATATTTGTAAATTGTGGTAATTATTTGTGCTAGTTACTTGTGGTAGTTATGCATTACCACGCAGAACGTAGGAACGAGAGATTGCATAATCAAAGTCAAAGTAGTGCTAGAGATCAACATAGTCAGCCTGAGTTCCCACGCGGAGTAAGGGGAACTTCTCGTTTATTAAATTTAAATGGTTGGTTTAGCACTGTTAATGTTTGAATATGCGGGCATCTTAGACTCTCATTCATTTTCGATAGTCGCTCAATACAACAATATTGCTTAACTTTTCATTTTCAATGACATGCACGGAGTTATGCACTGCGCTATTGTCACCTTGTATTTGTGCCTGCCAAAAACGCATAAATTCTCGATAAGGGAAAAAGAGCGCTTTGCGGTTTTTGGCGTTACGCGGGATTTGACCGGTAAAAAGGTTAAAGTTCAACAAGTCTAACTCGTCAAGTAACATGCCATCTTCATAACAGTGACGTTCAAGATGCCAATGCACATCGTTGAGATGCCCTTGCACGCTACGATCACTTCGCGCATGAAAGGCGCAGGTATTCACTTTGCTGTCATAGCTATCAAGACAGATTTCGATTTCAGCTTCATCGATGCCATTTTCATGAGCAAGGCAATGAAAGGTCGATTTTAAAATAGACTCAAAGGCATTAAGGAATGCATATTGGTCGCCTTTTTTACCTGCGAGCAAAGTAATGCAGAATCGACTGTGTACATCCATCACCATTAAGTATTTTTTACGCTTAATGGAAACGCAATGCACCACCCATTGCCATTGAAAACTGCCGTTTTCTTGCGCTTCGACATCATTAGGAAATACAGGCGTAGCGACTGATTCGGCAATGGTTTTATGGGGGGCTGGCTCAAGGCAAGAAATTTTCTCGCCTTTACGTGTCACGGTAAAAAAATCAGCGGCTGCTTTGGTGCAGTTAAAGACTAACATGATTGATCTCCTGCTTTTTCCGCTGCCAATGCTAATAGGTGCTGACGCTCTTTTTCTAGTTGCAGGCTTAACTCTTCTTCGCTAGGTAACTCGGTCATGTATTTTGAGGCAAACAATTGTGCACTGTCATTGAGCACGGAGTATTTAGCCACTGTGTGATTATTTTCAGTGCACAAAATTAAGCCGATAGTGGGGTTGTCATCGGCTCTGCGTTTTTTTTCTTCGTACATGCGTACATACATATCCATTTGCCCGACATCTTGGTGGCTGAGTTTATGCATTTTAAGATCAATGAGCAGGAAACATTTAAGGTGAAAGTTGTAGAAGACCAAGTCGATGTAATAGTCGCCATCATCGGTGCTGATGCGTTGTTGGCGGTCGACAAAGGCAAACCCTTTACCCAGTTCAAGTAAGAATTTTTGCAAGTTATCAATCAAGGCTTGCTCTAACTTACTCTCTTGTAAACCATCACTGGATAGCCCCAAGAAATCAAAAATATAGGGGTCACGTAGGTAATCTTTGGCAGACAGGGCAAGCTCACTGGTTTTCTGCTCGGCCTCATTCAATACCGTACTAATATCGCCTTTCTTGGCTTGCGTGGCCAGTAATCGCTCGTAATAAAGCGTGCCAATTTGGCGCTCTAATGCACGGACAGACCATGCTTGCTCGATCGCCTCGTTCATGTACCATTGGCGACTCTGTTCAGTTTCAATGCGGATAAGGGTGCGATAATGGGTCCACGACAAAGTGTGACGCACTGCGTCACGAATTGGAAAGGCCAGATAAAACAGACGCATATTACGTAGATTTGAACTATCGAAGCCTTTACCAAACTCTTGCGTTAATGAGTTTGATAAGTTTTTTAATAGCGATTTTCCATATTCTGCGCGTGTTTTCCCCTGTTGTTCATCTTCAACAATTACACGACCAATTTCCCAATAGGTTTGCACCATGGCGCTGTTCACCACCTGTGCAACCTGCTTGCGACCTTGAATTAATAGTTGCCTGATATTGTTAAGTAACAATTCGCTATTTTCTGTTAGCTGATTGACCATTTACGCTGCCTCTGTTTCATTTATTACATTTTCCCTTAAAGCTTAGTGTTTGTCACTAGGTGGCAAGCTTTTCTATCCCCATGAGTGTCGTTCGCTACATGATTTTGGGGAAAAGCGGAGCCCGTCCTTTATAGAAGAAGCCGATATAAAATAATACAACAAGATGCACCTCATTTTTTCACATTAACGGTATTGCATTGGATACCTGTTTTTACACGTCCACAGACGGTTGATATTATTTTAAATTCGTTACGCTTTCTCATGGCAGAGGGATTAAACGTCCATGCTTACGTTATTCTTGAAAATCATCTCCATCTTGTTGCTCAAAGTGATCAATTAGGAAAAGACTTAGCACGATTAAAATTAGATACCCATGCTACTTCAATATGCAAAGTCAGCAAGGAAAATGGTGCTGATATACTAGGCATAAAATTGAAGCCTAGTCATTCTAAGTCGAAATTTTATAACGACGTAGATTGGCGCAAGTTACCTTGCCCTACGGGGCGCAAGCTCGCTTATTATTCAACCATGGCAGCCCTGCGTTACAACAATTGAAAAGTGAATAACAATAATGGATTAAAGTCTTTTTTTTAATCCTACCGTTAGAAGGTTCACGTAGTTAACGTTCGATAGGTTACCTCATGTTGTGCCTTGCTCTGGTTATCGAGCTTGTGCCTGACAAAGCATCTTGAAGTAACATGGGTATGTACCGCGAAACAGTTAATTGCATGTTTAACAACACATCATGTAAAAACGATTTTAGATCAGTTAGCTTTTTATAAAAAAGCGCATAAAAGGTGATTGCGCTTATCAATTTTGGCAGGAGGGGGTACATCCTGAAATTATCCAATCTGAGGAGATGATGCGACAAAAGATAGATTATATTCATCAAAATCCGGTTAAGCGTGGATATGTTGATCAAGCGACTTATTGGCGTTATTCCAGTGCCCGTAATGATGAAAATGAAGGCGGGCTGATTGATATTTGTAAATTGTGGTAGTTATTTGTGCGAGTTACTTGTGGTGGTTATGCATTACCACGCAGAGCGTGGGAACGAGAGAGAAAATTCAAAAGTAACGTTAACGATTAGCAGGTTAACGTTACTTTTTATGCTAATAGCTTATAGCGTTTATGCCATTAGGTTGCGAATACCATCGTAAATAAATTGAATAGCAAGTGCTGCTAATATTACGCCTAGAAAGCGTTTCAAAATTTCATCACCGGTTTTCCCAATCACTTTTTTAAGGTGTTTGGATACCAACATTAAAACAAAGGTTAATAATAGCGTACTAATAATAGCGGCAGAAACGGCCATGATACCGGCTGTTTCTGTTGTCTGAGAGAACAACAGAAGTGCCAGTGTCAGTGTGCCCGGTCCTGCTAATAGCGGGATAGACATCGGAAAAACAGAAATATCAGTCTGCTCTCCTTTACTACTAAAGCTCATGTCAGAGGTAATCATTTGAAATGCAGTGAAGAACAGTAATAGTCCCCCTGAAATGCGCAATGAGTTGATATTAATGCCCAAATGCGAAAATAGCGCTTCCCCATAATTACCAAACAATATTAGCGTTAAACCACTAATAATAATCGCTTTAGTCGCCATTATATAACGATATTTTTTATCTCCATTACCCACTAAAGAGTTAAATATCAAGGCTGCGCCAATCGGGTCAATAATAACAAACAGTGCCGTCATCGCGTGTAGATATATAGCGATATCCATGTTTTATTCCTTAAAAAATAAGATGTGCGACACCTGCAATAACAGGCAAGGTCACTAACGTTCGTAAAATAAAGATAACAAACAGTTCAACCACATTAACGGGTATTTTACTGCCTAATAATAAGGCGCCCACTTCACTCATGTAAATAAGCTGTGTTACTGACATAGCTGCAATAATAAAACGAGTCATGTCTGATTCAATAGAGGCAGCAAGAATAGACGGGATAAACATATCTGCAAAACCAACTACGATAGTTTGTGACGCTGCAGCCGCTTCTGGAATTTGTAATAATTCTAATAACGGAATAAACGGGTAACCGAGGTAAGCGAATACAGGAGTGTACTCTGCAATGATTAATGCAATTGTACCCATTGCCATCACCACGGGTAATACGCCAAATACCATATCGATGACATTTTTTATGCCATCTTTAAAGGTGTTTTTAAAACCTGTGCTATCGGATGCTTTTACCAACGCTTGTTCAAGTCCCCAAGAAAAAATATTGTGACCTGCGGGTGTTAATTCATTGTTAGTCAGGCGTTCTGTGCCATCAATGTAATTGTCTTTTTTCCAGCATAAAGGGGGTAATTTAGGCACGATAATCGCTGCAACCACACCGGCTAAACAAACTGCTAGGTAGAAAGGTAAAAAGAGGTGTTCAAGTTGAACCTGTGAAATAACCACTAACGAGAAAGTGATTGAAACTGCAGAGAAGGTGGTACCAATAACAGCTGCTTCACGTTGCGTGTAAAACTTAGCTTCGTATTGTTTGCTGGTCATCAAAATACCGACACTACCATCACCCAACCATGAAGCCATACAATCAATCGCGCTTCGTCCTGGTAAGTTGAAAATAGGACGCATCACTTTGGTTAATAAAGTACCAAATAATTCTAGTAGGCCAAAATTAAGTAATAAAGGCAGTAATAAACCGGCAAAGGTAAAGACACAAAATAGCACCGGTAAAAGATCGTTAAGCACTAACGCACCGGTATTGCCCGAGTAAATCATTTCAGGCCCGATAGCCAAGTAAGTCAAGCTGATAAAAATAGCGCCTAACAAACGAATAACAAACCACACGGGTGAAACATCGATCAAATCATTAAAGAATTCATTGTTTTTGATGATATTAAACTTAAACAGTTTATGCAGCGAAGTAATGACCGCCGTAAATAAGACAATACAAGTAACAATAAGGGGTAGGGTATCGCCGAGTAAACTTTGCAGTGTTTTAGCAATGATTGCGATCGGTATCGTAATATTACCTTGAAAGCTAATGGGCATCATAAATAGCAATAAGCCAATTAATGAAGGCACAATAAAAGTTAATATTGTTTGTAGGTTATGTGTTTTTTTAGCGAGCACTGGAATACCTTAGTGAATAAATTTTGTAGATAAGCAGGGACTTTTCTTTGAACGCGCAGATTACGCACTTTAGCTGAGCTTGTAAATGGGGCTATCGGTGCAAAGATCAATGAATATTCAAAAAAATGCACAAAGCTATTTTATTCACGCTATGCTAATAGCTTAGTGTTAGACGATAAAGTTTGTAGGGAGTGAAATGAACAGCAGTTTATTAATGAAATCAGCGGCAAATCTCAAGAAAGCCTTGCCGTTGATGATGAAATATAAAGTACCTACCACACCCGTTAATTATGCCCTCTGGTATACTTACGTGTCCGATGAATTACCTGAATTAAACGAACAACTGAATGATTTAATGGCAAATAATGATATTTGTCCGCCTATTCAAGCGGAGTCACTTTATCGTGATTTTGTGGCAAGCAAAACTGACTCTGAAACCTTGGAATTAAGAACCAGCATCGATAAAATGCTTATTCAATTAGATAAATCCTTAATTGATACCCATAAAGATACTAATACTTTTCAGAAAGCATTTGAAAAAACGTTTGATGACATTAATAGTGTTGAGCAGGAAGGATTATCGGTAGAAGAGGTGATTGGCTTAGTCAAAAAACTTCAGGGTGATTCAAAAAACATGCATCGTTCAACGGCTTTTTTTAGCAAAAGCTTAGAAAATGCAAAAGGCGAAATCGCGTCATTAAAAGCACAGCTAGAAAAAAGCCAAAAACTGGCGTTATATGATTCACTCACAGGCCTACTCAACCGCCATGCCTTTGATACCGAACTTTCCGCTTATTTGGAAAAAAACAACCAAGGTTTATGTTTGGTTTTAGCGGATATTGATCACTTTAAAAACTTTAATGATCAATGGGGCCATTTATTGGGGGATCAGGTATTAAAAGCGGTAGGGCGAAAATTAAACGATAGTATGCGTAATGGCGCCAGTGCTTATCGATTTGGTGGTGAAGAATTTGCTATTTTAATCCCTAAAAGCAAATTACGTATCGCACGTCATTTTGCTGAAAGCATACGTAAAGTCATCGAAAAACTCACCTTGAAAGATAAACGCACCGGTGAAAAAATAAATAATGTCACTATCTCTTTAGGGGTCGTTGAGTTCCAACAGGGAGATTCGTTACACAACTTTATTACCCGTGCGGATGAGTTTCTTTACGAAGCGAAAAGATTAGGGCGAAACCGCGTTTTACCTATTTTGTAAATCTGCTTCATTTTTAAATACTTCTGCCGATAACTTGCTATTAGAGCCATTGTTAGCAGGAGTATTTGTGTTATTAAATCAGCAAGAAAGGCGTACTTTTGAACGTCTTCGTTTTACCTCTCAAGTGAAGATTACCCATAATGGACATGATCAAACAGTGGATTGCAAAGATGTAAACACTGAAGGCATGTCGATTTACCTGCCTGAGAAGCATTTAAAATTACACGATGAAATCGCTGTGCGTTTTGATGATCAAGATGCGCATTTTCCTGCGCTAAATGCAGATGCCGATGTGAGCTGTGTTCAAGCGACTGACAGCGGGTTTGTTATTGCCCTAGAGTTTGTTGCTATTTATTAAATTAAATTAAACAGAAACGAGACCTGCATGAATTCAATTAATATCGCTGGAAAAAAAAGTTATCCGTCTAAAATCGTTTGTATTGGTCGAAATTATGTCGAACATATTAAAGAACTTAATAATGAAATGCCTGATCAGGCGGTTATTTTTGTTAAACCTAACTCTGCGATTGATAGCCAACTAGTCAGTGATAATAACGAAACCATACATTATGAAGCGGAAATCTCATTGGTTATTGAAAACAATCAAATCACTGCTGTTGGCATAGGTTTAGATCTCACTAAACGTGGTGTGCAAGCAAAGCTGAAAAGTAAAGGGTTGCCATGGGAACGTGCTAAAGCCTTTGATAAATCGGCTGTATTTAGTGATTTTGTTCCTTTTTCTGATGCTGTAGAAACACTATCAATGCAACTTTTGATCAATAATAAACTGATTCAACATGCTAATTACGATTTAATGATTCACAAACCTGCTGAGATACTTCAAGAAGTCAGTACGTTTATGAGTTTTTTAGATGGCGATATTTTAATGACCGGTACACCTAAAGGTGTAGGTGTTGTATTAGCGGGTGATGTTTTCATTGGACGAATTTATCAAGGTGAAACGCTGTTAATTGAACAACAATGGCAAGCCGTGTAGTTGATACCAAATTCACGTTAATAACTGAACACGCTAGTGCATTAAAATGCCAGAAACCAATAATCTGCAACATAATCAATCGCCACATAGCCGCGCCTTTGGGTGAAGAGGCGAAATAAACGCCTCTTTTTGACGCTTTTCCGCTATTCCACCACAACAGTACTAGCCTTATCTCTCTGATTTGCGTAAAATTGCGTCCTATTTTTTACGTAATTTCGAGATGAAACTAATGCTGCACCTTGATGAAATCGTTGCTAATGCGCAACAACAGATAGAAAACGCCGTTGATGGTAACGAGCTAGAAGAGATCCGTTTACAGTATTTAGGTAAAAAAGGATTGATGACTGAGCAGATGAAAGGACTAGGTAAACTACCTCCTGCTGAGAAACCTGCTGCGGGTCAAATGATCAACAAAGCAAAGCAAGCTATTCAAGCAGTATTAGTAGCGCGTAAGCAAGCTTTTGAAGCTGCTGTGCTTAATGCTAAATTGGCTGAAGAAACTATCGATGTAACGCTACCTGGTCGTGGCGCATCATTAGGTAACATTCATCCTGTTACACGCACTACTGAGCGCATTGTTGAGTTCTTTAGTGAGCTTGGTTTTGAAGTGAAAGATGGTCCTGAAATTGAAGATGGTTACCATAACTTTGATGCGTTAAACATTCCGCCACATCATCCTGCGCGTGCTGATCACGATACTTTCTACTTCAACCCAGATTTAGTATTACGTACACAAACATCAGGTGTACAAATCCGTACCATGGAAAATCAAGAGCCTCCAGTACGTATTATCTCCCCGGGCCGTGTTTACCGTAACGATTACGATCAAACGCACACACCAATGTTTCACCAAGTTGAAGGCTTGATGATTGCTGAAAACGTCAGTTTTGCGCAACTTAAAGGTATTCTGAACGATTTCTTGCATAACTTCTTTGAAGAAGATTTAGAAGTCCGTTTCCGCCCATCTTATTTCCCATTCACAGAACCTTCTGCTGAAGTGGACGTTAAAGGCAAAAACGGTTGGTTAGAGATTCTTGGCTGTGGCATGGTTCACCCAACAGTATTAAAAGCAATGGGTGTTGATCCAGAGAAATATTCAGGTTTTGCTTTCGGTATTGGTATCGAGCGTTTAACAATGCTGCGTTATGGCGTAAATGATTTACGTTCTTTCTTTGAAAACGATCTTCGTTTCCTCAAGCAATTCAAATAAGGTTTAAAAATAATGAAATTTAGTGAAGCTTGGTTACGCGAATGGGTTAACCCAGAAATCAGTTCAGAAGCATTACAACACCAAATTACAATGGCCGGTCTAGAAGTAGACGACGTTGAAGCAGTAGCGGGTGAGTTTACAAAAGTATTAGTTGGTGAAGTGGTTGAGTGTGGCCAACATCCTGATGCAGATAAACTACAAGTAACAAAAATTAACATCGGCGAAGATGAATTAGTTGATATCGTTTGTGGCGCTAAAAACTGTCGTTTAGGTTTGAAAGTAGCGGTTGCTGTTGTAGGCGCAGTATTACCTGGCGACTTTAAAATTAAAGAAGCAAAACTACGTGGCCAGCCATCATTTGGTATGTTGTGTAGTGAATCAGAACTTGGCATGGCAGAAAGCGCAGAAGGTATTCTTGAATTACCATTAGACGCGCCAATTGGTCAATGTGTACGTGAATACTTACAACTTGACGATGTAACGATTGATGTTGATTTAACGGCTAACCGTGCTGATTGCTTAGGCATTGCAGGTCTTGCTCGTGAAGTGGGCGTATTAAACGCTATTTCAGCTACAGAGCCAACGTGGGAAAACGTGGCTGTATCAATTGATGATCAAGTTGCAATTAACTTACAAGCTGTTGAAGCCTGTCCTCGTTACCTTGGCCGTGTTATTAAAGGCATTAACCAAGATGTAGCAACACCACTTTGGATGGTTGAAAAGCTACGCCGTTGTGGCGTGCGCAGTGTTGATGCGGTTGTTGATATTACACAATACGTATTGCTTGAATTTGGCCACCCAATGCACGCTTTTGATCTTGCAAAATTAGACGGTGCGATTGAAGTACGTCTTGCTGAACAAGATGAAAAATTAACCTTACTTGATGGTAAAGAAGTTAAATTGAACGCAGATACGCTTGTTATCGCTGATCAATCTAAAGCATTAGCAATGGCCGGTATCTTTGGCGGTCAAGATTCTGGTGTACAAGCAGAAACGACTGACATATTCCTAGAAAGTGCATTTTTTGCGCCACTTGCAATTGCAGGTCGTGCACGTAGCTACGGTTTACATACTGATGCTTCTCATCGTTATGAGCGTGGTGTTGACCCTGTATTACAAGCAAAAGCAATGGAACGTGCAACGCAGTTGCTTGTTGATATTTGTGGCGGTCAAGTTGGCCCAATCACTGAAGCACTTAGTGAAGCAAACTTACCGATTCAAGCAACAATCACATTAAAACGTACTAAATTAGACCGTTTAATTGGTCATGTTGTTGAAGATGCACGTGTGACTGAAATTCTAACATTGTTAGGCTGTGAAGTGACTGTTGCAGACAACAGCTGGACTGTTGTTGCACCGACGTACCGTTTCGACATGGAAATTGAAGAAGACTTAATCGAAGAAGTGGCACGTGTTTACGGTTATAACAATATCCCTAACATCGCACCACAAGCTGCGTTAACCATGCCTTTGCATAACGAAGCTGCGCTTAAGTTGTCAAAAGTACGCGATGTATTAGTGAACCGTGAATTTAACGAAGCCATTACTTATAGCTTTGTGGACCCTGACAAACAGCTGAAACTACACCCTGAAGCTGATGCGCTTATTTTACCGCATCCTATCTCTAAAGATATGTCAGCTATGCGTGTGAGTTTGTGGACAGGTTTATTAGAGTGTGTTTCTAAAAACCAAAAACGTCAGCAAGCACGTATTCGTTTGTTTGAAACGGGATTACGTTTTGTTAAAGATGAAGCGTCTGAAAACGGCATTAATCAACAAGCGATGTTATCTGGCGTTATTATTGGCCATTTAAATGAGCAACACTGGGATATTGAATCGCGTAATGTTGATTTCTTCGACCTTAAAGCAGATTTAGAAAGTGTATTAGATTTGTGTGTTGATGGTGTTAGTTTCGAGTTTAAACCTGAAACACACACTGCACTACACCCAGGACAATCAGCGGGTATCTACCGTAATGGTCAAAACATTGGTTTCATCGGTGCATTGCATCCAAACCATGTTAAACCCTTTGCAATTAAAGGCACGCCAATTGTATTCGAAGTACAATTAGACGCGATCAGTACGCGTCAATTACCGCAAGCTGGCGATATTTCTAAGTTCCCAGCGAACCATCGTGACTTAGCTTTTGTAGTAGAAAAAAGCGTTGACGCAGGTAAGGTATTAAAATTTATAGAAAAAATTGGCGGAACTCAATTAGTTGGCTTAAACTTATTTGACGTATATGAAGGGCAAGGCGTTATCGAAGGTAGCAAGAGCTTAGCAATAGGTTTGATATTACAAGATACGACGCGCACTTTGGAAGAGCAGGAAATTGCAGATAGTGTAAATGCTATTGTTGAAGCAGTTTCTACGGAGTTTAATGCATCTTTGAGAGAATAATTTTATGGCACTGACTAAAGCTGAAATAGCTGCACATTTATCACAAGAGGTAGGTCTTAGCAAACGCGATGCAAAAGAGTTTGTTGAGTCTTTTTTTGAAGAAGTTAAAGCAACATTAGCCAGTGGAGATCCTGTTAAAATCTCGGGTTTTGGTGGTTTTGAACTGAAGGATAAAAGTGAGCGCCCTGGGCGTAACCCCAAGACGGGTGAAGACATTCCTATCGCAGCAAGACGCGTTGTAACGTTCAGAGCGGGGCAAAAGCTGAAAGAGTTGGTGGAAGAAAATTTACCAAATACCCCACAAAAAGGGTGATCTTTTTGTTAAATTTATAAATTGTTAAAAAAGTCGCATTGCGGCTTTTTTTTTGCCTTTTTTTTATGAACTGCCACGCATCTTTTTTTCCTTATTTCCGTACAATTAGTGTTGTTTTATAAGATCTTTTAACATTTCCGTAAGGAGACACCTTTGTCTTTAAATCAATATAAAAGAATCGTTGTACTAACAGGCGCAGGTGTTTCTGCGGAGTCCGGTATCAATACCTTTAGAGATAAAAATGGCTTATGGGAAAAGTACAGACTAGAAGATGTTGCTACGTTAGCGGGCTATAAAAAAGATCCTACTTTAGTGCACGATTTTTATAATAAACGACGCAGTGATTTTTGTTCAGAAGATATTGAACCTAATGCTGCTCATTACGCATTAGCTGAGCTTGAAAAAGAGTTCAATGGTGAATTTTTATTAGTCACACAAAATATCGATGATCTGCATGAGCAAGCGGGTTCAAAAAACGTCATTCACATGCATGGCGAATTATTAAAAGCACGTTGTCCTAATACCAATCAAGTCATTACCTGGATGAATGACATGGATATCAATGATCTTTGTCACTGTTGCCAGTATCCTTCAAATTTACGCCCTCATATTGTTTGGTTTGGCGAAATGCCGCTCGGTTTAGATATTATTTATCACCACCTTTCTCAAGCAGACTTGTTTATTGCCATTGGTACTTCGGGCACGGTTTATCCTGCAGCAGGGTTTGTTGAAGAAGCAAAAAGTGTTGGCGCTTATTCTATTGAGGTAAACCTTGAAGGCAGTGAAATACAAAGTCATTTTGATAAAATTCAACTGGGCAAAGCAACAGAGATTGTTCCACGTCTAGTGAGCGCTTTATTGCCAACTAAATCATTAGCATAAACATTAAAAGTCGTTACAATAAAGGTCTTTTCTTATTAAGGCCTTTTGCTTGTTATGAACAAAACTCATTTTGTACTCGGTGGTGATCTTAAAAAATCATTAACTGAAGGTTATACACTCGATTTCAAACAACTCTTTAAAGATGCTTTTGCTATTACCCGCACTAATTTTCTGCCTTTAATCGTTGCCTGTATCATCACTATTGCGATTGTTACACTCATTTATACAATGAGTTATGAAGCGCTTTCTGGTTTAAGTGATGCGAATCAAACCATTATTAACTTCATTTTTAGCTCTTTTATTGTGACGCCTTTAGTGACCGGCCTGCAGATGATGGGCATTAACCATTCAGTCGGGATAAAAAGTCGTTCAAGTGACTTGTTTAGTTATTTCAATATCATCTTAAAACTTGCGCTGGCTAGTGTCATTATCAATATTATTGTTTATGCCTTGAGTGTTTTACTGAGCCAACTGTTTGGTGATATTGGCCTGCAGCTGTCTATTATTGTGATGCTTTATCTGAATATGGCTTTTTGCATGGTTTATCCTTTAATTGCAGAAAAGAAAATTGCCCCACAGTTATCGATTAAACTGTCTTTTAAATTGATTAATAAAAATCTTCGTCAATTTACATTCCTGTTTATGCTCTTAGGTTTACTCGGTTTTATTGCCTTATTACCCTCTGGCTTAGGGTTGTTTTTGTTTATCCCGTTCTATTTTAATGTCATGGGTATCGTTTATCGTCAAATGTGTGGTGTGGGTGTTGTTGCTACAGAGACACCTAAAGATGAAAATGATGATTCAGACGATGACGATTCTGACGATGATGATAATGATTCAGGTGATGATACAAATGATAGTGGCAACAATAAAAGTAGTCACACTAAAAACAGTTCAGAGTTTGAGGCCTAATATGCGTATTTTAATCTTAGTTTTATCTGTTTTGATCAGTCAAAATGTTATGGCTTCTCCACTAAAACTCAATTATTCACTATTTTTTGGTTATATGAAAACCATGTACAAGCTCGACTATCAATATGTAGCAACCAGCTTCTATTTGGTTGAGCCATCAACGGGCAAGCAATGCTTTATTAAACAAGCTGAAATTGTTGTTGATGATAAAAGAGAGCCAGTAGAATTTGAAAAGCAGGGTAAATTAATGCCTTTCTATTCAGATCAACACCGTAAAGACGGCGCAATGATTGAAGTACAAACAGTCAATAATGAGGCCTGCGCCTTACAGGTAACGTTAATGGCTAAAGAGTCTGAATTAAGCGCGCTACCTTTTGAAAAATTGGTGAATATTAGCATTGAGCTTGAAGGCGTTTTACGCAAAAATGCAGGCATGGTCGGTAAATATTTCTTGCCAGAATTTTCTGGTTTACGTTTTAAATTAGTCACGCCTTTAAGCGCTGATGTTGTGCTACCTAATGGTTACCAATTGGCGAGTAACGGTGATGTGCTAGTGGGTAATAAAATATTAAGCACTACAGACTTAAGTAAAGAATTTCCCTTTGCCGTTGCACGTATTACTCCCTGGATAGCGAAGTAATAGGTCATAAGTAATCCGTTATAAGTAATCCGTTATAAGTAATTGATTATAAATCATCCTTTATAATCAATTAGGGATGAGCGATTTGGGGATATTACACTGGGTCGAAGTAACATCAGTGTCAACAAGAGGCACAACAATTGTTATCTAATAGCGAATTAGTCTGGCTCAATAATCAATGTGTTGGTGATGTTATTGCTGTAGAGCAATTTACGCATGCACTCACCAACGACGTTTTTTTAATTACTAACGATGCGCATAAACAGTTTGTTTTTAAACGCTTGAATCGTGATGCGCGCAGTGACGAAGATCGCCAGGCTGAGCTTTTAGTCCAGAAGCTCGCCAGTGAACATGCGTTAACACCGACGGTATTAGCGCATAATGCCAGCTATAAATTACAGCAATATATCCGCGCTGAATTGTTACCGGCTAACAGTGAAAACCGATTTGAAATATTAGCTCAGCAGCTGATGCGCATACATCAACTGCCCGCATTACATGCCCCAAAACAACGACTCGCTTTTGAGTTAAACAGACTCAAAAAACAGCTAGATATGGCTATTGATGGACAGCGTTTTCAAGCGATGCTTGCACTGGCTGATCAACTTGATAAAAGCAGTGAAAATAACACATTATGCCATGGTGATTTGTCGCTGAATAATGTCTTACAGGGAAAGGGAAGTCGCTATTATATTCTTGATTGGGAATATGCGGTTATCGCCTGCCCAGCTTATGATCTCGCCTTTTGTAATTGCATTAACGGCTTCAGTAAAAGCCATTCTGAAACGCTGATAAGCCACTATTATTCAGCACTTACCCCACCTCAAACAGAATCTCTACAATCCTTACAAAAAAAGTGTGATTTATATTTAAAAATATTTATTTATATCAATGAGTTATGGACACTTTGTTTTGTAGAAAAAGGCTAGTTATTTAGGTAAGATAGATACCTCGTTATACATATACATATACCCGTTACCAATCAAGGTGCTTTATTCAGTCGCTAGCTCGGGTACCAAGGCAAGACGCAACATGATGACCTTTCGAGCAATTAACTACGTTAATTCTCTATCGGTAGAATGAAATAAAATACTTTCATTCTTTAATGGCTAGCCCTTATCAAATGTTGCAACGCAGAATTGGTTTCCGAGCTAGCGACCCGTAGGGCAAGCGATGAGGCAAACACCTTCGTTGTTAGGAAGTATTGATTGAACTAGTTAGACCTTCAACTTCCTGCCTAAAATCTGTTCACCTCATCACTTGCTGAACTTTGCAACTTGAATGGTGACGGGTATAAATTACAGCTAAAGGTTACTCATTTGAAATTCAATAATAAGCAGGTCATCTTATTTGATCTTGATGGCACACTCATCGATAGCGCACCCGATTTAGCTTTAGCGATTAACCATATGTTAACCACCTTAGGTCGCGATACCTTTAGTGATGATTTAATCCGTTCATGGGTCGGTAATGGCGCACAAGTCATTGTAAAACGTGGACTTTGTGGGAAAGCGGATTACGATGAAAACATCGATCCTGAGCTCTTTGAAAAAGCGTTAGACATATTCCTGACTTTCTACGCAAAAAATCTTTGTGTTGATACGGTATTGTACAAAAACGTACGCTCTACATTAAAAATTCTTAAAGCGCAGGGTTACCGTTTAATTATTGTGACTAACAAACCTTTTGATTTTATCGATCCTATTCTTGTTGGTTTAGAGCTGACGGGTCTATTTGAATTATGCTTGGGTGGCGATAGTCTTCCTGAACGTAAACCTTCACCATTACCGTTATTACACGTGTGTGAAAAACTCGGTGTGACGGTTGATCAATGTGTCATGGTAGGGGATTCAAAAAATGACATATTAGCCGCTAATGCAGCCCATATGCAAAGTATTGGTCTGACTTATGGTTATAACTACGGAGAAGATATTGGTGAGCACAAGCCGGATGTTGTGTTTTCTGACTTTGCAGATATCGTTGCTACTTTTGCCGTTACTAACCAGTATGACTTAGTGGATTAATCATCTATGAACGCTGAGATTCAATCAAATCAAAAAAATGCACGCATTGCTATCATTGGTGGTGGTATTGCGGGGGCAACGGCTGCTCTCTGCCTAGGCGAACTAGGCTTAGATGTGACGCTGATTGAAAAAGGGCCAACCTTAGTGAATGGTCCTCCAATTTGTCATTTGCATGCCGGTGGTAATCTTTATCGTGAGATTCCTGTCGCTGAGTGCTTAACACTATTACGTGAATCGATTGATCTGTTGCGTTTGTACCCTTACGCTATTGATTACCGTCCTACGGTGGTTGCTGTTCCACAAAACGATAAAGGCACGCCGCAAGATTTAATCCCTCGTTTAAAAACGCTACAAGCTGAATACCAACGTTTAATCGAGTTAGATGCAAACAATCAGGTATTAGGCGCGCCAGAGCAATATTTTGAGTTATTTACGTTGGCGCAAGTCGAAGCGTTAAAAAGCAGAGAAATTGTAGAAAAGCCAAGCTCATTGATTGAATGGATGATTCCCGTCGCCCATCATGTTGACTTAACGCAGCTGAAGTTTCCTATCATTATGGTGCAAGAGTACGGCGTTAATCTATTTCGTTTAGCTGCCAGTGCTGAACTGGCGCTACAAAAAATGCCTAACTGTGCTTTATTTACTAATAGTAAAGTTGATGCTGTTCAATCATTAACGGACAGTTGGCAAGTTGACTATCAACGTGATGGAAAAAATTGTAGCGAAAACTTTGATTTTTTAATCAATGCTGCTGGTTTTAGAAGTGGTTTAGTGGATGATATGTTAGGTTTTGGTCGACAGCGCTTAGTTGAATTTAAAGCCGCTTATGTAACGCAGTGGCCGGGATGCTCAACTATTTGGCCTGAGCTTATCTTTTTTGGCGATCGTGGTACGCCAGAAGGAATGGCACAGTTTACACCTTATCCCGATGGTTACTTTCAACTACATGGCATGACTGAATCGATCACTTTATTTGATAATGGTTTGGTCGAAAGTGCGGATAACAGTGCGCAGCCAAAACTGCCTAATAAATTTACCGATAAAATAGATAAAGGCTGGCCGGTTGAGGAAATAACCTCACGTAGTCAGAGCGCGATTGATCATCTGAGTCGTTTTATTCCTGAGTTTTCAAGTGTCGCAACAGTTAGCTCTAAGCCTCTTTTTGGTGCACAACAAATTCCCGGAGATAATGCAGACTTACGTGCCGCGGGAGTGTCATTTGTTGGGCAACATTACGCGCGTTGTGAGATTGTAAAAGCTTCTTCTGCGTTAAATGTAGCAGACGAAATTATTCATCAGCTACAGCGTTTAGGTTATCTTAGTCAGTGGAAAAGGGGGGATCGAAATTTCAATATTACGCCAACCATTTCAGAGCAAGAGATTGCAGACTACGCACAAAGCATTTGTATTGATAGAGAGTATCCTGTCTCGTTAGCCAGCTGCAATGTTAGACCCAAAGGTTTATAACCCAACTGGCACTGACCTTTGGATAGCTGAGAAGTGAATACGAATGCGATAAATATTCAGTTTCTCATCAAGTGATATACAAATTTGTATATCACTTTTTTTACTACCTTCTTTCTTTTTATTACCTTCTTAATAAGCCCCCATCAAAAGGCATGCTCGCCAATCATCGGACTGGTTTGATTACTGCTGAATAAACTCGCGTGTAAACGCAAAGCATGATTATCGGTGAGGCTAGAGATATAATCTGCAATCACGCGTTTTTGGCGTGAACTATCCGTTTGTTGTTTATAAACTTCTTTAACTTGCACGGGTAAAAAGCGTAATGGTCCCGCGTTAAAGGCTTCAAAGAGCTCCATCACAATTTGCTGGCCACGATATTCTAATATTTGTAAGTCAGGGCTTTTAATCACATAGTTTAAAACAAAGCTTTTTAATATTTCTAATACCGTAAACATCGCTGGCGCTAAATATGCGTTATAAGCGAGTAACGGATCAACAAAAGCATCTTCAGCAATATCAATCTTAATAGAAGTGATCAGTGCATTTACTAAGGCGCCAATGGCATCTTTACGTTTAAAGTGTTGTGGTGAAAATAGGTTGTTAGTGAGCTCTGTTAATTGCTCGCCCAAGCAGAAATTTTCAACTTCAGATAATTGTGTGGCTACTTTTTCTTGCCAAAGCGTTTTGCTCACTATACCCATTGCAATAGCATCTTCTAAATCATGTACGCCATAAGCAATATCATCGGCAATCTCCATAATAGAGCAGTCAAAGGATTTATAGCGCGATTTTTTATGGCTTTTATCCGTTGCAGTTTGCTCGCGTAATGTCTGAAAAAGTGCGATATCAGCAGCACACAATGGGGTTAGTACGGAATCAAGGTAGGCGCGATCATGGTCATAAATCCCTTTGCCGGGCATCCATTCTTCTGTCTTTAATTGACGAAAGTTACGACTGGTATCTTCAGGGTAAGGGCCACTAAGCTCACTGAGACACACGGGATACTTTAATAAACCTAATAAACTACGGCGTGTTAAGTTCATGCCGTTAAATTCTGTGTAGGGTTCAAGTTGGGTTAAAATTCGGAATGTTTGCCCGTTGCCTTCAAAACCGCCGTTTTTAATCATCATATAATTAAGCGCGGTTTCACCACCGTGACCAAAAGGCGGGTGGCCAATATCATGACTTAAACAGATGGCTTCAATAAGGTTATTACTTGGCAGTAGCGTTTTAAATTCAGGCTGTGTTAATGAAAGATGCGCAACAATACCCGAGCCTATTTGAGCGACCTCAAGCGAGTGTGTTAAACGGGTACGATAAAAATCACTGAGGCCATTATTATGAATTTGTGTTTTAGACTGCAGGCGTCGAAAAGCGGCTGAATGTAATACGCGCGCTTTATCTCGCTGAAAAGGAGATCGTTTATCAAGCAGTCGTTTTTTATCTGGCTCTTCGGTGAGACGTTGTAACCATTGTGGATTAATATCTAACGTTCTGTCTTGCATCGATGGCTCTCTGTCTTATTGAACAAGTAATAGAAATTGTAGCGTGAGAACGTTTTTTTAAATAGTGATAATGATCATTATGAGGATAATTTTAGTTGTGTATTCCTTTTAATTATTCGCTCACGCTTTATTAAGTGATCAACGCCTTACATTTCCTAGCTGACCTACCTTGAATCAACATTAACGCCTGTTTTGGTCTACTCTTTTGGCAATACTCTCGATAATTCAAGTGACTAGCGAGTACTTCCACAAGGCAACTTGATGACAAAAGTAATTACATTTAATCAATTACAGTTACGTTTACTGACTTTTCTGTTTATTTTGTTTACCACATCGGTATTCAGCTATCGCTATTATATTGAGTTACCAAAATTAGAACAAAGCATTGCTAAATTATCAGAAAGAGAGCTTGATATTCTTACTTTTAATATCTCAGATAAACTTGAAATTCTAGCAAGGATCAATTTTGATTATGCAGTATGGACATCAAGTTATGATTTTATGCGCTCAAACGATCCAAGTTATATCGAAGAAAATATCATGAAAACACCTTCATCAGTTTGAAGATTGATGGTGTTTTTTATTTAGACGAACATTTAAAACCTCTGTTAGCCAAAGGTTATCATCGCTCTCAAATAGCAGATATAACCTTTTCATTTTATGACTTTGAAAAGAATGCTAATAATTTAACGCTACTGCCAACACCGACCACCGAACATGGCGCGCCTAAAAAATCTGGATTTATTAATACACAACATGGCCCGGCGATGTTTAGCACGACTCAAATTAGAGATTCCGATATTGAGGGGGAAAATCGTGGTTTTTTAATCATGGTGCAATTATTAGAAAAAGAATTTGTTGAAGGTTTATCTAAGAACACGCTAACGAACATTACTTATCAGCCCATTCCAACAGAAAAAATGCTTTCTACGTTACGTAATTGGAATGAAAAATCTAACAATATAAAAGTGAAGCCGTATAGCGATATGCTTTTACGCGATGTCGCTGGTAGCGTTGTTACAGTCTTAAGATTGGAACATAGTGTTGGCGAAGTACCGAGCTTAATTAATGAGCAAAGCTTCATCTTTATCGTACTCATTAGTTTATTGATTTATCTCGTGTACCGCCTTGTATCAATTACTATTATTAAACCCGTAAAGAAATTAGCTGCTGATATAAAAGAGCGCGATAGCACACGAAGGTACTGCCCATTAGATAGTCTGTATGAAGTGAGGGAACTGGCGACGGTCTCTCAAAATGTTAATGATCTGATGTTAATCGTGCAACAACAAAAAGACGAGTTATCAAAACAGGAAAATACCGACCCATTAACAAGAGTATTGAATCGCCGTGGATTAATGAACGCTCTGGAAGTACATCAAAAGTTATGTATTCGTAATGAAATTGGCTTTGTTGTTGTGATGGCTGACATTGATTACTTTAAACTTTATAACGATTCACTAGGGCATTTAGAGGGGGATATTGCTTTAGTCGAAGTGGCTAGGGTGTTAAACCAACAATGCCAACGAAACAGTGATGTTTGTGCCCGTTATGGAGGAGAAGAATTCACGCTATTATTTGGCGAGATGAGTAATGAAGATTTATATAAAAAATTAAATCACATTATAAAAGTGATGCAAGACTTCGCTCTACCACACCCGAGTTCAGTCACCGCCAAGCATATTACGCTTAGTTTTGGCGCAGTGGTTATAAAACCAAGCGATGTTGTTGATTATACCCTTTCAATTAATGACATACTGAGAGAGGCTGACGCGGCGCTTTATGAGGCAAAATACCAAGGGTGTAATTGCTTTGTGGTGAAGTCTTTCTCTGATGAGGACTAATACCAATCGGAATAAATATCTGATCTATTTTACTTGTTAAAATAACTTATCTCTTCGTTAAACGTTTCGCAAAGGGAACAACCATTTGCATCAACTTTTGCCTTGAGCAAAGCCATTTTTAGTGCGCAAAATTTACATCACATACTTAATCAGATTGGTATATTACGGCAGGAATACTGCCGTTACTGTTTGCAAAATTTCTTAAGTTCTTTTGCCTAGTGTTGCTTTAAAATCTTGGTAAGCAAATTCATTGAGTAACTCAATATCACCTGATACACGTTGATAATAAATACTTGGCATCTTCAAACCATTAAACCAATTTAGCTTTACCATGGTATATCCGGCGCTGTCCATCAGATGTAACTTCTGGCCAATTTCAAGTGGTGCTTCAAATTGTGTTTCACAGAATTGATCTCCCGCTAAACATGAGCAAGAGCCAATCACATAAGGGAATTTACCTGATGCTGAGGCTTCACGTATTGAAGCTGGCTCATCGTAAATTAAGGTATCTAAACGATGTGCTTCCGTTGCGCTGTCTACAATGGCTGTTTTTTTGTCATTTTCAACAATATCGATCACACTGACTACTAAATCTGCGGTGCGGGTAATGATTGCTTCACCGGGCTCTAAGTAAAGTTGAATATCATGTTTCTCGCTGAATGCTTTTAATGCAGCTGCTAATTTCTCAATTGGATAATCAGGATAAGTAAAAAAGATACCCCCGCCTAAACTAAGCCATTTTAGCGTTGTTAAATACTCTGAAAAAGTCGTTGAGATATGCTCTAAAATAGCGATAAAAGCATCAACATCTTTATTTTCACAATTCATGTGAAACATAAAACCTTCCACTTTATCTAATACCGACTTATCCAATAAATCCTGTTTCACACCTAATCGTGAATAAGGACGTGTTGGATTAGCAAGATCTTGTCCTGCCATACTGCGCTCTGGATTAATGCGTAAACCCAGTGAAGCATGTGGATGACAAGCATCAAAATGGGTATCAAGTTGAGATAATGAATTGAAGATGATTTTATCAGACATCCCTTTAACCGCTTCAATATCTGCTTTTGAATAACCTACGCTGTAAGCGTGTGTTTCCCCGCCAAACTCTTCATAACCTAATTTTACTTCGTAAGGGCCAGAGCTTGTGGTGCCATCAAGGTACGGTTTAATGGTTTCGAAGGTGCCAAAGGTAGAGAAACATTTAAGTGCTAATACCAACTTTGCACCAGAAAGCTCCTTGAGCAGTTTTGCTTTCTCAAGGTTCTCAATCAGTTTTGTTTCATCAATTAGGAAGTAGGGGGTTTGTAGGTTATCGGTATTCATTTTTTACTCGGCCTTGCAACTTTAAGATATAAAAAAGGGGCAATATGCCCCTTGAATTGGTTATCTGCTTTCTAGCTTAGTGCTAAGCGTCTAACTCTTGTACTTGCCATGTTAAACCGATGCGAGGCATCAATTCAAGGAAGTGATCAGGGTTTAACTGTTCAACATTGTACAACCCTTTATTGCTCCATTTACCTTGGAAGTATAAAAGTGCCGCTGTGATGGCAGGAACGCCTGTTGTGTAAGAGATAGCTTGATGTTCAACTTCAATATACGCTTCTTTATGGTCGCAAATATTGTAGATAAAGACACTTTTTTGTACGCCATCTTTTTGACCACGCACCCAAGTACCGATACAGGTTTTACCTGTGTAACCAGAAGCCAGTGATGTTGGATCTGGAAGAATCGCTTTTAATACTTTAAGCGGTTCAACGGTAATGCCATCAACTGTAGTAATTGGATTTGGACTTAATAGGCCGATATCACGCATAACATTGAAGTAGTTAAGGTAACTATCAGAGAACCCCATCCAGAATTCGATACGTTTTGCTGGTAAGTATTCCGCCATAGAACGTACTTCATCGTGTGCCATTGAGTAAACTTTTTGTTTGCCTACTACCGGGAAATCAAATTCCATCATGCGGCTATGGCACGGTACTTGATGCCATTTTTTATCTTCAAAGTAGAACGAGTCACCTTGAATCTCTAACATGTTTGTTTCTGGGTCAAAGTTTGTTGCAAACTTTTGGCCGTGATCGCCCGCGTTAACATCCATTACATCGATGCTATCGATTTCATCAAACAAGTGTTTGTGTGCATAAGTTGCAAAAACACTGACTACACCGGGATCAAAACCAGCACCTAAAATACCGGTAATGCCTGCATCGACGAAACGATCTGCAAAGGCCCATTGTGGATCATAAGCTTCAGGTACTTGTTGGCCTTCGCTGCATAAATCAGTTGCTACTGATGTATCAAGGTAAGCGGTTTTAGTTTGTACACACGCTTCCATGATCGCTACATTTACCCAAGGAGGACCAGCATTAATTAACAGATCAGGTTTTACTTCATTGATAAGTGCAACCAATGCTTCAACGCTGTCGGCATCAACTTTTACTGCTGATAGTTTTTTGTTGGTATCTTTTAGGTTATTACGCCCTTTGATAGAGGTAATGATTTTTTCACATTTAGAAACAGTACGTGAAGCAATTGTAATATCACCAAAAACATCGTTGTTTTGAGCACATTTATGGGCAATAACCCAGCCAACGCCACCGGCGCCAATTTGTAATACAGACATGTTATTTTTCTTCCTGAGATTTGTTTTTAACTTGAGTTATAAGTTGTGTTGCCGTTGATTCAATTTTATTAAACAGTGAATCAAAGTCTTCAATCGTTAAACAAGGATTAAGCAAGGTGAATTTTAAGAACAGTTTGCCATCCACTTTGGTCTCTGCAATCACTGCATCGCCTGATGTCAGTAACTGTAAACGTAATGTTTGGTGAAGCTGATTAAATTCATTATCAGTCAAGGTTCCTTGTTCACTCAAACGAAATAATACCGTTGATAATAGCGGTTCACAGCACAGTTCAAATTTACTGTTTTGTTTCACTAAATCAGCGACTTGTTCAGTTAATGCAAGCAAGTCGTCATACATAGTCCCCAGCGTTTCTGCACCCACTGCTTTTAATGTCATGAACATTTTTAAGGCATCGAAGCGTTTAGTGGTCGCAATGCTTTTGTCCACTAAGTTAGGCAACTCGTCACCTTCACGGTTAAGGTAATCCGCGTGATGTAAAAGGGTATTAAAATTGGCTTTATTTTTGATAAGCAATGCGCCACAACTGATCGTTTGATAGAACAATTTATGAAAATCAACGCTCACACTGTCTGCAGATTCAATACCTTGTAGGCGTGCCTTATGCTTTTTACTGAGCATTAACGCGCCGCCATAAGCGCCATCAATATGCGACCAACAACCACTGTTTTTTGCTATTTCAACGACTTGTTGTAAGTCATCAATTGCACCATGGTCTGTTGTACCGGCTGTCGCAACAATTGCGATAGGTAACAGATCTTGCGCTTTTAAGGCATCAATCGTTAGTTGTAATTCATGACAATCTATTTGGCCTTGCACGTTGGTTTTGACAGTAACCACTGAGCGCTCTCCAAGACCCATTAAGGCCGCAGATTTTTGCACTGTAAAATGGCTTTTATCAGAACACAGAATACGTAATTTGTGACCGTATTCTGGCAGACCATCTTGCTGGATATTGTGACCTGAATGTTTATGCGCAAACCAATCACGTGCCAGTAATAAACCCATTAAGTTACTTTGTGTGCCGCCACTGGTGAAAACACCGTCTGACTGCTCACCAAGCTGATAAGTTTTACATAACCAATCAACCATTATCTGTTCAACATAGGTCGCAGCAGGGGCTTGATCCCACGAGTCCATTGATTGATTAAGGGCTGCAATAAAGTGCTCTGCCACCACCGATGCAATCAACGGTGGAGTATGCAAGTGCGCTAGGGTATGCGCATGCTGCACCAATATAGAATTCTTAGCGACTAAGTGATTAACCGTCGAAATGACATCAATCAGAGGTTCTGTTTTAGATAAATCTACAGCTTCAAGTTGTGCTTTAAGCGCTTCAGGCGCAAGACCCGAATAAGGCTTAGTGGCCTGCTGAAATAACGCGTTAATACTTTTTTGCGTCAAATCAGCGGCATATTCAAAAGGACGATTATTACAGCCCAAATGCATAAAATATTGTGCATGACTCATGATTAGTTACCCAACGCGTGGGTAAAAGCAGTTGCAAGCGTCGCAATAACAAAATCAATCTGTGTTTCACTGATAATAAGTGGTGGTAAAAAGCGCAGTACCGCACCTTTACGGCCACCTTTTTCGATGATTAAGCCCTGCTCTAATGCGGCACGCTGAATTTTAGCTGCTAGCTCAGGATCCGCTTCTGCTTGACCCAATGAATTAGTTACTTCAGGTGTAATGATTTCAATCGCATTCATCAAACCACGGCCACGGATATCACCAATCTGAGGGAATTGCTTCTGTAACTCAGCGAAACCGTGACGTAATTGCTCACCACGTAAACGTGCATTCTCAGTTAAATTATCACGTTTGATAATTTCTAAGGTTTTTGCGCCACTTGCCATCGCTAATTGATTACCGCGGAAAGTACCTGTGTGCTCGCCCGCATTCCAGCAATCAAATTTCTCATGGTAAAGAATCAATGACATTGGCATACCGCCACCCACGGCTTTTGAAAGCACAAGAATATCAGGTTCAATACCTGCAGCTTCAAAACCAAAGTTATCACCAGAACGGCCAATACCACATTGGATTTCATCAAATATCAGTAAGATTCCGTGTTCTGTTGTGATGCGACGTAATTCTTGTAGCCATTTTACAGGTGCAGGAATAACCCCACCTTCACCTTGAATAGGTTCAACAATAATCGCTGCGGGTTTAGTAATGCCACTTTCATCATCACATAATACCGATTCGATGTAACGAATGCTTTGTGCTGCACCTTCTTCGCCACCCAGACCAAATGAGCATCGGTAACTATAAGGGAAAGGGAAGAAATGCACGTCAGACATCAGACCTGTACGGCGTTCTTTAGCACTTAAGCTACCTGTTAATGCTAACGCACCATTGGTCATACCGTGATAAGCACCGTGGAACGAGGCCATGGTATTACGTTTAGTCACTAATTTTGCCAGCTTGATAGAGGCTTCAACAGCATCTGCGCCCGAAGGGCCACAAAATTGAATACGTGCTGTTTTTGCAAAGTTTGCCGGTAAGAATTGCATCACTGCTTTAATAAAGGCATCTTTTGTTGGCGTAGTAAGATCTAACGTTTGGTAAGGCACACCCTCATTAAGTTGAGTGATCATCACCTGATTAATCTCGCTGTGGTTGTAACCTAGCGGTAAAGCACCGGCGCCAGCTAAACAATCAACGTAAGTTTGCCCTTTAGTATCTTCTACTATCACGCCACGCGTTGTTTTGATTGCGATGGGAATACGTCGTGGATACGAACGCACCTCTGACTCATAATGTTCCTGACTGAGTAATACTTCATCAGGTACTAAATCATAGGGTGTAGTAATCACTGGAATTTCTTGATAATTAGTCAATACAGTGTCGGGTGCAAGATTAAGAACGTTTTGCATAACGGAATCCTTAAATAGTTAAAGGGCTGCCATAAAATGGAACTAAAATAGTGGAGTGAGCGGGTGATTTACAAGCTCAAAGGTCTAACTAGGAAGTTGCTGTGGGCTCAAGGTTCAGTGCGAATAGCACTAAATATTGATCTACATAACGGTTTAGGAACACGGAATTTGTTTATTAATTGAAATATCATATTGTGCTCCTATTTTGTTAGCTAAATGGGTTGAATTGAGTACTAAAACGCGCGCATTTTAGCATCGTTTTTACTGCTGGCAAGTGTAAAAATTAGCAAAAGTTCAACATTTTTATCAAGCTGTTGTTATATAAGGCTTTAATTTATATTGTGCAGATTAATTAAACGCTTGTTACCGAGTCGATATTTGCGGCTTTTATTTCTACCCAAATAGCGATAGTTTCGCTATTCTTCTCCTAAATAGTCAATAATAAAAAGGTGTAGCTGTGAGTAATGTAAAACAAGTATTAGTCGTTGATGATGATCAAGACATTCGAGAATTATTAGCACAATACCTGACTAAAAATAGCTTCGATGTGATCACCGCAGAAGATGGTATTGAGATGGATAGAAAATTAGACTGTCATCAGCCAGATCTTATTATTTTAGATGTGATGTTACCCGGAGATGATGGTTTTACATTATGCCAACGCATCAGACAAACGTCTAATGTGCCTATTATTATGTTGACTGCAAACTCCGATGAGATGGATAGGGTGTTGGGTCTTGAAATAGGCGCTGACGATTATATTGCTAAGCCTTTTAGCCCACGTGAACTGCTAGCGCGCATTAAGGCTCTATTACGACGCACACTGTTTGTCGCCCAAGACGAACAAGAAATAAAAGAAAAGGAAAAATCACGTTATTTGTGTTTTGCTCATTGGAAACTCGATACACAACAACATGTTTTATTAGACACTAATAACACTGTATTTCCGCTCACCGGTGCTGATTTTCAATTATTGATGTTGTTTTTAGAGAGTGGTGATAAGCCAATTTCGCGTGATCAAATTTGCCAATCGTTACATGGTCGTGATGCCTTTGCTAATGAGCGTGGGATTGATGTGCACCTCAGCCGTTTACGTAATTATTTAGGGGACGATGCAAAAGCGCCTAATATTATCAAAACAGTCCGTGGTAAGGGATATTTATTTATCGCGCCTATTCGCTCGGAAGATTAATGATCTACTTTAAACTACTTTTTCGTTCGCTTATTTCGCGTATGTTGTTGCTGACCATCTTATCCGTCGTCGCAGCACAAGCGATAAGTAGCTTTTTTTGGGTAAATCAATTCACTGAAAATGAAAAAAAATCAGTGATTCTTAATGCACAGCATCTTGCGGAAGGCGCATTAAGCACCATCTCCTTTTTTAAAGACTTACCCCTGCAATATCGTCACCTTGTTTTAGAGCAGTTACGCGGTATGGGCGGGAGTCGATTTTTTGTCTCGCTGAACAGCGAGAAAATTGATATTAATGCGATTGCAGATAGTAAACTCAAAGATCAAGTGATTGACACCGTCGCGAAGGTATTATCTAACTCACTGACTGAGGATCAACACTTAGAAATTGAGTTCTCTGCACCCGATGACTTACACGTATTAAAGAATGACATTTTATTAAAGGATCTGCCGCCTTCATGGGGCGCTTATTCTCTGATCATTCCTACGGCTAAACCGCCGATATTAGTGCTACAGATTGAGATTGCACAAAATGAATGGTTATACCTAGCCGCTATTTTACCGCCTCCTTATTTACTCTCTGATAATCCCATTATTTCTGCCCAACAAGTACTGACACTTATCTTCACCACTTTCTTGCTGTTATTGTTTATTTACCTGCTTTTTCATTGGCAAACAAAACCGCTACAAAATTTAGCCAATGCTGTGTCTGAAATGAGTATCGACCTTGATCAAGTGCCATTGCAGGAAGAAGGTGCACTAGAGATTGTGGCCGCTACGCGTGCTTTTAATCGCATGCAACAAAAATTACAGCGTTATATTCAAGATAGAGAGTTGCTATTTCGTTCAATCTCGCATGATTTAAAAACCCCGATCACACGGTTACGTTTACGTGCAGAATTGTTGGATGATGAAAAACAAACAGACAGTTTTAACCAAGACCTTGATGACTTAGAAATGCTCGTTAAAGGCGCGTTACAAAGTGTCAAAGAAACGGATATTCATGAAAACATACAAGCGGTGGATATCAATAAATTGCTTGAGCAAATTAGTGAAAACCAAACCGATAAAATCAAGATAAGTGACGTCAGGTTATATGCTTTTCGCGGTAAACCATTGGCATTGAAACGTTGTTTATCGAACTTGATTTTAAATGGGGTCAAGTACGGTGGTCGCGTCAATATTGAAGTCATGGACAGCGCTGAAGAGTTACAAATTATCATTCAAGACGACGGCCCGGGTATTCCAGAAAGTGAGATGGACACTATATTTCAGCCTTATAAACGTTTGCACAATGACAAAGAAGGCCACGGTTTAGGGCTTGGTATTGCACGTAATATCATTCATGCACATAATGGCGATCTATATTTGTTCAATCGTAAAGAAGGGGGGTTAGAAGTGATTATTAGCCTGCCTCGTATCTATAAAAGCCTGTTATAAAAATGAGTCCAAAAATTAAAACGTTTAAAAAAATAGTCACTACCTCGTGGTTATTAGTGCCTTTATTATTTTCTACTAACATCGCCGCTAGTTCACTTGAAGTCTTACATTGGTGGACTTCACCGGGAGAAATTCAAGCACAAGCGGTGTTAAAAGAAGCCTTGTTACAACAGAATGTTGATTGGCAAGACTTTGCTATTGTCGGTGGGGGGGGCGAAAGCGCGCTGCGCGTTTTACAGATGAGAGCCTTGTCAGGCAATTCACCAGAAGCTGCGCAAATTAAAGGTCCTGATATCGCTGAATGGGCAAAAATGGGCATGTTAAATGAGGTCGATAATATTTTACCCGTAGAGTTATGGGATAAGCATCTGCCAAATATTGTAAAAGAAACAATTAGTTATGAAGGTCATTACATGGCATTACCACTTAACATTCACCGTGTTAACTGGTTATGGCTGAATAAAGCGATATTTGAAGAATTACAATTAACCGCGCCCACAACGTGGAATGAATTTATTACCGTCGCTGAAACAATCAAAAAAGCGGGGTACATTCCTATCGCGCACGGCGGCACCACGTGGGAAGATAGCCTGTTATTTGAGTCTGTGGCATTATCGTTATTAGGGGCTGAGAAATACAAACAAGCCTTTGTGCAATTCGATGAGTCGGTGTTAGTTTCACAAGATATGATCACTGCATTTACACAATTTAAACAGCTTTATCGTTATACCAGTCAAGATATGCAGGGCAAAGACTGGGTAGACGCAAGCCAACTGCTCAGTGATAAAAAAGCGGCCATGCAATTTATGGGCGATTGGGCAAAAGGTATGTGGCAGGCATCAGGTAAAGTGGTCATGGAAGATTACCTTTGTGTTGATGTGCCACAAAGTGAAGGGTTGTTTAGTTATAATATTGATAGTTTTGTTTTTTTTAAAAAACATAACAACAAAATTCAAGATAACAATAAGCGAAAATTTGTTGAAACGCTGATTTCTAGTGATTTTCAGCGCGCCTTTAGCATTCAAAAAGGCTCTATTCCAGTGCGTATCAATATGGATATGCAAAGTTTTGATAGTTGTTCACAAAAATCCTATGCCGATTTTAATAGCAATGAGCTAGTGCCTTCATTTTCACAAAATATGGCAACAAGTAGCTACTTGCAAACGGAAATGAGTAAAATCATCAGTAATTACTTTCATAACGATAAAGCCACTGCAGAGCATGTTGTTAAACAACTGTCATTGGCGATTCGAGCGGTTAATAAATAAATTTACCTACCTACTTACCTACCTACCTGTAGCACTCGACTTACTCATATTTCCCAATCGGTATCAGTAAGTCGAGTATACGAACCCTGTGCGAATGGTTCGCTAAGTTAATCTATCGATAGCAACATCCTGTTATCACCTGAGTGAGCTGTTTCCCCATACACCAATACCTATTCATAATATTCTTATAAACGCCACTGAGTACATTCACTTGTAATTGAATGCTTAATTGGGACTGTTTTTAATCGTAAATCACCCTTATCTGTTAATTGTATACAAGGTTACTGAATTGCAATCACTTAGCTAATGTATTAATAAACCAAACGGATTGCTTAGATTCAAATAGAAGAAAGGGTGCTATTGGAGAAATGAATTTATGCAAGATGGGTCTATGAAAGATAAGCAAGACGAACAGAGGACAATACTACCAATGGGACTAACAAGCAGAGTGGGTTTAGCTGTTTAAGAATGATTTCTACGTTGTGGGTTGTGTGATGTAAATGAAGTTTTTTACATTAATGGTTAATCAGGGAATTTAAAGCAAAAAAAAGTAGAAATAGTTAACCGAAGGAGAGTTGGTTATGACTATTTCTACTTTGAAATTGTTGGCAAGCAGGGCTTGCCGTTTAATCTGTACTGCTTTGTTACATTAAGCGTTACTTAGCTAAGTAAGCTTCCATATCTGTTTTTAAGTTATCAGACTTAGTACCAAAGATTGCTTGGATACCGTTACCTGATACTACAACACCTGCTGCACCAATGCGTTTTAGCTCTGCTTGGTTTACTTTTTCGATGTCGTTAACGCTGATACGTAGACGAGTGATACATGCATCTAAGTTTTCAATATTAGCTTTACCACCAAATGCGGCAACTAATGCTGCTGACATTTCTTCGTTATTAAGTACCACTGTTTCTTCAGCTTCGTCATCTTCACGACCTGGTGTTTTAAGGTCTAGTGCTTTAATCACAACACGGAATAACGTGTAGTAAACAACTGCGTAGATAAGGCCGATAACGATGAAGTAAACCATTTTTTCAGCGTTTGCAGACAGAACCAAGAAGTCGATTAAACCATGTGAGAAAGAAGTACCGTGAACCATACCTAACATGTTAGTTACTACGAATGCAGAACCAGCAAGTAAAGCGTGGATTGCGTATAACACAGGCGCTACGAATAAGAATGCAAATTCGATTGGTTCAGTAATACCCGTTAAGAATGAAGTTAACGCAGCTGATGCCATGATACCCATTACTTTAGCGCGGTTTTCTGGTTTAGCTGAATGTGCAATTGCGATTGCAGCAGCAGGTAGACCAAACATTTTGAACATGTAACCACCGGCTAGTTGACCAAAACCATTACCCGCTGCACGTGATGCATCATCAGCAGATAAGTAACACGTTAAGATACCGTTTAATTCTTCACCAGCAAGGTTCGTACATGTACCCGCTTCAAAGAAGAAAGGTACATTCCAGATATGGTGTAAACCAAATGGGATTAATGCACGCTCAACGACACCGTAAATACCAAAGGCAACTGTTGGGTTTTGGTTTGCAGCCCAATGTGAGAACGATGCGATAGTTGTTCCGATTGGAGGCCAGATAACAGCAAGGATTGCACCCATAATGATAGCGGTTAAGCCTGTCATGATTGGTACAGCACGTTTACCCGCGAAGAAACCTAAGTATTCAGGTAACGTGATGTTGTAGAAGCGGTTAAACATGGCAGCCGCAATACCACCGGCGATGATACCACCTAGAACACCTGTGTTTGCGCCAGGTGCTAAAGTTTCAACCGTTTGCATCATGATGTAATAACCAACAGCAGCAGCAAGACCTGCTACACCATCATTCTTAGTAAAACCAAGTGCAACACCAATTGCAAATAGTAACGCCATGTTACCAAAAACAGCACCACCGGCTTGTTCCATTAGTTGTGAAACTACGTCTGGTAATACACTAAATTTTGCAGCACCTACACCTAGTAAAATACCTGCGATAGGTAATACAGATACAGGAAGCATTAATGACTTCCCTACTTTTTGTAAATTTCCAAATATATTCATACAACACTCCGGTTTTAGTTTTATTAAATTATCTAGTTGATAACGGGAGTATAGCGGTGAATAGATAAAAAACATGATGAAACGATCACATAAAAGAGGAAGTTACATTTGCTTACAAGGAAAGAAGGCATTGTTACGCTATGTTACAAATTGTTGTTTGAATGTTACTTAGGCTTACTGTAAGTGCTTATGTTGGTTGGTTTAAGGCGTTTCTTTTAATATAGGGTATTAAAAGAAGTGGTGTTAAAGCGCGAGTTTAAGCTTATTAAAGCATTAAACTCGCGCATTGTCTTGATGATGTGTTATTGATGTTTTTTGTTTTTGAGACTATCCACGTACAACCATTACACGGAACTTACGACCTTTAAGTTTACCTTCACTTAACTTGTTGAAGGCAACTTTAATGCATTCACGTTGTACTGCGATGTAAGACCAATTAGCAGAAAGTTGGATTTTACCAATCTGTTCAAAGGTCAGCGCGTTGTCTGCTGTTAATGCACCAACGATATCGCCTGGACGAAGTTTTTGCTTTTTACCGCCTTCAATACGAATTGTGATCATTGACGATTGTGTTGGTGTGTAGTCTAAAACGCTCTCTGAAGGTAAAGCATCTTCAGAGATGTTACGTTGTAAATAATCTTCTAGTGCAATAATACGACCTGCGTCTTTATTACTGTAGAAAGAGAAGGCCAGTCCTTTTTTCCCTGCACGACCGGTACGACCGATGCGGTGAACATGTACTTCTTGATCATGGGCAATATCAAAGTTAAATACAGCACTTAAGTTATCGATATCAAGTCCACGTGCAGCAACATCGGTTGCCACCATAATAGAGGCACTTTTGTTCGAAAAACGAATCAGTGCTTGATCACGGTCTTTTTGCTCTAAGTCACCATGTAGTGCAATCGCGCTGAAACCACGGTTAACTAATTCATCATTCACTTCTTGTACTTCACGTTTAGTATTACAAAATACCACTGCCGATTCTGGCTGGTATTGTAAAAGTAATAAACGTAATGCATACATACGATCTTCATGATTTGATACTTTATAAAAGTATTGGCTGATAGCATCGTTATCGTGTGTTGATTCAACTTTTACTGTTACAGGATCTTTTAAAATACGTTTTGCAATATTTGCAATTTGATCAGGGAAAGTTGCACTGAAAAGTAACGTTTGGCGTTCTTTTGGCGCTTGTTCGATGATGTTATCAATCGAATCTTGGAAACCCATATCAAGCATTCTATCCGCTTCATCAAGCACTAATGTATCGACGTTGTCTAAGTTTAACGTGCCTTTACTAAGGTGATCTTCAATACGACCTGGTGTGCCAACGATAATATGTGCGCCGTGCTCCAGTGATCCGATTTGCGGGCCAAAAGGCATGCCACCGCAAAGTGTTAATACTTTAATGTTGTGAATACCACGTGCAAGACGACGGATTTCTTTACCGACTTGGTCAGCAAGTTCACGTGTAGGACATAAAATAAGTGTTTGAATGCGAAAACGTTTTACATCTAACTTGTTTAATAGACCTAAACCAAAAGCGGCTGTTTTACCTGAGCCTGTTTTACCTTGAGCGATGATATCTTTACCATCTAAAATAACAGGTAAGCTTTGTGCTTGGATATCAGTCATTTCGTTATAATCTAGGGATTCAAGATTGCTAAGAAGGTCACTGTGTAGTGGGAGTGAAGAGAAAGGTAGTTGGCTCAAAATTGAATTCCTAATTGGGTAATCGCTAAAAGCGCTACCATAACAGGTTGTGACTTTGTTCACAAAGTCTGTTCAATGATTTTGTATAAAAAAAACACAAATGGTAGCGGTTGATAGATACCAAGCTCATTCAGAGTCCTCAGCAAGGGAATTTGTTACAGGCATGTAAATATAGCCTCATTGTCTAAGAACATAATTTCTTTGTTCTAGCTAATGCAGGATTTAATTATGCGAATTTTTTATCCCGAACTTCAGACACAAAAAGCTTACTTAATTACTACTTATTTAGAAATAAGAAAAACTAGGTTAAGTACTTTGTTTGCCTGTGTTACAACGCTAGGTTTCGTTGCTTGACGAATTTCAGGCACAAAAAAGCCCGCATAAATGCAGGCTTTAACAAAGGTGTCTTAATTAAACTCTTGTTTATTTATGAATAGGTGAAATAAGAGTAACTAGGTCAAGAACTTTGTTTGCTAGTATCACAATGCTAGATTTCGTTGTCGTACTAAGATACGGAATTCAATTGGAAGAATTTGTTATCTTAAAATTTAGACAAAAAAAAGCCCGCATAAATGCGGGCTTTAACAAAGGTGTCTTAATTAAACTCTTGTTTATTTATGAATAGGTGAAATAAGAGAAACTAGGTCAAGAACTTTGTTTGCTTGTGTTACAACGCTAGATTTCGTTTTTGCGAAATGTAGCCAAATTTTAGACAAAAAAAAACCCGCATAAATGCGGGCTTTAACAAAGATGTCTTAATTAAACTTATTTAGAAATAAGAGAAACTAGGTCAAGAACTTTGTTTGAGTAACCGATTTCGTTATCGTACTAAGATACGGAATTCAATTGGAAGAATTTGTTATCTTAAAATTTAGACAAAAAAAAGCCTATACCGAAGTATAGGCTTTAACAAAGATGTCTTAATTAAACTTATTTAGAAATAAGAGTAACTAGGTCAAGAACTTTGTTTGAGTAACCGATTTCGTTGTCGTACCAAGATACAACTTTAACGAATTTGTCAGTTAGCGCAAGGCCAGCTGCAGAATCGAATACTGAAGTTTGAACTTCACCGATAAAGTCTTGAGATACAACAGCTTCGTCTGTGTAACCTAAAACGCCAGCGTATTCATTTTCAGAAGCACGTTTCATTTCAACACAAATTTCTTCGTATGTAGCAGCAGTTTTAAGGTTAACAGTTAAGTCAACAACAGAAACGTTAGCAGTTGGTACGCGGAAAGCCATACCAGTTAGAAGACCGTTAAGAGCAGGAATTACTTTACCTACTGCTTTAGCAGCACCAGTTGAAGATGGGATGATGTTTTGAGAAGCACCACGACCACCACGCCAATCTTTAGCAGAAGGACCGTCAACAGTTTTTTGAGTTGCAGTAGTTGCATGAACAGTAGTCATAAGACCAGATTCAATGCCCCACTTGTCGTTAAGAACTTTAGCAATAGGTGCTAGACAGTTAGTAGTACAAGAAGCGTTAGAAACGATATCTTGACCAGCGTATTCGTTAAAGTTTACGCCGTTAACGAACATTGGAACGTCACCAGAAGGACCAGTTAAAACAACTTTTTTAGCGCCAGCAGTGATGTGCTTACGAGCTGTTTCGTCAGTAAGGAAAAGACCAGTTGCTTCAGCAACTACGTCAACGCCAGCTTCATCCCATTTAAGGTCAGCAGGGTTACGTTCAGCAGTAACACGTACAGTAGTACCGTTTACAACTAGGTTACCGTCTTTAACTTCAACAGTACCGTTGAAACGGCCATGTGTTGAGTCATATTTAAGCATGTAAGCCATGTATTCAACGTCGATTAAGTCATTGATTGCAACAACTTCTACGTCTGCACGTTCACAAGCCGCACGAAATACGAAACGTCCGATACGACCAAAGCCGTTGATACCGATTTTAATTGTCATTTTTAGATCCTTTTGGATGGTTTGATTTTAAAACTTGTCTTCATTATAGATATGAAAAAGAGCGTGGACTTGATGTTGGTCAAGTAATTTGCTCTGAAAACTACAATTAACTAATAAAATTACCAATTTACAAACAAATTTTGTCATTCTGTTGTTTTATTAAACGAATGACCCTGTAATTAAATTACGCAGCCATATTAAGTGCAATTTCACAGAAAAGAAAGTAAAACCCCATTTTTACTGCTAATTGTCACTTTTTTGAGGATTTCTTGCCGTAAGTGATTAGTAACCGTTGCAAATAGATCAAAATAACAACGATATCTTGAATAAAATAACCAAGTTGATTAACTAAAAAGGGATAACGTGACGTTATCCCTTGAGGTGAAGAATGTAATAAAACAACGAAATGGTTATTTTATGTATGTACTTAAGGTATGTTTTTCACCTGCCGCTACTTGTTGGCCATGCTCACCGGTAATCGTTGACTCAATACATAACATGGTTTGGTATCCATTATCTGGCATATCTGCAAAGGCTTGAGCGCCTTCTACCCAAGGTGTCCAAAGTACTTCTGAGTCATTACCTGTATTTGTTATGCTCAGCGTGCGTTGCAATTTTCTATCTTCAAGCAAAATTTGACCATTGGCTTTGTTATAAATGGCATCGATAGCTTGGTCTATTAAGAGTGTTGTATCGCCCGTTTCCAATACTTTACCTTTTAATGAATTATAAAAATACTCATTAAGGCCTGATACGCTGACATTTTCCGGCGCGCTAATATTCAGGTAGGTATGTAATGCACTGCGGTAGGTTAGTGATGTTGCACTTTTGTTCTCGGTGATGAGTTCGAGTTTCAATGTATCACTTAAGGTCGCTTTTAATGTCAACTCAAATTGGAAAGGCCACAGCGCTAATGTTGCTTCGCTGCTGTGTAATTTCAATTCTACTACAACACCCTCTGTAGACTCTGAAATATCCCCTAAGGCCCACTTACTAGTGCGTGCAAAACCATGTGCGGGTAAGTTTTCACCTAATGCGGGATCTGCAGCACCAAACCATGGCCAACAAACAGGGACGCCACCACGTATTGCTTTTTTATCATTAAAAATGGCTGTTTTACTTAACCAAATAATAGGCGCTTGATCGGCAAGTTGGAAGTGAACAAGGTGACCGCCATGTAAAGCAAAAGCCGCACTTAATTTTTGATGCTCAATGATTAAAAATTCGAAGCCATTCGCATCTGTTTGCAGACTGACCGAAGCTGAAAGTGACTTAGTAGTCGTTAAAGAAAGGTGTGAGATCATAAATTTGCCTTTGTAATGAAGGGTAACGTAATGAATTATAACAGGAGCTTAAATCGAATATTTAATTACTCTATTATGAAGTTTCTCTTTATGAAAGCAATAATGCCAGATGCTTCAAGTCTGTCTTACGAATTGTTGTTATACATCATTAAATAACTCGATTTTTAAGCAACTTAACGCATTATTACATTTTGTATTGATAATTAATTTACACGACATCAAAATATGATATAAATGTTCTGTAATAAATCAATTGTTAATCTTGTGCTATTTAAATAGCATATTAAGAATAAATATAAAGGTGTTATATGATCCGTTCTAGTTTAGATATGTTTATGGAATTAAAAGCAATTGATCCAAATTTCGTCGATGCTTGGGGAAAACCGGCTGTTGTTTCAGAAGAAAACATAAAGAACCTCATTAATAAGATGGGGCACGATACGAGTGATGAAACACAATTACAAAATCATTATCATGAACAAGAGAGATTACACTGGTTATCTTTGTTACCTCCGGTGACCGTTGCCCAACAAGCAGATAGTTATATCATTGACATCTGTTTACCGATTGATTTTGTTACCGATGCATTAATCTACCAAATCACCACTGAAGACAAAAAACAAATTAAACAAAACATTGTTGCGACGGATTTTGATCTCGTTGCGGTGAA
This sequence comes from Psychromonas sp. Urea-02u-13, assembly GCF_002835995.1. Taxonomy (GTDB): domain Bacteria; phylum Pseudomonadota; class Gammaproteobacteria; order Enterobacterales; family Psychromonadaceae; genus Psychromonas. Next base: position 70,936 of record NZ_PJBZ01000041.1, on the reverse strand, counting down.
TGAAATCTCGGAAATAGAGTTTCAATGTTACCAAGTGGCATTAAAAGTTGACCTGCCACAGGGTTACCATCTACTTGAAGTGTTCGAAAAAGGTAATGAAGAAGCGCTGACAAGTATGTCATTCATTATTACCCCTAGTGCCTGTTTCACGCCTAAAGCGATGCAAGAAGGCAAAAAAATATGGGGATCTAGCGTACAACTGTATTGTATTAAAAGTGAAAATAACTGGGGTATTGGTGACTTTAGTGATCTTAAAGTGCTACTGCAAAAAACCGCTGACCATGGCGGTGACTTTATTGGTTTAAACCCGATTCATGCACTTTTTCCTGCACAGCCAAATAATGCCAGTCCGTACAGCCCATCTTCTAGAAAATGGCTCAATGTACTTTATACCGATTTAACCAATGTCGCAGAATTTAAGTCTGATCAGGCGTTACAAAGCACGGTTAATAGCCCTGAGTTTAACGACAAATTAAGTTCACTGCGTGACTCGCAATGGGTGGATTACCAAGGCGTAACAGAATTAAAGCTCGCTATATTACGTACCTTATTCAGTACCTTAAATAAGGGCGATAAAAACACTGAAAAACGCCTTAGCGCATTCAATGAATACGTTGCGTTAAAAGGTGATGCCTTATTACAGCAAGCGGCTTACGACGCATTACAATTCAAATTCTTAGCAGAAGATGAAAGCTTATGGGGTTGGCCTGTATGGCCTGAAGCATTCCACGCATATCAAAGTGAAGCTTCTCAAACCTGGATTGAAGATAATAAACAAGAAGTCTTGTTTTGGTGTTATTGCCAGTGGGTGACTGAATTACAGCTTGAAGAAGCGGATCAATTAGCTAAGTCGTTAGGCATGACATTAGGTATTTATCGCGATCTTGCGGTAGGTGTGGGTAAAGGTAGTTCTGAAATTTGGGCAAACCACTCAGTCTATTGTGAAGAGATTAGTGTTGGCGCGCCACCTGATATTTTAGGCCCGCTTGGTCAAAGTTGGGGATTACCACCAATGTCACCGGACCAGCTTTATAAAAGCGCTTACCAGCCTTTTATTGAGTTATTACAATCGAACATGAGCCACTGTGGTGCATTACGTATTGACCATGTAATGGCCTTGTTACGCCTTTGGTGGGTGCCAGATAATGCAACGGCAGAAGCCGGCGCTTATATCTATTATCCAGTACAAGACTTGCTAAATTTATTAGCGTTAGAAAGTCAACGTAACCAGTGTTTAGTAATAGGTGAAGACTTAGGCACTGTGCCAGAAGGCATTGATGTATTGCTTGAAGAAGCAGGGGTTTATTCTTATAAAGTGTTCTTTTTTGAGCAAGCGGATGACGGTGGTTATATCTCACCTGCGCATTATAAAAATCAAGCGATGGCAGCACTATCAACACACGATATGCCAACCATTAAAGGGTACTGGCATTGTGATGACTTATATCTGGGTAAAGAACTGGGTTTATATCCTGATGCTGAAGCATTAGCTGTGCTGATGGAAAATCGCGTTTATTGTAAACAACAAATTCTCAATAGTTTACATGGCCACGATAGCCTTCCTGTAGCATATAACCGTGATGCTACACAAACAGGTATGGACCAAACGCTGAATTTTGCACTGCAAACACATCTTGCAAAGGGCACTTCTGCGTTATTGAGCTTACAGCTAGAAGATTTCTTAGAGATGGAAGTACCTGTGAACGTACCTGGTACTAGCGATGAATATCGAAATTGGCAACGTAAGCTTAGCCATAACATTGAACAAATATTTGATAATGAACAGATTAAAACGTTGTTAGACAATCTAACAACGGCACGTAATGAAGCAGTTAAATAATTAATAATTATTAGGCAATCAATACTATGAGTAAAAAAGCAGCTAAAGCAGTAACTAAAAAAGCGCCCACTAAAGCGCCCGTTAAAAAAACAGCCGTGAAGAAAGCGGCGCCTAAAAAAGTGGCAACTAAAGGTAGCGCTAAAAAAGCACCTACAGAAGTGGTCAAAAAACAGGAATCATTACATGTTGAGCACAGTTCGCTGATTAATCTATTAAAAGAAGCTAAGTTAGATAACCCTTTTGAACGTTTAGGATTATTACCAGCGACTTCAGGTGGCTACATTTTACGTGTTTGGTTACCGGATGCGCAAAAAGTAGAACTATTTGAATTGGGCGCTAAAAAAGCAAAAGCTGAATTACTTAAAGTGGATGATGCGGGTTTGTTTGAACTTGCATTGCCGACACTAGATGAAAAATTTACCTATGAATTAAATGCGCATTATCAAGATGCACAAAATAGATTCATTGACCCGTACCAGTTCCATGATATTGCCTTTGACGGTTTATCAACGTTAAAAGATGCGCCACAAAATGTATATAAAACATTAGGGGCACAGCTTAAAACGGTTACTTGTCATGATTTGAATGTTAGCGGTGTACGTTTCATTGTTTACGCACCGAATGCATCCAGTGTTAGTTTGATCACTGAGCTTAATCATTGGGATGGTCAACGCCAACCAATGCAACGCAGCTGGTGTGGTCATTGGGTTTTATTTGTACCGGGTTTAGAAGCGGGTTGCGCTTATAAATTTGAACTTAAAGATGGACTGGGTAATCGTTTACCGCATAAAGCGGATCCGGTTGGTTTCCAAGCTGAGCAATACCCATCACATTCATCGATTGTTGTAGACCATGATAAGTACCAATGGAACGACAGCGAATGGCGTGCTTCTCAATCTGGCGATAAACGTTTTACTGCTATGAGTATCTATGAAGTGCATTTAGGCTCATGGAAACGCAAAAACGATCAAGGTGTTGAGCGTATGCTTAGCTACCGTGAATTAGCGGCGGATTTAATCCCTTACTTGGTTGAAATGGGTTACACCCATCTTGAAGTCATGCCCATTTCAGAGTTCCCGTTTGATGGTTCTTGGGGTTATCAGCCGGTCGGTTTATTTGCAGCAACAAGCCGTTTTGGTGATGCTGACGACCTTAAATACTTTATCGATATTGCTCACCAAGCGGGCATTGGTATTATCGTTGATTGGGTGCCTGCACATTTCCCGGCTGACCCGCATGGTTTAGCACGTTTTGATGGTACACCATTATACGAATATGAAGATCCTCGCCGTGGTTGGCATCCAGATTGGAACTCATACATCTACGATTTTGGTCGTGACAATGTACGTCAGTTCTTAGTCGCGAGTGCGCTAATTTGGCTTGATAAATTCCATGTTGATGGCTTGCGTGTTGATGCCGTGGCATCGATGCTTTATTGGGATTATTCACGCGAAGAGGGTGAATGGGTACCGAATGTTGATGGTGGTAACCATAACTATGAATCAATCAGTTTATTAAAATGGTTTAACGAAGAGGTTTATGGACAATACCCTCATGCGATGACCATTGCGGAAGAATCAACGGCTTTTACTGGCGTTTCTAAACCGACTTTTGAAGGTGGCTTAGGCTTTGGTTTCAAATGGAACATGGGTTGGATGCACGATACCTTGAGTTACGTACAACAAGACCCAATGTACCGTAAACACCACCACCACGAAATGACATTTTCGATGGTATATCACTACAATGAGCACTTTGTATTACCTATTTCTCACGATGAAGTGGTTCACGGTAAGAAGAGCATGATTGATAAAATGCCCGGTGATGAGTGGCAAGCATCTGCAAATTTACGTGCATACTCTGGTTTTATGTACGCACATCCGGGTAAAAAATTAAACTTCATGGGAGCTGAAATAGCGCAGTCACGCGAGTGGAACCATGACTGTAGCCTAGATTGGGATTTACTGGAGTTTGATAAACATGCCGGACAACAACAACTAATTAAAGATCTTAACCATCTTTACAAAGCGAACGGTGCATTTTACGAACTTGATTACAGCACTGAAGGTTTTGAATGGTTAGATCACAGTGATGGCGAAAACAGTGTTTTCTCTTTTATCCGTCACAATAAAGACCAAGATAAACACATTATTTGTATCTCAAACTTTACGCCAATTCCGCGTGAAGGTTACCGTATTCCAGTCAGCGAGCTTGGCGAATATGAAGTGATTTTGAATACTGATAGTCATTATTATTGGGGTAGTAACTTCCCAATGGGTGATACGATGGGGGTATTTGTAGCAACGGAGCAAGAGTGGCAGGGTAAAGATTACTCTTTCACTGTTGATCTTCCGCCACTATCTACTGTTTATTTGCAAAAGAAAGGGTAGTTGAGTGTCTGATAATCAACTTGAATTAGATACACATGCTCATCCTTTTTCAGTATCGAACGGGCATTTTTTGCCCCTCGGTGCTGTGCTTGACCCTCAGAAATCGGGCTGTCATTTCTCGGTTTACAGTTTAGGCGCTTACCGTGTTGAACTGTGTTTATTTGATAAATGTGAAAATGAGATTGCCCGTTATGCACTTGATGTAAAACAAGGGCATCTATGGAGTATTTTTGTCAATAAAGTCGAAGCCGGTCAACGTTATGGTTACCGCGTTTTTGGTGAAAAAAATGCACTTAATGGCAATGTGTTTGATGAAAACAACTTATTGATTGATCCCTATGCTAAAGCACTAAACCGTGTTCAACATAGTTTTAGCGATGCTGAGAATAGCAGCGCAGGGCATCATATTGTTAAGTCTGTTGTTGTCGATGATAGCTTTGACTGGGGGGCGACTAAAAAGCCACTGTTAACGGATAACGATCGTATTCTCTACGAAGTACATGTTAAAGGCTTTAGTCAGCTTAATGACAAAATAGCCGTCTCAAAACGTGGTACTTACCTTGGCTTGTCGGATCCCATTAGTATTAAGCATTACAAAAAATTAGGCATTACTAGTTTACAAATTATGCCTATTTTTAGTTTTATGAGTGAGCCAAGACTTAAAACTCTGGGTTTGACTAACTATTGGGGTTACAACCCAATAAACTTTTTTGCGCCCGATTGCCGTTATGCGCAATTTGATGCAGTAAAAGAATTTAAAACCATGGTTAAAGAGTTACATGCAGCGGGAATCGAAGTGATTCTTGATGTGGTGTATAACCATACTGCGGAGTCTGGGTTAGATGGGTCAATATTGAGCCTGAAAGGGTTTGATAACCGTAACTATTATACTTTTGAAAAACATCAAGATAATGGCGCGTTGAATTACCAGCAACACAGTAACCATTCTGGCTGTGGTAATACCGTCAATCTAAATGCCCCTTGGACATTAAAGCTGGCATTAGACTCCATGCGTTATTGGTTAACTGAGATGCAGGTCGATGGTTTCCGTTTTGATTTAGCGGTGACTTTAGCACGTGAAAGCGAAGGTTTTAATGAGCAAAGTGCTTTCTTTAAAGCGGTATTGCAAGATCCTGTTTTAAGCCAAGCCACCTTGATTGCTGAACCTTGGGACATTGGTCCTGGTGGATATCGTTTAGGCGGATTCCCTAGTGATTGGCTTGAATGTAATGATCGTTATCGCGATACCATGCGCTCATTTTGGCGTGGAGACACAGGCCATGTTGCAGAAGTAGCAACCCGTTTGTTGGGTTCTCGAGACGTGTTTGCTAAACGTTACCGTGCTAATTCAACCAGTGTTAATTACATTTGTTACCACGATGGTTTTACCTTAGATGATCTGGTTTCTTATGCCGAGCGCCATAACTTGGCGAATGAAGAAAATAACCGTGATGGTCACGGTAATAATCTTTCTGCTAATTATGGTGTTGAGGGTGCAACCGAGAGTAAGCGTATTAACGCATTACGTCAGCAACAAAAACGTAATATTATCACTACGTTATTATTGTCGCAGGGCACCCCGCATTTTCTTTCTGGCGATGAGATGGGTAATCACCAATCGGGTAATAACAACGCTTATTGTCAAGATAACAAACTGACTTGGCTTGACTGGAATCTTACTGAGGTGAATAAACAGCTTTTAGCGTTTACCTCAGCCATGATTAAATTACGTCAAGACTCTCGTTTGTTTGGCAGTTTAGCGCTGCGCGATGATTGCTTAGATCGATGTGAGAATTCTGATTTAGTGAAATGGTATCATCCTGATGGTTATTTGATGGAAGATGTTGATTGGCATGCCACTAACTCACAAGCGATTGCAGTTGAATTACATGAAGCAGTTTCAAGTGGGGAGCACTGGTACTTAATCTTAAATGCATCGAGTTATCAGATAACCTGTCAATTACCTGCGCTTGAAAAAGGTCTAGTTTGGAAAGTGAAAGTTGATAGTGCCTGTACAACAGGGGCGTTAACTACTCAAGAAAAGCATATTAAAAAGGATGTTCAACTTGGTGCGCATTCAATCATGTTATTGAAATGCACACGTCATTTAAACTAATAAATAGCTGACCTATTTAGAACAACACGATAAAGGCTTTATGGCAATATGCATAAAGCCTTTTTATGGCTATGTCTGAATTAGCTGTTGCGGCGTTCGCCCGACAGCTTCAAACAAGCAAATATCTGGTGTTATCCCTCCTTGATACCGCTCTAACATTCGACGCCAGCCAAGATAGTTACCGAGATATTTTGTGGCCACTCCATTAAATCGCTTCATCCATCCTTTTAACCGACTATCAAATGCGTTAACGTTTTGAATATGGAAAGCTCCCCTAGCTCTTGGACCTTTACTCTTGATCACTTCGTGTTCTATTCCCGTCTTTTTACAAAACGCAGAATAAACGGCTGCACCATCCGTACACAGGATGGCATCACTCTCTACTAGTGGTGATAAAGCAGCTTCTATGTGTATCGCATCAATTCTATCTAAGATAATTGTCGCTGTAGATTTATGTCTATCTCGCACAACTAATACTGGAATTTGATCGTCACTCGTTCCTCTCGTTTTTCCAACTCCGCCACGCTTCCTTGCTTCTCTAGGTAAATTTCGTTGGCCTTTGAATGACTCAAGGAAGAACGTTTCATCGGCTTCAACAATTCCCTCTTCATGTATTGCTTGATGAGTATTTGCCAAGGCTAGAAATCGATGACGCCACTGAAAAGCGGTATTCTTATTTACACCACATAATTTAGCGGCCTTTCTAATACTTAAACCATCAATTAAAGCCTGAGCATAGAGTAACCATTTATCTCGTTTACGTAGTCTTGCGAGCGGTGATTTTGTTAGTGGGTTGCACGTTTTGAGGCACTTTACACATCGATAACGAGGCAAACCATGGCTTGAACCCCAAGGCTTTAATTTTTCAGATTGGCAATGAGGACACTCGCGTAAAGTCGCTTTGACTGTTAATACTTCTTCAGCTGAGGTTTCGAGAGCTTCTAGATTATGGTGAAGACGTTGTTTTTGGCTGGGATTTAACAACTTAAGCTGTTGTAAAAAAGGAGTAAATTGTTGTTCATTCATGAGTATCACCTTGATAGTAATTAACACATAAATAAAGTATGGCAGGTTTACAACAGTTTACTCAGACATAGCCTTTTTTACTAGGGTAAAATAGGCGCTTCTATTTGAAACTTACCCTCACTTAACTGTAGATAATATTGCTGCGCTCTTTCCCTCAGTTGTACTTCATTCAAAATTAACCTATCACCGTGGCTTTTCCCCTTTTGTAATATTAATTCTAAATTAATAGGGTACTCATCATTTTCATCTTCTTTTTTAGCGATTAACGCCCAGACATAAGCTTCTTCAAATAATTTTTTCTGGTAAAAAATCGTCATGATCATGGTAAAGGTCGCGGGAGACGTTTGCTTTAATGAGGTCGTATAACGCAAGGCTTTATAAAATAGATTGAGTGATGTTTGCGCATTGTCTTTGGAATAAATCGTTGCGAGTTTAAACAATATTTTAGGATCGCGGATATCCTCTTTGGTTGCGAAGGTTAAAAATACTCTCCGAGCCTGCATGTCTTGATGATGTGTCCAAAGATAATAAGCGAGCATGGGATCTTTAGTGCCTTTGCTTTCTTTGAGATTTATTTGAATGAGTTCCTGCGCTTTAAGGTAATTCTCTAAACGTAATTTTTTACGATTTTTATTACGTGTATATTGCATAAACAAAGTGAGTTCTAAACATGATTCATATTCATCGAGCTCTGTGAGTAAGTCTCGTTTGTTTATTTCAGTGGGATCAATTTTGTCGTAATAGCGTGCACGAATGACAGTAGTACGCTTAAAACGACAATCTCCAATTTTGTGTAGGTCTTCGCAAAGCTCAGGTGAGTCTTTACAAATACTACCAATATTGTCACTCACCCAAGGTTTACACGCTGTTAATAGCAGTGCAGAGCACACAAGTGAGAGTTTCATCGCTGTCTTAATAATCATCAGTAGAAATATTCCGTTAAATCAATATACTTAGCATAGATAATTTTTGTAATTAATGGGAATTTACAGTGTCAAATATTACTGAGTATGCTAAAAAGCTATCGCCATCACTATATAGTAAGTTAAAACAATCAGTTGAGACAGGTCGATGGCTAGATGGTAACCCACTTGATGAAAAACAAAAAGCGGATACGTTACAGATAATTATGGCATACCAAAGTTTGCATAATGATAATCCAGATCATTTTAGTATTGCAAAAGGTGGAGAGATGTACATGGAAAAAAAATCAGTTTTACAAAAACGTTTCTCTCAAGATGACATTCATAAACTTGATTTATAAATAAGGCTATTTTCTTTCACCGTTTTTCAAAATAAGAAGTAAGCTAAAATAACTTATTATAAAATAAAAGGTTCCTTTAATTTTTATGTTCTATAAACCGTTCATTTATATTTTTCTATTTATATTCACTGCGCCTCTTTATGCTGAGGTCTATAAGTGCGACGACGAAGGAACTATTCACTACTCTACAACACCTTGTAATAACTTATTAATTGACTTAGAACTAGGCGATGAATCCATTGCCGATGAGCTTGTTCAAGAAGAACGTTTTTTTGCACCGACGTATCCTGGTTGGGCGAATGGTTGGCAGAAAACAAAGGATCTCAAATTAGAACGTTTTTTTGAAATTGAATATGAGCCGATCAAACCGGATGAAGCCGATAAGCTGACACACATTAATAAACAAAAATTGACTAATTTGCCACAATCGATGAGCGTACAGCGTTTTGCTGTTTCGGTTGAAGACATCATTGAAAGCATTTGTGCAAACGCCATTATTTACCAACCAAGTTCACCATCATGGGTACCTGAAAAGGTTTTTTATGGGCAATATGCTTGTTCATATAGACGTGATACTAAACAAGGTGAATTGGGTTATTACAAAATAATGCGCGGTGAAAATAGTATTTATATGATGGCGGTTATTTGGGCAGTTACTCCCTTTACAATAACAGCAGGAGAGCCCCTAACTATTCTTGAAGATAAATTGCAAAAACAAAAAATAAGTATCGCTAAAAAGTATTTGCAAGAAGATGTGAAATTATGCAGAGCGGGGACTTGTCTGTAATAAAGCTTTCTAAGCGCCATTAAACCTGTCTAAGTACCATTAAACCTACTTCTATTCACGACTTTTTGTCCTCAAATCATTATCTACCTTTACTTTGTTATTATTATAGTTCACTCTTAAAACTCTTATCCATAAGGCTTTATTCATGAAATTGAAACTATCAGCACTCACTTTATTGCCTCTTATTGCTGTTTTAACTGCCTGTGAATCAGTGCCTCAAAATAATACCCGCCATAAAGAAAAAACCAACCCGATGGTCGTATTACCGGTTGCAACAGCAGTACAGATTGATTATCAAGATGAAGTTAAATTATTACGCCTTAATCAGCTTATTGCAGAACATAAAGGGGATTCAAAACAGAAAGCATTGCTCTTTTATGAACGTGGCATTATTTATGACCGCATGGGGTTAAGTGCTCACAGTCGTTACGATTTCACACAATCTATCAATGCTGATCCCGCATTTCCAGATGCTTACAATTCTCTTGGGATTTACCTGTTATTAGGTCAGTCATATGACGAAGCTTTTGATGCCTTTGATGCAGCTATCGAGCTCAATGGTAAAATGCAATACAGTTATTTACACCGTGCAGTAGGGCTTTATCAAGTGAAGCGTTACCCACTGGCATCACGTGATATTAATACTTTTTACGAAATGGATAAAAGCGACCCTTACCGTACATTATGGCGTTACATTATCGACAGTAAGATTGACCCTGAGAAAGCACTGATTACATTACAAGAAGAGCAATCAACAGGCAGTGACAATCGTTATGTCTGGTCATTGATTGATGTGATTGCGGGACGTACCTCAGAGAAAGCCTTTTTTGAAACTATTGGTAATGGCGTAGAAACAAACAAAGAGATCGCGCAGCGTCTTTGTGAAGCGTATTTTTACCTGGGTCATTTTCATAAACTATCGGGTAATTTAGACAAGGCGATTTATTACTTTAAACTCACCACAACCACTAATATCCATGAGTTTATTGAATATAAATATGCGTTAATGGAGCTGGCTTCAATTCAAAAAGAGTTACAAGAGCAAGCGTTAAAAACCGTTAATTAATTCGTTTCACTTTGGCTTATGCCTGAAACGAGAAAAAGTAAGCAAACACACAGTGTTTTCTTACTTTTTTTTTGCCTGCCTTTAGCCTGCTGTTTCCTTCACTAACAGCCGTTTCTAACGATAGTCACTTACAACCTTCGATGACAGCTGTCTCTAACGATAGTCACTTACAACCTTCGCTACAATCGTCACAACAGCTTTCTCTAATAACCTTCTCTACAGATCTTCTCTAACAACATAAGTCTCGATTAATCGTTGTCGTTATAATCACTTAATACTAAGTTAGCCGCTGCAAAGGCGGCATCTTCACGTGTGGTGTTATCTAGTTGCTCATTGGCTGCTATCGCATCTAAGGCTTTAATCGCGCAGGTGATTGCTTTTGGTACGTAAGCTGCATCGCCACTTCCAATCATATTGATGATATTTTTTGTTTTATCGCAGTATGGGTACATAGGTGCTTCCTAGAAAGTATTTAATAAGCACTTATTATACCGTTTATTGTGCGCAATAAACAAAACAGTGGGTATTAGAATCGGCTGTTAATTGATTTATCTCATTCATTAGTGGTTTATTACACTTCGCTACCCAACGAATAACGGCCGCGTAATTATTACTCGCGAGTGCGTCTTTAAAAAGCTGATCCGGATCATTTAGCTGCTTTTGGTTAAGCGTAATAATACGGCTTTTATTAATACCTGCTTGCTGTAAAAACTGAAAGTTAGGTTTTCCTGGTGGCGCAATAAATAGGATCCACCTTGGATCCTCTGAGGTTTGTAAGTGCTGCAGAAGCGGGTGATAGTTATTCAGATCATAACTCAAGGTTAATCTGTTTTGCGACTTGCTGATATGTGAATCAATATGTCTAACATTGAATGAATTGTTGTTTGCCTGTTGCTGATAGCGAGATAACATAAAACCACCTTACAAATACTGTATGAATAAACACTGTATAAAACAACAGTACATTATTTTGTCTATATTTCAAGCTTTATTTACAGTTTTATAGAGAAGGTGCTGTTTTTATGAGCATAAAGGGGTTTTGTAGGCATAAAAAAAGGTAACCGAAGTTACCTTTTTTACAATTGAATCTATGTAACTACTCAGGCCGTCGCTATTTAAGGTCTGTTCAAGGTAAAGTTTCAGTTATCTGACGATAACCGTGTTTAAAAATGCTCACAAATTTATCGGGAATAAATTTGAACATCCGTAGGTTGGCCCGAAGGGCGTAGTACAGGATGTACGAAGTATTTAAACGACTAAACTGCGCTTTTTCGCCTTGAACTAAGCATAAATAGCTTAGCCCTGAACAGTTACTGTCTATTTTCGTATGAAAAGCACACGTTTTAGCCGGGTGCTGAGTAATTACGAATCTATTTTATTGCCTGTTATCCAGTACTAATACTTAATATTGACGGCATCAGAAACCAGTTTGGCATTAATAACGGCGCTGTTGGTATCATCGCCACGGGCAATCGCAACACCTAAGCGGCGTGAGCCATTAATATCGGGTTTTGCAAAAAGACGAATTTGTGCGCCATTAACCAGACCTAATGCTTGGGCGATATTACTGTATTGAATATCTTCTGATTTACCATTACCTAAAATAACACTCGATGCCGTTGGGCCATATTGCGTGATAGTGCCAATAGGGAAGCCCAAAATGGCACGAACGTGCAATGCAAACTCTGACGCATCCTGGGAAAGTAAAGTTACTAAACCGGTGTCGTGTGGACGTGGTGAAACTTCATTAAAGTAAACCTCATCACCTTTAATAAAGAACTCCATACCAAACAGGCCATAACCGCCTAATTCAGTGACCACTTTTTTTGCAATGTCTTGTGCTTGTTGAAGTGCAATATCAGACATTACTTGTGGCTGCCATGACTCACGGTAATCTCCATTTTCTTGGCGATGACCAATAGGCGCGCAAAAATGTACGCCATCAATCGCACTGATCGTCAGTAGCGTGATTTCATAATCAAAGGGTACAAATCCTTCTACAATAACGCGACCGGCGCCAGTACGACCGCCTTCTTGTGAATAGTCCCAGGCAGCATCTAAATCTGTATCAGATTTAATCACGGTTTGTCCTTTACCTGAGCTACTCATGACCGGTTTAACGACGCAGGGAATACCGACTTCTTTGACGGCTTGTAGATATTGTTCTTTTATATCAGTAAAGAAATAAGGAGAGGTTTTAACGCTAAGTGTTTCTGCGACAAGGCGACGAATGCCTTCTCTGTCCATGGTGAGCTTAGTGGCACGTGCAGAAGGGATAATATTAAAGCCTTCTTTTTCTAGCTTAACAAGGGTATCAGTGGCAATCGCTTCGACTTCAGGAATGATAAAATCAGGTTTTTCTGCGCGGATAATCTGCTCTAGCTTATCGCCATCAAGCATTGATACTACGTGAGATGAATGGGCAACTTGCATTGCTGGGGCATTTTCATAACTGTCTGCCGCTACCACTTCAATGCCAAAGCGTTGTAGTTCAATCGCGACTTCTTTACCTAACTCCCCCGAACCGAGTAAAAGGGCTTTTGTTGCACTGGGGGATTTAGCACTACCAAATATTGATACACTCATGTTAATAAATCTCATTTAATTGATGGGAAAATTAAGCGAGAATAATAACAGAAAAACCGCTTTTTTTAAGCGGTTTTTCTAAGGTTTGTTTTTTAGAGAGGCTATTGAGTGAAAGCCTCTTTTGCGTCATTTTGTACGACGTTGTGTGTGTTTGCTTATAGTGTCTGTTGACCACCAAAAGCCTCAATCACAGCTGGAACAAGCAGTTTGATTTCACCTGTCATTAACGCAAAATCTGCATCGAAACGGGCTGCAAAGTCATCTTTTTCAATGTCTTCATTTTGCTCTTGTAATACATCAGAGAATTTAATGCGTTTCAGCATAAACTCTTCACCAATGATAAACGAGATGCTATCAGCCCAGTTCAGCGCAAGTTTAGTCACAAATTTATCCGATGAAAGATGATTTTTTATTTCATCTGAAAGCAGGTCTTGTTGCTTACAACGAATAATACCGCCGCCTTCTAATGCAGAGCACAATTCAGCTTCATCTTCTAATTTGAAATTTGTTGGAATATTACCTTCTACTAACCAGTCAGTCATCACAACATCAGCTTGGTTTTTAAGTTGAATTGGCACAACCGGTAAACTACCTAATGTTTTACGTAATAACGAGATTAGCTCTTCGGCTTTACGCGCGCTTGAAGCATCAACATAAAGCATATCTGATTCAGGGTCTATCCACGCATACGTTTGTGAAGTACGGCTAAAGGCACGTGGCAATAACTGCATCATGATCTCTTCTTTTAAAGAGTCTTTTTCTTTTTTCTTTAATGCGCGACCTTGCTCAGCTTCAATCGCTTCAACACGTTCATTTAGCTGATCTTTAATCACACCTGCCGGTACCATTTTTTCTTCTTTTTTAAGGCAGATAAGAATTTGTTTATTGGCTGTATGGGTGTACATTGCGCCGATTTTTCCCATTGGGAATATCCAGCCTAATTTTGAGACATCTTGGCTTCCGCAAGGTTTAAATTTAAACTCTTCTAAGTTTCGCTCTAACGCTTTTTCATCTTGCTCTAGTGGACGGGTAAAACGATAAACTTGTAGGTTTTTGAAAAACATGGGAAACACCTTAAAATAAAAATCAGAGGGAAGAGTGTAAATGAAATTTGAAAAAGAGTTTACCATTTTTTAATAAATGCTCAGAACAACACATTTTATTGCTCGTTTAAAATGTAAAAGCGCACCGATTAATTTTGTAAAGTCGCACTTTTTCGTGAATAGATACGCTAAGATAGCCGAACTGAGCAATTGTTGATGTTTACTCGTTGTTATACCAAGTGCATTAAATATGTGATCTTGTATTGCGTAGGAAAAATGAGTGCTATCAAGGCATGAGTTGTAGGAAGTAGTTATTCTCCTTTCACAAAATCGTATGGAATGATTTTGAACAGCTTTAGCTGGCCACAACGTGGTGAAGAATAGGACGTTTTGAATAAAATTCATAACGTAGATAGTGCTCGTTTTAACAAGTAAGGCTGATCACAAATTAAATGTGGTTGGTATTTATGACAGTTTATGAGCTTTTGTCATATAAGTGTCATAATGCGAGGTAATAATAGCGCCACTTTAAATTTAGATAGACAGGTAAGTACTATGGCAAGTCGTATATTAGTAGTCGAAGATGAAGTCGCAATCCGTGATATGTTATGTTTTGTTCTTGAACAACATGGCTACGAGTGTATAGAAGCTGATAGTTATCAAGTCGCATTAGAGCAACTTGGTGAACCTTACCCTGACCTTATTCTATTAGATTGGATGTTCCCAGGTGGCAGCGGTATCAAGCTACTTAAATATCTTAAAGTCGATGAAATGTTACGCCAAATTCCTGTGGTGATGTTGACGGCTCGTGGCGAAGAAGAAGATAAAGTCCGTGGCCTTGAAAATGGCGCCGATGATTATGTGACTAAACCTTTTTCACCTAAAGAGTTAATGGCGCGCCTTAAATCGGTATTACGCCGCGTTAATCCAACGTCACTTGATGATACATTAGAAGTTGGAAAACTGAAGTTAGACCCCATTTCACATCGTGCCACACTCGATGACTCGCCATTAGACATGGGGCCAACAGAGTTTAAATTATTACACTTCTTTATGACTCATCCTGAACGTGTTTATAGCCGTGAGCAATTACTTAATAATGTCTGGGGTACTAACGTTTACGTTGAAGATCGCACGGTTGATGTGCATATCAGACGTTTACGCAAAGCATTAAAAGATCATGATTATCTTGTGCAAACAGTACGTGGCTCAGGTTACCGTTTCTCGACCAAGCAATAACCATAGAAGACTAAAAATTGAAAATCTATTCATGGAAGGCATTGATGTGGGGGCTGGTATTTGTATACCTGCCGGTTATTATTGTGGGCGCGCTATTTGATTGTTTACAAGAATTATTATTAGTGTCTTTTTTTGTGCACATTATTTGGCATTATTATTATCTGAAAATCCTAAATAATTGGTTATGGAATAGCCACAGTACCGTTTTACCCCATGGGAAATCTGAGTGGGAACATGCCTTTATTGGTATTCATAATATGCAACAACGTCATCGTAAAAGGCGTAATAATTTAGCCTCTGTGATCAGCCGATTTCGTGAGGGCTCAGAAGCCTTACCCGATGCCGTGGTGGTGTTCCATAAAAGTGGCGAGATAATCTGGTGCAACCGTTTAGCTCAGTTCCAACTTGGCTTTAAGTGGCCAGAAGATTCTGGTGACAATATTACCAACCTGATACGTAATCCTCTTTTTGTTGAACATCTTAAAAGCAGTGATTATGACCAACCGTTAGATCTTACGTCACCCATTAACGCAGAAAAAATGCTTGAGTTCCGCGTGATGCCTTACGCCAAACATCAGCGTATTTTGATTGTTCGTGATGTGACCACTTACCGCCAATTAGACGAGCAACGACGCCAGTTTGTAGCCAATGTTTCCCATGAGTTACGTACGCCATTAACGGTATTACAAGGCTATATTGAGATACTCGGTATGCAAAGTGAAGCCGGATCACGCCAAGAAAAAGCCATTACTGTATTAGATCAACAAACATCGCGTATGTGTTCGTTAGTCGAGCAATTAATGACGCTGTCAAAAATAGAAGGTGCTGCTAGCATCGATTTTGATGACGAAGTTAATGTGCCAGCGATGTTGAAACAAATTGAAAATGAAGCACACACGCTGTCTAAAGATAAAAAATTACAACTCAACTTTGCAGTGGAAGATAAATTACAACTGCTTGGCGACGAGATGCAATTACGCAGTGCGATGGCAAACCTTGTTTATAACGCAGTAAATTACACGCCTAAAAATGGTGCGATTAAAGTGATTTGGCGCGCTTGTGAAACCGGGGCATATTTTTGTGTGATGGATAACGGTGATGGTATTGCACCAGAGCACATTTTACATCTGACTGAACGTTTTTATCGTGTTGATGAATCTCGTTCACGTGATACCGGAGGCTCAGGGTTAGGGTTGTCGATTGTGAAACACGCATTAAGTCATTATGACAGCGAGCTAAACATCGAAAGTAACTTAGGAGAGGGGAGCCAATTCTCATTTATTATTCCAAATAGTTACCTGCTGTAAAGCGTTCCGCTACAATAGCTCATAATTATTCATTTTCTTATTATGAGCTAACCATGAAAAACAGAAAACTTGCCAATAAACTTGACCAATTCTTAGAAATTCATCAATTCAAAGATTACTGCCCTAATGGTTTACAAATTGAAGGGCGTGAAGAAGTTAAAAAAATAATCACAGGTGTAACCGCTAACCAAGCGTTAATTGATGCCGCGATTGAGCAACAAGCGGATGCTATTTTAGTGCATCACGGTTTTTTCTGGAAAGGCGAAAAGCAAGAAATTATCGGCATGAAATACAAGCGTATTAAAGCGCTGATTGAAAATGGTATCAACTTATATGCTTATCACTTGCCACTGGATGTTCACCCTGAATTAGGCAACAACGCACAGCTGGCTAAATTATTACAAATCACCGATAGACGCCCCCTTGAACCTTGGGATAAACGCAGCGTAGGCCGTGTGGGTAAATTTGAAGAGGCGATCACGCCAGATGAACTAAGCACACGTATTGAGCAAGTATTAGATCGCGCGCCAATGCATATTGATGGCGGTAAAAAAGAGATAAAAACCATCGCATGGTGCACCGGTGGCGGACAAGATTACATTACTATTGCAGCAGAGCAGGGCATCGATGCCTTTATCAGTGGCGAAATATCAGAGCGTACAACACATATCGCACGTGAAATGGGTATTCACTATTTTGCAGCTGGGCATCATGCAACCGAGCGCTACGGCGTACAAGCATTAGGGCAATGGTTAAGCGACGAATTAGAGTTTGATGTCACTTATATTGATATCGATAACCCGGTGTAGGCTAAAGGTATTAGTGACATCATGGCGCTTAATTAAAATGCACTGCTATTAGCAGTGCATTTTTTTGTCTTACATTTTCTGTCTTGTATTACGTTATGGACACCGTTTCACTGTCGCACTATTTAATCCGGCGTGCATTGTGGCAGGTTAATATATTGAGTAGCGATAATAAATCCACGCGATTAACCATACCGACTAAAATACCCTTTTCTAATACAGGAAATACGTTTGCCGTTTCCTCGCGAGTTTTTAGAAATACCTCTGTCACATTATCATCGGGCGCGAGGGTGATCTATACCCATGCTACCTCAAGATGCTTTGTCAGGCACAAGCTCGATAACCAGAGCAAGGCACAACATGAGGTAATTGTTATTCACTTTTCGATTGTTGTAACGCTGGGCTGGTTTTCGAGCTTGCGCCCCGTAGGGCAAGGTAACTTGTACCAATCTACGTCGTTATAAAATTTCGACTTAGAATGACTAGGCTTCAATTTTATGCCTAGTATATCAGCACAATTTCCCTTGCTGACTTTGCATCTTGAAGTAGCATGGGTATATAAACTAAGCATAATGTCGTTCACTTTTACAGTTTGCTCACCATGATAAACACTGCTAAACAACGCTTTGTGGCAGTCTATTTGTGAGACTAAACCAATTAACTTATTGGCTTCATTAACCACCGGTAAATGGGCTTGCTTCACCTTCGCGAGTATATTGATAATCTCCTTTAAGGGTGTTTGGTATTGCACCGTGACTGGGCTTGTTGTCATGATTTGTTTAATGGTTTGTTCTTTCATTTTATATCCCTATAGATTATACCAATACCACTAACTAACTGATCAATCTTACTGGTTAAAAGAAGCTATTTCCGCGTTGTAAGTTTTGTAAAGGGAACAACCATTTACGGCAACTTCCGCCTTGAACTAGCTCCTTTTTCCTATGTAATATTAGATCCATAAATTAATGGAATTGGTATTGTTCATTATTGCTAAATTAGCCTTCGAAAGGCTAACTAAACAGTTTGCTCATTTAATAGTTCAGTGATTTCTGGCAGACAGCTGCCACAACCTGTGCCTGCCCCTGTGGTTTGACAGAGTTGTTCAAGTGAAGATTTACCTGGTGTTGCAATGCAGTTGTTAATAGCACTGTTAATGGCATTGTTAAGGGTGTTTAGCCCAACTTGTTTACACGCACAAATAATCTTGCCTGAGACTAATTGACCTTGTGCACATCCTGATAGCAGTGAGCGTTCTGTGCTCAGATCAACAGGGTGTGCAAACAGGTTTTCTATCCAATCAAAGGCATTATTTTGTAATTGTGTCGCCACAATATAAGCACCCAAAATTTGCTCCTGATGAAGGCGAGCATAGCGGTACAGTGTCTTTTGCTGATTAGCATAATCAAGGGTTTTATGCGCCTGTTGATTCACCAGTGAATATCGGTTAATTAATTGTTTTAATCGCTCATTCAAGCGTTCAGGTGACATCGCGTCTGCAAGTCGATACAAATAGCCATTTTCAACTTTCTGTTTAACCCAGTAATCAAACTGACTTAAGCCTAATTCACTGATATCAAGTTGCTGACGACTTAAAAAAATGGCTTCACTCTGGTAATGCCATTTTTTAATATTAACGGCGCTGGACTTAAACGCCGGTTGCCCAGAGATTGGGTCGACATTACTGTTAGTAATTAACGTGCAGACACTGGCGTTACTGGCTGTTTGTTGATTCCAATGAATAGGAATAAACACTTGTCCTTTAGGTATCTTTTTTGATATCGAGACACGTACTAAAATGGCACCTTGCGCACTGCTTACGCTGGCTAAATCGCCATCTTGTACGTTTTTATGCTGTGCATCATCATGATTAATGGAGACAAAAGGCTCACTAATATGGGCGCTTAATCGACTTGAAAGGCCTGTTCTTGTCATAGTGTGCCAGTGATCACGAATGCGCCCACTGTTCATTTGTAAGGGATACTCTTCACAAGGCGCCAGTACGGATTTTTGTACAGCAACAGCAATAAATTGTGCTTTGTTATTGGCGCTAAAAAAACGATTATCGGTAAACATGCGTTGTTGGATAATCGCAGTCTGTAACGTGGTGACGGGCCATTGTTGCGGTGTTAACTGACTGTAACCCTGCGCATCTAATTGTGTTAATCCATCTTGGTTACCCAGTGTGGTCATTTTTGCATACTCAGAAAAGATTTCCCCTTCGTGAAAATAGTTAAAGGCCTGTGTAAATCCCATTCGTTTGGCAACTTCACAAATTATCCACCAATCCGCTTTAGCTTCGCCTGGGCTGGCTAAAATTCTGCGCTGACGAGATATACGTCGTTCTGAATTGGTCACTGTGCCTGACTTTTCACTCCAACCTTGTGCGGGTAATAATACATTCGCCAACTGTGTGGTGGCGGTGTCTTTGATGCAATCTGAAACAACCACTAAGGGACATTTTTTAAGTGCCGCAATAATGCTTGTGCTATCGGGTAAACTCACGACAGGGTTGGTCGCCATTATCCATATGGCTTTAATCTTACCTTCACCCATCGCCTCAAATAGGTCGATGGCTTTAAGACCAGGGCGGCTTGCTAAGGTGTCTGTTTTCCAAAAATCACTGATTAGTTGCTGAGCCTGGTTATCGCCAAACTCCATATGTGCAGCTAGCGTATTAGCAAGTCCACCCACTTCTCGACCGCCCATCGCATTGGGTTGCCCGGTCACTGAAAAGGGGCCCATACCCGGCTTACCGATGCGACCCGTGGCGATATGACAGTTGATAATGCTGTTTACTTTATCGGTTCCCTGTGTAGACTGATTAACACCTTGTGAGTAGATGCTCAGGGTTTTATCGGTATTAGAAAATTTCTGGTAAAACGTATTTAAATCAACGTCGTTAATCATTAATGTGTTTAATAATTGCTGTTGATCTGTACTGTCGTTGATTGCACTGGTTAACGCTTCCTCAAACCCTTCTGTGTATTTTTCTATATAATCCGTATCTATTTTTTTATGCTTGGCTAAATAGCGCAATAGGCCATTAAAAAGAGCGACATCTGTGTCTGGTTGAATGGCTAAATGTAAATCTGCAATGGAGCAGGTATCGGTTTTTCTTGGATCAATGACCACAATGAATAACTCAGGGCGTTGCTTTTTAGCCGCTTTTAAACGTTGAAATAAAACCGGATGACACCAGGCCAAATTAGAGCCGGTAATGACCACCAAATCAGCCATTTCAATATCTTCATAACAAATTGGCACCGTATCACTGCCAAAAGCACGTTTATGCCCAGCAACCGCCGAGGACATGCATAATCGTGAGTTTGTATCGATATTCGCGCTACCGATAAAACCTTTCATTAATTTGTTTGCGACATAATAATCTTCAGTCAATAACTGTCCAGAGACATAAAACGCAACTGAATCGGGTCCGTGTTTTTTAATGGTTTCAGAAAATTGCGAGGCCACATATTCAAGTGCGCTTGCCCAATCACTGTCAACACCATCAATGCTTGGGGTTAATAATCGTCCTTGATGGCCGACCGTTTCTCCAAGCGCGTAACCTTTAGAGCATAACTGGCCATAATTGGCAGGATGGCCTTTATCGCCTTGTATATCGAGTGTGCCTTGTCTATTTACTTTGGCTTCAATGCCACAACCAACACCACAATATGCACAGGTTGTTTTTGTCCATAAGCTTTTTTTTATTGTCATATGCACTCTCTTAATGGTCATTTGCTTGTATTGATTAATAAACAGATAGAGCAAAGACCACACCAACTAGGGCAACAATTTAATATAAAATAATTAAATTTAACTATTGCCAACAAAATCAATAGGTAACAGCTTGCTTCTCGGCAATCCCTTTATGGTCGATGGCCCATTAGCGGTAAGTTAAAAAGTAAAGAAAGCGCTCTCTTTTGGTGCGTGACGCACTAAATTGTTACATTTTTATAACAAATCAACCCGTGGAATACCCGCTATTTAACGACACTTAAATTTTATCGCGATTTAAGTTGTTGAATTTTATGGGGTTATAAATCCTTTTTAACGAGGCCTTTTGAAAGTGGCATCTGCATTGCTATAACCCTAAATGAATCGCTACTGAATAAATCAAATTAAACAGTAAGTAATATCATTGAGAAAGGAAATAGCATTATGAGCAAACAACGCATTGTTGTGGTTGGCAACGGTATGGTCGGGCACAAGTTTATTGATAACCTTATTCAAGACAAAAAAGGTAACGATGGGCTGAGTAATTATGAGGTGATCACCTTTTCAGAGGAATCACGCCTTGCTTATGATCGTGTGCAATTAAGTTACTTCTTTTCGGGAAAAACAGCGGATGATTTATCGTTAACGGATGATAATTATTACCACGAAAATGGCATTAAATTTGTACTCAATGACAAAGTGGTTGAGCTCGACTTTGCCAACAAACACATCATCACAGCAAGTGGCCGTATCGAAAGTTACGACAAATTAGTCTTAGCCACGGGCTCCTTTCCTTTTGTGCCGCCTATCCCGGGTAATGACCAAGCACATTGCCATGTCTATCGTACTATTGATGATTTAGAAGCGATCACTGAATCGGGCAAAACAAGCAAAGTGGGTGTTGTTATTGGTGGCGGTTTACTCGGCCTTGAGGCGGGTAATGCATTAGTCAACTTAGGTTTAGAAACACATATTGTAGAGTTTGCACCACGTTTAATGGCGGTGCAGTTAGACGAAGGGGGTGGTGCATTATTACGCCGTAAAATTGAAGAGATTGGCGTAAAAGTGCATACCGGAAAAGCCACCACTGAAATTATTGCTGGGGAATTTTGTCGTTATCGTATGAACTTTGCAGATGGCAGTTTTTTAGAAACGGATACGATTATCTTTTCCGCCGGCATTCGCCCACAGGATGAATTAGCCCGTTTATCGGGTATCGATATTGGTGAGCGTGGTGGCATTGTTATCAATAATCACTGCCAAACCAGTGCTGACAATGTGTATGCGATTGGTGAATGTGCGTTATGGGAGAACTTTATTTTTGGTTTAGTGGCACCGAGTTATCAGATGGCAAAAGTGGTGGCTGCACATATTAACGGCAACACTGATCTTGCGTTTACTGGTGCCGATATGAGTACTAAATTGAAGTTATTAGGGATTGATGTTGCCAGTATTGGTGAGGTACATGGAAAAACTGAAGGTGCGCAGTCATATACTTATCATGATGAAATTGAGCAAGTTTATAAACGTTTGATTGTTTCGCAAGATGGCAAGAAGCTGGTGGGCGCAGTCTTAGTGGGTGACGTGGATGCTTACGGCACGTTATTGCAATTAAAGTTAAACGACATGGTGTTACCGGATAACCCTAGTGCACTTATTTTACCAAGCTCAGATGATGAGCAATCTACTGGTTTAGGTGTTGATGCGCTACCTGATACTGCTGCTATTTGTTCATGTTTCGATGTCAGTAAAGGGGATATTAAACAAGCGGTTGCAGCTGGCTGCTGCAATATGGGAGATCTCAAAAGCTCAACCAAAGCGGCGACTGGGTGTGGTGGTTGTGCTCCTTTAGCAAAACAAGTATTGGATAGTGAGTTAGCTTCTCTGGGTTTTGAAGTTAAAAATGATATCTGTGAGCATTTTGCTTATTCTCGTCAACAACTAGCCGATATTATCCGCGTTAAAAAAATTAAAACATTTTCTGTATTATTAACTGAATGTGGCTCTGGACTCGGGTGTGAAATATGTAAACCTGCCGTTGCTAATATATTAGCTTCTTACTGGAATGATTATGTACTAGAAGACGAACATGTTGGTTTACAAGACACTAATGATAACTACCTAGGTAATATGCAAAAAGATGGGACTTACTCTGTTGTTCCACGTATTCCGGGTGGTGAAATTACACCAGATGGTTTAATCGTTATCGGGCAAGTTGCTAAAGAGTTCGACCTTTATACAAAAATTACCGGTGGAGCACGTGTCGATCTATTTGGTGCGCAGTTAAATGAACTCCCTGCTATTTGGAAGAGGTTAGTTGATGCCGGTTTTGAAACAGGGCATGCATACGGTAAGTCATTACGTACAGTTAAGGCTTGTGTTGGTAGCACTTGGTGCCGTTACGGCGTTAAAAATAGTATCGGTTTTGCGATTGATCTAGAAAATCGTTACAAAGGATTACGCTCTCCACACAAAGTTAAGTTTGGTGTGTCTGGTTGTACGCGTGAATGTGCTGAAGCGCAAGGCAAAGACTTTGGTTTGATTGCAACAGACAACGGTTGGAATCTGTTTTTTGGTGGTAATGGCGGTATGCGTCCTCGCCATGGTGATTTGTTTGCATCTGATCTAACCGATGAACAATTACGCACTTATGTAGACCGTATTTACATGTTTTATATTCGTACTGCTGATCGTCTACAACGTACCTCTGTATGGTTGGAGAATTTAGAAGGTGGGATTGAATACCTAAGAGATGTCATCATCAATGATTCTCTAAACATTAATGCTGAGTTAGAAGCGGAAATGGAAAGTAACATTGAAAACTACCAGTGTGAATGGAAAACAACCATTGAAGATCCTGAAAAACTAAAGCGTTTCAAACATTACATCAATAGTCATGAAGCTGATGCGGGTCTTGAATTTAAAGTTGAGAGAGAACAGCGTTTCCCTACCACTAAAAATGATAACAAAATTCACATCACAGAATTAGTCTAAAAGGAGAAAAATGATGGAAAATAACTTAAATAATACAACATGGACTGATATCTGTACTTTGAGCGACTTAACGCCTAATGCGGGGGTCTGCGCACTTTTTAACAAACAACAAGTGGCTATTTTTTTGTGTAAGCAAACTGATAATGTTTATGCCGTCGCTAATTTTGACCCATTCGGTGAAGCAAATGTACTGTCTCGAGGCTTAATTGGATCAACAGAAGATATTACCTATGTGGCCTCTCCTTTATATAAGCAGCGTTTTAATTTGAGTACGGGAGAGTGTTTAGATTCTTCAGAGCATAGGTTAAAAACCTTTAATGTGCGGATTGAAAGTAATCAAGTACAGCTTAAAGAGGCGAGTTAATAAGCGCCTTTAACGCTCTCTAAGTTATTAACGCTCTCTAAATTATTAAGGCTCTATTTCATTAATAGGACCGTTACCCAAATAAAGTTTAAAACAGGAATTTACTATGAGTAAAAGCTCATTTAACATTTTTTCTTTTCAAGGAAAGATGAAAACATTACACCTAAGCTGGATGGCCTTTTTTATTACCTTTGCCGTGTGGTTTAACTTTGCCCCTTTATTACAATCGGTAAAAGAAACACTAGGGTTAACCACTGAGCAAATTAAAACGTTATTGATTCTTAATGTCGCCATCACGATTCCAGCGCGAGTTATTGTCGGTTCGCTAACCGATAAATATGGGCCACGCATCGTTTATTCAGCCTTGCTTTTTCTCTGTGCTATCCCTTGTTTTACCTTCGCATTTTCTGAGACGTTTTTAGAAGCTGCGATTTCACGTTTTGCATTAGGTTTTATTGGTGCAGGTTTTGTGATTGGTATTCGCCTTGTTTCAGAGTGGTTCCCGCATAACGAGCTAGGCACCGCAGAGGGTATTTATGGTGGATGGGGTAACTTTGGTAGTGCGGCTGCCGCGTTTACATTACCTACGGTGGCGTTGTTATTTGGTGGCGATGAAGGCTGGCGTTATGCCATGGTGGTCACTGGGTTATTAAGCTTAGCTTTTTCCTTTGTTTTTTATCACAACATTCGTGATACCCCTAAGGGCGCCACGTATTTCAAACCGGCTAATTTAACCGCCATGGAAGTCACTTCTAAGGGCGATTTCTTTCTTTTATTGTTGATGAAAATACCCATGTATGCGGCATTAGCACTGTTAACCTGGAAGTTATCACCGACGAATATCGATATGCTCTCAACGGGAGCCTGTTATGTTATCTATACCCTGTTAGTTTTACTTTATGTCTATGAATGGACTCAGGTGTGGAAAGTGAATAAACACATTTTTACGACACCTGTCGAAGAGATTCATCGTTATAAATTCAAACAAGTGGCGGTGTTAAATGTGCTTTATTTTGCGACCTTTGGATCTGAATTAGCGGTTGTTTCGATGTTGCCATTATTCTTCTTAGAAACCTTCGAATTAACGCCGGTGGTTGCCGGTATGGTGGCATCTGCTTACGCCTTTATGAACTTAGTTTCACGTCCTGGTGGTGGTTGGCTTTCCGATCGCTTTGGTCGTAAATCAACCTTGATTATTTTGACTGCAGGTTTAGCCTTAGGTTATTTATTAATGGCACAAATCACAGGGCAATGGACGTTATGGCTAGCCGTTGCTGCTGCGATGTTATGTTCTTTCTTTGTACAAGCCGGTGAAGGCGCTGTCTTCGCAACGGTACCGTTAATAAAGCGTCGTATGACAGGACAAATCGCGGGCATGACAGGGGCTTACGGTAATGTTGGAGCGGTTGTCTACCTGACTATCTTGTCGTTTGTTGATTACCAAACCTTCTTTTATGTGATCGCTGTTACCGCATTTGCTGGTTTAGTAACCTTGCTCTTTATGACTGAGCCAAAAGGAAAAATAGCCGAAATAAATGAAGATGGTAGTGTCACATTAATTGATGTTGGCAGTCATTAATACAAGTATAAATTGGGAAATTTGATATGAGTAAAATAATGACCACAAAGCTGGACATTTGTATTGGCGGATATTCAACAGCAGGGAAACGTGATGTTAACCAAGATGCCTTTGCGGTTAAAGACCCAAGCTCATATTCAGAGAAACAATTTAAAGGGGTTGTTGCCTGTCTTGCAGATGGTGTTAGCTGCAGCAATAATGGGCAACAAGCTAGTCAGACCAGTGTGACACAATTTATCAGTGACTATTACAGTACGGAGCAAAGCTGGGATGTAAAGAAATCGGCCGGCAAGGTATTAAACGCATTAAATGCTTGGTTGTATCATCACAGTCAAGCAGATGCTCGCCATAACGGTTTGATCACGACTTTTAGTAGCGTTATTTTTAAGTCAACAACGGCGCATATTTTTCATGTAGGAGATAGTCGTATTTACCGCTTCCGAGCAGGTAGTTTAACGCAACTCACGCAAGACCATTGCCGCTCTGCTGGTGGTGATAGCCGTGTTTTAACACGTGCGCTAGGCATGGATTGGCATATCGATATTGATTATCGTAGCCTGTCTCTGCAGCAAGGAGATGTTTTTTTATTGTCCAGCGATGGTTTACACGATGTACTAACGAGTAAAATGATCATTGAACACCTTCGTTGTCATCAAGATATTGAGGTTACTGCAAAGACGTTAGAAGCGCTCTCTAAAGCCATTTGTAATGATGCGCTTAATCACGGTAGCATCGATAATTTGAGTTGTTTATTGCTGACAGTGGGGCCATTACCTAACCCCGGTCTTAATGAGGTATTTAAAAACCTAAGTAAGTTGGTGATCCCGCCAGCGATGCAACAAGGCAATGAAATTGACGGCTTTAAAGTCGATAAAGTATTGCACGAAGGGACACGTAGCCATGTCTATTTAGCCACGGGAAAAAGTACCCATAAACAAGTGGTATTAAAAATGCCCTCTTTGAATTATGCGCACGACCAAACTTACCTTGATGGATTTTACAAAGAGCAGTGGGTAGGGCAACGATTAAAACACCCTAATATTATGGCCATTCAAGCGCGCATTGAAAAATCCCCCTTTCTTTATCATATTTGTGAATATATTGAGGGCATCACATTACGTCAATGGATGTATGAAAACCCGCAACCTGCCTTTGAAGAGGTGGTGGTTATTGTTAAAAAAGTGGTTAATGCGGTGCGTGTTTTACAACGTTCAGCGATGGTGCATCGAGATTTAAAACCGGAAAACATACTTATCTCTCAGCATAATCACATTACTCTTATCGATTTTGGAACCGTTAAAATCAAAGGGTTAGACGAGATATCAAAAACAGTAGAAGAGGTGCCACTAGGGGCTGCGGATTATATTGCACCCGAGTACCTTTATAAGGGCGAAACCAGTGTGTTATCGGATCTTTTTTCGATTGCCGTGATCACCTATGAGTTACTTTCTGGCGGTTTACCCTATCAAGAGAATAATCTGCAATCGTTACATAAAGTGGCCAATTCAGATTGGTTATATCGTGATATTCAACGCTTTAGAATTGGACTGCCCAAACATTTAGATGTGGTGCTGAGTAGTGCGACACACCCTAATATCGATAAGCGTTATAGCTCGATGAGTGAATTTATCACTGAACTTGATAGAGTGACGTGCAATAGCGCTGTGTCGTTGCCCAAGCTGTCGTTTATGGAAAGGCATCCGCTCAAGTTTTGGCAAGCACTGTCGTCGGTGTTTTTTGTTATCGCCGTCATCGAGTTTTACCTATTACTTATAGCAACCTAATTAATCTGTGATCAACCTTGCCGGTTAAAACGCGTTTTTCTTATGCAATATAAGATCACTGCTTTAATGCACTTGCTATTAATCGGCGTTAAACAGGATGAGATAATGCACTTGTTGTTTTTTAGCTGAAACAAAAATGCGTCACTTTTGGATATTGCTTATCACTATTAGTATTCAACAAAACTGCATAAATAATCACCTAAAGAGTAAAAAAGTGTCGCGAAGTTTGAAACTAGGGGCACTTTTCCTTATGATGCATGCAAGAATTTCAAACAATCTACATTTATCATTCAGGGAATTAAAATGACAACATATAACATCGCATTACTTGCTGGTGACGGTATCGGTCCAGAAGTAATGGTTGAAGCAGTAAAAGTATTAAAATTAGTTGAACAGCGTAACGCTGATGTAAACTTTGAACTAAACGACGTATTGTTTGGTGCTGTTGCTTACTTTGAAACGGGTAAAGCATTCCCTGATGAAACTAAAGCTGCTTGTGATAAAGCGGATGCAATTCTTAAAGGTACGATTGGCCTTAACCACGAAGATTCTAAAAAAATCCCTGTTGATGAGCAACCTGAACGTGGCGCATTATTACCACTTCGTCGTCGTTACAATACTTACGCTAACTTCCGTCCTGTTTACCTGCCAAAAGGTCTTGCACACTTTTCACCACTTAAAGCATCTGTTGTTGGTGAAGGTATCGACATTATGCTTATTCGTGAATTAGTGGGTGGTTTGTACTTCGGCGAGAAAGAAACAGGCGTTGATGCACAAGGTCGTCGTTTTGTACGTGAAGTACTTGAATACGATGAAGATCAAATCCGTCAAATCGTACGTGTTGGTTTTGAAGTTTCAATGAAACGTAAAAAAGTAATGCACAACATCCATAAATCAAACGTATTAAAATCAAGCGTTTTATGGAATGAAATCGTAGAAGAAGAGAAAGTTAATTTCCCTGAAGTTGAAGTTATCAATATATTAGTTGATGCTGCAGCGACTTACCTATGTTTAAAACCAACGATGTTTGATGTAATGGTTATGGAAAACATGTTTGGTGATATCTTAAGCGACCAAGGCGGCGGTATCTTAGGTTCTTTAGGCCTTATGCCTTCTGCTTGTAAAGGTCCTGAAAAATCTTACTACGAACCATCACATGGTTCTGCGCCAGACATCGCGGGTAAAGGTATTGCAAACCCATACTCAATGATTGGCTCTGTTGCGCTAATGCTTGAAATGAGCTTTGGTATGGAAAAAGAAGCTAAAAATCTTTGGGCTGCTATGCAAGGTGTATTTGAAGATGGTTATTCAACATCTGACCTTTCTAAAGCGGGCGAAGCGAACTTAGTAAGCACGGCTGAATTTGGTGATCTAGTCTGCGCTAAATTGGCTAAAATGCCTGTTTAATCCTACTGGATGAATAACTGAAAAGTTAATAAAAAACCACGTTACTTGATATAAAAAGTAACGTGGTTTTTTTTGCCTAAAATTTACTGGTAAGCGAGCTTGAACATCTATAATTATTTGTTCAGTACTCGTTTTAATGTCACTGAGTGAGGTAGACATCTAAGGTAGCCATTACCACTCCTCTTTCCAGCCCGACTCATCATCGCCAGTTTTGCTATTACGAGGTGTGATTTCAAAATCTAATTCAAGCGCAGAAAGCAGTTTAAAAAAAGTATCCATCTTGGTTGTTCCTGCTCTCAACTCAAAATTTGAAAC
Organism: Psychromonas sp. Urea-02u-13; assembly: GCF_002835995.1. Lineage (GTDB taxonomy): Bacteria > Pseudomonadota > Gammaproteobacteria > Enterobacterales > Psychromonadaceae > Psychromonas. The sequence continues at coordinate 41,306 of NZ_PJBZ01000041.1, read as the reverse complement.
AGTATCTTGGCGTACTCCAACTTTTTTAGCGACATCCGTTTGCGATAATTCATTATCTAAACGAACATCCTTTAAATATGCACTAAGTTGTTTTGTTGTGGAGATTTTCATATTTACCTTACACGCTATAACAAGTAAATAAATTATTACACTGTATAGCAGGTAAACCAAGTTTTACACGCTGTAGTGGGTAATTTGTATTGTGTCTGTCTGCCTTAACGAGAAAAATGGAAAAGCAGTGCGTACTAAAAATTGGCCAAAATGAATTTTTATGGGAGCCAGAAACAAAAAATCAACCATTATAGGTTGATTTAGTAGATGTGAAACTTGGTTCGAGTAGCGGAAATCGAACCAAGTTATCAGCTTGTTAGGCTAATATTAGTGATTAAATTTCAACCCTCGCTACGGTTAATAATCAACCCAAGGCACGCCTTCTTCTAACCATTTCATTTCGCCATTTAAGACACTTCTGGCGAGTTTATTCTCTTTGTTATCATCATTATTGGTTAATTCGTCAAACAATCTATCTATTTTTCGTTTGCTGTTTAAGCAAAATACATCCGCAAGATACTGAGGTGTTAAGTCGTCAGGTTGTTTATCAAGTTTGGATTTTGCAAAGGAGCAGGTGGCCGATATGGCAAATAGCTCAGTGCCAATCTCCATCAGTAAACCTAAAATATGTTGCTTACGCTCTAATCTATCTTGATATAAACCGATGTAATGGAAAATCGTACGCGCTAATTTATGCGCGCTACTTTCAACATAAGAGATATGCTTAGCGAGTTTTCCAAGCTCTGGGTGTGAACTCCATAATGAGCTATTCACCCATTGTGTTGGATACCAACTACTGTAAAAGGCTGCTAATTTTACGCCAGCTTGAATTTTTTGACCGACAGGCACATTTTTCTTAAGTAAATCGGCTGCTACTTTTAAATGGGGATCCATCGCTTCACGCGCTAAAAATAGCTTCATGATATCCGTGGTGCCTTCAATAATACGGTTAATGCGGCAATCACGCATCAGACGCTCAATCGGGTAGGGTTTCTCGCCACGGGCTTTTAATGAAGAGGCTTTTTCGTAACCACGACCGCCACGTAATTGCATGGTGGTATCAACCACTTCCCAGGCGAGTTCAGAGCAGAACAGTTTTGCCATGGCCGCTTCAATGCGCAGGTCCAATTTAGGATCATCCGCCATATGTGAGGTTAAATAGGTAACGGCTTCCATGGCAAAAGTGCTTGAGGCGATAAAGGCGATTTTTTTGGCACCCGCTTCGTGTTTACCAATGGGCATACCCCATTGCACACGTTCATTACCCCAATCGCGGGCAACCGCTAAACAGTATTTTCCCATGCCGGCAGAGGCCGCTGGCAGTGTTAAACGACCGGTATTAAGGGTTGCGAGGGCCAATTTCAAGCCTTTCCCTTCACCGAGAATGATATTTTCAACGGGCACTTTTACATTAGTAAATTTCATTAACCCATTTTGAATGCCACGAATACCCATAAAGTCACAGCGATGTAATACCTCCATACCACCCATCTCTTTTTCTACAATAAAGGCGGTGATCTGTTTGACTTGTTTACCACTTTTTAAGATTTTAGGGGCGGTTTGTGCCATCACCACTAATACATCGGCAATTAATCCATTGGTACACCAGAGTTTGATACCGTTGATTAAATAGTGTTTTCCATCCTCGGTTAAGGTTGCGGTGGTTTCCATTTTGGCAGGGTCTGAACCGACTTCAGGCTCGGTTAACGCAAAAGCGGATATCTTGCCTTCGCGAAATTGCGGTAAGTATTTTTCTTTCTGCGCTTTTGTACCAAACATTTTTAACGGCTGTGGCACACCAATCGATTGATGCGCACTTAATAAAACCGCAGTCGCGCCACAATGCGCGGAAACCGCCATCATGATGCGATTATAATTAACCTGAGAGAGTCCTAATCCGTTATATTCTTTAGGTACTTTCATGGCAAACAGGCCCATGTCAGTCAATCCTTTTATAACCTCATCGGGAATGATTTGTGTTGCGTCCACTTCTTCACCATCAAGGTGATTAATCAAAAATTCACAGACCTCTTTAACAAGATCATCACCTATTTTTTGCTCTTCAGGACTCTGTGTTGGAAAAGGAAAAATGAGATCGGTTTGGCAATTGCCCATAAATAGCTGACCGGCAAAACTATTTTGTTGTAGGTTATTATCACGGGCCGCTTCTGCAAGTTGCATAGCAGCTGCTTTATCCGCATTCATTTTAGAGGTATCAATAACAGACTGCTCTTCAGGCTGCTCTTTAACGTTATCTGTTTGTTTATTCATTGTGCATCTCCCTCATAAAATGTTTGCTGATTGTTCGCTTTATCTATTAACAACTGCGCAGGGCTAAAACGTTCACCGTAAAGCGCGCTTAATTTTGTTAGTGTGTCACAGACATTTTTTAACCCTCGGTTATCGGCATATTTTAATAGTCCGCCATGAAAGGCAGGGAAACCCGTACCCATTAACATTGCCATATCTAAGTAAGCAGGATTAGTAATAATGCCTTCTTCTAAACAGCGCACCGCTTCATTGACCATCACTAAAATACAGCGATCAACTATCTGTTCATGATTAAACTGCTGTGGGCTGATATTATTTTCTGAACGATAAAAAGTTAAAAGTGTGTCGATGTTCTTGTTATAGCGGGGTGCTGACTTTTTGATATGTTGATAAAAACCGGTGCCCGATTTTTTACCTAATAGTTTTTCTTCATTAAAAATAGGGTGGAAAATACCCGCTACTTTCATGCGTGGTCCATAGGCTTCTTCTAAAATAGTGGCGACATGAAAACCAATATCGATACCCACTTCATCAGCTAGTACAAACGGCCCCATTGGCAGTCCAAACGCTTCGATGCTTTTATCAATAGCCAGTACATTACCGCCTTCTTGTAAAATTAGGGCCGCTTCGTTAAGCATCGGAATCAGAATGCGGTTCACTAAGAAACCTGCACAGTTACCCACTACAATCGGGGTTTTACCAAGTTGTTTAGCGAGTTTTACTGTGTTAGCAATGGTTTGTTGGCTGGTTTTTTCGCCGGGGATAATTTCAACTAAGGGCATACGATTAACGGGATTAAAGAAATGCATACCAATCATATTTTCAGGACGCTTCAAGCCTTCTGCCATCTCCGTAATAGAAAGGCTTGAAGTGTTTGAAGCTAAAATAGCATGCTCTGGTAGTTGCGCTTCTACTTCTGCTAACACCATTTTTTTTACTTTAATATTTTCAACAACCGCTTCTACAACAAGGTCAATCTGCTGGAAACCATTGTAATTAACACAGCCCGCAATATGGTTCATTTTGTAGCGAATTTGATTCGGTTTGATTTTACGAAACTTCTTCATCTGCTGATAATACAGATTGGCCGTTTGATAACCTTTAGCGACCGCTCCCCATTCAATATCCTTAAGGCGTACGTTAATATCTTTATTAGAAAATAACCACGCGATACCACCGCCCATCACGCCTGCGCCTAATACTGCCGTTTTATTCATGACTTGTGGGGTAATACTATTATCGTTTATACCTGTCTCTTTTTTCAGGGCTTCACTGGTGAAAAACAGTTGGATCAAGTTTTTACTGATATCGGTGATAGCGACCTCTGAAAATCCTCGTAACTCTTCTTCTAAGGCGTCGTCTATGGACATATCGGTTATGCTTTCAATGACTTGTAATGCTTTAAAGGGAGCAGGGTAGTGCCCCTTGGTTTTGGCGAGCAGGTTTTGATGGGCTTTTTTGAAAATGAGTTTTTGTCCAAATACATTATCTTCTAATAATTTTTGCGCGAAGGGTTTATTACGTTTCTGAATGATTTTTTTGACAAATAACGGTTCGGTTAACAGGCTGTTAATAAAGTCATCGATGAAAGCGCGATCAAGCGTGTGATTATAAATAGCATCAACGAGTTTTAGACGTAATGCTTTTTTAGCCGCTATCACTTTGGCCGCTAAAATTAACTGCAAGGCTGCTTGTAAACCGATCAGTTTGGGTAAACGTACACAGCCACCAAACCCAGGAATAATACCTAAGCTCACCTCAGGTAATCCAATCACCGATTTTTTATCATCGCTAATAATACGATAGTCACAGGCAAGGGCGAGTTCACAACCTCCGCCGACACAAGCGCCATTAATGACCGCTAAACTTGGGAAAGGTAATAACGCGATTTGGTGTAATACCTGCTGTCCAAAACGTGCCTTTTCGTAAGCTTCCTCTTTGCCACGGATATCTTTTATTTCATTAATATCGGCGCCAGCGATAAAGATGCCTTTTTTGGCGCTTTCAAAGACTAACAGTTTCATGCTTTTATCAGAGGCAAGTGCAGTAAGGTGCTCTTTAAGTTCAAGGAGCGTTTTGCCATCGAGCTTGTTGATTTTTTCATTTTCAAAATCAAACAGTAGGGTGGCAACACCTGTTTCAGTATTTGTAGATAACTTGAAGTTCATGACGCTTACTCCTGATCATTTCTCATAATAATTTATATTGTAAGTGTTCAGGGCTAAGCTATTTATGCTCAGTTCGAGGCGAAAAAGCGCAGTTTAGTCTTTTAAATGCGTATTTTTCAACGATGAAATGGGCTTAAATAGCAACGGCCTGTGCACTTACTTCTACTCTACTTCTAGGGCCAATGCAGCACCTTGCCCGCCACCAATACACAGCGTGACTAATCCACAGTTTTGTTTTTTCGCGCGCAGTGCTTTGAGCATAGTGATCACTAATCGAGTGCCCGTGGCGCCAACGGGATGACCTAATGCGATGGCGCCCCCATGTACATTTAGTTTGTCGCTATCAATTGCGCCAATGGCTTTGTCTTTATTAAGGTAGGTTTGTGAAAACAGATCCGATGCAAAGGCGCGCTCGTTTGCAATAACTTGGGCTGCAAAGGCTTCATTAAGCTCAATTAAGTCAAAGTCACTCATCGACAGACCTGATTTGTCGAGCAACTTGCTGGTGGCATAAACGGGGCCTAATCCCATGCGATCAGGACCTAATCCTGCATAGGCGTAATCTCTTAGGTAACCTAATGGTTTATAACCTAACGCTTTGGCCTTGCTTTCTAACATGACCAATACAGCACCTGCACCATCGGTTATCGGGCAAGCGTTTGCCACTGTAATGGTGCCCGCGCTACGGTCAAAAAAGGGTCTGAGTTTGGCCAGTTTCTCAAGGCTTTGGTCGGGACGTATTGAGTTATCGGTTGTTTGCACATTATTGTAATGAGGGGGTAATAAAATAGGATGAATTTCATCTTCAAAAAATCCACTTTGCTGCGCACTGGCGGCTTTTAAGTGTGAATTTAATGCGTAGCTATCTTGCTCTGCACGGCTAATACTAAACTCACGCGCTAATACTTCTGCTGTTTGCCCCATGTTTAATCCGCAAATAGGATCGGTTAATCCTTCCACAATCGAGATAATAGGTTTGAGGTAAGCGGGTCTAAATTGGGCAAGTGTGGAGAGTTTTTGTGGGGTTGTTTTGGCTTTCATTAAATCGCCAAACAGCTTGGTCATTTTACTGCCAAACTTGAGCGGGTATTGGCTCATGCTTTCTGTGCCACCTGCAATAACAATTTCACCGCTACCTGCGAGTAATTTCTCAAACCCCGTGGTAATAGATTGCATACCGGAAGCGCAATTGCGATGCACGGTATACGCGATAAGGTCTTCAGGCAAGCCGGCTTTTAAGGCAACCACACGGGCAATATTACAGGCATTAGAAGGCTGGCCGACATTACCCATGATGAGTTCATCAATCAAGCGCACATCGATGTCTGTTTTGGCCAGTAACTCTTTTACAATCACAGCCCCTAAGTCATCGGGGGCAATGGAAGCCATCTCGCTACCTGCTTTGCAAAATGGGCTACGTATTCCTTCTACAATCGCTAATCTTTCTTTCATGCTTCTCTCCCGATTTACAACAAATATACGGTGACAACATTAATCGAACGGCTAAGGGTAAAAATGGTAGTACTTTTCAATAATAGGGCGAGATAACTACTTTGAGATTAACTCGCCGGGTTTATCACCTACAAGGTGAAAGTGATGAATCATTAAGCGTAAAAATCATCAATGATATCTTTGAACTTGGCTTCTATTACATGGCGACGTAATTTCATTGTGGGTGTTAACTCGCCTGTTTCAATGGTAATAGGGTGCTTAACAAACTTGTATTTTTGGATTTTTTCCCAGGCGCTCAGTTGATCATTAACGGCTTGAACGGCTTCTTTAATCTCATGTTTAACTTCACTGGAATTTAAAAAGTCACTGTTACTCATGTCCCCATAACCACGGTGTTCACGAATCGCATCTAAGTTTTCATAATCAGGAAACAGCAAGCACGATACAAAACGGTGATTCTCACCAATAATGGCGGCCATATCAATTAACGGAGATTTACATAAGCGCTGCTCGATAGGCACCGGACTGACATATTTACCATTAGAGGTTTTAAACAACTCTTTTTTACGCCCGGTAATCGTCAGGTAACCATCAGCATCGAGTGATCCTAAATCGCCGGTATGTAACCAGCCGTCACTGTCGATAACCTCATTGGTCGCTTGCTCGTTATTATGATAACCGACCATCACATTAGGGCCTTTGGCTAATATTTCATTATCACTGGCAATTTTAACTTCTACACCGGGGTATATTTTCCCCACGGTGCGATAACGTACATTACCCGGGAAATTCACCGCAAGTACCGGCGAACTTTCTGTTAAACCGTAACCTTGGTAAACATTAAAACCGATGTTTTTAAAGAAGTGTTCCATGCTTTCACTGAGCGCTGAGCCACCGACAATTAGCATTGTTAAGTTACCACCCAATGCGGCACGTAATTTACTATAAATCAGCTTGTCAAAAATCTTATCCGATAAACTATTTTTAGCGGGTATTTTATCAATGGCACGCTCAAAAGCACTGCTCATGAGTTTACGTTTTAAACCACTTTGGTCCTCGATACGGCTGTTCATTTTAGCGTACACTTTTTCTAACAAACGAGGCACTAAGGTGATCACCGTGGGTTTTATCTCACGTAATAAATCACCTACTTTTTTAATATCATCGGCAAAATAGAGTGGCGTCCCCGTGGAAATATAATAATAACCAACCATACGTTCAAAAACGTGGGCTAACGGTAAACAAGTGAGTATTTTATCTTTTTGTGGGTCTAGCGGAAAACGCTCATGAGTAGCTTTGATTTGTGAAATAAGGTTCTGGTGGCTGATTTCAACACCTTTAGGCTCGCCCGTTGAACCACTGGTATAAATAATAGTGGCAACATCTTCGGGTTTAACCGCGTTGCGCATTAAGGCAAAGAGTTGTGGCTGTTGATTAGATAATTCATCACCTAATTCAAGTAATTTTTGGAAGCTTAATCCGTTTTTTGCGTTGTAATTATTTTCGAGTGAAATCACCTTACGAAAACTTTTTAACTCTGCGCAAATATTGTCATCAAGCAGGTTACTGTCACTAATGAAAATATACTTAATATTGCTATCTTTTTTCTGAAATGCAAAGTGCTTGCTTGAGACATTAGCAAACATTGGCACCGAAATAGCGCGGTTCAACATGATAGCAAGATCAATCATGACCCACTGTGGAGAAGGGGGTGAAATAATGGCAAAACCGTCATATTCGTCAACACCGAGTGAGCGTAAACCAAGGGCTAATCGACGAATTGTTTCAGAGAATTTCTCACTTGAAAGTGATTTCCATTGACCGTGGTATTTATAATTTAGCGCACTAGAATTTGTGTAGGTATTGACTACATGTTGGATCATTTCGGGAAGTGTTTGATAGTTGATCATAATGATCCTCAGTGTAAATAATGTAGATTAATGAGACAGTTAGCTCTATTAGTCTAATATAGACTAGTTCACACCTTTGTGTTTACACGGGCTGTGTTAAACTTGAGCTCTCTCTAATATTTGAGTCTTTATGGAAAAATTAACGCAATTTGAAGGTCTAATATTATCACGTAAACAACGTGATACAGCCACTGGCATCGAGCTTTCTCTGTGGATTAAAAGTGAAATGGGTGCCTGCCAAGTGGTCCTGACTGGATTACGTGCTGTTTTTTTAATCAAACAAGAAGATTTAACCCGTGCTTTAGCGCTTTGGGCAAATAAGTCACTCAGTGCTGCAGAAGTGCGCCCGCTCGCATTAAGTAACTTCAGTCAACAAAATGTCGTGGCTATTTATAGTTTATCGACGGCCCATTCAAGACTGTTACAACAGCCTCTTTCTGATCATGCTTTAGCGATTTACGAAGCGGATATTAAGGTCAGTGATCGTTATTTAATGGAACGTTTTATTTATGGAAGCGTTAAGGTCAGTGGCGATATTTATAAACAGGGTGAGCACTGGGGTTGTCAAAATCCTAAACTCAGCGCGGGTAAAAATAGTGGTCAGTTACGCACGGTCTCGCTAGACATTGAATGTAGTCCTGAACAAGCGCTCTACAGTGTGGGTTTGAGTGTTGAAGATGCCAGTGAAAACTGTGTGATTATGATCGGTGAAGCGCAACCTTGCGAAACGCTCAATATTATTTGGGTTGCCGATGAATTAAGCCTCTTAATCGCACTACAAAATTGGTTTAGAGCCTACGATCCCGATGTCATTATTGGTTGGGCGGTGGTGAACTTCGATATGCGTTTATTAGCCGAACGCGCTAAATTGCATCATTTTAAGTTATGTCTTGGCCGTGATAATAGCCCGCTACACTGGTTTTCTCATCAAGAGTCCGACGATCAAGGCACGCTGATGTTAAATGGTCGTGTGGTCTTAGATGGCATTGAGCAACTGAGAAACAGTAGTTGGCACTTTGAAAGCTTTAGTTTGGAGTTTGTCAGCCAAGCGCTATTCTCTGAAGGCAAGTTAATCACCGAAGAGAACAGCGTGTTTGTTGATAAAGGCCTTGAAATAAAGCATCAATATGAAAACACTCCCATCAAATTAGCGGCGTACAATCTTCAAGATTGCCTGCTGGTGGATAAAATTTTTGCACATGCGCATTTAGTTGAATATGCCATTCAACGTGCGGAGCTAACAGGGCTCGCACTCGACAGACGGGGGGCATCGGTGGCCGCCTTTACTAACTTATACCTGCCTTTATTACACCGCAGTGGTTATATCGCACCGAATATCGGTGACATCGAGGCGCAGCATTCGCCCGGTGGTTTTGTGATGGACTCCAAACCCGGCTTGTATGATTGGGTCTTAGTGCTTGATTTTAAATCACTGTACCCCTCAATTATTCGCACCTTTAAAATCGATCCTTTAGGCATGATTGAAGGCCTGAAAGCGCCAGAAGAAGAAACCATTGCAGGTTTTAGAGGCGCGCGTTTTAGCCGAGAAAAACACCATTTACCTAAAATATTAGACCGCTTAACGGCTGCCCGTGAGCAAGCCAAAAAAGTGAATAACAAACCCTTTTCACACGCCATCAAAATCATCATGAACAGTATGTACGGGGTATTAGGCTCTGCAGGTTGCCGTTTCCATGATACACGTTTAGCCAGCTCTATTACCCTGCGCGGACATCAAATTATGATAGAAACAGGCGCTTTTATTGAAGGGTTAGGGTTTGATGTTATTTACGGTGATACGGACTCAACCTTTGTGTGGTTAAAAGGCTGTGATTCATTAACAACGGCAGATGAAAAAGGAAAAATGCTCGCTCAGGCTATTAACGATCATTGGCAGCAGAAAATCGCCGATGAATTTGACCTGCCATCACTGTTAGAAATTGAATATGAAACCTGTTTTAGTCGCTTTTTTATGCCCACGTTACGTGGCTCTGATTCAGGCTCTAAAAAACGTTATGCGGGCCTAAAAACCACAGAGCAGGGCAGTGAAATTATCTTCAAAGGTTTGGAGAGTGTGCGCAGTGATTGGACTGAACTGGCGCGAGAGTTTCAGGAAACGTTATTTGAAAAAGTCTTCTCACAACAAAGTGTCACCGAGTTTATGCTTGATACGGTGAGTAAACTCAAAGCAGGCCAGTTAGATGCACAACTTATTTATCATAAACGCTTACGTCGTCCCCTTGATGCTTATGTTAAAAATGTCCCGCCGCAGGTACGTGCCGCACGCCTTGCTGATGCACAAAATAGAAAATTAGGGCGTCCACTGCGTTATCAACGCCGAGGACGCATCGCCTATTTTATGACCCATAACGGCCCTGAACCCGTAGAATACCGTGATTCAAGCATCGACTATCAGCATTATATTGATAAACAATTAAAACCGATTGCCGATGCCATTTTGCCTTTTTTAGCGGTTGATACTGACTTTGAAACACTGGTCTCAGAGCAGATGCCTTTATTCTAATAAAGGGCTTCTTCCATGTAAGAGAAAGCCCGTTTGTTCAGCGCTAATAGCATTTAGTTTAAGATGAAAAACAGCGTCGCGACTGTCATTGCACCCATCGTATAGTTAAAGGATTTTCTGCGTTTTGGGGTGGTTAATAGGCGTTTAATGGCAACGCCTAGATAAGCCCACAAACTGATCGCGACAAAACCCATTAATGCAAAACAAAGCATGATCCACAAACCCGATTCGATATAACGATCGCCGGCTAAGGTAAAACTGCTGATACTGCCGATCACCATTGCCCAGGCTTTAGGATTCACAAATTGAAAGAGTGCAGCGCCTATTACCGTCATCGGGCGACTGTTTTGTGCTTTGCTGGCCAGTGCATTGTCATCGGTTGAGGCGCTGGCTATTTTCCAAGCTAGCCAAAATAGATAAAGCGAGCCAACTACTTTTAACACATCATAAAGTTGTGGATAGCGCTCAAACATCAAGCCCAAACCTAATAGCACAGAGGCCAGTAACGCGGCGATGCCTAAGATAATGCCAAAGATATGCGGTAAGGTTTTTTGATAACCAAACTGTGCACCGGACGCCAGTAACATAATATTATTCGGGCCAGGTGTTACTGACATAACAAAGGCAAACAACGAAATAGCCAATAACAATGAAATTTCCATATTAATCTCCTTTTAACGCATTGAATAACAATACCACAAGGCGATTTTTCTTTAGCTCTGTGCGACTGCTTTCTGTTGTTAGCGCAATATCATTTAATAGATAGCTGGGTAAGTTTCGTAGTTGCTTACGTGTTTGATATTGTCTGCTTAGTCTTTTGAGTCTGTTTAATACTGGCTGCTGGTTTAAATTATTCATGGTAACTCCCCTGTAATAGCTCATTGAATAATCATTTTAAATAATTCTATTTTTCAATACAGATTCAAATTTAATTAATGTTTAGATACAGATACACAAAAATAGCGCTGTATTGTGCTATTTAGAGAGATCTGTATGGTAAATTTATCTCTTTTTTACGTAATGTAGAATCGTTGAGTTTAATTTAGGTGATAAAAACATGAATTTATACGATAAGGTGGCTAACGATCTGCGTGAGAACATCCATGCTGGTTTGTTTGTGGTGGGTGATAAATTACCCTCTATTCGTCAATTAACGGCGCAATACAGCGTGAGTATTTCAACCATCCAACAGGCTTATCACCAATTAGAAATGGAGAGCCTCATAGAAGCGCGCCCTAAGTCGGGTTATTTTGTCTCTGTCAGTACACCCATTCCTGCTAAACCAGAAACCTCTCGGCCCGCGCAACGGCCTATTGATGTTTCACAATGGCAAGAAGTGCTAGAGGTGTTATTAACCAAGCAAGGGGTGGACACCATACAGCTGCAACATGCGATGCCCAACATGAGCGAAGTCAGCTTAAAACCGTTGCTTAAAAAAATGACTGAATTGATGCGTCATCATGTTGAGTTGAGTTTGCCCTATGGTGATATCAATGGCGTACTTGCATTGCGTGAACAAATTGTTAAATTAGCGGCTACATCGGGCTGTGCATTACACCCGGATGACTTAGTGATCACCTCGGGTTGCCAAGAGGCATTGTCGGTGTGTTTACGCGCGGTCACTGAGCCCGGTGATATTGTCGCAGTTGAATCACCGAGTTTTTATGGTGCGATGCAGGCCATTAAAGCCGCTAACTTAAAAGCGATAGAAATACCCACTAATGCAGAAAGTGGTTTGAGTTTAGAAGCCTTAGAATTAGCGCTTGAGCAATGGCCGATTAAAGCGATTTTAGTGACCCCAACCTGTAATAATCCGATGGGTTATACCATGCCAGAAGAGGCTAAAAAGCGCCTTTATCAATTGGCACAAAGCTACGATATTAGCATTATTGAAGACGATATCTACGGCGACATTAGTTATCAATCTCCACGCCCCAGAACCATTAAATCTTTTGATGAAGACGGCCGTGTCTTACTGTGTAGCTCTTTCTCTAAAACAGTGGCGCCGGGTATTCGTGTGGGTTGGATTGCGCCGGGTCGTTATCGTGATAAAGTAACGCATATTAAATATGTCAGCAGTTCAATGTGTCCTACTTTGCCTCAAATGGCGATTGCCGATTTCATTAAATCAGGTGGTTATAATAAACATACACGCCGTGTGCGTTTGTTATATAAGCAAGGTCGGGATCATTTAATTGCCTGTATTAAACGTTATTTCCCGCAGGATACACGTATTAGTTTTCCGCAGGGAGGTTACATATTATGGGTCGAATTAAACAAACAATACGACACGGTAAAACTCGCCTCGCAATGTAAAGCGGGGGCGGTGAGCATTGCTGCTGGGCCCATTTTTTCTGCTACGGGTAAATATCGAAGTTGTATGCGCCTTAATTTTAGTGAACAAACTGAGATTGAACGTGAGCAGGGCATTCGCCAATTGGCGTTTTATATTAATCAGCAAGTGGCAGTTAGCTTAGATGCCAATATCAAGACGACATTAAAAAACTAGCGCAGAAGTGACGCTACAGAAACGCTACAGAAACGATGGTACAGACCAATACAACCTAATAAAAATTACTGACGAGATATTAATAATGACTATGATCACAACCCGTTGCCCACATTGCCAATCAATGAACCGTTTACCTACTGAGCGCATTGACGCAACACCGAATTGCGGACGCTGTAAAATGGATTTATTACAGGGGGCACCTATTGAAGGTACTGCTGTAAATTTAGGTGCCTTAATTAAAGGGGATAAACCTGTAGTTATCGATTTTTGGGCGCCCTGGTGTGGTCCTTGTACTAATTTCGCACCGGTATTTTCAGAAGTCGCAACAGAGCAGAATGGTGCTCGTTTTGTGAAAGTAGATACAGAGGCGCAGCAACAATTAGGCGCGCAGTATAATATCCGCAGTATTCCAACATTGATGGTATTTAAACAGGGTAAAGTGGTGGATACACTCAATGGCGCACTGCCTAAAACACAATTTAAAGAGTGGTTAGCGCAAGCGTTACGCAAATAAGAGAGAGAAGACGCACGTGTGTTGAGGCGCCTTAAATCTTATATTGTTATAGGATTTAAGGGCTTCTTTCGAGCTACTAGCTACTAGCTACTAGCTTCTTGCGTTCTAGCTTTACAGCTTGATAACGATACGACCTGTTACTTGACCATTAGTAATGGCATCTGCATATTCAGGTGTTTGCTCTAAGGTGATTTCACGGCAAGCTTGATCATAAAAAGAGACCGGTAAAATTTCAACTAAACGATTCCAAGCTTGAACACGTTTATCATAAGCACATGAAACAGAATCGATGCCTAATAATTTCACACCGCGTAAAATAAACGGCATCACAGTGGTTGGTAAATCAAAACCACCGGCTAAACCACAGGCTGCCACTGCGCCGTTATAATCCATTTGCGCTAAGACTTTGGCTAATATCTTACTGCCTACGGTATCAATTGCGCCTGCCCATAACTGTTTTTCTAACGCGCGTGCTGGCTCTTGTAATTCTTCACGGGCAATAATGCGGCTCGCACCCAGTTGTGTTAATAATTCACTATTTTGATCAACGCGACCTGTTACAGCAACCACTTGATAACCGAGTTGTGCTAATAACGTCACAGCTGTTGAACCTACACCGCCACTGGCACCGGTCACTAGAATCTCACCACTTTCAGGTGTTACGCCTGCATCAACTAATGCCTGAACGCACAACATCGCAGTTAATCCAGCAGTACCAATCATCATTGCTTGTTTGCTGCTCATTCCCGCGGGTTGAGGCACTAACCAATCGGCTTTTAAACTCGCTTTTTCTGCCATGCCGCCCCAGTGAGATTCACCCACTCCCCAGCCTGTTAATACAACATTATCGCCAGCTTGGTAACGTGCATCTTTTGATTCAATAACACGACCCGCTAAATCAATCCCTGGGACCATAGGAAACTCACGAACAATACGACCTTTACCGGTGATTGCTAAGCCGTCTTTATAATTTAAAGAGGAGTAATCTACATCAATGAGGACTTCGTTTTCTGGAAGTTGCGATTCATTGATTTGTTGAATTTCTGCCGTTGTATTTTTGTCTTGTTGATTAAGAATAAGTGCTTTAAACATACGTTGACTCCGAGAATGCTAAGGGGAAATTGAATATGCATAGAGTGTAAACCTCAATGCGCCATGTGGATAGTGAAAAATAATCATAAACTACATGCATAAAACGCATCTATTAAGAGGAGGGAAACGATGCTTTTTTGAATGAAAATACCAGCGGATGTATTCTAAAATTAAACGCGTTTACCGTTGTGTTTAAAATGAAATTTGTAAGTCATTTAGTTTAAGACTGAGTAGTGACGATAAGCAAAGCAAGACGAGCACAAAGCTACAGCGTTACACAGAGGGTATTAAAAAAAGACCTTCTTTCTTCTTTTACTTCGCACCTTCGTGGTTGATTACCTTTGAACTTATTCAAACAATACTCAATCTGGTGTTGTTTGTTATGCCTCATGCAAGCGCAAGTTACCGTCATACTTAAAATGCCTTGCTTGCAAAGTCACAGGGTCGATAAATTGCAGCTCTTTTGCGAGTAACTGTAAAGGGGCAGAATAGTTATCAGCACAGAGGGGCTGCAATATTGGGTAGTATTTGTCATTGAGTATTGGCCAACCCAGTGATTGCATATGAACACGTAATTGATGTGTTTTACCCGTAATAGGGTTTAATTCAAATAACGCTTTATCAGCCGTTTGTTGTAAACAGCGAATCACAGAATGGCTGTTGGCCTCGCCCTCGATTATCTGCATGCAAAACCGAGGTTGGGATTGTACGATACGATTTTTAACCTGCCATTCCTGACCTATTAAGCTTCTATTATCATCATTAACATTGTCATTAATACTGTCATCAACATTGCCACCAATATTAGCAATCGCTTGGTAGGTTTTACGGATTTTTCGTGTTTCAAATAACGCATGATAACAATGACGTGTTGCAGGGTTAACAGAAAAAATAACCAAACCGGCGGTCACTCTGTCCAAACGGTGCACGGCTTGTAAGGTGTTAATGCCCGTTCGACGTCGTAAGCGGTTTTGTAAACATTCATTGACATAAATCCCCGCTGGCACAACGGCTAAAAAGTGCGGTTTATAAGCGACCAGAATATGCTCATCCTGAAATAATATCGTTTCTTGAAAGGGGATAATGGGCTCACTTTCGACTTCTCGATAATAGTAAATCCGTTGTTGTGCTTTAAAAGGAGAATTAGCCGTGATCAGTGTGCCGTCGTGGCGGTGCACTTTGCCATCTGTCATTCGCTGATGCCAAATTTGTGCATCAATATAGGGAAACTTAATAATGAGGTATTCGAGTACTGTCTCTACGCCGGGGTTAATCTGTGGCAAGCTCAGTTTGGAAGGGTGCTCGGAAATTATCATTTAGTCATCTTTATTTACGCTTTGTATTTTATCAAAATAAGTGGCTAATGTTACTTAGCCACTTCAGCCACTACTTTCTATCTACTTGGTTATGGGTTCTTTAATTCAATCACCGCATTCATCGCAATTAACGAGGCTTCACCAAAATAAATACAACGTTCAGGTGACCATCCCATGTGGGCATCAGGTAATTGAGCATTGTCTTTAAAAGGCATTTCTACTGTATTGGATAAACAGTGGAAGGTTTCAGCCACCCAATTGTTAGCGATGCTAAGGTTGGCCTGTTTCGGTGCATCTTTAGGGTAACCAAAGGTATCTTGAAAATCAGGGCTCACTAACATTAATGCATCAATGAATTTTTTCTGTTTTGCAGCAAGCGCGTCGGTATAACTTGGAATACCTTCACAACCGGCGAAAAATACGTAGGGTAATGCTTCATCGCCGTGCACATCGTAATAAAAATCAACGCCAGTTTGTTTCATTTTTTCAACGACATAATACACTTCTGGGCTTTTCTCTAATGTTGGCGTTTGCCATTCACGATTTAAATTTACACCGGCCGCATTAGTGCGAAGATGACCACGTACACTGCCATCAGGATTCATATTTGGCACGATATAAAAATTGGCCTTGTCTAATAAAGACTTCGCGCTTGGGCAATCACTGTCTAATAGATTATGTAATAAACCATCAACTAACCATTCCGCCATGGTTTCACCTGGATGCTGACGCGCAGTGATCCAAACATTTTCTTTTTGAGGATCGCCATCGCCAATTTGAACCAGTGTAATGTCTCGGTTATCTAATGTTAAGCCGAGGTGCTCAAGTGTGACTAGTGAATGTTGTTGCACACTAGCGAGCAAGTCTTGATGGCGCTCATAACTATAAGGGGCGAAATAGGCAATTTGAATTTGGTCGCATTCTAAAGCAACATTAATGCTTAAGATGCCATCTTTATATTCTGTTGGTAGTCTGAACCAATGCTGGCGATCGTAACTTGCGACGGCTTGATAATCTTCCCACCCTTCAGGATAAGAAGAACTGCCAGCATTGATGATATTCAGCGTATAGACATTACCCACATGGCCATCAAGTTTAAAGTTAAACCATTGAAAAAATTCATCGCCTTCATCAGGACGAATCGCTAACTGAATATCATTGATATTGTCAGTGTTGATGACGTTAATATTGCCACCATCAAAATTTGAACTTATGCGCATTGTTGCATCCTATATTTAATTTTAGGGGGTAATGCCATTCACGAACTTACAGGTCATTTAACCTGTAAAATTGATCATTAATCAGGTCGTTATATCTTCCGATTGGCATTACTCAGGGCATGTTTTTCTACCCTAAAGAGGGTAATCCTGTTTAGTTACTTTTCCAAGTTAAAATAGTTAAGTTCGCTTATCTCTTTTAGGTTCTGTTACCTAAGGCGAAAGGGGAATACGGGACTGATGGAAATCAGTTAAATTCGTGTTTGTGTAGCCCCGACCTTTCTGGATAGAATCCCGTTATCTCGGTAGTCTTTTAAGCCGGGATCTCAGTGCAGAGCCCCGTCATCCCGGTAGTCTTTTAGCCGGGATCTCAGTGCTGAAGTCGCTATGGAGTTGTTAGTTCGCTGGCGCTCATTGAGGCTGAATTTAACCTTAATTATCAGAGGTTTCGCCTGTAGGCGAGTAGCGAATGAACAACCGAAACGCAGTTTCGCAGTGTGAAGTAGTAAGCTTCTTTCATACAGACAAAGAAAACGGAACCAAAAGAAACCTGCCCGTAAGTTTTCTAATCTTGTCCAATTAAGCACTTTTGAGCTTACACCTGACAAAGCGTACGCAGAGCTTAATGCGCTCATTGCACTATGCTGTCGCATAATTCGCTCCATGTCAGGTGTTGCTGAAGTGCTTAACTGGCCAAGGAAAACTTAAACGGGAGTTTATGCAGCCACTTAGATTCGCTGTAAAAATAGTGAATAGCTATTTTTAATGCTAATGAAATCAAATGACTAACAATTTAAGTTTATGAGTGTCACGATCTTTTTTTAGGTGGTGGAGATGGGGGGAAACGCGCATCTCCACCTCTATCACTATAAGCCTTTGTTTCTTAATGCCTGTGAACCTAGATGATAGCATTTGTGTAGCACTTCGTGTAACAAAATGTGTAACAGGTTGAGGAGTCGAACCGCCGTCCGTATTAAGTATAATGCAAACTACATATACCTTCATGACAACATTCAATAAAGAGATTCGAAGAGATATCGAGTAAATAATAACGTGATGTGGAACACATTTTAATATATCATCCCTTTTAAAAGTACATTGAATCTTATTTGGGAAAAAGCATGAAAAAATTAATTCTAGCAATCGTAGTAATGTCATTAACTGCGTGTAGTTCAACGCAGAGAATTCCAGCAAAAGTAACTGAACATAAAACACCAAAAGTTAATACTAAAAATTCAGTTAGCCTAGGCGAATCGATGCTTGAATCAGGAAGGATTACAACTAAGAAATCATTCACTCTGAATTCAGATACTTCAACAAGTGATGGCGCTGACATAGTTGCTGGTGAGTATTTCTTAACAGGTATTAATGGCGTAGACGGTATGTACAGTAGAACTGATGGAGGGGTAACAGTTAAATCTCCAGTGCTTGGCGCTCCTTATATGTACCCTATCTACATTGATGGTAAAACAGGTGAGGTTTGTTTTGTTGGAATATTTGGAATTAGTCCATGTTCTTCGTACAAACCTGTTGTTACAGATAAAGCAATTTATAGTCCTGACAGTTTCAAACAAGAGCTAATTTATACAGGTAAGGTTGGTGATAAAATTCGATTTACTTATCGCGAGTACTCTAACGGAATGGCTCGAGGTGCATTTAGTGTTGATGTTGAATACGATCTTAGTGAAAGTAACGTAATTGCTTACAAGGGAGCTGTTATGTCAATACAAAAGGCAACAAATACAATAATTAATTACACCATAACTAAGCACTTTAATTAGAGGCTCTAAAATGAATCAATTACTTTTAGCTGTGTCGGTATTCGTATTACTAAGTGGTTGCATGGTTCAGGAGCCACAAGCGACGCAAGAGGATCTGTGGAAAGCAAAGCAGATACACAAGCTAAGCATCAAAAATGCAGCTGGTGTTGCTAGTCTCGTTATTATGACACATGTTAGTTATGAGTTATCTAACAAGGATAAAGTTAATCAATATGATGGGGTGATGGATGAAGTGAAAGCGACACGATACCCTGAAGGTAAGGAACCATGCGGAGATTTAAAACTAACGCAAGAGGTTGAATGTACATACAAAGAGGCTACTCGCTTGGATGATTGGTCAAAGTTATACCGTGGTAAATTAAACACTATTAAAGCAGATATCCTGCAGGCCGAGATCGAACTGGAATATAAAGAACTTATAGAACGAGAGAAGTAATGAGGCTTATAACAGCCAAGAAGCTACATAAGACTAATTCGGTTGGTTATGGAGCAAGTAAGGACGAGAGTAACTACGCACTAGGTTATGCTAATTTGAAGTGTTTAGATTTAATTATGTAACTCAATAAAGTTCGTAGTGTAAATCCTAATTTTCCATTTTGGTAACATACTTTTTAGTTTTAAGTAAGTTACCAAATAACAGATAAAATAGTAAAGGTTAAGTGAAATGCAAAAAATTTTGATATTACTAGGTGTGGTAATCGCCTTATCAATAACAGGTTATGATATTGGTATAGCTGATAAAGTATCATCTGGGTATGATTTCGTAATTCTTGGTATAGACAAGGAAAAGTGCGTATCTGGTTATAAGGTGAATGCTAAGGAGCTAGGGGAATATGCCCTAGTAGGCGCTTTTGAATTCCATGCATGTCTCAATGAGATTGAGCAAGAATACAATGTAGAACTAACATCTTATGGTGATTCGCTTGTTCTATTATATGAGCTGGGTTTTATTAAGTTAAAATAAAACTTGGAAGTGTAAATTCTCGTTTTTACCAGTAGTTATCCCTTATAAAATCAATTTATATGATCAGTTGAGGCGTTTTAAACTACCTCAGCTGTAATGGTTTTGTCTGTATTTTATTCAACTTTTTATTTATCATTTTCTAGTATCCATTGATTGAATTATTACTTTAATTTTAAGTTCGTTCTCTGTTAACTTAGTTGTTTGAGTAACTTCAGGCGGTAACGCAACACTTTCAGTTGAATCAACCAGTCCTGTTCCTAACAAGTTTTTGTCTATACGCTTTATATAGGGTATGTCTTTATTTTTGTTAGGGATTTTAGTAGTGATTTCTACTAGGTATTGCTTGTCACTTGCTTTTAACGCGTCCTTAATATCTGCTTTGTATGCGTTTAGCTGAGCTAAGCCAATCAACTCGCTATTAGTAATACTTCCTGCTGATTTCTTATATCTCAAACGACCGTCTTCTTTCTTTATTTCATTTCTAGCTATTTTAGCAAGTGCCTTACACTCGTCCTTAATTGCTTTTTTAGCTAATACTTTACTTTCCTTGGCTGATTCATCAATAAGGCGCATTGCCGCGAATGATGGCTCTAGCTCTTTAATTTCTTTAGGTAAAGTATTCGGAACTTCTTGAATAATAATGTTATCTGAGTCAATCATGTTCATTAACACATCAGCAATCTTACTAGATCCTACAACAGCGTTAACTGCTCCTGAATACTCTGGATTTCTAATACTCGTTCTGTAAATGTATTGATAAGCATAATAAGAAATATGTCCATGAAGTTCTAATTCATATAATTCCTGTGCGCCAAAGTTCATTATTTCTTTTGATGCTTTATACCACTCATCAGGCATCGTCATTGAGTTCAAGTAAACAGCATTAGAGCAAGAGCTATATGAATTCATCCCTGCGACTTTACAGCCAATATCAATAGCTCCTTTTGTAATTTTATTGTTATTAAATGGATTTGCTGAATATTTGTCTACGCATAACAAGTCGTATTTTCTATTGGATTTAGTTTCAGTCAGGATGTAATTGTCATTAGCAAAGTATGAATTCAAAGCAGAACCAACGCATTGCTGAAACGAGCTAGTTTTCATACTTAGTGAATACTTTTGATTAGTGAAGTATCCAATCGCTAAATTAAATTTAGGTGTTATTGCTCTGAGTTGCTTCATTAGAGGTGATAGCTGTATGTTCGCATCTTTCCAAAAGTAGCTTAGTTCGTGATATTCATACTTAGCGCCAATAAGTGTAACTTCAATAAATGACTTAAAAATATCAGGTGTAATAAGCGTATATAGCGAACTAGTTTTCTTTCCATCACGCAAATAGCATTCCATATAATCAGAGCTCAGTGCCCTAATTACTCCTGCGCTCTTAAAAGCTTTATAAGCATAATCATTTGGGTTTGTTTTACGTAGATTATGAAGTTCGGCTGATGCTTTAATACGTTTATATTTACCAGTATCTTTGGTTGTATATAAGTGCTCAAATGCTTTCTTAGATTCCCATTCAACGCTTAAAGAAGTCATATTGAAAGGTGAAAAGTATTCATCAAAATACAAAACACAATCACTTCCATTCAAGCCGTTTGACATAGATTCAAAGAATGTCTCTTTAGTAATTAGGATTACTTGTTTTTTGTATTCTCCATTATTCACTTTAGCAATAACTTTATCGCTGATTGGTGCATCTGTATTACCTGAGTGATAAGAATTGATATAGATGCCTGATGAGCCTGTATCACGCGCTTTTGCTTTTAAATCTTTCTCTGTCTGTTTAAGCAAATCCATTGTCTCTTGGACTATTAACACTCGCTTGCCTGAGTATGCTTGCTCAATTGTTTTTGCGATTACTGCTGTTGTTTTTCCTAGACCTGCTATAGCGTCTAAGATGTATACATTACCGTTTTTTGTTGTTTCCATAAGTGTCATCCTTGACTGATGTGCTTGCTGTTTTTAAGTTAACTAATTTGCTTAATTCATCCGTGATTAAGCGTTTGAGAGGCTTATCTTGCTTGTTTGCTTCATTGATAAGAGCGTCATATAACGGCTTGCTAAAATCTAAGTTCATTACTTGCCCTTACTTGGTTCTGTAATGCCTGCGTTATCAAGTAAACGTCTAACAGTTGGTGCTGATATGCCTACAATTTTGGCAATGTGGCGCATTGGTTTGCCTTGCTTGAAGAGTTCAATTACTTGTGGGATTTTGTCTGTGTGAAGAGGCTTACGGCCTTTTTTGATTACTACTTTCTGGTTCATATCTGAGTTCCTATATTTTAATAACTTCCATCCTTATTTAGTTGTAAAACAATATATTGCGTTACTTTATATTATAACATTTTATTAGTGGATCGTATTTGCTAACCACTAAGCCTGTTGTGCTTGAGACGCACCAAAACGCGTAAGTTTGTACGAGGTCGTTACTATATATTAGTAAGGGGTGCGTACAAACTTACGCGTTTTGGTGAGCAAAAGAGCAATCAAATTAGTGACGTATTAGGAGATTTAAAATAAAACTGAATTCACCTGAAAATAGAAAATCGTAGTTCATTTTTGGCAGGATTCAGTGCTTATTTTAGCTAAAAACGCGCAGAAATGGCTGAAAATCAGCCATTTCTGCGCACGCAGTGTAAGTACCCTAAATTGCTTAAAGTACCGTAATTTCCTTAAAACTTCGGCTTAAGCTTTAGAAAATCCACTAGTGAACAATCAACATCATACACATCATCGTAGCTGAATATTGTCCCTGCATCGCAATCAATAGTGAACACATCATTAGCCATCGAACTTCCGCTTAAGCCGTATCCGTTATCATCTAACAGGGCATTATCTTGATTCATTAAGCGACTTAATATAATGCGAGCAAAATATGCGTGATCCCTTGCTCTGCGCGTACTTAAAGCAAACTTAATTGGGTCTTTAAGTCTTACATCTAAATCGCGTTCTGAGCTGTGCAAGTATATAAACACTGATCCGTACTGGTCTTTAATTTCAATTGATCCCTGCATTATTTCGCCTCCACACATACGCATTTATCTACATCACCAAAAGAATCAGGGATAATATACTTTCCGCACTCAGTACACGCTTCGACTGTGTGAACTTCACCACCAAATTCTTCAAGTACACGATCAATAGTGTATCCAGTTTCTGCTAGCAGTTGTGCATCGGCACACATTTCAGCACCATTCCACCACGCCATCAAATCAACCACACGCGATGTTAGCCAATCTTTTTCTAGTAGGGATTGTTTGATGTTACGTGAACGCATAGCACCATGACCCATGACACCCATAACAGACCAGTCAGATTCATATCTGTCTGCGTTTGAGTACACTAAGCATCTGATATTATCCAAGCGGAATGAAAAAACTAATTCAAAGTTTTTAACATCAAGTGTAGATAGAAATATATCAACTTCTTTATCAGCTACAGCATCAACACTTCCCATAGTGCCAAAAGGCCAATCGTCAGTTTTGTAGGTGCAACATACTTGTTGTAGCTGTGTGCTTGTTTCAGAAAATTCTTTCAGTTGAATCTTAACATTCAAAGAACCAACGCTAATCATTTTTGCATATTCAGACATAATTATGCCTCCAAGTGTGCTCGTTTATTGAGCGGGTTATAGTTAATGGGGTGAATCTTTTTTTATAACCACTTGGTGATATATAGTAAATGAGAGGGATATTTTGATATGCAAGGGCACTTAAGAAAATTCTTTCAGTTGAATCTCAACATTCAAAGAACCAACGCTAATCATTTTTGCATATTCAGACATAATTATGCCTCCAAGTGTGCTCGTTTATTGAGCGGGTTATAGTTAATGGGGTGAATCTTTTTTTATAACCACTTGTGTACTTAATAGATACTGGCTTTTTTTCGGTTTTCAAGCCTGTATTTAATATTATCTAATCTTTCTCTCTTTAATCTTCCCTTGGATATATAAATCGTAAATAACACAAATATCGTATTTGTCAGAAATTGCGAAGCACGTACCCGCTAGCATAGCGATGGTAATTGCAGTCTTGGACATTGAGGTGCTCTTTAAGCACCTCTGCGAACAGGGTTTTTCCATTGCCAGGCTCTCCTGATAGCATTATGCTTTGAGTCCACGTTTTATCATCAATATTAGACACTACTAACTTTCGTAATTCGTCATTAAAGAACATCTTTTTTTATAACCTATTGTATGTTCCTTAATATGACCGTGATATTTTGATATACAAGGGTACTTGTGAAAATAATTGAAATTAATAACACTGCATTCAACAACAAAATGGCTCATTTGCACACTGCACTATGTTGCTTCTTGAATACTCACTCATATATTTTGTCCTGAACCAATAAACTGAGTAACTATATTGCTCGGTTTATTGATTTGATAAAAAGTGGGTAGCTGGTGGATTTTAGTGAAAGTAAACACCTGTTCTTTTAGCGTGAGCGACAATGTAAGTTCATTACTGTTTTACTACTGCTAAATCAGCATAAGCTTTAACAAAGAATCACAAGGTTTCCATAAAATTTGGATTTCCACAGTTTGTATTGGTTTGGGTATACCTATAGTCGTACAGTGAAGGCATACAGATTAGTGTGTGTTTTAGGGTTTACTTTTAAAAAATCCATACGTATAATTCGAATCTCTAGAGGCAAAACCATACGCTTTAATGCATACAGGAATTAATAATGTCACAAGTAGCTTATATTCGAGTTTCATCAACTGAGCAGAACACAGATAGACAATTAGCTGATACTGGAATTGAATTTAACGAGACATTTACAGATAAGTGCAGTGCAGGAACAACTAACAGACCTAAACTTGAAGAGATGCGTCGTTACTTACGTAAAGGCGATACAGTACATGTTCATTCAATTGATCGGCTCGCACGTGACTTGATGGATTTACAGGGACTTGTTAAAGAATGGATTGCAAATGACATATCGGTAAAATTCCACAAAGAAAGCTTAGAGTTTAGTAGTGAGAACAACACTGCAATGAATGAACTGATGCTCACAATGCTCGGTGCTGTAGCTCAATTCGAGCGTAGTATGATAAAAGAACGTCAAGCTGAGGGAATCGCTAAAGCCAAGGCTAAAGGAGTTTATAAAGGCCGTAAAGCTAACAGTGAATTACACTCACTAATTAAAGTAGAGTTAGATAAAGGCTTAAGCATCCGTAAGACAGCAACGAAACTCGGTTGCAATGCTAGTACAGTTCAAACTGTGAAAAAGGCAATGTAAGCAAAAAGGCCACTCAATTGAGTGGCCTTTTCTATATTCTATTATCTCTAGCTGAAATCTTCTAAGAAACTATCATACTGCTCAACATCTTCTCGCGTATAGCCGTCGATTTTGCAGTCACGATTGAATAGTGATGCCACGTCTTGCGTATCGTGATTTAGTTCTAAAATATTAATTACTTCTGAAATAGTCATTGGGTTGCTCCTTATGTGTATACGGACTATTTAGGTTCAACAAATGCAGTGAAGTTATGCTATCGACAAACAACTAAAACAGTAATTGCATAATGTATTAGGATTTCACTGTTAAACGTCATTGGAACAAGTGATTCTACAAAGATAGGGCGGGACTAGTGGGATAGCTATCCAACAGCTTCAGATTGCTAAAGGTAGTTGTTTTTAAAAAGAACGGTCTATTGAAAAAATCAAAGGGTTGTAGAAACTAAGCAAAGATAACCTTTACTTAGTAAATACAGTTCATATCAAGATAGTGATTGATAACTTTTAAGTTGCTCTGGGTGTACATAAATCCCAATAGATAATAACTCAGGCGGAACAAAATTCAGCTATCATAGTGTGCTCGGTTTTGCTTATTTTACAATTTATGGATTACTTATTATCGTTTGAGTTAAGGAACTCGTTTAGTAGTAACTTATTGGATTTCAGGTAAGTTAACTTTATCATTTTCACAAATACTCTTGCTCCAACAAGTCTCTGAGCAAGGTGCATTTATGCAATCCCAAGTACTACTAATAATGCAGTATGGGTTGATATATAGAAGTACCATTATCAAGGATAATAAAATAGATGCCCTAAATGTAAGTGGAACCTTATCTTTCCATATCAAATTTAGTTCATTACAAAACCATTTGTTATTTTGTTCTGAGAATACTTTGTAATGCGCATACCATGAAGATAATAAAATAGGAGGAGGGAGGTGTACTTGACTATGCTCGAGTTGAAGTCTTTCCAATTCAGCTCTCCCATTCGATTCTGACTCTGGATCTGATTCATCTACACGCGAATGAAGTAACTCAAGCTTTTTACTAATGTCAGTTAGCTCACTACCTGCAGTTTGGTATAAAGGTTTTTGTGATTCTCTTGGTCTAAGCATTAATCCAATAACACCTGCTATTAATATAAATGAAGCAAGTGCTTTGTTATTAAATACTTCAAAAGATAGCGTAAGGATTCCTACTGATAATGATAAAAAGCTAATAACACTTGGTAGCTTTTCACAAATATCTAAAGAAGAAAGCTGTAATTTGGCCCCATAGATTACATTGTAATATTCTCTGGCTATTTGTTTTTTAAGTGTTTGTTCTGTCATGTCAATCGTCCGTATTAAGCGATAGGTACTTCTATTATTTCTCTAGCAACAACTACATCATTTTGTATCGCGTAGCACTCAACTAAGTGTTCACCATTAAATTTTGATCTTTCATTTCTGGTTTTAGATCCATCATCATCCAATATTTCTCCTCGAGTTTTATGATTATCTTCTGCAAATTTACCTTGATTAAGGATTTTCCATTCAACTTTAAACTCTCCGATAATATCTATGTTGTTGGCTATAAACTTCAATTGTCTTTCTTGTGATATTTTTTGTTTAGCGTTTAAAAGACGAGATAAAAATCTTGTCATGCTATCATTTTTTATTTCACAATCTAATGAAATGCGATGTTTTAAATTCAAAGTGTACTTATCTTGAATAAATTCTTCTGTAGTTGTTTTAGTAACTGTTATGGCGTTCGGGAACTTGTTTCCGAACACACTTCTATAATGCAGTGTACACATACTCTCTTTTTGTTCTTGGCGTGTTGATATAGCGTTATCACAAGCTTCCTTTGCCGTTTCTGCATTACTTTGAAAATTCTTTTTAACCTTAACTTTTGAGTTGCTACCTGGAGCAAAGTAAAAACTCTGAACAGGTTCATTTGATAAAAACTCAAAGAAGTCTCTTACCAAAATATCGTATTTTCCGTAGCTAGATTTATCAAAACCTTCATTATCAGTGATGAATCGATAACACAGAGTATCAATTAAAAATCCACTCATCTCTATATTGTTTCTATTGCGCCATGCACGAACCATTCTAGCAAGGGCTCTTAAGTTATTGTTTCTTTCAGAGTTTTTATCTTTAAATGCTTTCATTTCTGCATTAGGATCGCATATCTTCCAAGAACCATCTTTGTACGTATCAGGATACTTATACTTTTTTCCTACTTGCTCAAAGACTGGGACGACTTCAATTAGGAATTTAGCGAAACGTACAACAACGACATTACGATCCTTCTTGATTTCGGTAGAAGGGTAAGTCTTTCTAATTTGCTCTTTGCAAGCATCAAGTAATCCGGATTGGTCATTCTTATATAAATCCCAAGAAGTAGAGGGCATTATATAAAGCATGTCTAA
The DNA here is from genome assembly GCF_002835995.1 of Psychromonas sp. Urea-02u-13. GTDB lineage: Bacteria > Pseudomonadota > Gammaproteobacteria > Enterobacterales > Psychromonadaceae > Psychromonas. Next base: position 13,873 of record NZ_PJBZ01000041.1, on the reverse strand, counting down.
ATCAGATATTCCATCTATTCCAGTATATCGACCATAAGAACCTACTTGTAAGCTATGTGATGTTCGGCTTTCAGTATCACGAAAATGCATGTTTAATCGACGTGTAATACTGCCATATCGACTGCTAATTTGGCCTGCCTCTTTTATTTGGAGGTTTATTAAAAAAGATTTAAAGTCACTGTGAATCGTCATATATTACTCCTTAAAACATCAGACATTAAGAGTTGGGGGCGCTAGTTTTAAAATCAAGCCCTTGATTAAAATAAGGTTTTTATGTGGAGTTTATTTCACATACTCGATAATGCATTGTCACTTTATTCCCACTTCTTAACATTTTCCAACACTGCAATAAAGTCCAAGTAATCAATAGTCTCTTTCTGAATTTTTACATTCAAATCCTTACCGTATCTCGCATAAGTAATTGATTGAGATTTATGACCAAGTATTCCCATTGCTTGTGTTTCAGGCACTTGTTTTTGTTTAAATTCATCAGCAACAGTGTGTCTAAAACTATGAAATACAACATTGTTAATGCCGAAGCGCTTAATGTATTTGTTGAACCATTTACTAACTTTAGTGCTAAAACCATCACGAGGTACTTCACCTTTATTGTTAAGTAAACCTGCGAATAAACGGATTTCCTTACTACGGTTTTGTACATAATCAATAAAACCAAGGTCAATTAAGTGCTGATGTACTGGAATAATACGCTCTGAGTTAGCATTTTTAAGTTTTTGGCCATCACCATCAGCAGATATAAAAATACATAAAATATCATCAATTTTCTTAACGTCACTAGTTTGCAGTTGAGCTAGTTCATTAATTCGTGCGCCAGTGTATAAACCAAGCAATGGTAACCAGTAGTAATAGCTGTGCTCCATTTCGTGTTTAGTGTATATATCAGTGCTGAATAGTGTTTTGAGGTCTTTATCGATCCAACGTTCTCGACTTGCTGATTCTTTTTTCTTTTTCATCGGAATATTCATCTTGTGGAAGTAGTTTTTATCCACGAAGTCAGCTTTTACAGCCCAATCAAAAAAAGTACTACAACGTTCAACGCAACCTTTAACAGTTGTTGCTGATTGTGGTTCTAATCCTAATTCGGACATCTCTTGTAATGATAAGCCTTTTAGTGCCTTTGCTTTATTACGGTTAGGCGGTAACTTCATTAGAATGTTTCTGAAGTCTTCTGCTTTAATAAGCTTTATTTCACTTGGGTCAAAATCAGCACTAAAGTATTCAATAAGCAGTTTCAAACTATTGATGTATGACTCAAGGCTTTTTTCATTAAGAGAGCCACTTGCTTGCTTGGATTTAATGTATTCATCAACTACGTGTTTTAAGGTATGTTTAATTACTGGGGCAGGGGGTTTACTCATATTTGCACGAATTAGTTGCAACATTGATTCTCGTTCAGCCTCAACATCTCCATTGTGGTCAATAACGAACTCTGTTTTAGTACCGTCAGAAGCTGTTACTGATTGGCGAATTGAAGGAATTGACACAGTCTTCCCATTATCCTCATTAAGCACTGCAGTGCCTTCATAAACGTAAACACCGCCTTTACTCATTTTATGTGACCTTAATCTTTTGAATTGATTCTCTACTTTAGTCAGTAGTTTATCTGTCATTACAAGCGCAGTAGATAGTTTACTTGTTTTTAAAGATACAGTGAACTCTTTCTTTTTTAGTAGATTAATTAGGTCAGAGGGAATTCGTTTGCGGAAATAGTAAGTATTATTGCGTAGAGCTAGATTGGTGGAGATGGCCATTTGTGTAACACCTCGTGTAGCAGGTTGTGTAGCAAAATGGCATTTAGAACAAAAACTATAGGTATAAAAAAAGCCTGTAACATCAGTGGTAGCTGATATGACAGGCTTTAGTCGGTTCTTAATACTTTAGAACCTCATAGGTGGTGGAGATGGGGGGATTCTCACCGTCTCCACCAACCTAGCGTAACTATCTGTAATATATGGCTCTCGAAATTTTATTCTAAAATCTGTGGTACAAAATGTGGGTTCTATATTCCTATTGGGGAGTCGAACCGTCGTCTGCATTGTTTGATAATCAGTTTATTGTTCGTTGTCGTCATTGAATTTTCATTCGATTTCATTCGTATTTTATCAGGCATTTATATATACAATTTTAGTTTGATATTATAAAGTTCGTGGTATTTTATTGTTTTTGTGAGGTTGTTATGTGTTGGTCTGGAAATATTAAGTTTAACTATTGGACTTTATATCGTTCTGATAGTTCTACCTCTGGCGAGAAACCTGCTGATAAGAAACAAAAAGTAGATTCAAAAGTATAGGCATATTGAAAATGGTATTTTTTGGGTTGTCAGAGGGCAGGTTATAGAGTGGTTAAAGTTCAGGAAGTTGAACAAACTAAACCTATTAAAGAACACCCTAGACAGATTTCGTGCAACTGGGGTTTACCAGAAAACACACCAAAAATGAGTTTAAATAAAGTGAGTAAACAGATGCTACCTGCTTACAGAAAACTATAAAAAATTGAGTGGTGTTTAAGATGCAGTTTAAAAATAGTGGTGTTTGTGGTAGGTGTAATGGTGGTCGTAAATCATTTAAGCAGTATAAGCACGTTAACAATGGGCTTTGTTTTCTATGTAATGGTAGCGGCAAAGCATTAACGTTAAATGATGTTCTACAAGGTATAGAAGAGCCTAATAAAGACCTGAAAGGTTATAAAGATCAATGTTGGGAAGCGTATTCAGAAGAACAAATTTTAAATGGTAATTGGTCTGTATTGGCTACCACTGGTAAGAAGGTTGAATACATGCCTATATTTCACTTTGAAAGATCATCAATGGTTCGTGTTGCTTGTCATGGTTGCGGTGGTGTTGTTTGTGATGAATGGCTTAGTGATTGCCTGTTATGTTTAGGTGACGGGTATTTAGATATTGATAAACATTACGATCAATATGATCCTATTTTACATGGTGATGATGTTAGTGAACATGTGAAGCATAAAGGAGTTTTAATTGATCGTTACCCTATCACGGTAGCGCATTACAATGCGCTTGACCCTAAGTTGAAAGAACTATTGAAACTTAAACCACAACCTGCAAAATGGCTACGATAGATGAAAAAAATGCTTAATGCTTTTTAGGCAACTTACGCTTTGTTGAATCAATCTGTAGTTTCGTGAGAAGCAAAGGATATGGATGAAATAAAATACATTAGTAACATGAAATTATATTGCATATATATCCGAATATAAATCTAAAGAAAAGAGACATAGAAAAGAGAGGACACCCAAACCTTTTTGACTAACTAGTGAATAGCTATTTTTAATGCCAATAAAATCAAGTAACTAACAATTTAAGTTTATGAGGGTCCCCGATCTTGCTATTTAATGCCAATGAAATCAAGCAACTAAAAATTTAAGTTTATGGGTGTCCCCGATCTTCCCCAGCGTTAAAGGAATCAACGCGTAAATTTGGCTCAAGTATCTCATATTGAAAAAGGCAGGACACTCGAGCCTTTTTGACTAACATCTCGCAGTTTTTTAGTTTATAGGTCGCTTGCGCTCATCGATGCAGAATTTAATCTTAATGATCAGAGGTTTCGCCTGTAGGCGAGTAGCGAATGAACAACCGAAACGCAGTTTCGCAGTGTGAAGTAGTAAGCTTCTTTCATACAGACAAAGAAAACAGAACCAAAAGAAAACTGCCCGTAAGTTTTCTCATCTTGTCCAATTAAGCACTTCTGATCTTACACCTGACAAAGCGTACGCAGAGCTTAACGCGCTCATTGCACTATGCTGTTGCATAATTCGCTCCATGTCAGGTGTTGCTGAAGTGCTTAACTGGCCAAGGAAAACTTAAACGGGAGTTTGTGCCACCACTTAGATTCGCTGTGAAAATAGTGAATAGCTATTTTAAATGCAATTAAATCAAGTAACTAACAATTTAAGTTTATGAGTGTCACGATCTTTTTTTAGGTGGTGGAGATGGGGGAATGACTGAATTATTCTTAAGTCGTTGATAGTTAGAGGTATTTTTATTCTTGTTTTGTTCTGGTACCACTTTTGGTACCACTTTTGGTACCACTTTTGGTACCACTTTTGGTACCACTTTTGGTACCACTTTGAAAAAAAGTCACCGCCCGATACAATCATTAATTTCAGGCTATATTAGGTGTAAAACCATTGGTTTTGCATTTTGTTGAACAACAAAGTAATTTAAAAAATGAGATCTCTATTCAGTTGGTTTATTCTTTCATGAATAAAACTCACCATTTAAATACCTTATTTTATATTCAATACCCTGTTGCTTAAGTTCTCGCTTCAATTTTAAGTGATTCTTATAATCGAACAGTAGAGCAAGTGGCATAAAGAGTAATATGCCTATCAGCATAAAAAATATCAGAATACGGTTTACTGTTGACTCGTTTTCTTTCAACATCGCCAGTCATCTTTATTTGCGAAAGGGTACTCCGATTCAAATTTACTTTTACATTGTAAATGTCGATATTTACTTCAAGTGGCATGCCATTTACTGAAGGTGCGGAAGAACATTTATTGCAGGCTCTAAGTAGAGTATGATAATTCCTTTATATGATATTTCCTTTAAATATAATGATTTAAAAGAATATACTGTATGAGTTTTGGGACTTCCACTGTTGATGGAATTGTGGTGGATTCATTCCGAATGAAATAAACAATATTGTCTATAAAAGTAAATATATATCCCAGTATAGCTTCACCATAATAAGAAGATAAAAAATGAATTTTAAAGACGCTACCAACACCCTTTTAACTACAGTCTCATTAGATAGTTTATGTGAAAAATTAGGCATTGAAACTAAAGGAAGTGGGAATAGCATCAAAGCTATTTGTCAATTTCATCCAGATACAAAGCCTTCAATGGAGCTATACGACAACAATCCGGACGGAGTTTCTAAATACCATTGTTTTTCATGTGGAGCCCATGGAGATATCTTTGCTCTTGTCAAAGAAAATAAAGGTATAACCTTTAGCGAAGCACATAAATGGCTTGCTAATGAGTATAATGTAACAGTTACCCGAAGTAGTTCTAGAAGTAAAAATAAGGCGATAACGGTATATGATAAAATCACAAAGAATGCTTATGAATATGCTTTAGAATTCTTTAAGAGTACCCAAAATGAAAGTCAATTTAACCGATATTTATCAGAAAGAGAATATGACCTAGATTTTGTTAAGAAAGCAGACTTATGTATTGCTGGGCAACATTCACTTGTTACTCACCTTAACTCTTTAGAATATCCTGTAGATACCCATAAACTTTCTGTATTTGATTTATACGAAAGTGCAGGATTGATTAAACGCTCTAAAATAATAAATGAAGTAAATAAAACAAAGAATTTGCTATTAGATAATTTGTATTATGATCACTTTAGAAATAACCGCTTATTGTTTCCTATTCGAACCAGTGAAGGCGTGCTTAAAGGCTTTGCTGGTAGGCTTACAGATATAGATCTTGGTCCAAAATACCTATTTACTAAAAATTTAAACAAATCCAGCCTATTATATCGTTCGGAATTTGCATTTAAAAACATACGCCAAGACAAGGAGAAGCTAGTAAAACTCTATGTCTGTGAAGGGTTATTTGACGCTATTAGGCTTGAAAGATGGGGCTTACCTGCCGTTTCTATACTTGGTGCAAACTTATCAGAAAATCAATGTAAATCTATTTATGATTTAGCGTTACAACTGAGCCGTACCGGTAAATTGCTAGAGGTTAATCTATTTTTCGATAATGATAGTGCAGGTGTTAGAGCAACAGCTAGTGCCATCAAAAAACTTTACAAAATTAGTAATCCGGGTGACTTCGAAATGAGGGTTATTCACTCAATAGATAGTAAAAAAGTTGATCCTGATTTATATTTGAAGGGAGTCTTAACTTGCAAAGAAGCTGAAGAAAAAATAGATAAGATAGAATACCCTTTACCTGCGTTATTTCTTGCCAACCAACTAAGTATTTCTACAGAAGAAGTTCAAAATAACGATTATTACAAAGACCTTCCATACTCTTTGAAAATAAGAGCTTCAAAAGAGTGGAATAAGTTATTTGCTCATACACAAGCCGAATTTTCTCTAGATAATTATGCAAAAGAATATGATCAAAGTGAATGGTTTAAATTTTTACAGAGCGCTAGTCATATTCACAGCACTCCAAATGTATATTCTGATGAAAGTTTTATTTATCAACAAAGCCAACGATTACAATTAGCATTTTCAATTGCAAAATCTTCTATGGCACGTACCGGAACATTCCCTGCTAATGATGCCGAATGGCGACGTGTTGAAATGTGCTTCTCTGCCCTTGAAATGATTTTAATCGATCGATTTTATGTATTTAAAGGTGATTTAAAACCAATTGAACCTTTAAATACAATTCGAGTTTCAAGGGATATTGGTGGTGAGGAATTTCGAGAGATGTCTCAGCATTGTTTGGAGGATTTAACGTCTCACCAATATATATTAAGTGAGTTGCTAACTGAGCGACACGACAATATAGATAATTTCAGTTTAAATATACCTGCAACACGCTATTACAGTAAAAGTAAAATAACCATAACCACTGGAGAAGGCGGAAATATACCTTATGAGACAACACTAAGTTTTGCGTATCAAATTGATATGGAAATAGTCGAAGGCCGTGATGTACCGCAAACGTCAGGAATGTTTAGACCATATTTCGACTGCTGGAAAGAGTTTACTAAATCTATAAACAATGCGGCAAGCAAAATGCCTCAAGTTAATATGGTGAGGTTGGATTTAAAACGTTATTACGACAGATTGAAACGACATGTTGTGCAAAATGCATTAAGGGACTGTTTGCCTGCCAATTTTGATGAAGTGACAGACGATAGTTTTATGACTTTATTTAAAGTGAAAGCAGAGGATAAAAAAGTTGAGATTATTAATTGGTTATTAGAGCAGAGTTTTGGTTACGAAAAATATGATCCTAAAACGGGTAAAGTCCAACAATCTGATTATTTTCAAGGTATCCCACAAGGGCCTGATCTTTCGTCATTTCTAGCTAATTTAGTCCTTTTCAAAGTTGATCATGTCGCGCGGGAATTTTTAGAAAAGCACAACGATTCTGCTGGCTATTGCCCTGTCTGGTACGCACGTTATGTTGATGATATGGTTTTACTGGCTGAAGATACTACATTGTTGGCACAACTTAGAGTAGTAGTTGAAGATGCTGTTAATAATTTAGAGCTAGAGTTGATAGCAAAAGAACAGCCAATGCCTATGTCTGCTGAAGAGTTTGAATTATATTTGACACAAGGAAAAGCATTAGCTTCATCTGGTCCCGATGGCAATATAGAATTAGTAGAAATTGAAGACATTGAATTTATAGAAAAAATTGAAAGGTACGAAGCCTTAGGTTTACTTAATAATAAGCAACTGTATACCGATGATATTGCTACGATAAAATTAAAAATAAATTTGGCAGCGCATGGAAAGCAATTACGATTTTCTGATATCAAAAAATTAACTAAATGGATTTGGTTTGCGGTAATTATAGAAAGTAAAAGTACAAATATAGAAATTTCAACGTTAATTGTTGATTATAAAAATTTGTGGGATGAAGTTACATCTCACTTAAACCAAAAATTAAACCCAATAGAATGTCCTTGGGAAGATCCTCTTTTACTTGCCTTAGACGGTTTAGACCAGGTTATAGAACGAAATTCTTGGACTGATGCCAATTTAGATGAAAATCAATTAAGAATTAAATTAGATGTAAGAGTAAAAATTATTAATCTAATTAAGGATCACAATCTTATAGGCATATTGTCTGACCAAGGATTAATAAACAGTGGTGGTTGGGGATCGAGTAAAATCGAGTTAACAAGAACTTATTGGCAAAAACGGACAAATTTATTATGGCATGCAAGGCAATATAATTTTACTACATCATCAAGTGAAAAAATTGAACGCTCAATCTCTGATATGAATTCGCAGTTAAATAATGATGATTTAAAGTTAAGTTTAATTAGAACCCATATTACAGAATTGATTTGTGAGCAAAATACAAACATTCAAAAATTAGAAATGCCAAGGGAATATATATTAAGATCATTGTGCATATTGCTACAGTCGATATATTTAAAGTTTAGTACTTTGCCTTCTGATATTTCGATAAAACATGATGTATTAAAGCAAATATCAGGAGAGATAGAAGCATTAGCATTGGTAGAAAATGATCTTTCAGAATCAATTAAACTTTTTAATCTTTTTTTAGATGATTCACACACGAAGGCCATGCAAGATCCAGATAATAATCTTGCAATCAGGGCATTACATTTTATATGTAATTTAACATCTGACTCTCAATTAATAGATGTATTGTCAAAAAGGTGGAATGGGTTAATTAATGCGAGCATTGGCAGTTGTGATTATAAATTAATAACTCCGTTGCCAACAATTGATGAAAATACAATTTATGGGTGTTCGGTAGATAGAGAGCAAAGTTCTGATATTTCAGGGTTAATACGGTTAAGTACCGATGGTGAAATAGGTTATTCAGATATATTTGTATCTTCAGATTTAAGCTCTACTCGAACTGATTGGAAGGAAAAGTCACCAGAAAATCAAGGTCAGGTTTTAATTCAGACTGCCAATGCTTCATCATTGAATTCAGCTAAAAATATTCTATCGTCACCTCCCAACATGCTAGAAATTATCGATACGAATATTTTAAAATGGACCGCAAATACCTATAGATCAATTTTACAATGTAATGAAGGAGGGTCTAGAGTTCCGACTTGGTCCAACTTAGCGATGAAGGTGTTACCCTCTAAAGTTGGAGACTTTGTAGATAATCCAGTTTGTATTATCTCGCCATCGAATATGAATCATTCATACCCACAAGCTTTTATCCGTAATGGTGGAATGGGATTAAGGCCATTACAGATTCCAAATCATAATAGTCAATACTGGCAAGCAGGTACCGCTCTAACTGACATTTTGGGATTCACAAGAGAATTAGATCAATATGCCAGTGTAAATGAAGACGCTGATAATGTATTTGAAACACCACAAACAAGATTGCTTAAAAATTCGCTTAATAAACTAAATGGCTCTATTTATTTTTCAAAACCTGTTTTTTCGAATTTTACAAAACAGTTACCGTTAACAATAGAAAGAACGTTAAATTTATTAGAAAAATTTCCGGAGGGCAATAATAAATTAGACGAATATTCATATGCTTTTATTTCTGAGATGGAGACGCAATTAATGCGTTTACGTTTAGACAATAAAGTTTCTTCTACGATTGGTGGTGGTTTATTTCAGCTGTATGGGAATGCTATTAAGGCGACCTTGAATCGTATACCGTTAGAATGGTTTTCTCATTTAAATAAAGTTAATACCGAAGATATAAATGCAGGTGGTAAAACTTTACGGAGTAGCTGTCATTTTTGGCTATCTTTGTACCAAGTGTTTTTAAGTACCTTTTCAAGCACAAGTATAAATTTGGAAGATAAAAATGTAAAAAGAATTAAATCGATTGTTTTACTAGGTTGCCAATTTAACCTGATAGAAGCATGGTTAAAAGCTATCGTTTTTGAGTCTGAAGCGTTAAATTCAGGAACATTAAATGAATATAAAAATATAGATATCATAGAACAACTATCTGAGTTACCGCTTGAAGCAGAGCTAACTATTGAAGTCGAAACGTTAATACTTAGACAAAAAACCGAAGAAAATAGTGTTAAAGATTTAGGTGAGTATTACTTAAGCCTACTTAAGGATAAAGCTACTCAAAATTCGTTTAATGAAATCACGCCCCTCGGTTGGTATATTTTAGCTTTAGTTAAGAAGAATATACTGATTTCTTCTGGCAAAAATGTTTCCACTCCAACAGAGTACCTTAAAGAATTATTTGATGAGCCTGCGCTTCTTAACTTGCTTTCTTTTAAATATGAAACAGATGAGAATGAAGTTTGGCCTATAGAGCACACACTTCCTACGATTAATATTGAAACTATTATATCTCAACTAAATATCCTAGATTATATTTCCTCCAATGATGCATTCGATTATGTTTCTCAGAATATTATTACAGTAGCCAAAAATAAACGATTTAGCTATGAGGCTTCAAAATGTAATTTTCAAAATGATTGGTTTATAAGAAAGTGGCAGGTTGATATTGCGGCATCGACAGCAAATGACAATAAACCATATTACAACAATATAGAAAATGAATTAGTGAGTTCATGGACAGAAACTCACCACGATAATAAACCTATATATATTTCTAGTTGTGGCAACCTTTACGGACAAATTTTAATACAAGTTAGTGATAGCTCTGCCGAGAAAGTTGTCATTGCTCCTGAAGAAGCTGGTGATAGCTCTGCAGAGGAAGTTGTCATTGCTCCTGAAGAAGCTGGTGATAGCTCCGCAGAGGAAGTTGTCATTGCTCCTGAAGAAGCTGGTGATAGCTCTGCAGAGGAAGTTGTCATTGCTCCTGAAGAAGCTGGTGATAGCTCTGCTGAGAAAGTTGTCATTGCTCCTGAAGAAGCTGGTGATAGCTCTGCAGAGGAAGTTGTCATTGCTCCTGAAGAAGCTGGTGATAGCTCTGCAGAGGAAGTTGTCATTGTTCCTGAAGAAGCTGGTGCTAGCTCTGCAGAGGAAGTTTCCACTGCACCTGAAGAAGCTAGTGATAGCTCTGCAGAGGAAGTTTCCACTGCACCTGAAGAAGCTGGTGATAGCTTTGCAGAGGAAGTTGTCATTGATACTACCTCGGAGTACTCTGAAAATAATAATAAAAAGTTTTCGAACAAACCATTCGATGAAAAAATATGGAGGAAATTAGAAGAAATACAAAAGAATATGAATACTAAAGCATGGAGTTCTAGAAAGGTAAATAAATCCCCATCTCATGTACGAATAGCATTACTTCAGTTAGAACTGAAAGGTCAGTTCGGACAGGGTTATGACTTACCAACATCAAAGACACAAATTGCAGATGTTGATAACTATAAATACGAAGAGATGAGGCGACAAGCAGTTTTAACTAAAGCTATTAGTAGCTGTGAAAAACTAGGTGTGGATTTATTGATTTTACCTGAATATTCAGTTCAGCCTGATACGATAGAGTGGTTAAAAAAGCAATTAATAAAGAAAGATATATCCATCTTAGCGGGGACTTATCGCTTACCTAATGGTTATTCAAATGAAAAATTAATAGAACTTACGAATTCAAATTATGCGGAATCGGTTAAACCGTATCAGGCGATAATGAGTCTTTTAATCCCATACAATGAAGGCGTTATCTGTTTAAATAGAGCCAAAAAATATGCATCAGCCGCCGCTGACGAATTAATATATCCACACCAGTACCCAATTAATCCATTGTTCACGATAAATAATTTTGAAAAAGAAGCATTAAGGTCCATAGAAAGTTTAGAGTCTAAATTAGAAAATGAATTAGATCAGTTAAAAAAAGAAACAATTTTCTCAACTGAAATAAATAAAATAAGAGAGTTAATTAGTGGTATCAAACCATCTTTTAGTATCGACGATATAGAAGAATTATTTAAAATACCTCATGTTAGACCTCTACATTATCTTCAAGAATTAATTTGTGCAGAACTTTTTTTACTTACTAATCCTATAAACTATATGAACCTTGCCTCTGAGTTCAAGAACTTATGTAATAAGTTTGGTGTTCTAAATTCAAATAATCCACAAGAATCATTTGCTGAAGTTCAGAAAGATATTGAAACTCTTTCTGGTAATTTATCTGGTATTAATAAAGATACTGGACGTGGCTTTCAGCCTTATAGAAGAAGTATTATTGCTATTCCTGCTATGACTTCACGTAAAGCAGATTATTGGATTTTTGGTCAAAGTGCTATGTTAGCAAATGGTTGTAGTACTATATTTTGTAATTCAGTTTATGGCCGACATTCTACTGGAGGTAGTTGCTTCATAGGTTTAGATAGCTGGCTTGAGAAAGATGAGCAAACATTTATTACACCATATAGTGGTTGGTCAAAAGGTATATATTACGGCAATAAAAAAGATACATTAGATAAAGAGCAAGCATTGCTTGTAGTCGATATCGATCCATTAATGATGAGTTTAGGTAAACCTAGACCGCAATCATTACCAGTACCGATGAAATTAGTAGCACATGTACCTATTATTGAAATCCCTAAAATGGGAACAGAAGATTTTCAACTCATCAAAGATGATAAATACAGTAAGAATATTTTGTTAGCTACGGCTTACAAGGGTACTTTAGAAGCCTTCGAAAAATTAGAAGCTGTACTTAAGCCAAATGAAATCATAAACCCTGAAAATAAAAAGACTCAAGAGGCTATAAAAAAATTCATCCATATGATTGAACAACACAAGCATATTACCGAAAGTTGCAAGGACAGAATTAGGCATTGGAAGGAAAATTGGGAAAAGAACCCCCAAGTTGGAATACCTACTTTAACAGACTGGATTTCCGTACAAATACCGACTAAAGAAATGTGGGAGCTGGACAATGAGATTGACAAAAATGCTTAAATATATTGTTAGCTTCGTATGGCTCGTTATTAACGGTTACTTTTGTTACAAAATAGCAGGAGGAGACAAAGTTTGGGCAGACCTTTCTGGGTTAGCAACTATAAATATAGCTATTTTAACTGTATTCATAGTGGTTTTTGGTTTATCACAATTGAGATCGGCAAAGGAACAGTTAAATGTTGCAAACAATCAACTAAGAGAAGTTAAAAAGGATAATGTCAGGTCTTTTTCTCATACTGCATACAGTCAATATTTAAAACTAACTCTTGAATATCCTCATTTTGCACATCCAGATCCTGAGTTAATAAAGTCAGACTCTGCAATGCATAGCCACTATCGTTGGTTTATTTCTAATATGCTTTTTTATTTCGAAGAAGTAATTATGATAAATGATGGAGATAAAGATTGGTCAAAAGCAATTAGTAGGCAAATACGAATTCATATGTGGCAAATTGGAAGTTACAGTAGCTATAAGCAACAAGGCTGGAGCCAGGAACTACTTAAGATTATTGATTCGTCATCAGCGTCAAAATATTACAAAAATAATAAAAAAAAAGCTGATAATAATGGACTAGGTGAAGTAGAAAGTCTTTACCAAGAATATTTAACGCTTTTACTAAAACATCCAAAATACTACAAACAAGATAAAGCCTCTGAAGAAACAGTTAGTAACAGTTCTGAGTATTTTGTCTTTCTAAAAAATGCATATTACTTGTTAGGTTGCATAATGGAATTATCTTCTGAAGATTCTGAGTGGACAATTTTAATCCAGATAGAAAAACAAAAATTAGAAATGGTATATAACTCTCTGAATAAAAATAAGTTTACTGATAATGAACTAATGCTTAAAAAGCATAGAAAATTATTAACAATATAAGTAATCACCAAGTAAGTAATTTTAGGATTAAATAACAAAAAGGTTTTGGGGCACCTAAACCTTTTATTTTTCAAGTAAAGTGCTCAACTAACCTGCTCATGGTTTTGTAGATTCCTAAATTACTTTGAGCAATTGTTACGAGTTATTTTTTGTCTATGCGATTTCTTTATTCCAATAACGTTTAACCGTTGCTACTGATAAACCAGTTGCTTTAGAAGCTTTACTTTGGCTAAGTCCAGTTGCTTTCGCATCTTTCACCGCCTTAAAGAAAAGATTGGACACCCGAACCTTTTTGACTCGCACTTCACTGGTTTTGATGTTTGTATTTTCTACTCTTAATTTCTCAGCACTAATTCAAAAATCACAATCCAAAGCGTCTGTCATTACACAATGCACGTTTCAATACTTCCGTTGTATTCCCTTTGATTTAAAGTTTGTTTTAGCAATACCTGA
>NZ_PJBZ01000012.1 GCF_002835995.1 Psychromonas sp. Urea-02u-13 | reverse complement strand
AGGAAGTTTTCTGAGGATTTAATCGTAATAAGTGACGATAATTAATTTATTGGCCATAAAATATAACGGTAGATTTTGGTTAATGGACTGTGGAATCGCTTAAAAGGATTATTTGTTTCAATAATAATAGGAAATATTAAATTTTCTGAACGGAAAAATCTTTGTCGACATTGAAAAACAGTAATTATCTTGAATCCGATTCTTCACTTGATACGCTGGCGATGGGTGAACATTGCTCATGAACCATCGCT
>NZ_PJBZ01000011.1 GCF_002835995.1 Psychromonas sp. Urea-02u-13 | reverse complement strand
GCGGCAAACCCCTGCAAGTCCCTATTATCATGGTGTTAGATAGGGCTGGAAATATGGTACACAAGGTTATCGAAAATAATACAAGAGAAAATATTGAGGCTGTCTTAACCCCTGTCATTTCGGCAGATTCAGTACTGTGCACAGATGGAAATATATCTTACATTGGCATTGCCAAAAAATTGAATGTTGACCATAAAAGGTTAATCAATTTGGATAATCAGCGTGTTATTGAAGGTGTTTATCATATTCAAAC
>NZ_PJBZ01000010.1 GCF_002835995.1 Psychromonas sp. Urea-02u-13 | reverse complement strand
GCGTTTATATGGCAACAATTGATATTGACTGAAGTAAGTTAGTATTGCTTGAATATTGGTACCGTATTGTGTGTTATTGGTGACATTTTTAGGGAATTCGCTCTTACTTTTTTTATCGCAATAAGTACATCGCTTAACTTCGACTTGATACTCAGTAACATGAAGGGCTACTTTTGGTAAATCAAACACTTGTCGGCGCTCTGTCGCTAACACAAGCGTTGCATCTAATGATGCTGAGCAATGAGAGCAAGTATC
>NZ_PJBZ01000009.1 GCF_002835995.1 Psychromonas sp. Urea-02u-13 | reverse complement strand
AGCGATAAATTCATTTATACAACGCATGAACCAAGAGATACTCGATAAACGTTTACGCCACTTTGCAATAATTTCAAGCGCGGCTTCTTTTTGAATATCTGATGTTAACTCGCCTTTTTGCCAGCGCACGACAAGCGGTGAAAGCGTATAGATTTGACTCCAACGCACACATATTTCATCATCAGAGCAGGCTAACGATGCCTCTTCATTGACATATAAAACAAGGTGGTAGTGATTGGACATGATGGCATAAGC
>NZ_PJBZ01000008.1 GCF_002835995.1 Psychromonas sp. Urea-02u-13 | reverse complement strand
GATTCTTCTATTATATTCCTCTTTTATTGTTTCAACGCGACACCCTCTGCTCATTATCAATCGGTATTTACCCCCACTAAATCGGCCAATTCGTGTATTAAAAACGCCTTTTGTTTGTTTAATAAGCTAACGAAACTTATAGGCTAATTAAGTGTTGCCAACGTGACTCAGATCCCTATAATGCGACCCCACAGACAAGGCAACTAACGAAAGTTACTAACCGAGTCCGAACCAACAAGCTCCTAGAGTTTGAGTCG
>NZ_PJBZ01000007.1 GCF_002835995.1 Psychromonas sp. Urea-02u-13 | reverse complement strand
GAATGGCACTGCATTAAGGAATTTTTTACTGAATAAGTTTCATGAGGGGGCAGCCAACAGCCAGTGAGAAACGTATAATTGACTTATCAAAAACCAATAAACTAGCCCTAACTGCATGACCAATTTCAGTACTAAATATTCCATAAACACATCAAAAAACAGCCCGCATTTTGACGGTGATGATTTCCTTCGCATATTAGATTCTGAGCAGATTGCTTCAACGATTAGAGATGCCACTTCCAAGTGGCGAGAGAGGATTTT
>NZ_PJBZ01000006.1 GCF_002835995.1 Psychromonas sp. Urea-02u-13 | reverse complement strand
GATTTCATATCCCTGGTTTTGCAAACGTTTATATAAACACTTCTTATCTTTTAATAATAAGTAGATAGCATAACGCGCGGTTGCAGCCCCGCGACTAAAACCAAATACATCAATGGTAATTTTTTCTATAAAGTGCACTTGGGGATTAAATTCTTTTTCTCCTAACCCAGTGATTGCAGAAAGGGATTTTTGAACCCCCATTTGGGCACGCCCAGGTACACCAGAATCCATAATGGCCATCGAATAGCCCCAAAAGCTATCT
>NZ_PJBZ01000005.1 GCF_002835995.1 Psychromonas sp. Urea-02u-13 | reverse complement strand
AATTTCATATCCCTGGTTTTGCAAACGTTTATATAAACACTTCTTATCTTTTAATAATAAGTAGATAGCATAACGCGCGGTTGCAGCCCCGCGACTAAAACCAAATACATCAATAGTAATTTTTTCGATATAGTTTTTATCAGGATTAAATTCTTTTAATCCTAACCCAGTGATTGTAGAAAGGGCTTTTTGAACTCCCATTTGGGCACGACTAGGCACACCAGAATCCATAATTGCCATCGAGTAGCCCCAAAAGCTATCC
>NZ_PJBZ01000004.1 GCF_002835995.1 Psychromonas sp. Urea-02u-13 | reverse complement strand
TTCTCATCTAGCAAGGCTTGAGATTTGAATCTACCTTCCCAGAAACGTCCCTTGCACTTATCTTCTTTATTCGCTTTGACAGCGATAAATTCATTTAGACAACGCATGAACCAAGAGATACTCGACAAGCGTTTACGCCACTTTGCAATAATTTCAAGCGCTGCTTCTTTTTGAATCTCTGATGTTAACTCGCCTTTTTGCCAGCGCACGACAAGCGGTGAAAGCGTATAGATTTGACTCCAACGCACACATATTTCATCATCAGAG
>NZ_PJBZ01000003.1 GCF_002835995.1 Psychromonas sp. Urea-02u-13 | reverse complement strand
CCATCTGCTTCTTCGACCGTGCCTCCAGCCGTTACCGCGATAGTCGCTGTTATATCGTCATCGATTGGATTGTTACCTTGATCATCAGTAATGGTACCTGAGCCGGTATCACCAACAACACCATTGGTCACTTGCACAGACGCCGTGGTTACACTCAGCACGATTGTCTCGTCGCTTTCAGTCACCGCATCATCATTGATAGCGACACGTACATTAATTGATGAACCATCTGCGGGTAAGGTCACCTCACCGCTGATATCTGTCCATTCACCAGGT
>NZ_PJBZ01000058.1 GCF_002835995.1 Psychromonas sp. Urea-02u-13 | reverse complement strand
CCATTTTCTAATGTTGCTATCCGCCGTTTTAATCCACTTAACACGGCTTTAACATTCAGGTAAATCTATGAGTATTCGAGTAGCAAATGAAAATGATGTTTCCAAAATATGCTCCCTTGTAATATCTCTTTCGCATTTTTACTTAGAAAGTATTGAAAGCGAGTTACCTGATTGGTTTGCTGAAACGCTGACGGAAAAAGCATTTTTAAATAGAATCATAAACGAAGAATATCAAAACTTTGTTTATGAAATTCATGGGGAAATAGTGGGTTATTTGGCATTAAAAGGAAATAGTCATTTATACCATCTATTTGTTGCCGAAAATCATCAAGGCAAAGGCATTTCTAAGAGCCTGTGGAGCTATGCTCGAAATGTCTGCATAGCTGAAATATATACGCTCAGATCATCCCTATTCGCAATTCCAATTTATCAAAACTTTGGTTTCAAAATGGTTGGTGATGCAGGAGAAAAAGATGGCATTGGCTTTCAATCAATGGAATTACGAGTATGAAACGTTAGTAGGGATTTAAACGCAGTGTGATGTGCCATTGGCGTGACGGAGAAACTATTCTATTTTCTAATTTATTGAGCAGGCAATGAAAAATGAAATAAAAAAAGATACACGTAGAGCTGATTATTTAAGTTATGACCAGATTGCGACTAGAGTGGAAGCATTCGTTTCAGATGTTAAAACTAAAGATTTTGATGGGATTCTTATCTTGCTTAGAGGCGGTAGCTTTGCAGGTATGCATTTGTCATTTTTGACGGGGCTGAATGTCTACTTTGTCGAATATCATCGCCCAACTAGAAAGGTTTCGTGGAAGGGAGATCCTCCACCTCTTTATTCTAATGTTTTAGTTGTTGAAGACTTCGCCGGTAGTGGCACAACGCTACAGGATACCCTTACTTTTTTAGAGCAAAAGTATACCTCCTCCACGTTTGTGGTTTGTAAAGACAGATTATCTCGCTTACAAGACCCCACATATTGTTGCTTTGAATTAGAGGATGAAGAAAAACGATTTATTGTCCCATGGGAGAAGCATGAGTACGAAAACAATGTTTGCTAGTGGTGATTTTTCAGTTCATTCTCCACTATAAGCAATAGTTTCAGTCCGTTTAAACCTCCGTGAGTTATCTTTCCATTATTTATTTTCCTGCCTACAGGTCACTTTTTCTTGATGTTTATGTTGCTTTTTTGATCTTTGGGCATATTATGCCTGAAGCGTATTTAAGTTAATCATTTCGACTATTTGAATAAATCATGGGAGTTATGTATGGATAGTTTCTTAAAAAAATCAGCTCGATTGTTCAAAACTATATTTTATTATCAAGCTGATACAACCGATAATATTGATAACAAGTGGGACAAACTGCCGACTGTTAGTGAATATATCGTTCAATATCCAGAGCATTCGGATGCAGCTAATGAAACGATTAAATGCCGATTTTGTAGTTCATCGAATATTAAATTTCAACCTCTAATGCATAGTCGAGATCGCAGAGAGAAGCATTTTTGTGGCGCTTGTAAACGAACGCTGTATAAAAGTTTTGCAGATGTTTAGTGAAGGGAGTCGCTATTTGAAGATATCGTTGAAGCACTTCGTATATAAATTCGATACAGTTAATAAGGCTATTAAACGGAAAGCTATCAGTTGGTCATCACACTGCCATGATAGCGAGTTATTCCTTTCGACTTAGCAATGCACTATGCAGTTTCAATATGGGGCACTTTAAATGGAATTAATTGTAGGTACAGACTCAACCTGGTCTGTAAGAGCTTGGATATGTTTACAACTGGTCAATATAGATGTGTCAGAGCAGGTTATTGATTTGGGATCGGCTAATTATAAATCTGACATTTTAAAATACTCATCGGTAGGTTTAGTGCCTGTGTTAATTGATGAAACGCTTGTTATACATGATTCATTAGCGATAACAGAATATATAAATGAGTCTTCGAATGGTGGCTTATACCCTCGCAATATAAAGGATCGTGCATTAGCCAGAAGCTTATGTGCCGAAATGCACTCGGGTTTTTCGAGTCTTCGTAATCAATGTCCTTTTACGCTGAAACACATCGTCAATAACGTTGAGATAAGTAGCGCGCTTAGCAATGAACTCACGAGAGTTGAAGCGATATTTGAACTGGCAGAGGGCCCATATATGTTTGAGTCTGCTAGTGCGGTAGATGCCTTCTACTCCATTTTGGCATTTCGTCTCAAAAGTTACGGTTTTATCTTTGAAGGAAAAGCAGGGGAATATCAGTATAGTCTTTTAAATTGGTCGCTATTAAAAAAGGCGATCACACAAGCGAAGCACTGGGAAAGCGCATCATAAAAATTTAAACAGAACAAAAGCAGTTGGTTTTTTCTGTTTATTAACACGTTTAGGCGACAATTTTTGTCCGCTAAGGTGGGCGTTATGTATAAATTTAAACTAAGGATGGAACATGCAATTAATTAATGAAGAAGCTAAAACTTATCAGTTTTTAAATGATATGTATGAAGATGGATATTTTCCCAATTATCTTGTTGATAAAGGCAAGAGTATCTTAATCCATTTGTGTTACAAGATTGAAGATGTTCAACCCTCTAGCCTTGAAGATTTATATGAATTAACAAATCAATCCACTAATGAATTCAATGAACTTCAAGTGGAATTTGAGGAAAACGAAAGCGAGATTGAAACGCTTGCAAGAGATTGTATTGCTGTCGATTTTGAGAAAATAGCTAAGATTTATGGCTTTGACGCTGACATTGAAGCATTGACGGCGACTCGTGATTGGTAAGCCGATTCATTGAGAGAAGAGTGAACTTGTACTTGAAAAAATTTCACGAGAAACAATTTGAGGAATTATTTTAGTATTACGCGAGTTAATAAGCACAGTAAGCATTCATTAGTGTAAAACGCTAATGAGTGCTCTGGTCATACAATGGCTGGTGGGCGAAATAACGTGAGTTCGCTTAACACTAGGTCCTCCAAAAAACACTAAACATCAAAAATTCCAGTTTACGTTTAGTGGACACCTGAATGAGCGGAGATGAAAGATCAATTTTTTCGCTATTTTATAAAGCACTGGCTACTCATTTAGAGAAAAATAACCCACCAAAGGCGCAACAACTACCTAGTCAATTTAGCGATCACATCAATAAATACAGTAAACAATGTTAGTCCACTGAGTCCTGTGTTAGCTTTAGATTAATCACTCTATTTCAGAGAAAATAAAGGGTTATATTTCATTGTTAGTGAAACCTCATTTCAAAGAAAAACTCGCTTTATATCAAAAATTATAACCACTACTTTTGACGCTTAATATGAGCATTTATATTTACAGGGAACATTTATGAGTTACGTAGGAATCGCATCAAAGGCAGGAACAACAACGGGCAATATTAAAAAGTTACTTCACACTGGGCATGCTTGCCCAAGCGTAAGTCGCCGACTTGGTACGACCTCGGCTAATATTACCGCCTTTATTAATGGCAAAGTGACACCAAGTATTGCCAAGGTGCTGGGTGCAACAACACCTCACGCACAATTATTAAGAGATGAAATCAGTAAAGAAGCCTCCATTGGTATCATTCTTGGTTTAGCCTGCGGTATTTCAGAAAAGAAATAAGTCCCACGGGTCACTTTTCCTTTACTGACTTTCCTTTGGCTATTCAAAGGAAAGTTCACGCCACCGCTGAAACCACTGCGGTATAAGCTTAATTACCGTATCAACGAGTGATAGACGACCTACGAACCAATGTATTCCAATAATCCTCTAAAAACTTTATCGCGGACATAAAAAAACAGCGACTCAATGAGGCGCTGTTTTTGAATTTACTAATCACTGACAGCTAACCGCTGAAAGCCTGTTTGTTAACCCTTATAAATCTTCGGATTAAACACGTCACGTAACCAGTCACCCAGTAAGTTAATCACTAATACTAAGCTGATTAATACTGCGCCAGGGAAGATTGTTATCCACCATGCACCTGAGAAAATGTATTTAAAACCAATACTGATCAGTGCGCCTAACGAAGGTTGGTCAACGGGCAAACCTAGACCTAAGAACGACAGGGCTGCTTCAGACATAATGGCGTTAGCCACTTGTACCGTTGAGATAACCAAAATAGGTGATAAACAGTTAGGTAGAATATGACGGAACATAATACGTCCCGCTTTAAAACCCATTACTTGGGCCGCTTCTACATACTCTTTTTTCTTTTCTGCTAATACAGAGGCGCGAATGGTACGTGCATATTGTGGCCATTCTGCAACACCAATAATCACCACTAGCATGACCACAGCGTATTCAGCAAAGAACTCAGCACCAAAGCTGGCTTTGAAAATAGCGGTGATAATAATCGCTACCATCATCGTTGAAAACGACAGTTGTACATCGGCAAAACGCATCAAGAAGCTATCAACACGGCCACCAAAATAACCGGCTGATAAACCAATCACGATACCTAAGACTAGCTGTACGGCAACCGCAAGAAAACCAATCATTAGTGATAAACGTGAACCATATAAAATGGTTGATAACACATCACGACCTTGGTCATCGGTACCAAATAAGAAACGTGCATCACCGTCTTCTAACCAAGAAGGTGGTAACTCAGAATCCATAATGTCGATAGCCATTAAGTCGTAAGGGTTAGTCGGGGCAATAATAGGTGCAAATAATGCAGCAATAAAAAAGGCCATAAATAACGCAAAACTAAACATCGCCACTTTGTCACGCTTAAAGTGGTAGATGAAGTCTGAGTTTTTAAAGCTTTCCCAACGGCTAGGAACATGCGAAGAAGTAACAGTATTCATAATTATGCTCCCTTACCAGTAATGTCGACAGTCGGGTTAATAACCCCGTATAACAGATCCACAATGGTATTTGTGGTCACGAAGATAAGGCCAACAAAAATAACATAAGCGGTAATGAGTGGCGTATCAACACGGTTAATCGCTTCTAAGAAGATAAACCCAGTGCCTGGCCATTGGAAAACCGTTTCCGTTAAAATGGTGTAAGCGACCATCGTACCTATTTGTACACCACCGACGGTTAATACCGGCAGCATTGTATTTTTTAGGGCATGTTGGTAATAAATTTTGTTGCTTGCTAACCCTTTTGCTTTAGCAAATTTAATGTATTCAGAGCTTAATGCTTCGAGCATTTCTGAACGTACTAAACGAATGAACAGTGGCATCATAATAGAGGCCAATGAGATACACGGTAAAACAAGGTGTAACAGTCCATCTTTAGTGAGGAAACCTGTTTCCCAGCCTAATATGTTGATCGTGTCACCACGTCCGTAGGAGGGGAGCCAATTGAGTTCGATTGAGAATAAGAACATGAGCATGATAGCGGTTAAGAAAACCGGTACCGAGATGCCTATGCTACTAAGCGCCATGATGATTTTTGTCCAGGTGCTTTTAGGATGAATCGCGGAGTACACGCCGAGTGGAATCGCTAAGAATATAATAATCAGCGTGGCGCCAAATACTAACTCTAGTGTTGCGGGTAGTTTATCTAATATCACCTCTAATGCAGGGCGTTTAAAGAAATAAGATGTGCCTAAGTCACCTTGTACGGCATTACCGATAAAGCGCGTATATTTTTCCATGTACGAGTCATTTAACCCAAGCTCGTCACGCAGTACTTGTCGTTCTTCTTCCGATACTGATTGGCCTACCATCTCGCGCAGTGGATCACCGAGATTATCTTGAATTGCAAATGCCACCAAACTGATGACAAACATCACTATTAGCGCTTGAAAGAGTCGATTGACCAGAAATGTAAACATTCCTTGTTCCCTATAAAATATAAAAATGGGTGGCTTACTGTGTTTTGATTTTCTGTTTTTACAACAGACTAAAACACGGCAAGCTCCCTATTTGTTAATGCCTTGCTAACTGAGCCAAAGCATTAACCTGTACTGCCGTCGTTAGATAACATTATTTACGATATTGTTTAACGACGTTATTTAATCACACTATTTCACTACTTTATTTAACCACTAGGTCGCCAAAGTATGGGAAGTTAAGTGCGTTAACAATAGGTGCTACATCTAGGTTAGATTTTGCGCCCCAAGCAAGGTTCTGCCAGTGAAGTGGTACAAATGCAGCATCTTTATAAAGGATCTGTTCTACTTCTTGTAACATCACTTTACGTTTTGCTGGATCTGTTTCCGCATTTGCTTGGTTAACTAATGCGTCCATTTTTGGATTTGAGTAATGACCACAGTTATAAGCGCCTTTACCAGACTCTTTATCACGTGTCATGGTTAAGAACTCAGAGAGGTTCGCAGAATCTTCTGTATCTGAATGCCAACCGATCATCATCATATCTGCAGAACATTTATCAAACTCAGGCCAGTATTGTGCTTTTGGCATCGTTTTAAGGTCTACTTTAATACCGATTTTAGCGAGCATTGAAGCAGAGGCTTGTGCGATTTGAGCATCATTTACGTAACGGTTATTAGGCGCCATCATCGTTAACGTAAAGCCTTTTTCGTAACCAGCTTCTTTCATTAACTGTTTTGCTTTTTTAAGGTTGTAACGTGGCACTAATGAATCATCGTGACCAGGGTAACCAGCAGGGCTTAATTGACCCGCGGTTGTTGCAAAACCTTTCATGATTTTTTTAACAATACCTTCATTGTTAATAGCATGCACAATCGCTTGGCGAACGCGCACATCTTTTAAAGCTTCATGTGAGTTTTGGTTCATTTGTAATTGAATAATACGTGTACCAGCAACCGTAGTTAAATCGATGTTTTTAGTTTTGATAACACGTTTTTGATCGTTTGGTGCAACAGGATGAATCAAATCAACGTCACCAGAAAGCAGGGCTGCAACACGTGTTGCGTTCTCTTTAATTGGCACCATTGTTAACTTATCAACATTACCTGGTGATTTTGTATCCCAGTAATCTTCAAAACGTTCAAATACCACTTTTACGCCTTGCTCACGTGAAGTCACGATGAATGGGCCTGTACCTGATACGTTTGTTGATGCAAATGAGCTACCGTGCTTAACGATAATTGATTTGTCTTTACCGTCTTTCTCGCCCGAATAGAACTTGCTGTCCATTGGGAAGATATAAGTCGCTGTTTGTAAAACCAGTGGGTAAGGTTCAAATGAAGTAATTTCAACCGTGTAATCGTCGATTTTAACTAATTTTTCGTAAGGGCTAAAAATCGCTTTAAAGTCACCTGATGTTTTTAAACGGTTAAATGTCCACACGACATCATCTGCAGTTAGTTTGTTGCCTGAGTGGAATTTAACGTCTTTGCGTAATGTAAAACGGAAAGTATTATCATCGATACGTTCCCATTTATCAGCAATACGAGCTTCAAAATCAAAGTCTTTTGTAAAACGAACTAGTGGATCAAATAACATATGCGACATTTGCATTACGCCGCCTGATAACTGCTCATGCGGGTCAAGCGTCACTGGGTCTGAATCATAAGCAACTGTTATATCTGCAGCTGCTGCTGAAAAGCTTAATCCTGTCGCTAATAGTGCGATAGCTAGTTTAGTTTTTAAGAACTTCATTTATCTACTCCTGTATGAAAATAAGTTTGGAAATAATTTCCGTTGTCATAATAAGATCGCAGAGTGTTAGGCCTGCGACCACGGCAATTGCCGATTATAGTTTAGTGCGTAGCCCTTTAAATTCAGGCATTAACGAGATCAGATGTTTACTGTAGTCATGTTGCGGGTTAGTAAACAGTTGCTCGGTAGGTGAGACTTCTAATAACGTGCCTTGTTTCATCACACCAATACGATCACATACCTGGCGAATCACCGGTAAATCGTGGCTGATAAATAACATGGTCAGGTTAAGTTCATCCTGTAAGTCTTTTAGTAGGTTTAATATTTGCGCTTGAACTGACACATCTAATGCTGAGGTCGGTTCATCACAAATTAATAGACGTGGGCGTGTAGCAAGTGCACGGGCAATCGAAATACGTTGACGTTGACCACCAGAAAATTCATGGGGATATTTCACGCCAGCCATTTTACCCAGGCCAACATGGTCTAATAAATCATGCACGATAGAGCGAATTTGTGCTTCTGAGCTAGCCTGTTTATGGAAACGAATCGGTTCAGAAATGATGTCGTATATCTTCATACGTGGATTCATTGAGGTATACGGGTTTTGGAAAACCATTTGCATTTGGCGTCTAATCGGACGACGTTCTTTTTCACTTTTAAGCGCGGTTAAATCAATGCCTTCAAAGGTCACTTTACCTTCATTAGGTGGATATAAACCGGCAATCACACGTGCAATAGTTGATTTCCCTGAACCTGACTCGCCCACTAAACCAAAGGTTTCACCTTCGTTAATGTGGAAACTTACATTGTCAGAGGCTTGAACATATTCACGTCTACTTTCAAAAAATGAGTCTTTTGTTTTGAAACGTAAGCTGACGTTTTCAACCGTTAGTAGTGAGCCAGTGTATTCACGTTGGTCTTCACTTTGTCCTAACCAATGTGTTTTCACATCGAGTTTTTCCATCTCATGAGCTTCTTCTATATAACTCACTAATGGAAAACGGTCTAATTTAATATCTGAACGAGGTACAGCAGAAATCAAGCTACGTGTGTAGTCGTGATCTGGGTCGCCTAATACTTTTTCGGTTGGACCAAATTCAACTAAATCACCGCGGTACATTACTGCCACTTTATCGGTCACGTTTGAAACGACACCCATGTCATGTGTCACTAACATACAGCCAACATTTTTCTCGAGACATAAATCTCGGATCAGTTTGAGGATTTGATCTTGAATAGAAACATCTAATGCGGTGGTCGGTTCATCGGCAATAATTAAATCTGGCTCACCAGATAATGCGATAGCAATAACCACACGTTGGCGCATACCACCTGAAAATTGATGCGGATACTGTTTGATACGTAATTCTGGTTCAGGAATGCCCACTTGCTGCATCAGGCTTATTGAGCGCTCAACGGCCTCTTTATAAGTGACATCTAAGTTAGCTTGTATGGTTTCTGTTAATTGACGCTCTACGGTAAATAGCGGGTTTAATGAGGTCATTGGATCTTGGAAGATAAAACCAATTTTATTACCACGTACTTGGCGCATTTGTTCGTTAGATAAACCGGAGATTTTTTCCCCGTCTAAGAAAACTTCACCGTCAGCAATAACACCCGGTGGGCTTAATAAATCAATCACGGCATTACCTACCGTTGATTTCCCTGCACCCGATTCACCAACCACGCCAACAATCTCGCCGCGCTCAATAGAGAAGGAAAGTGATTTAACGGCTGCATGCACGCCATGGCGTGATGGATATTCAATACGTAGGTTTTTAACTTCTAATAATGACATTAAGCAGATCCCTGCAATTTTCTATGAAACGTGAGCAACTAAAAATAATCCTGTTCTGCTATATTTTTTGTGAATTTTTATGCACTTTACGTGCTTGTAACAAAATAATATAAAGAGAGAGTAGCTATGTTAGTGCAATGGGTAACTGTCGACAATTGCCAGAGGGCATTTTTGGCTACCATGTCAAAAAACAAAAACACAGTCAGCGATAACAATGGTGCGGGATTGGGGCTGTTCTGGATGTTTTATTCCGAACTAATTTGCTTTATAAAGTACAGAGTAACACTGGGTAATTGATGGGCGTAATAAACAAAAAAACAGTGTATTTAGAGAAGAGGTTTTTAACTGGATTGTGTTTTTTGATAACAAAAAACTACCTATATTTAGTGGTAAGCTTAGTGTCTGTGGGGTTCTTTGTTTTTTGTTCATTCTGAGATTTTAAATTTCATCATAATTTTCGCTATTTTTATTTTGTTTTTTTATCTTCGCCACAAAAACAAGAAAAGCAGTTGCATTACATAGATTACACTGTTCTTTTTTTTCTTTTAATATCATTGAGAATGATATTTTATTATTTTACCCTTAATTTCACCCTATATTTGCTAATAAGGGCGAATATTGACCATTATGGGCTATTTGCTACTTTTCATGGAGTGCATGAATAGTCACTTTCTTAATGTGGTGGTTTCCCCCCTTTTTAGCGTAAAATAAGGACCGATTAAGCTAAATAGCGGGTTATTCTAAGATTGTAAAATAGCCTTTGGGGGCTGTATTTAGCCCCTTTTAAAAATAATTAGGGCGAATAAACCCCTTAGTCACTTAATTTTTGATGCAAACTGGCGTAATAACTGTCTTCTTTTAATAAGGTTTGATGGGAACCACTGCAGCGTAGTTTGCCTGCTTCCATTAAATAGATATTATCCATTTGGCTCATCGCGGTTAATCGATGGCTGATCATCAAAACACTTTTATGTTGTGCAAACTCAAACAGAAGCGCCAATATTTCACGTTCGGTGCGTTTATCTAGTCCCTCAGTCGGTTCGTCTAATAACAAAATAGGCGCATCGTGTAATAACACGCGGGCAACACCAATACGGCGTTGTTCACCGCCTGATAATTGTCGTCCTCCTTCACCAATCCACGCATCTAATGGGTGATCACCTTGTGTGAGCGCGCCTAATCCTACTTTATGTAATACCGCGGTTAAGACAATATCGTTTTTATCTTGGGCTGCTTTTCGTTGTGCATCATTTTTAAAGTTAAGGGGGGAGTTTTGTTGCTGGGCTAATACCAAGTTACTTCTCAGTGTGCCGCTAAACAGATAAATACGTTGGCTCACTACTGAGATACCAGAGGTGAGGGCACTTTGGCTATATTGTTCAATGGCTAAATCGTCGACTAAAATCTGCCCTGAGTTTGCCTGCCATTCACGGGTGATTAACGATAATAAGGTTGATTTACCACAGCCTGTTTGACCTAATAATGCGACTTTTTCACCGGCTTTAATAGACAAGTTAATACCTGTGAGTATGGATTTATTCTCACCTTCAGTATCGTTTTTAGTGCAGTGGTTGGTATTTGCATCGGGATAACAAAAGTTAATGCCTTTAAATTCAATATTACCTTGTTCAATCAACGCCGTGCTTTGCTCATTAAAGGTAATGTCGGGTGTTTGTTGGAGCACATCATTAATACGTGTGGCCGCCGCGACACAAGAAGATAAATGCTGAAAAGCTCCGGCAATAGGTAATAGCATTTCAATACAAGCTAATACCATAAAGGCAATCATCGCGAGCATTGCGCCGGGAGGCTGATATTGACCAACACCGGATGCCGCAAGATATAGAATCAAAACAACCACTGCGCCATGGCAGAGAATGAGTAATGCTTGGCTAAAAGCCATCACATTTGCCATTGCACGCTGGCTGTCTAATAAATTGGCTTCTGCCTGTGAGAGTTTTTCACGAAAACGCTGCGTTGCCCCAAACAGTGAAATTTCTGCAATGCCTTGAATAAATTCTAAAACCTGTACGCGATAAATACGTTTGTTATGTAATTGTGAGACTCCAGGTTTTCGCCCTAAAAAGTAAAATAACCACGGTAAAACAAGCCACATAAGCAACAAACTGCCACATAAGATCAAGGCCAGTTGTGCATCTATCCAAGCGACAAAAAAGTACATCGCAAGCAACATTAAAAACGCGCTTAACATAGGGGTTAATAAACGCAGGTAGAGATGATCTAAGGTATCGATGTCAGCCACTAAACGATTTAATAAATCCCCTTGGCGTTGACCTTGCAAGTTGGACGCGCTCAGTGGTAAAAGCTTTCGCCATGTCCAAACACGCAATTGTGTGAGTAGTTTAAAGGTGGCTTCGTGGGTTGCTAAGCGTTCACCATAACGACTTGCCGTGCGCATGATCGACAGAAAACGCACACCGCCCCCGGGAGTGAAATAGTTAAAAGCTTGTGCAGTGACTAAGGTTAACCCTGCAACGGCCGTCGCCGATAAAAACCAGCCTGATAATGATAATAAGCCGATACCCGCCATTAAAGTGGTGGTGCTTAATAATAAACCCACACACATCATGAACCATTGTTGTTTAAATAACTTAATAAAAGGAAATAGCGCCTTCATAGGTTTAGCTCCTCTGAATTTGTTGGCCCTATTTCATCCTGTTGCATCTGCTTAAACAAACCAGACTGTAGATTTAAGGTATTAAAATCGCCCTGTTGCACAATCATGCCTTTATCGAGGACCAGTATTCTTTGCATTGATTGGAGTTGATCTAAACGATGGGTGACCATTAAACTCGCCGATGTTTTTGTTGCCTCACTGAGCGCGCTGAAGATCGCTTGCTCACTGTGCTGATCTAAACTGGCCGTGGGTTCATCTAACAAAAATAGTTGCGCATCTTGTGCCAGTGCACGAGCGAGGGCAATACGCTGTGCTTGACCGACAGAAAGGCCTGCCATTTGTTCTGCAATCGCATGATTTACGCCTTGATCTTGTTGTTCAACAAAGTCCCAAATAGCGGCTTTTTGTAAACAGGATTCCACTCTCTGGGCAGATATATTACTATCTCCCATAGTGACATTTTCAAAAATACTGCCATGGAACAGTTGTGGGTCTTGACCTAACCATGCGAGTTGTTGGCGCCACTGAGACTTATCTATTTGATTAAGCTCAACACCATTAATTAATAACGAACCTTGATAAGGTAAAAAACCTAACAGGGCATTTAATAAACTGGTTTTCCCGGAGCCACTTGGTCCAACTAATGCTAATTGCTCTCCTTTTTTAAGGCTAAAGCTCAGCGGCCCGACAAGTTTGATTCCATCGTGACTATAAACATTCAGTTGGCTTGCTTGTAGCGTAATGGGCGCTGTCCAATCTACCGCTTGAATACTGTTTTCCGCTGTATTGTTATTGCTAACATGGTCTGTGGTGTTTATTTGAGTAGGTGTTTCAACTTGATAATCAAGCAACGCTTTTAATTCTTCAGCTGCGCCTATTGCTAGTGCTTTTGCATGGTAATGAGTTCCCATGTCGCGCAGGGGCTGATAAAACTCAGGCGCTAACATTAAGATAAACAAACCGGTAAAGAGGCTAATGCCTTGGCCGTAATCACCAAAATTAAGGTGACCTAAAAAACTAAAACCAAAATAGATCGCTAACACCGCAATGGAAACGGCGCCAAAAAACTCTAAAACCGCAGAGCTTAAAAACGCTAAACGTAAAACAGACATAGTACGTTGACGAAATGATTCAGAAGCTGATTCTATTTCTCTGATTTCAGCTGCACTGCGATTAAACAGTTTTAAGGTTTTTAAACCTTTTAAGCGATCCATAAAATGGCCACTTAACTGTGCTAATGCGCTGAAGTTTTTACGGTTTGCATCGGCAGCGCCCATGCCCACTAAAATCATAAATAGTGGAATCAGTGGTGCCGTGGTTAAAAGAATCAGGCCGGCAGTCCAATTAAGCGAAAAGACCACGATCAAAATACACAGCGGGATAAAACCGGCTAATAACATTTGTGGTAAATAACGTGCGTAAAAATCCTGTAAGTCTTCAATTTGTTCCAACACGATGCTTGCCCAGCTACCTGCGGGTTTGCCTTTAATAAAGGCAGGCCCTAATTCGCTGAGTTTATCTAATACCGCTTTACGAATTTGTAGTCGTAAACGTTTACCCGCTTCAAAACTGCTTCGCTCACGGGCAAAGGCTAATAATGCACGAATAGGGATTAATACTAAGAGTAAAATAAAGTCATTCGTAAAGGCCGACTTGGGTAATTCGCTGATGATAATGCCATGCAGAATAGTCGACAGTAGGTAGGCTTGTAACATTAATGCAAAGCCAGTTAATAAACCAAATAACACCGTTAAATTAAGGAAGAAACCACAGGATGTCTTCTGCTCTTTTAGCCAGGTTGTTAGTTGTTTTTCTAAGGATTTATCCATTTGATTTCTATTGACCTTACTCAAAGACTTTAAAATAAAAATGTGATGCAAGCCAGTATCGCAGGCATTTCATATTAAATAAACCAACAAAAATAGAATTTTAGATTTAATTTTAGGCTGTGTTTTACTAAAAATAGTGGCAATAAAAGTAGGTGTTAATGTGTAACAAAAAACTAACATTTAGGAGGCGTAACGGCGCGGGATGATGTTTTATTTTTACGGCTTGTTAATGGCTTGTTAATGCTTTTCTGCAGTGTTTATAAGGCACGTAATAAAAGGGGGGATTGGTATTTGTTTTAAATAAATTAAATTTTGAGTGTTTTATCAAAGTAATCACTAAAAAGAGGAGGGTAATAACAATAGAAAAAGCGAGTGACTCACATAAAAATAATAGTGAATCACTTGCCTTTGTTATCGGTTTTTATTTTGTGGATCTATTTATAGTTCTATTTCTAGCTGTTTTTCTGCTTAGAAATCGTAACCTACATCAAGCGTAATAGAACGACCTGGTGCAGGCACACGTCCAGCCGGCGATACATCTAAACCACGGAAGTAGTGTTGGTTGTCTAGCAGGTTATTAATAGCCAATCCTACTTTTAAGCTTTGTGTATCACGCTTATAAACTTCTGACGACAAACTTAAGTTAAGCACAGTGTAAGCCGGTAATTCACCCGCTGTGCCTGATTCATTTTCTTCAACAGAGTTCGCTAAATCGGCATAAGACTTACTGTAGTAGTAACCCGATAGGCCAGCATCAACGCCGTTTAGGTTGTAAAATACACTGGCCGATACTTGGTGTTTAGACGCATAAGGTAATTCGTTACCCGCGAATACGCCATCTAGTTGCTCTGTATCTAAGTAGTTATAAGCCGCGCGTAAGGTAAGTAACTCAGTGGGTGCAAACGAACTTTCAAGTTCAACACCTTGGTTGCGTGTTTCACCGATATTAATGAACTGGCTAATGTCTTTGCTGTATTGGATTTTGTTTTCAAAATCAATACGGTACAAAGCGACATTGACCATAGTGTCATCACTTGGTGTGATACGTAAACCCGCTTCATAGTTCCATGATAATTCAGAATCTAAGGTTTGATCCTGTGGCCATAGTTGACTAATTTGTGGCGTTCTTAAGGATTTTTGTGCATTTGCGTAAGAGAAGAGCACATCTGAGAATTCATAACCTAATGTTAATCCAGGTAATATTTCTTGAACGTGGTTTTCTTGTGCATAGGATTGTCCAATGTTAGAGAATTCCATGCGCACATCTTCGTAACGTAATCCTGGTGTCACTGTTAATCGCTCATTCATGAAACCCAGTTTATTACTTACGTAATAAGCCATTGCATTGGTGTCCATGTGCCAATCACGTGGTGAAGTGGTTTCCTGTGTGACGTTATCTGTTTGGTTGAGTTTGTAGTTAATGTCTTCGTTGACGTAACGTACACCGACCACCCAATCTTGGCTTACCGTGCCATCGATATAAAAGTTTGCTCTTGGCTCGATGCCATAAACTTTAAATTCACGTGGCGAAGTACGTAAATCTGTTGCTTCTTGTGTGGTATCACCCCAGTGTGAACCTAAGTTGCCATCGGTATCTTTGCCTTTGTTGTAAAAGTCCCACTGAAAATTACGCTTACTTTGATGGCCAAATGCGGTGATATCAAAACCAGCTGAATCGATGAAACCTAACTTATATAAATTGTGGCTATATTTTAATGAAACACGGGTGGTATCGGCAGCAAACTCATCGTTAGGACGCAATGATTGTGTTCTATCTTGCTCATAAGCTTCGCTATCTAATGCGCCGGGTAATTGCGTTTCTGCATCATAATACTGCACAACGGCTTCTAATTTCTGTGCTTTATTCATCTGCCACGCTGTTTGTAACATCCAGTTTTGTACGTCGGTGTCAGAATGATCACGAAATGATTCACCGGTTAAAAAGTTAGCGCTTAAACGTGCTGAGAAAAATTCATTAAATGCGCCGCCTGTGCTCAGGTAAGTATCAGACAAGAACTTATCATCACCAAATGAAGTGAGACGTTCTCTCACGCTTGTTTGCCATTGTTCAGGGATAGGCTTAGATACTAAGTTAATAACACCGCCAACATTATTAGGTCCGTATTGCACGGCTGCGCCACCACGAATAACATCAATACGGTCAATCATACCAAGTGTTGCTGGGAATAATGATTGTCCGGTATGTCCGTAAGGCGCCAGTGTCATTGGCACACCATCTAATAGAAACTGTGTGTAACCACTACGGCTGCCGTTTAGACCACGAACAGAAACGTTAGGTAAAACACCGGTGCCTGTTTCATCAGCAATCTTAATGCCTGGTACTTGTTGCAGTGCGCTATCAATTGAGCGCGCGCCAGTTTTAGTTAATACTTCCGAAGTCAGTACAGTACGATTACCTTCGTATTTCTTGACCTCTTCAAGCTCAGAATTACCTAATACACCTGCAGTAATCACTAATCTTTCGACATTATCGTTGTCATCTGCTTCTTGTGCGAAGGCATAACTTGATGAGATAGCGGTTAATACTGCAATGGATAATACTTTTACTTTGAAGTTAAAGGGCTTGCTTGTCATGATGTTACTTTCCTTAGTTTTAAAAAATTAGCTTAAAAAATTAGTTTTGAAGATTTTGTTATTGATTTTTTAATTGTTGTAGATGCTGTTTTAGTGCCTTAAACATCAGTCCTCTGTCTTCCCCTGCTAAAAAGGTGGTTACCCCTTTTGCTCGCCATTGTTGTAACTGCCCAGGTAAACGAGGGATGGCACAAAACTTAACGTTTGACTGTGCGCAATGGTGGGCCATCGTAGAAATGGCTTGCTGTACTTCAATGTGGTTGAAATCAGTGCCGTGACCCATCGATAAACTCAGGTCTAACGCGCCCTCTAAAATCATATCGATATGACCCAATTTAAGAATCTCGGGTAAGGACTGAACGCCTTCTTCATCTTCAATCATTAAGGTCAACATCACTTGTTGATTCGCTTGCTGTATATATTCAGATAACGGGATAGTGCCAAAACCGGTATTTTTACCGCCAGTGATGCCACGCTTGCCTATCGGGGGATAGAAGCAGGATTGAATGGCTGTTTGCGCTTCTTTTAAACTACTAACTCGGGAAATAACAATGCCTTGTGCACCCGCATCAAGCGCACGGGTAATGGCAATAGGGCAGGGGCTAGGAACACGTACAAACACGCTAAGGTCAACACTTTCAGCAGCGCGTATTGCGTGCTCTAATATGTCTGGAGAAAACAATAAATGCTCGGTATCAATAATGACAAAGTCATAACCTGCAAAGGCAAACATCTCTGTGATGATCGCTGATGGCACCGAATTTAAGATGCCAAAGATCTCTTCGTTGGCCATTAACTTACTTTTCACTTTATTGCTTTTTAACATTGTTTGTACGAATTGCGGGATTTCCGTAATGATAATCATTACCAATTTTATTGCAAGTGTTTTTGAGAGTTTGTTGGTATTTATTATCATTTAGCATCTGCAGGAGGCAGATGCGACAAGCGTGTTTTTAGCGTGTGAGGGTGATATGAGCGAAGCAATTAGTTTTTAATCAGTCCTTGAGGCACCTTTAATTAAAGTGCTGATTAAAGGTACTGATTAAATCGTGGTTCATTATCAATTCATTTTATAGCGCAATACACATGGGTTTATTAGCGACAGGGTCGTTCATAATGAGTGCGTCGAGGTTGAACACTTCCTTTAATAAGGCATCATTAAAAATTTCTTGAGGGCTATCTTGGGCGATTATTTTGCCTTTTTTCATAACGATTAAATGATCGCAATAACGACTCGCTTGATTAAGATCGTGTAATACCACCACGATAGTTTTACCTTGACGATTCATCGTGCGCATCATCTCCATGAGATCCACTTGATGGGTTAAATCTAAGTAAGTGGTGGGTTCATCAAGCAATACATATTCGGTATCCTGCGCCAATATCATGGCTATCCAAGCGCGTTGACGTTGTCCGCCAGAGAGTGAACTAAGGGCGGTATTAGCAAAATCTTGTAACTCAGTTTCCTGCAGTGCCAATTGCACTTTGTGGTGATCTTGCTCAGATAACTTACCCCAATGTGACAGGTAAGGATTACGGCCAAAATTAACCAATTGTTGTACTGTGATACCTTCCGGTGTGATTGGTGATTGCGCCAAAATAGACAAACGTTGTGCGCGTTTTTTATGGTTTAACTGACTTAAATCTTGATCAACCAGACTCACTGTTCCTGTCGAAGGCGTTAAGCTGCCTGAAATTGACTTTAACAAAGTGGATTTTCCACAGCCATTAGGGCCGATCAGTGCCGTTATTTTACCCTTTGGAATAGTGACATTGAGGTTTTCTAATATGCGTTTTTTCCCGTAACCCACTGTTAAGTTTTCAACGTTAATCATGACTCATCACCTTACCAACCTTTATATCTATGCAGTAAAAAAACAAAATAGGGCGCGCCTAAAATCGCGGTTAATACACCTGCCGGTAGCTCTAATGGAGGTGCTAAGTTTCGTGCGAGTGTATCGGCGCTTAAGACTAATAAGGCGCCAATTAATGCGGCCACTGGGAGCATTAATTTATGCTGTGAACCGACCAGTAAACGCGCTAAATGTGGCGCTAATAAACCCACAAAACCAATGGTGCCACAAACTGCAACACTCACGCTGGCGAGCGCTACGGCGCTTAACAACGCCATTATTTGCAAGCGTTTTGTATCAACACCTAATGCACTCGCGGTTTCATCCCCTAGGGCAAATAAGTCTAAACGCCAAGCAAGGTAATAAGAGAAGGGCACTAGTGTCAGTAACCAGGGTAATAGAGGCCAGATATAATCCCAATTACGCCCCCATAAACTGCCGGTTAACCAAATCATGGCGCTATTGACTTCAATCGGATAAAGCACCAATAAAAAATTAATACAGCTTGATAAAAAAGCGCTGATGGCAATGCCTAGCAAGGCTAAACGCGCGGGGCTAGGTTGATGGCGACTGTTTAACCAGTAAATTAAAAAGGCTGCGGTAAAACCGCCAAGTAAGGCAATAACCGGTAACCATGCGGGGTTAATATCAGGCTGCGTGAGTAATACGGTACAGGCCGCTAATCCTGCGCCACCACTGATGCCCATTAAATCGGGAGAGGCCAGTGGGTTACGAATAATAGCCTGTGTTAATACACCTGAAATGGCGAGGCCCATGCCCACTAAAATAGCGATAAACAAACGCGGTAGGCGATAATGATTAACGATAAAGTCTTGATCGCCCGCGTAAAATAGGGTGCTAACCACAGTGTTCACCGAAAGATGATGGGCGCCATTAAGCAGGCTATAAACAGCCAATATCACTAATAATAAACCGCCACCTGATAATGATTTTTGAAAGCGTGTCATTGCTTTTCTTCCTTAAGCACTAAATAGATAAAAAACGGGGTGCCGATTAATGCGGTAATAATGCCAACCGGTGTTTCTGCTGGTGGCACAATAAATCGTGATAATAAATCTGCCCAGCAAACAAGGGCTGCACCTAATAATCCACTGGCGGGGATCAACATATAATGATTATTGCCAAACAGAGATCGTGCGAGATGTGGGGCAATTAAACCCACAAACACAATAGGGCCGGCAATGGTCACAGAGATAGCGGTGAGCAACAAAACTGCGAGGCAAACGCGTATGCGTAATGCGTTTACATTCATGCCTAAGCTACTTGCGGTTTGTTCGCCAAGTGCATTTAAATTGAGACCCCGAGAGGTTGAGAGTGCAATTAATAGGGCCACTAAACTGACTGGCCAGAGTTGTAACCAATTTTGCCAATCGGCTTCACTGAGTGATCCTGATAACCAATGTAAAAGGGTATGTGCTTTGTCGTCGGAGATAATTAAGGCTGCGCGGGTTAACGAGGTTAATAGCGCGTTAATAGCAATGCCGGCAAGAATCAAACGCAGAGGATTATGATGACTACTTAACCCTCCGCCTAAAAAAAATACTAAAAACCCGCCTAAAGCAGCCCCAATAAAGGTAACCACTTCGATGGGAAAGGCACTGATGAAAGCCACGCCTATACTGCTCAGTGCCATTAAACAGGCTGCCCCAGAGTTAATCGCAAACAGTGTCGGTGAGGCGAGTGGGTTACGTGTTAAACCCTGCATTAAAACACCCGCAACGCCGAGATTTAATCCAATTAAACAAGCAATTAAACTGCGTGGCATACGTAATGACAAAATAACTTGCTGTTTAATACTGCCGCTATCGGGCGATATCAATGCTTGCCAGGCATCATTTAGCGTCAGTGAAAACTCTGATTGGCCAACTAACGACAGGGTAAAACCCAATAATAACATCATATAAAGCACGATGACTTTGGCACTGCTTAATGAGGTTAATGACTTTATTAATGTGAGTAATAAGGAATCTGGAGCGTTTAATGTTTGTTGAATGGTTTTCATTTTTTGACGGCTTGAGTAAGTTGCTCTGCTATTTGCTCGGCTGCTAATAACCCACTGGCTAATGACCATACATTTGCGGATACCGAGACGACTTGTTGTGATTTACTGATAGTGAGCATTTTCCATAAAGGGCTCTTTTGCCATTTGTCTAATACACTGTGATCAGAATATTGTCCGACAAATAACCAATCTGGATTCAGGCTTAACAGTTGTTCAAAACTGCTTTGTAAATAGACTTGTTTATTACTGCTTGGTAATGGACTAGTTAATGCCAACTCCTCAATCACACTGCCCGCGTAAGAGTAAGGGCTATGTAACCACATCCCTTTTTCACTGGTCACGGCAAACTGGAACGAGCCTTTATTGGATAACTTGTTTTTGAAGTCCAACATACGCTTTTTATGCTCGATAAGGCGCTTTTCAACACGCGACTGTTTATCTACGGCTAATGCTATTTTTTCAATAATAAGCAGGTTTTCTTGATAAGTAACACCGCGGCTTTTAAGCATTAACGTAGGGGCAATGCGCGTTAAATCTTGATAGATAGAATGGTGACGACCGCTATCGGCAATAATCAGATCCGGTTTAAGGGCTGCAATCGCCTCTAAACTAGGTTGGTAACGTGACCCAACTGACTGCCAATCCTCAATGTTATCTCTCACTCGTTTAATGACTCGATTCTTATCTCCATCATCGGCAATACCCACGGGGGAAACGCCCGCAATCGCTAATGCATCAACAAAAGAAAAAGCTAATACCACCACTCTTTGTGGCGTTGAATCAAACTCAATAGAGCCAGCATCATGATCAATTTTCAGCGCAAAGGATTGGCTAGAAAACAAAGAAAAACTAAACAGAAAGAGAAGCTTATAAATAACAGAGAAACGCATAGTGGTTAAAGAGCCAAGTGATTTAAAACGTAATGATAATTGATCTCATAAAGTTATTCATTAGTTTTTTTATTTTTATCAACGGGCTAATCATTATTTAAAAACAAATTTAATCTTGACTTTGACTTTAATGTTAATGATAATCATTATCATTGTGTTGGTGGGATGAGTATCACAAAGGTGATACTTTGTTGAACTGGTTTTTTGATAACAAGTCTGTCTTTATAAAAGGAATAATGATGAAACCGATAATGGTCATAATTACGCATGTACAAAACAGGGCGGTAACCGAAGGTTTTATACCTGCAGCATTAAAGCTCGGGTACCAAGTAGTGTTGTTAACCGATCATGGGTTAGATCATAAACATTACTTTTCATTGGTCTGTAATGGGCCGGATCAAATAATAGAGTGTGATGTGTTTAATCCGTTAGCCATCATTGATTTGCTCGATGGACACAATATTAAACCGCAGGTTGTTTTCTCAAACAGTGATCATTTGCAAACATCAAACGCGCTGGTTGCCGACTACTTTTCTTGCCCAGGTAAAAATTGGAAAACCTGTTATCAGGCCAAAAACAAAGCCCAAATGCGTCAAACCTTAACCACGTTAGGTATCGAGAATGTTTGCTCTCAGACCTTGTTTGCCAGTGACCCTTTACCAGAAAATTTAACTTATCCCATTATTGCAAAACCACGTGAAGGTGTTTCTAGTCTTGATGTGGCTTTGTGTGAAAATGAAGCTGCACTGATTGCTTATAAAGACAGATTCAAGAAAAAAAGTATGCCTATTTTACTGGAGTCATACCTTGAAGGGCCATTGTTTACCTTAGAAACCCTAGGTGATGGTGAAAACATTGCTGTGATTGGCGGTTTTGATGTGCAGTTATCGCCCTTGCCTCACTTTATTGAATTAAGTGCTATTTGGAACGGTGAAAACAGCGCCTTGTTTGCCGCTCAAGCATTACAACAAGTCAAAGCCTTTGGCGCTAATTTTGGTGTTTGCCACAGTGAGTTTATTGTTACGGCTAATGGCCCTGTGTTAGTAGAAATAAATTATCGCAGTATTGGTGATGGCAGAGAGTTTTTACTCAATGATTTATTAACCTTTAACTGGTTTGAAAAAATCCTACAACTGCATGCCGGTGAAATATTAGGTGTGCTTAATAATGACTCTGAATGTGCTGTTATCGAATATTTCCCCGCTTATCAAAGTGGTTTATTAAAGAAAAATCAATCAGCCTTCACTAAGCAGTTAGGTGCGACCAATATTAACTACCAGCCTTTAAAAGAAAAAAATCAATACATTACCCTGAGCAATTCCAATAAAGACTATTTGGGGTTATTAACCGC
The DNA here is from genome assembly GCF_002835995.1 of Psychromonas sp. Urea-02u-13. Taxonomy (GTDB): domain Bacteria; phylum Pseudomonadota; class Gammaproteobacteria; order Enterobacterales; family Psychromonadaceae; genus Psychromonas. Next base: position 32,523 of record NZ_PJBZ01000058.1, on the reverse strand, counting down.
AACAGGGCCGACCTTAAAAGAGATCAAACAAAAAACGGCTTCAATTATTAATGAGCTTATTTGGGAGGTGAACTAATGGCGATGGATAATGCTTATATTAGTCAGCGTATTATTAATACCTGTATACGAGAAAATGTCTGTGAAATTATTTCTCAAGGCTCGGTGATTGATGCTGACTCATTAACGGTCGGTAAACAGTGGCCCCATGAAATGCCAACACATTGGCTTAAAATTAGTCACTTAGATAACGATATTTTTTATGTCGCTATTGCTGAAAGTCATTATATGCAAAGTTGGCAAGCGCCTTATAGTGGATGGTTAAGAGAAACCCAACACAGTGTGGTGTATGAACATGGTTTTAAAGATTGGTTAAACGTGTTGGCCAATAATCTCGAGGAAGAAGATAAACAGTTCTTTTATCATTATATTACTGAAGCTGAATGTGCTGTTGAACATAGAAAACTCGCGCAGATTGCTTATAAAAATCGTTTGCCACAAGTGAAGAGACCGTTAGCGGATTTAACCACTTGGCATGAACAGTTATTATTTTCAGATCAAGTGGCCTCTTATCTGGATCACCCTTATTACCCAACTGCGCGTGCTAAATCGGGCTTTGATCTCGAGGCTTTAAAATCCTACGCGCCAGAGTTTAGTCGTCCTTTTGCTTTAAATTGGGTCGCGATAGACAAACAACTTGTCACTCTAACCAGTGAAACGCCTGACTGCTGGCCTGAGTTTTATGAAGTGGGATTAAACAGTTCTCTGCAAAAAACGCATCAACTGTTCCCTGTTCATCCATTAACTTGCCCAACATTGGACTTTACGCTTGCAGGTATTGTATTAGCGCCACTTAAAGCATTAGAAGTGACTGCAACACTGTCTGTGCGTACGGTCGTTGTGCTGAGCAGTCCTGAAATTCATATTAAATTACCACTTATTATGGCAACACTGGGGGCACGTAATGTACGTCTGATAAAACCGAGCACGTTATACGATGGTGATTGTTTTGAGCAGATATTAACGGATTTAGCGAAACACGATCCTAAGCTTTATGGTTTGTATGATCATTGTGATGAGCAACATGGCGGACACATGGGGGAAAGCAGAGAGCTGGCTTATATTGTGCGTAAATACCCGCAATCGATGCATGATAAACACCTCGTACCTGTGGCTGCATTTGGCAGTGAGATGCCCGATGGACGCATTTATTTAGCGCATTTGATTGACCATTTTTATGCGGGTGATGTGCAGGTTTGGTTGGATCAATATTTAACATTATTACTCAGTGTGCACCTACGATTATGGCTTAAATACGGTATTGCATTAGAGTCTAATCAGCAAAATGCGGTGATTGCTTTTTCTCATCAACAGCCACTCACGTTGATCATGAAAGACAACGATTCAGCACGGTTGTTGGCCGAACGTTACATTAATAATGCGCTAGGGCAGCATGCTCAGCCCAAAACGGAGCAATTAATTGACCCGCGTATCTTAGTGGATAATGAGCAAGCGTTGGCAGACATGTTTACCACTATTACTTTACAGCTTGATATCGCGGCAATTTTTGAAGCGATGGCAAGTTATTACATGATGTCCATTGAACAGCTCTATAAACAATTACGCGAGACATTACAGCATCAGTTGAATCTGCTTGATGAAGAGGGTATTGCAACACAGTTCGCGCGTGATTATTTATTAGCCGCAGAATTCCAGCCCGCTAAATATTTATTGAGTTCTGGTAGTTTGTTAAGCAAGCGTGTTTCGGGTGCTGCTGATATTAATAAGTTTTATGGTCGCAGTGTGCCTAATTTCTTACACGCAGACTTTCAGGTGAAATCAGCATGATGCCAGTTATTTATGCGGTATTGATATGTCATTTTTTGACCGCCTTTACCGCACTGGGTATGCCGTTATTTATGCCGCGTATGTTAGCGAGTTTAATGGAAGGGGATCCTGAATACCTCACGGGTATTATGTTTATTGTACCTGTGTTGTGTGCAGCCTTGACGGCGACATGGTGGGGGCGATTTGCCGATAAGTTTGGTAAAAAACAGTCTTTATTACGTGCGCAACTTGGCTTGATTGTTGGATTTTTACTCTCGGGTTTTGCCGATACATTATGGCTATTTTGTTTAGGCTTAATTGTGCAGGGCCTTTGTGGTGGTACGTTAGCTGCTTCGAATGCTTATTTAAGCAGCAAGTTTAAAGGCGCATCGTTAGCAAAAAGCTTAAACATGACACAGTTGTCAGCACGGCTCGCATTAGTGAGTGCGCCGGTGGTATTGGGGGCATTCACACAAATTGAATCTCCCCTCGATATTTACCGTTATTTGGCGATATTGCCCTGTATTGCTTTTGTGGTGTGTTTGTTTTTAGAAAAAGATGAACTGAGCACAAAGGCAAAAAAATCACCGCTATCATCGCTGCTATCAACAACAGCATCACCAACAACTGCATCATCAGCATCATCAACAGCTGACAGAACAGAGAAAAAGGAGATGTCACAGGTACTGCTATTACAGTTCTTATTCTGTTTTTCGATGGTTGTCACTTTCCCTTATTTCTTACCTTATGTGCAAACATTAGCGACCAGTAGCGACAGCGTGGTGGGCTTTTATTACAGCTTGCCTCACCTTGTTTATATTTTACTGGCGACCAGCGTTGGCAAGCTAACACTGAATGCTCACAAACAAACCCTGATCGGATTACTCATTCTTGGAGTGTCCTGTTTTGGGCAATTTTTACTGAGCAGTAGTGATGGTTTAGTGATTTACCGACTGTTATTTGGTTTGGGTATGTTGCTTAGTTATAGCGGTCTGCATCTTATGTTAAGTGAACGCTTACAACACAATAAAGCGGGATTGAGCTTTGGTCGTTTCGATGCATGGGGAAAATGGGGAGGTGTGTTAGCTGGATTAAGCGCCGGTTATATCAGCCAACAGTTCTCATTACATTGGCCTTTTTTATTAGCCAGCATCGCGTGCCTGCTAGCGGTTATCGTTTTAGTTTTTTATAGAAAGGAGTCATTTAAACATGTCTACCCAACTGCATGATATCAACACATCAACGTCCAACAAATACAAAAATGAAGTAAACCAACGCCTATCTGAAATGAATGCGGTGATGTGTTTATTAAATTGTTACATCCGCGAATATGCGCTTGGTAAAGGAGAGGTAATACTCGACGATCATCAAGCCGATGCACCGGCTTTATTTAAAATGACATCAAATGATTTTAATAAAGCTGATAATTTTAATAACGCTAATGAACATCGACGTATTCGTTTACAGTTTCCTGAATCAAATGCGGTCATTTTGATTAAAGCGGATCAAGTGAGTTTATTAGGGCGAGTTCGTTTTGTTAATCAAGCTTATTTAAAGCACCAAGGTTTAGCATGGCACCCGATTGATGCCAGCACATTAGCGCGTTTAATTGTTGAACATCTTGCTTTGGTCATGGCGACGGACGTTAATACTGAGTTGTTAGAACAAATTCAAAATAGCATCAATATTACCCGTTTATTTATTGAAAATGGCAACCACGCAGATGAAGCGACGGGTTACTCAAGCTTGATTAAATCGGAACAAAGCCTGCTCTGGGGCCATGCAATGCACCCTGCACCTAAGAGCCGTGATGGGGTGACTTTTGATCAACTGATTAGCTGTTCGCCTGAAGTACAGGCTCAATTCCCACTGTATTGGTTTAAAATCGCGCCACAATTTCTTAAACAAATGAGCTGTGATGAATTTCCGCCGGCGGATTTAATCGGGCAAGTTAATCCCACCGATGAGTTGCTTTACCCCTGTCACCCGTGGGAAGTGGAAACGATTCTAAAACAACCTTTGGTTAAAAAAGCCATTAAAGCGGGATTGATTTTTGGCGTTGGCACCTTAGGTAAAAATGTCTTCCCAACCTCATCAGTACGTACGGTTTATTGTGAAAAAACCAATAGTTTTATGAAGTTCTCCATTCATGTGCGTTTAACCAATTGTGTGCGTAAAAATGCTTGGTATGAGTTAGAAAGTGCCGTGCAACTGAGTAAATTAATCAAGCCACATACACAGCAGGCGAAAGAACATTGCCCTAAATTTTCGGTGATGCAAGAGCCGGCAGCTAGCACATTAGATTTGTCATCAATCGCTTCGCCAGATGAACAAGATAATATTAAAGAGGTGATTGAATGTTTTGGCATCTTGTATCGAGATGGCATTAGTCATGAACTGCAACAGCAGTATCAACCAGAGATGGCGGGGGCATTATTTGCTTGGGATAAAAAAGGTGACAGCATTTGTGTAAAACGCATCGAGGTATTAGCCACGCAAAAAAAACTGGATTATGACGCATTAGCAAGTCAATGGTTTGAAGCCTATTTGGATGCCTTGTTACCCGGTGTTTTCCATTATTTCTTCGACCTTGGTATTGCCTTTGAACCGCATTTACAAAATACCGTAGTGGGTTTTGAAAATGGTTTACCGGCGCATATTTGGTTGCGAGATTTAGAGGGCACCAAACTGATGCAATCACATTGGCCTGAGCAATCGCTTACAGAGATGTCTGAGCGTGCGCGCAGTTCTGTTTATTACACTCGCGAGTTAGGTTGGAACCGTATTGCTTATTGCACATTAATTAATAATGTCAGCGAAGCGATTTTCCATCTGGCTAATGGTCATCGCGCATTAGAGTCAACACTGTGGTTAGTGCTCGCTGAAGCTGTTAAAAATTGGCAGATAAAAGAAGAGGCGCAACCAGAGTTACAAGGTTTCCTACGCGGCGAGGCTATTCCGAGTAAAAACAACTTAACCACTCGTTTATTAAAACATGCCGATAGTTTGTCGAGTTATACAAATTTACCGAATCCACTTTTACAGCTGTTGGAAAAATAATGAGCACTCAAATAAACAAAACTATTATTGCCTTAAAAGAAACACAAGCACCAGAAACACCACTCTGTGCATATATTTATGACTTAGCCGCGTTAACGCGACATGCCACAGAGATGATGCAGGTATTACCAAAAAACTGTGAACTCTATTATGCGTCCAAAGCCAATCCTGAAGAGCAGATCTTAAATGCTTTAGCGCCTATTGTTGATGGTTTTGAAGCTGCATCGGGTGGTGAACTTGCTTGGTTACATCAATGTCAGCCACAGGTGCCTTTAATCTTTGGTGGGCCGGGGAAACTGGTCAGCGAATTAGAGCAGGCAATCGAATTAGGCGTTGAAGCGATTCATGTGGAAAGCTTAACTGAGCTAAATCGCATCGCTGAAATTTGTCAGCAAAAAGAGAAAAATTGCCAAATATTATTACGCATGAATATCTCTTTGCAGGGATTACCTGCAACAAAACTGACGATGGGAGGCAAACCCACACCCTTTGGATTAAGTGAAAATGAGTTAGCGGATGCGTTAGCGATGGTAAAGGCTTCAAGCCATATTAAGTTGCTTGGTTTTCACTTTCATTTAATGTCGCATCAACTGGATAGGCAGGTTCATTTAGCGCTGATGAAACTCTATTTCAATACCTTTATTACGTGGAAAAAACGCTATGCGTTAGATGTTAATTTACTCAATGTCGGCGGCGGGATAGGCATTGATTATGCGAACCCTGAGCAACGTTTTGATTGGCGATTATTTTGCCAAGAGCTTGATGTGTTGATTGAAGAATCACAACTCAGCGCCGTTAAAATTCGTTTTGAATGTGGCCGTTATGTGACTGCTGATTGTGGGTTTTACGTGATGCAGGTATTAGATATAAAACATAATCATGGACAGTATTTTGCAGTAGGCCACGGCGGCACACACCACTTTAGAACGCCGGCAGCGCAAAACCATGATCATCCCTTTTTTATTGTGAATGGTGAGCCTGAAAAAGAGATAGAAGGGGGTTTTTCTTCCATCAAAATTAATCAGGAAGCGGTTACCTTAGTGGGGCAGTTATGTACGCCTAAAGATGTATTAGCAACCCAGCAGTATGTTGAAAAACTGCAAATAGGCGATTATCTTGTTTTCACTCAGGCGGGGGCTTACGCGTGGAATATTTCACATCAGAACTTTTTAATGCACGCGCCACCTCGCGTACAATTTATCTGATCCATAAAGCTAATGTATAAAGGCACTGCCATCAGATTGATGAAGGGTAGTGCCTATTTTAAGTCACGACTTCCACCTGATTCTGTCATCAGCCGCGAAATGCGTTTATAAGCACAGCACAAACGCGTAGGATGCACAGCATATTACTTTAAGCAATGAGCCACATTATGTCGATCACTACAGCAGATAACTCTGTTACCCGCGCCTTACTAATTTCTATTCGCACCCCAGATGTTACGCAACTGGAAGTAGACGAATCATTATCTGAATTAGGTCGGTTAGTGACGACCTTAGGATTTGTTGTGGTGGGTAAGCAAACACAGCGCCAACAATCTACCAAACAGCTATCGGTATTAGGCTCAGGCAAACTCGAAGAGTTAGCTGCCTTAACCAACGATGAAGAACTGCCGCCACAAGATGACGTTGAGGTTAATTTTAACCAAGACCAAGTCAGCGATTTATTAGCCGCATCAGAAACGCAAGAGATGGCGAATGTCGTGGTCTTCGATTGTGAATTAAGCCCGAATCAATTACGCAGTGTTGAACTGGCATTAGGCGTTGAAGTTTACGACCGTACCCGCGTTATTATCGAAATATTTAGTAAACATGCCCGTACCCGTACGGCTAAGTTACAAGTAGAAATCGCAAGATTGAACTACTTAACGCCACGTATTCGTGATGAAAACAGTGGTGACCGTGAGCGTCAAAAAGGTAGCTGGATTGGTGAAACGGCTTTTGAAATTAATCGTCGTCGTATTCGCGATAAAATTGCCGATTTAAAACGTGAGTTAATTAAGTTGCAAGGTGAAATGCAAGGTCGTCGTAGTGGCCGTGTAGAGCAACAATGTGTCGCGCTGGTGGGTTACACCAATGCCGGTAAGTCATCATTAATGCGTGCCTTAACTGACTCGGAAGTTTTAGTTGAAGATAAGTTATTTGCGACGTTAGACACAACGGTTCGTACGCTGCAGCCACCGACACAACCACGTATTTTGATTTCTGATACCGTTGGTTTTATTAAAAAGCTACCACATGATTTAGTGGCATCATTCCACTCAACCTTAGAAGAAGCAAAAGATGCTGCTTTACTGCTTTATGTAGTGGATGCATCGGATGTAAACTTCGAATCACAATTAGCGGTGGTTGATCATGTATTAGGCGAGCTAAATGTCGATTTTAGTAACAAGATACTGTTACTTAATAAAGTGGATTGTATTAGCGAAGAACGTCAATTAGAGCTTTTAGAAGAATACCCTGATGCGCTACAAATCAGCACGCGTGATAAGAGCGATGTTGCGATGGTTCATCAAGAAATTCAAACTTTCTTGGAAAAGAAAATGTGTGCTGCTTGTTTTAATATCCCTTATACCGCAAGCGGTATCATGGGTGAGATTCACAGTAAAATGCAAGTTATCGAAGAGCAATATCATGAAGATGGTATGCGCCTAACAGTTAAAGCCAGTCCTGTGGCACTAGAGCGTTTACATAAAATGCTGCAAACGTCTTTTAACAAATAAATAAAAACAGCCTTCAGTTATTAGCTATCAGCTATCAGCTGTCAGTAAGGTCAAGTGCAACGTCAAAAGCGATTCACCACGAAGTGTTTTTAATGTTTTTCTTCGTGGTGAAATGGTTGTGAACTTACTGATAGCTGACGGCTGAAAGCTATCTTTCCTAGCTTGGTAAAATAACAAGACCCAGTGGCTCTAAGAGTTGCTCTTGTTGCCAGTCACAGATTTTCACGCCGTTTAAATTGATACGGCGTGGATCTAATCCGATTAATTCACAATTACTTAAGTCACAAAACTGCATATCAAACTGTTGCCAGCTATCGGCTGAAAACTCACCACGACTTAAATCAGACCCTTTAAAAGAAGCTTGTTGTAGATTAGCGCCTGTCCAACGGTTTTCAAAGAGATCACACTTCTCAATGCATTGTTTTTCAAAGTTGCTATAAGACAAATTACAGCTGGTGATGTAAACAGAACAAAAATAACTTTGATGAGATATCTGATTTACAAAACTGGTTTTACTAAAATTCGCACCTTGTAAATCACAGTCTCTAAACTCCATGCCAAACCCATTGGCACCCTGAAAATTTGCCATGCTCAATTTGCAATGTTTGAAACTCGCATCACGTAAATCGGTGTAGTTAAACTGGCAACCAACATTGTCGCCTACTTCTATAAATTTACAGTTAATAAACTGCGCATCACGCAAGTCTGCACGGCTGAAGTCACACTGATAAAAGAGACACTCTGTAAAAATGGTATCTTGTAATAATTGTTTCGAAAAATCATGCTCTTGAAAGGTTTTTTTGTTGTGTTTCATGTTGTCTCCCAAATGTTCAATAGGGTAAGACTAACACTGTAAAATAGGCAAAATCCAATTTATTAACTCCTTTAAAATCAGCATGTTAAAAACACCTCAAATCACGATTCTAAGGGGGGATAATCGAATGCTAAGCACTGTTTCATTCCTTCATCAGTGTTGCAGACATTGAAAATAGTTTAAATGCTGGATGGGTATGCACCTTAAAATGAAAAACAGGCAATTATATGCTGATTACTATATGATGCAGCGCTATAAGATGAGTGCGCTATCGACTCTCTGTCCCCTAAATTTAAATAGAATTGATTGTTGTTTATGACTATTAGCGTAAAAAATATAGCCGTGCCTGAAATGCCAGAAACGAAAGCCACTTGTTCTGCCTGCCTTGCTGCTTGCTGTAGTTTAGAGGTGTTGATCATTTCTGATACCGGTGTGCCTGAACGCTATATTGATTTTGATGAGTATGGCGGTGAAACTATGTTACGCTTAGAGGAAGATGGCCGTTGTGCCGCGTTAGACCGAGATACACAAATGTGTACTATCTATGAAAATAGACCTTGGATTTGCCGTGAGTTCGAAATGGGCTCTTATGAATGTGAAAATCAATTTAAAGGCAGAAAGCAGATCACATAGAAACTGCTGCTGAGCTTTGAGTAAAAATTGAGATGTTCTTTTTGTTAACTGAATAGTAGAAAAGAACATCCGACGAATCTTTATATGTACGACCCATTATTCTCTGTCATTACTCTCTACCATCACTCTTTACCATTATTTTTTGTCATCAAGACTGGCTTAGATTTCTAGCCCAGTAATATTCTCAACCAAAAAATCCAAGAAGACCCGTGTTTTAACTGAAACCATATCGCGTTTTAAATAAATCGCGTAGGTAGAGCTGAGCTCTTCATAGGGACTTAATACAACCTTGGGCATCACATGAACAAGTGTGCCTTCTGCGAGCTCTTTTTTAACTGCCCAAAAGGGCATTAAGGCTAATCCTGCACCGGTTAATAATAACTGTTTTTGACCATTTACTGAGTTCACTGACAGGGTATTATTGATGTTTAATTTTGTCCGTTGCTCGGCCATTAAATACCAATCTTGCCAACGTGGGTAACTGTAACGAATACATCGATGTTCGTTTAGTTCTTCAGGAATTTGAGGCGTGCCATTATTGGTTAAGTATGCTGGGCTAGCGCATAACATAAAGTTGTTATAAGCCAAGTGTTTAGCAATCATATTGGAGTCTGCTAAACGGCCACTACGAATTGCCACATCAACATTCTCATCAACTAAATCAACAACACGTTCGCTTAACTCAAGCTTGATATCAATATTCGGGTACAACGCCATAAACTTTGCCATTAACGGCAATATGATGCTTTCACCAAAGCCGACTGTCATATTCACTTGCAGTTTACCTTTAGGCGTTTCTTGTAAATCATTCACCGCACGTTTAGCTTCATCAAACTCTGAAACAATACGCTGAGAAAATTCATAATACTTTTGGCCCGCTTCGGTTAAACCTGTATTGCGGGTAGTTTTATTTAATAGCCGTACCCCAAGCTCTTTTTCAAGCACCGCCAATTGCCGTGAGATAGATGAAGGTTGCACATCAAAGATGCGACTCGCTTCAGAGATACTGCCTGTTTCTACTACACAGTTAAAATACTGTAGCCGATTCAATGAACTCATTTTTATTTCCTTATCACGCTACTTGATAATGCCATCAGCCATCAGCTAGTAGCTATCAGCTAGTAGCTATCAGCTATCAGCCATCAGCTATCAGCTAGTAGCTATCAGCTATCAGCTATCAGCTAGTAGCTAGTAGCTAGTAGCTAGTAGCTAGTAGCTAGTAGCTAGTAGCTAGTAGCTAGTAGCTATCAGCTAGTAGCTATCAGCTAGTAGCTATCAGCTAGTAGCTATCAGCTATCAGCTATCAGCTATCAGCTAGTAGCTAGTAGCTATCAGCTATCAGCTATCAGCTATCAGCTATCAGCTAGTAGCTATCAGCATGTGATGGATTTTAGATTGGCGTTGCTTAAAAGGCAAAGGTAATTTGTTATTTGGGTAATGGTTTGCTCTGCTGACAACACATAGAATAGCCCCACTGAAACGAACTAGTCGCTGAAAGTAGCGAAGAAACAACGTTCCCAATACATTTTAAGCGCGTTCCTAAGTACTTTATAAGCACTTCATAAGTGATACGCCAAGTAACTAAACAAAATAAGAGAGCAAAAATATGAAAGCAATGATCATTAAAGAAATCGGTTCTTCTGACGTTTTTCAACTTGTTGAAAAAGCAAAACCCGTTGCCAAAGCAGGGCACATGGTTGTTGAAGTTAAAGCAAGCAGCGTTAACCCATTAGACGTTATGTTACGTTCAATCGAACTGCCTTGGTCTGCAAACTTACCTGAAGTATTACACGGGGATGTTGCTGGTATTGTTGTAGAAGTAGCCAGTGATGTGACTAACTTTAAAGTGGGCGATGAAGTTTACGGTATGGCGGGTGGTATTAACGGTGTTGATGGCGCATTGGCTGAATTCATGTTGGTTGACGCGCGTTTAATGGCTCAAAAACCAACAACATTAACCATGAAACAAGCCGCTGCATTACCGCTTGTTGCTATTACTTCTTATGAAGCATTAGTACAAAAAATGAATGTTCAAGCGGGTGATAACGTACTTATTCATGGCGCAACAGGGGGTGTTGGTCATATTGCTGTTCAGTTAGCAAAAGTATTAGGTGCAAACGTAACAACAACTTACGGCACTGCAAACGAAGCGCTAGCAAAAACATTAGGCGCCGATAACCTCGTTGATTACAGCAAACAATCAGTAGCAGAATATGTTGCTGCTTATACCGATGGACAGGGTTTTGATAAAATCTTTGATACGGTTGCCGGTGATAATATTGAGAAATCTTTCGAAGCTGCTAAATTTAATGGCCACGTAGCGACTATTTTACCGATTGCTGATCCACTACAAATTGCACTTAAAAGCTTGTCATTTCATAGTGTGTTAATGCTTGTGCCACTTTGCCACGGTATTAACCATGCCGCACACGGTGCTATTTTGACTGAGATTGCTGAATACGTTGATGCAGGTAAAATCACTCCTATCATCGATGCAAGTGACTACTCGATTTGGGAAGTCGCACAAGCACATGATCATCACTCGTCAGGTAAAGCGGTCGGTAAAATCACACTAACTGCATAAATAAAATAATATAAAGCGAGGCCTGTTCTTTGATAATGAAGAGCAGGCCTTTTTTTGTTATTAATATTACAAAGTAAGCGCTAGTCGTAGGTTATTCTTCATCTTGGCGTGTTAAACAGTATTGATAGAGATGATGATAAGCAGGTAATAGGGTGCTTTGAATTTGCTCTGTAGAATCTTGAACTAACAGGCTATCACCAATCACAATATCGCAGTTAAAAGGTACAAATAATCCTTCGCCACGGGGTAATGAACGGCCTAAACCATGCATCACAATCGGTGTTATTGGTACGTGACCATGTTCCTTTGAAAGGTAATAAATACCTTTTTTAAGACTAGATAGTTGCTCTGGTTCACCACGTGAACCTTCTGGAAATACGACCAGAATATCGCCGTTATCTAACGCCTCTAAGCAGTCTGAAAAAATCTCATCTCGATTGGTTCCTCCTTTTCTATCCAGTGGAATAATGCCAATCACATTTAATGAAAACCACGCTAACAATTTATTTGATAAGAAATAATCAGCAGCCGCAACAGGGCGTACCTTATGTATTTTGGATAAGGGGTATAGACTAATTAATACCATCGTATCAAGGTGACTATTATGGTTAGGTGCTAATAAAGCAGGGCCCTTTAGGGGGAGTTTTTCTCTGAAAGTGATATTTAAACCCAAGATAATAAATACAATCGGTTTAATGAACAGTGCAAAGAATAATACTTTTAGAATACGTGTCATCATAATTAGTAGTGTAAAAAATAGAGGTAATGGAAGAAAAGAGGCGCGGTGTAAATGAGGCTATCAATGCGATCTAAAATGCCGCCATGACCTGGAATTAATTGGCTACTGTCTTTGATGTTTAAATCGCGTTTAACCGATGACAATACAACATCGCCAAAAAATCCACCAATGCAAATGATTAACCCTGCACCTAGTCCTTCTATCCAAGTCAGAGGCGTGAGGTAAGGGGCGATAAAACCAGAGGTAATAGTGAGAGTCACTAAACCTCCGATAAAACCTTCCCATGTTTTATTAGGGCTTACTTTAGGGATTATCTTGTGTTTACCAAGCATTTTTCCCCAGATGTATTGGCATACATCGTTGAATTGCGTCATAAATATCAAGTATAAAATAAGACCAACACCACCTCCGAGGGCATTCTTTTCAGGCAATACCAGTAAAAAGGCGATATGGCTAACCGAAAAGACCGTTAACATCACCGACCAATGCAATACACCAGCTGATTTTATAAAACCTTTTGTTTCTCCAATTAAGACCATTCGAATGGGAATAAAGAGGAAAACATAAATAGGGATGAAAATAATGAACATGCCAAAGTAAGCTTGGCTGACCCAGTAATATTGCAGTGGAATAGAAAGGTATAACCAAAAAACAGCACGCCTATCTACCATGCGCATTGGCACAATTGATAAAAATTCTTTTAATGCTAAAAAGCTTAAAAAAGCAAAGAACACTATGGTTGCTGTTTCGCTAAAAATAAACACAAAAAACATGATGCCTATCATCCACCACCATGACTGAATACGTTGGCGTAGCTCAGTGTAATCAGTATTAGGTGAACGAAGCTTTAATATTAAACGAATCGTTGTTGCGATAACTAACAGGGCAAACACTGTGAGCATTGCATATTTTGAATGTAAGGGGATATTTGCAAACATGTTAATTTCCTTGCTCTGTGCTGTTCAAACGTGTTGTTAAAAATTGTTGGTATAAATCAATGTTGATACGCATATATTTTGATTGTACGTAACGAGGCCTGGTTGTTTGTAGCATCTGTTCTATCTCCCTGGGGCTCTTCTTGTTAAATAACATCCAAGCCCAAATCACTAATACTGATCGCGACAAACCTAATGCACAGTGAATATAAACACCCTGTTGCTTGTTATTTTCGATGAGCATCACCGCTTCATGTAATGCACCTGGCGATTGAATGGTTTGATCAAGAAAATTTAATCGATGCTCTGGAAGTTTGGTTTTATTAAACTGTAATTCGCTGGCTAAATTGATCACCTGTTTAAGGTGCAATTCAGAGAGTTGTTTGTATTCATTCGGTGCCGGAAAACGGCCAAAATAAATACCCTCATCTACTTTGGCTAATAAAGGCAATGAACGCTTATAAAATAGCCATGATAATTTACAACCTAAAAAATAGGGTAAAAATACTATCCATTGCACTAAATTGGCTTTATTACCTGCCTTCACAAGCAGGTTATTTAAGCCGAAGGCATACACTAAGCTGACACTTAATAGTGATAAAAAGGGGTATAAAAACCATATGCCGACTTTAAAAGAAAGCGTCATCAGAAGAATGCTCGCGACTAAAAAATATAACGCCATTTTTAGATGTCTGGGTGTCATAAAACAATTTAACAGCCATTTACTACGGGTTGGGTTAAGTAAAGTCACGGCAGAAAAGCCAACCAGTAAACCTGTTGGTAAATCAATAAAATGATGTTGGAATACAAACAGGGTGGAGATGATTATTAATAATAACCAACTACCTAATAGTGTTTTTAACCAGAGGGGCTTGATGTGTTGCTGCATGCTAAACCAAAATACAATCGCAAAGCTGACATGTAATGAAGGTAATTGGTTAAAGGGTTTATCCGCCTCTAACAAGGTAAACAAAAATGGGAACTGGGTAATATCAGGTTTTGCATAGGAAAACTGCAATGGCATAACAATAAATATGCTTACCGAAAGTAATACAATAAAAGCAACACGCAGGGCAAGTGTGCGTAATTCAAGGCGTGTTTGAGCGAGTAAAAAGGCAATCACAAAAACAATATCAGACGACATATAGGGTACGATAAAGAGCTCGATAAAGGGAATCTGACTTTCCCATGAAAATAACCACGCCGGGTGTGGCGCAGTTAAACTCGCTAGCTCATTGGCTGAACCGTATAACAAAAAGAATAGTATGCCGAGGTATAGTAGCCACACAATACGTTCTTTGAGTGTGGATGATGCTTGCATTGAAGCATCGTAGTGTACCTGGCTACTTTGGGATTGAATCGTATTTGTCATTATGCAACGGACTCATTTTTATTAATCGCCGTTATATCAACATTTAATGGTTCAGCACTTTTAGGTGTAAAAGTGGCCGCCGAAACGGTAAAAATTCCCCAGTCATCTATCAGCATATTGTCTTTTTTAAAGCCAAAGTGAGCAAAAATATTATCTAATTCATATTGGCTACGACGGCGCATTATCCATTTACTTTGCTGGTGGTTGCCTAATACGTTAGCTATTTGATGTAATTGTGGGTGCCAAGGTTGCCCTGTATAAATAAGCTGTGTATTAGCATTAATAATTGAGCAAAGCCCTTTAATCGCTTTGCTAATGAGTTCGTTGTCTGGGAACAGTTCAAATACACCAGAAATCACCACAATATTAGGACTAAACTCATCCCGTTCATAATTATCAAGGTCAAAAGCATCACACTGGCTGTAACTGATATTTTCTAATCCACGCTCTTTTGCAAGTGCACGACCTTGTTCTACATTTTGTATTTGGTAATCGCGTACTTGAATATTCACATCACGATATTGATTCGCAATTTCAATTAAATAACGTGCAGGACCGCCTGCAATATCAAGAATATTAACCTTTTGTCCCTCTGCTTGTAAGGCTTGTATCTTTTCTTCTAATAATTTTATTGTATGTTTTTTGCGCTGGCGTATGCCTTTCCAACCGATGCTATTCAGGTAACCTTTATCGATGAAACGACCGATTGCACCTGCACCCTGTGGTTCATTTTTATAGACATGATCTAAAGTGACCCCTGAATCAAAGCCGTATTGCAAACCAATTTTCATACCTTTACTTAAAAAACCTAAGTATTTCATTGAGGTACGCTGAAGCAGGAAGTTTGCATTAGAAAGTAACGGTAATGTGCCATAGCTAATTTGATCACACTCTTGTTGGGCAATTTTAATTAACTGTTGACGTTGGCAAGGTTGGCTTAATGTAAAAGATTGCTCTGCAAACTGCGCTATTTCATCAATCGCTGTTTGTGCATTTTCTTCGTATAAAACCCCATGGAAAAAGTGTTCTAGCAATACAAAACGTTTATTCTCAGAGGATAATCGCGCATAAAAATCACCCTGTACTTTAGAATCAACAACATAATCTTTACCTGCTGAAAGGACTAATGTTGGCACCGTGATCATGGCTGCATCATTAACAATACGCTCACCAGTCTCTAATAATGTGGTCAGTTGTCTTGCTGGAATATGGGGCGTAATAAGATCATCGCTATCGTATTTCTGCTGTTCACTTTTATCGTGGGTTAAGTATTTTGATTTTACATAGGAAGTAATGTTGAGTCTTGGCAATAGTTTTACTGCCTGTGTTAAAGCGGGTTTTGCAAAGGGGATATAGAGTTTAATTTTAAACGCTGGTGCGACTAATGCCATTCCATTAATGCTGGGCGCATAATCATGTACCCAAGTCGATGCAACAACACCGGCCACTGAGTTAGCCACTACAAAAATATCTTTCTGTTGTTTGTTTTCCTGTATGCAAACAAAATGTGCAAAGGCATCTAAATCACGCACTAAATCCATAAATTCAAACGTGGCGGGTAAATCGGTCATGCCATGGCCACGGTTATCAAATGAATAAATCGTGTAACCATGAAAGGCTTTATTGTTAGCAATACTCTGCAGACGCAAAGAGTGCTCATGCCCTCTATGTAATAGTAATAAAATCTTACCATTATTGGTTTCTTCATTGTGCCAACGACGGTAAAAGAGTGGCTTTTTATCAAAGCTTACAAACGTACCTGTTTGCATTTCCATCGTATTTGATTTTATTG
This sequence comes from Psychromonas sp. Urea-02u-13, assembly GCF_002835995.1. Taxonomy (GTDB): domain Bacteria; phylum Pseudomonadota; class Gammaproteobacteria; order Enterobacterales; family Psychromonadaceae; genus Psychromonas. The sequence continues at coordinate 16,048 of NZ_PJBZ01000058.1, read as the reverse complement.
TGTCTTGTTGCCCTGAATCCATATCGTTTACACTCATCTGCTTAGTATCCTTTAATTTTATGATAAAACGCGATATTTCAATTTTTAAGCTGCTAAATGGTTATTGGCAACCTCTGTCCATGCGACGAAATAGGGTGAATAAACCAAGCAGACTAACGATGCCTAAATAGATGGAAATCCACAGTGTATTAATGAGATTAAAACTTAATAATATGGCTAAGAAACTGATCACAAATGCACGATCACTTTTACCCATAGGACCATCATAGCGACGTGTTTTTGTTAAGGTTTGTGCGACCACTCCGGCCATTTCTGTAAAAACACCAATAATGACAAATGCCACTAAAAAACTAGCAGAAACACCTGCAACATAAGCGAGCGGAAGGTACATCACGACATCGGCCATTACATCTGTCATTTCATTGAGCATTGCGCCTTTTTTGGTCTGCTGATTATATTCACGTGCGAGCATGCCATCGATGGCATTAAGCGCCATGCGCAATAATAAAATAATTGGCAGTACTAATAATGTCCAAGTAAGGGAGTGACTAAAGTAGATAAACACACCACAGCATAATGATAAAATCATTGCAGATAGGGTGACTTGATTAGGCGTTATATTCGCGCGGGCAAGTTTCGCGACGATTGGCCTAAGTAAATTTTGAAACTTAGGTTTTAGGTCATAAATGGTTAACATACTAAAATCTCATCTTTGCGTTTAGTTATTCATTAAATAAACGTGATTAATCAATGGTGAAGGAGAGGATATTTTATGAAGTATTACATTCAATAATTTTTAAAAATAACCTTCAATTATAATATCTGCAACAATATCATCTAAAGCTGATTATCTGTTGTTTTGTCACGCAAAAGTCACATGATTAATCGTTTTTTTTGGAAAGTGCTTGTTGATATGTTTTTTATATAATAAATGCGTATCTGATAGCAGTAAATAAGCTCATTTTTTTAAGTTCAGTTGCTGTTCGTACTCATTTTCATTATTAGAACAATTAAGTTTTTTTGTCGCCTTAAAGCATCCCCCCCAAAAAAAATTATCACTGCATTACCCCCTGTAAAAATCTAATAGCGTGTTATAGTTCACACTTTGTGATTACGATGTATTTCAAGTGGGCTGTTTGATGGAAAAAGTAAAAAGTTTTAAAGCGATGTTGTCAGTGTTTGATTTCCTAATGACATTACTGATTGTAGGTGTGATGGCATGGTTCATATTCACCGGTATTAATGCCACGCAGCAAGCAGGATTTGTGATTATTGGTTTATCATTAATTGGAGGTTTAGTGGCCTGGATGGCTAAGGTTTTACTTTTTGGTTTATCTTACTCTGTGATTGCTATTGCAGAAAATACGGCACCAGAAAAAGAACAACTTGGCAGTTATAACGACTTGGTGAAAGCTAATCGCGTTCAAAGTAAATGTTAATGCCTTACTGCATCGTAAGTTTCTTCGCAGTGGTTGCGCTTGCCTGTTCAAGTGCTGGTTTAATCTTTCTATAAAGGTTATTGGTATCTGTTGTAAACGCCTTACCGGTAACTATTCAGTCGAATAGTTACCGTCTATCTTATTGATTACCTTCATCCAAGTTAAAGCACATTCATCAAGTTAAGCAGCATTCATCAAGGTTAATTTGATAGCAATAAGCATCAAGGCTAATCCTGCTACTTTATCAATCTTTTGTTTATGACGATTAAAAAAAGGTAATAAGGTGGGATGTGATAACAGCACTGCAACGCTGCTAAACCAGATCAAATGTGTCAGCATAATGATCAACCCATAACTTATCTGCATCACTAAAGGCGTTTCAAGAGAGACCACTTGCGTGAAAATACTTAAGAAAAAGATAGGTGCTTTAGGGTTGAGCAGATTACATGTTAGCCCTAAACGTAAGGCTGCTAACGGTGACATATTGGCTGTTTTATTGTCTTGATCATCGGTTAATAATTCACGAGTTGTTAATAACTGCCAGCTAATATAAATAAGGTAAGCCGCGCCACAATATTTTATCGCCGTGAATAACCACGCTGAATTTGCAATGATGACCGCTAATCCTGCAATCGAATAACTGGCATGAATACAAATAGATAAACAGACGCCAAGGGTGGTGTATAAACCGGCTAAACGGCCATTACGAATACTCGTGCGAGTCACCATCACAAAATCAGCACCAGGCAAAACCGCCATAAAAAGTGCAAAACTGCTCACCGCGATTATTTCTGTCATATAACTACTTATTAACAATTCCATATTTACCTCATTGGCTATTTAGTCGATGAATCTAAGAAAACATGCCTGCGCCACACATTTTTTATTGTGTAACTATGTTAATTTATGAGGAATTTAAAGCAATACATCTATTTGTAAAAGGACTTGTGCGCAGTGGACACAAATAAACTTATCCCTTTGTTACCTGATATGGCGATTTTTGTCACTGTGGTTGAGCAGGGAAACTTCAGTAAAGCAGCTAGAAAAATCGGCGTAACGCCTTCTGCGGTGAGCCGTCAAATAAGCCGTTTAGAGGATGCATTAGGCATCAAACTATTACAGCGTACAACACGACAGTTAGCGTTGACTGAGTCGGGACAAATCACCTTTGATTATTGTAAGCAGATGGTGGAATCAGCAGAACAAGCGGTGAATGCCAGTGGTTCTGCAACCTCGACTGTGACTGGGTTATTAAGAGTGGCGGCACCTAAGTCCTTGGCCAGTCGTGTATTACGGCCTATTTTTACTGAATTTTTAAAATGTTATCCCGATATTCAACTGCATTTAAAAGTCACCGATAGGGTGTTAGATCCTATTCATGATGGCGTGGATTTTTTAATTCATATTAATGACAGCCCGATTGAAGCCCTGGTTAACGTTAAAATTGGTCGTGTTGAGCAGGTGATATGCGCCAGTCCTGATTTTTTAAAAACGCATAAAGCCCCAACACACCCCGATGATTTAAAACATTTACCCTGTATCTCGTTAGGAGAAAACTCAACGGATAATCGTTGGCGCTTTAAGAAAGAAAACCAGCAAGCCACTGTGCAGGTGAGTGGCTCTTATTTATTGAATCACAGTGAAATGCGTCGTGATGCAATTGAGCAGGGCTTTGGCATTGGATCATTGCCAGATTACACCGCGTTGCAGGGCATACAAGCAGGCACATTAATTCCAATATTAGAAGATTGGCAACTACAAGGTAACTACCACGGCGATATGTGTTTGCAGTATGTGCAGAGTAAATATATGCCTAATAAAAACCGTGTGTTTATTGATTTCATGAAGGAAAAATTACTGATTATTACAGAGAACTAAAGCAGTTAATCTAAATGTGTGTATTTTTTTTGATAGCTTGAAACACGTTTTAAATAATTTTGAGTTTCAACGCGATGATGGCGTTGCGTGATAAACCAATAAGCCTCAGCAGGGGTCATATTGTTCAAACGATTAATCGCCTCTGTGCGACTGCCTTTGGGGCTTAAGCTTTTAAATAAATTACCCGCTCCCCCGTTATAACTGGCAATGACTGCATATTGGCGTGTTGTTGCATTTTTTATTTTATGTAAATAACGATTACCTAAAATCGCTAAATAGGCACTACCCACTTCAACATTATTGGCGGTATTAAACAGATAGGATTCTGTTGGTACATGATCATAACCTTCAATACGCTGAAAATATTCCCTGCCGGCTTGGCGCTGCAAAATTTGCATTAACCCGATGGCATTAGAGCTCGAACGTGCTTTAGGGTTAAACGCAGATTCAGTTTCAATGACACCATAAATAAGGGAGATAGGAATTTGATGACGGCGACTTGCAGAGGCCACCAAATCATAATATTTGATACTGGATATTTTTGTATGGTCACGGCTTAAATAGATGCGTGTTTTATAATTATCGGGGCGGTTATTGGCATTATTTTTAATTAAATAATCGGCAAAACGTAATGCTCGCCAATTGCTATTAATCGCTTGTTTATCTTGATCTAATATCTGTTCATAGAAAAAAGGTTTGCCTGATTTAGATTGCAAACCAAAGTCATGGGCGGTGTTCGGGTCGATATCGTTTGGGTCAACTTGCGTTAACAGGGTTTTGACAATAGCCTTTTTTAAGGTCTGTTCGCTGTTGGCAATCACTTCAATAATACCGCGTCTAAAATCCACGGTGACACTGCTATTTTCATCTTGGCTCAGAGATAAAATAGTAGGATCTTTACCCGCCATATCGAGTAATACTGCCTGCACATCGGTGCTGTAATCTTCAAATGCTAAGGGTTCAATCTCGACTTCATTCACTGTGCTAAATGCATCACTATTATCGCCTGCCATATCCAGTAATACTTTTTGCACATCTTCTTGGTATTGAGAAAGGTGGATTTCATCGGCGCTTAAATATAACGGCGAGATAAATAACATGAATAAAAAAGAATAACCGACTGACCGTTTTTTGCTGAATGTCACTGTCTATTACGCCTTAATATAATTTTTATGCATGAGCCATAGGCCGATTAATAGGAAGGTTTCATTTTATAGATAATTTAAGCGCGGTGGTTATTTAACTGTTGAGAGGGGGATCTTTCTCTCTTTTATGTATTCCTTTAACAATAAAGCTTATTAATAACTATTATCATTTAACGTTTTGTTATAATATAACGTTTTGTTACTATATAACACTTTAGGTGTTATTCAATTCAGTTATTTATTAAGGTTATTTATGAAAGAGAATATTCACCCTAAATATCAAGACGTTGCTTTTCACGATACCGCGGCCGATCACTACATTATTGTTGGTTCTTCGCTGCAAACGGATAAAACCGTGGAGTTAGAGGGTAAGACCTATCCCTATTTTCCGATTGATATTTCCAGTGCCTCGCATCCTTTTTATACCGGTAAACAAAGCGTGGCAACACAGGATGGTCGTGTCGCTAAATTTAATAATCGTTTTGGTAAATTAAAGGCTTAGGGGATCATTATGAAAGTATTAAGTTCGCTAAAAAGTGCTAAAAAACGTCACCCTGATTGCCAAATCGTCAGGCGTAAAGGCAAGTTATTTGTTATTTGTAAAACCAACCCGCGGTTTAAAGCACGACAGGGTTAGTTTTGTTGATGGCGTGAACACATGGGATGTTTGCGCCATGACTGCTATTACTACGATTACCACTTTAGATAAGACACTGATTTACCTTATTATTAACAGCAAGCCCTTCAGATTTTACTCTTCCGCATTTGTTTTCTAATACTTACTGATTAATTGATTTAATATTGATAACATCCAATTGATTTTGATCCTCTTTAACTCTCAGCGAATGAGCAATATAAGGAAATAAACATGTCTGAATACAGTGCAACGGTAAAATGGCAACGTCAGCAACAGGAAACCTTTATTGATAATAAATACAGCCGAGGCCATTTGTGGGTATTTGATGGCGGTGTTGAAGTACCTGCCTCATCATCACCCTCTATTTTGCCAGTACCACTTTCAGTTGCCGAGAATGTTGATCCTGAAGAAGCATTTGTCGCTTCACTTTCAAGTTGTCATATGTTGTTTTTTTTATCGATAGCAGCGAAAGCAAAATTGGTCATAGAAAGTTATAACGATCCGGCTGTCGGGATATTAGAAAAAGATAGCGAAGGTAAAATGTCGATGACTCAGGTTTTTTTACGACCAAAAATTATTTTTTCAGGGCCACCTCCAAGTTATCAGCAGCTTGAAATTATGCATCATCAAGCCCATGAATTATGTTTTATCGCCAACTCGGTTAAAACACAGATTGTTACTGAAATCATCGAGTAACTGAAATCATTGAATACGGTGTTATTTCTTAAAAATCACTCATATCATTGCGCTAGGTAAATGTTTTGCTGAGGCGCTTTCTTTACACTGCTTTTTAGTTAGTTAGTTAGTTAGTTAGTTAGTTAGTTAGTTAGTTAGTCAGCTCTGTTATTTTTCATTCAATATTTTAAGGAATAAAATGCTTACAGGTAAACGTATTGTGATTGTTGGAGGCAGTGCCGGAATTGGTTTAAGAGTGGCAGAACAGTTGATTGGCGCTGGAGCAACCTTGATTATTGTAGGGCGCACGCAAGAAAAAATTATCGAAGCAAAAAAGAAATTAACCAGTGATGTGTCTGTCTATCAACTTGATGCCAGTAACGAAACCGAGGTGATTCATTTTTTTGAACAAATTGGTCATTTTGATCACCTTATTTCAACCATTAAACACCCACATGTGACCGGTGATTTTGCAACAACCAGTAGCAAAGATTTAAGAATCGCCTTTGATACTAAATACTGGGGACAACATAACTTAGTGCAACACGGGTTAAAAAACATCAATGAAGGTGGCTCTTTTATCCTTACCTCTGGCATTGCTTCCCGTCGTAGTTACCCAGGATTTTCAGCCACTGCCGCTATGAATGGCGCGATTGAATCCTTGGTTAAATCGTTATCTGTTGAGCTTGCCCCAATTCGTATTAATGCCGTTTGTCCGGGATTTATAGAGCGCTTTAGTGATGATAAACAGCGATTAGAAACGGTTAAAAAATTAGGGGCTCGTTTACCACTAAAGCATTTAGGGGAGCAAAACGAAGTGGCTAAAGCGTATGTGTTTCTTTTACAAAATAACTATGCAAGTGGCACTATTATCGATATTGATGGGGCTGAATTGTGTAGTTAATCATGGCCTAATAAGCATCTGTTTTTGAGATTATTGTTACTAGACTGGGTGTTTATCTTTGTGCAAGATAAGGTTTTTTATATTGGCGAATAATAATGACTAAACAACTCTTTTCTTTACTTTTTCTACTGAGCTCCAATGTTGCTTTTAGCGCGAATTTATCTACTCAGCTACAAATAAGTGCGCTTTCAGAGAACCTTTACCTAGTGAAGTCGTTTAAAGAAATCGTAAACAGTTATGAGGGTGATAAACCCATGCTGATTGATGCCAACTCATTAATCTATGTTGATAATAAAGATGCCTACCTGATTGATACCCCTTGGAATGAAACGGATATGCCGGTGTTAATGGCATGGATTGATAAACAAGGTTTAACCTTAAAAACGACAATAGTGACTCATTTTCATGAAGACCAAACGGCTGGCCTCGCTTATTTAAGCGCACATGGTTACCAGAGTTATGCCTCAGAGCAAACGAATGCTTTGCTCAAAAAAGATAAAAAAGCACCGGCAACTGATACTTTTTCTAGCCCTGAGTTTGCATTACTGGCCGGTAAAATAGAAGCCTATTATCCCGGTGCTGGACACTCGACTGATAACTTAGTCGTTTGGTTGCCAACGGAGCAAGCACTCGTTGGAGGCTGTTTATTACGTGCGAATGAGGCTAAAACGATAGGTTGGATTGGTGATGCGAATACTGAAAAATGGCATCAGTCAGTGAAGAATGTACAACAGCGTTATAGCGATAGTAAATACGTGATTCCGGGCCATGGTGATGTTGGCCAAGGGCAAAGTATTATTCGTCATACTTTATCTATTACTCAGCCTTATGAGACTGAGTTAGCGCACTAAGCCAGTACTAATGAGCCACGTATTAAGCAGTAAAAATCGCTTAATACGTGGCGTTTGTGGCTAACCTATATTTTTAAGAAGATGACGATATCCCCTTTTTTACTCTGCATGCACACACTGCCACAGCGCACTCTCTCCTGAAACGACTACAACACCCTCCTGAAACTACTAAAATGTAATTTGAATGCGTCAAATAAAATAAAATGTTTTTTGTGTTTTAAATCAGATGTTTATGAGTTTATTTGGTTAGTTAATTCCACTTGAATCTGATTTTGTTCAAATAAAATGAACAAACTAGACTGTTATCTGAAATAGTTTTATTAGCTGCCCTTTGCTAACTTATAGGGAGAGAAAAAACACGTGTAACGAATGATAGTGAAGGGGGAATGATGAAAATAATTAATGTCGTTAATAACCAAGCGACTCAAGATGGCGATGGTGTCAACATTGCGCGTATTGCTGATTTTTCAACATTAACCCTTGATCCCTATTTAATGATTGATGAAATAAAATCAGCCAATGAAAATGATTATGTAGGCGGTTTCCTGAGCATCCACACCGTGGCATCGATACTTTCACTTATATGATTGAGGGTGGTTTTACCCATCAAGACCAGCTAGGTAATAAAGCCACCATTAAAGAGGGTGGCGTGCAGTGGATGAGCACTGGCTCAGGTGTAATGCATTCAGAGATGCCGGTATTAAGTGAGAATAAAAACATTCATGGTTTTCAGATTTGGCTGAACTTACCTGCAGCCGACAAAATGCGTCCGGCAATATACCAAGATGCTAATCACCAAGATTTACCGGTATTAAATAATGACCAAGGTGCCTCGCTGAAATTGTTAGCGGGGGAGTGGTCTTTTGCACAACAAACAGCAAGTTCACCGTTACAACAATTAGCCGGTGATGGTGCGATTGCTGATTTAACCCTGAAGGCTAATGCTACCGCTGAGCTTGATTTATCGCACTTTACTCAGGTTTTAATCTTGATCCATTAAGGCGCTATCAAGGTATCTTCAACCTTAACTAATAAAGTCAAAGCCGGGCAGTTAGTGGTGATTGATAGTGCTGAGTTATTACAATTACAAGCGGATGAAAATGGTGCGGGACTGCTGATGTTAGCGGGTAATAAAATCAATGAAGAGATTGTGCATAGGGGGCCTTTTGTGATGAATACACAGGCACAAATGCAACAAACCATTCGCGATTATCAAGCGGGTAAATTTGGCAAGATTAACTAACCCCTCCATGAAATTAGCACTAAGCATACGATATTTTACTTTGTTTTATAATCATTAGGAGCAGGAAATGGGATTATTAGTCAACGGGTTATGGCAAGATCAGTGGTATGAAACAAAAGAAAGTAAAGGCGCTTTCCAACGAGAAGAAGCGCAGTTACGCAATTGGTTAACGGTGGATGGTAGCGCAGGTCCGACGGGAGAAGGCGGGTTTAAAGCGGAAAAAGATCGTTATCATTTATATGTTTCTTTAGCGTGTCCTTGGGCGCATCGCACGTTAATATTTCGTGAGCTAAAAGGGCTACAAGATATTATCCCTGTTTCCGTGGTCAGTACTGATATGTCTGAATTTGGTTGGAGTTTTGACCAACAAACGGGCAGTACAGGTGATCACTTATTTGCCTTAGATTTTATGCATCAACTGTATACAAAAAATAAAACGGATTATACGGGGCGAGTGACCGTACCGGTATTATGGGATAAAAAGTTAAAGCGTATTGTCAGTAACGAGTCCTCTGAAATTATCCGTATGTTTAATAGTGCATTTAATGCCATCACCGATAATCATTTAGATTTTTATCCTGAAGCGCTACGCAGTAAAGTTGATGAAATTAATGAATGGGTTTATTCAGATATCAATAATGGCGTTTACCGCTGTGGTTTTGCAACCACACAAAAAGCCTATGAACAGGCGTATCATCAGCTCTTTAATGCGCTGGATAAAGTAGAAGCTATCCTCGCAAAACAAGCTTACCTCGCAGGAGAGCAAGTGAGTGAGGCGGATTGGCGTTTATTCACCACACTGATTCGTTTTGATAGTGTTTATTTTGGACACTTCAAATGTAATCAGCGTCAAATTGAAGACTATAAAAATATCAGCCACTATTTGCGTCAGTTGTACCAAGTTGCGGGTATCAAAGAGACGGTTAATCAAGAACATATTAAACGCCATTATTACTTTAGCCATACTATGATCAATCCCACACAGGTTGTGCCACTGGGGCCCAATATTGATTATGATCGCGCACATAACCGTTTAAAGAATCACTAAATCAGTATTAATAAACACCGCATAACACTTGAAAAATCAGATGAAGATCCCAATATGAAAACTATCTAACAAGTGATAATATTTAAGGCGCTAATAACAGCGCCTTTGTTAATTTGATAAAGAAGCCCATGAATAAAATACGTGCAAGAGTTAATTTAAAAGTTGGTTTACACAGTGATATCGATGCTGAGATCGCGACCTTTAAGGTCTTTGATGAAAACCATGAGCATATTGCATTAATTTTTCAGCAGGCTGATAAAAATCAAAAGACACCCTTAGTGCGTATGCATTCAGAGTGTTTAACCGGTGATGTATTTCATTCGTCACGTTGTGATTGTGGTGAGCAGTTAGATGAAACCATCAACCTGATGAAAGACCAAGGTGGTATTATTCTTTATCTTCGCCAAGAAGGCCGTGGTATTGGTTTGTACAACAAAATGGATGCTTACGTATTACAAAGCCAAGGCATGGATACTTACCAAGCGAATAAACATTTAGGTTTTGCTGAAGATGCACGTAGTTTTGAAGATGCGGCGACTATGTTAGAAGCACTTGCGATTACTGATTTGCGTTTGATTACTAATAATCCTAAAAAATTCAATGCCTTAAAAGATGATTTTAATATCGTTGAACAAGTGAATACCAGTTTGCATTTAAAGGATGATAACGACAGTTACTTGCGCACTAAAAAATCTCACGGTAAGCATGATTTCAATAAAAAATAATCACTGCTGATTTTCAACAAAAGATAATTAATACTGATTTTCACTAATATGTGGCGACTATGAATCTTAATTTATTACGAATTTTTGACGCGGTGGCCACAACGGGTAGTGTTAATCTTGCTGCTGAATTATTGGATATGACCCCGCCAGCGGTCAGCCAAGCATTAAGTAAATTACGCGAGCAATATCAAGACCCGCTTTTTATTCGCCAAGGGCGCGGTATTATCCCCACCAACTTTGCTCTCGAATTACACGCAGAAATTCAACCTCCATTGAAGCTATTATTAAATAGCGTGCAATCTAAGCAAGCCTTCTCAGCGAGCACCAGTCAGCGTACTTTTCGTATCTCAAGCCATACTGATATTGACCAAATGTTAGTGCCATTTTTGCATGTTTATAAAAATAAACATGCCCCAAATATAAACATTATCATCAGTCCTGATTATCAAGATATCAGCGCGCGCCAAGATGATTTGCGACTGCGTAAAGTAGACTTTATTTTTGCCACAAGGCCAATACAAGATCGCGGTTATCATAATCACTTATTAACCGAGCAACCGCTGGTGGTGGTATGTAAAAGTCAGCACCCACGTATTAAAGATGAATTATCTGAAAGCCAATTTTTTTCTGAAAGACATCTTAGTTGGATAAAACAATCAAACGGTATTATGAACAGCAATGAAAGTGCCGCCTCGAAGCTTGATAAGCGTGACATTGCTTATCATGCTGACTCTGTTTTTTCTGCGTTAATCATGGCTGCGCAAACGGATTGGTTATGTGTCGCGGGTTTATGGCATGCACAACAGCTTGCTGACTTTGGGCAGATAAAAACCTTTAAAGTACCGTTTAATACTAACCCCATCCCTATTTATATGTCTTGGCATCAGCAATCTGATCCCGGTCAAGAATGGCTAAAAAACGCCATTATTGAAGCCTTTAAAGGTAAATGAAAGATAACTAACAATTTTGTGAATTAAGTTTTACTTAATTAACATTTACCTTTTTGACTATCGTTCCTGCCCTTTATCCCCTCTATCATCACCTTACTTACAACAAGTTACTTACAGCAAGTTACACCATTCTTGTTCACGATAGAGGTTATCTATGCCATATAAAAAAGTGTCATATAAAGAAACGTCATGCAAACAAGCACCACCTAAAAACGGTTTTTTTAAGAAAACAATATTAACCACGGTTATGCTCACTATTTTAACGCCAACGTTTGTTTCTGCAGCACCTACAGCGCAAGAAAAACCGGCAACCACATTTACCATTGATAAAAATAACCAACTGAAAAGTTATTTAGACTTTGATAATAAAAGTGATTTTGAAGATGCAAAACGTGGTTTTATTGCAAAATGGCCAGAAGATACCATTAAAGACAGCGATGGTAAGGTTGTTTGGGATTTCAGTAAATATGACTTTATCGACCAAGATAAAGGTGCAGAAAACATTAACCCATCTTTATTACGCCAGGCTAAATTAAACAATCAAGATGGCTTATTTAAAGTCGCTGATGGCGTTTATCAAGTACGTGGTTTCGATTTATCGGTAATGTCATTTATTCGTAGTGATAATGGTTGGATTGTTATTGATCCGCTCATTTCTGAAGAAACCTCTCGTGCAGGCTTAAAACTATTACAAGAAAACATCGATGATAGCCCCGTCGTTTCGGTGATATTTACTCACTCGCATGTTGATCACTTTGGCGGTATTTGGGGGGTGACCAGTAAAGAAGCAATAGAAAGCGGCAAAGTATCTGTTGTGGCACCAGAAGGTTTCTTTGAGCACTCTATTGCAGAGAACCTCATGGCAGGTAATGTTATGTCGCGTCGCTCTTCTTATATGTACGGCAACTTACTTGAAGCAAGCAGCACAGGCCAAGTTGATGGCGGATTAGGTAAAACAACCTCAACGGGAAAAATCGGCATTGTTGATGCTACTATCGAAGCAACAACAACCGGTGAAGTATTAAAGGTTGATGGTTTAGATATTGAAGTATTAATGACGCCTGAGTCTGAAGCTCCCTCTGAGTTTATTTTTTACTTCCCTAAATATAAAACCATGATGGCAGCGGAAGTAATGACTCATACGATTCATAATATCTCCACATTACGTGGTGCTAAAACACGTGATGCTTCTGCATGGGCGGGTTATATTGATCAAGCAATTCGTACCTTCGGAGATAAAACTGAAATTATGATTGCCTCTCATCATTGGCCGACCTGGGGTCAAGATAAGATTGAAAATCAGTTAGAAAAAACACGTGATATGTACAAATTTGTACACGATCAAACCTTAAATTTAGCCAATCAAGGTTACACACCTAATGAGATTTCAGATAAATTAACACTGCCAGAGTCTTTAGATAAGGAATGGTACAACCGCGGTTATTACGGCAGTGTCTCGCATAATGCGCGTGCAACTTATGACTTCTACTTTGGCGCGTGGTGGGACGGTAACCCTGCAAACCTTAATCCATTAACACCTGAGGAAGAGGGTAGCAACTATGTTAAAGCCATTGGTGGCGAAGACAAAGTGATGGATATTGCTGAACAAGCGATTGAAAAAGGAGAGTATCGTTGGGCTGTGACGCTATTAAACAACATTACTTTTTCTAATCCAGAAAACATGGAAGCGCGTTATTTAGAAGCGGATGCGATGGAGCAATTAGGTTATCAATCGGAATCGGGCCCATGGCGCAACTATTACCTGGGTGGTGCAAAAGAGTTACGCCAAGGTATTAAAGCGGTCGCAACACCAAAAACTGATTCTATTGCGGTGAACATGCCCTTTGCACAGTTCCTTAATTACTTGAGTGTGACGGTTAAACCTGAAGTGGCAGAGGGTTTAGATTACAAAGTAAATATCAACGTTAAAGACGATGGTAAATACTCAATGAATTTAAGTAACTCAACCTTAAAATCTTACTCTGATACGCAGTTTAAAGAGGCTGATTTTAGTATTAACTTAAGTCGTGATTCATTTGAAAAAATGATTTCTAAAAAATCAAACCTTAAAGCTGAAATGAAAGCGGGACGATTGACCGTGACAGACCAAGCTAAATTTAAAAAGATGATGTCTGTCTTTGGTACGTTTGAGTTATGGTTTGGTGTGGTTACTCCATAAAGGTTACGCCATAAAAGTTACTCCATAAAAGTTACGCCGTAAGCTTATCGGTATAACTCTGTCTGAATATAAGCTTTATATTCAGACACTAAAAACGTGGCGATGCCACGTTTTTTATTTTTCATCAAGAAGTTTTAGCAAGATTCCAACCCACATTACCCGCCTATCTCCCCTTTAATATTGCCTTATTAATAAACCGCGACTGTCTTTTTATTTACTACAAAAAACATTCAAAATTTTATTATCCTTAACACAATGATTTTCCTGAGTTTCGGTATAAACTTGACGATACTTAGCGTACTTGAATGCCTCCCGCATCGAGACTATTACGCCTCTTAAAGGAATCATTATGTTAGAAATAGCCGTTATCTACCTTGCAGCCGCCATTGTTGCGGTGCCTATTGCTAAACGATTAGGCTTAGGCTCTGTATTAGGTTATCTATTAGCGGGGATTTTAATCGGGCCTTTTTTATTAGGGTTTGTGGGAGACCAAACAGACATTATGCACTTTGCTGAGTTTGGTGTGGTCATGATGCTATTTTTAGTCGGATTAGAGCTACAACCGGCGCGATTATGGAAATTACGCCACTCCATTATTGGTCTGGGTGGTTTGCAAGTATCGCTCACTACCTTACTCATTTTTTGTGTGGTCTTTTATGGTTTTGGCCTGCAGTGGCAAGCTGCACTAGCGATTGGGTTAATGCTCGCGTTGTCATCAACCGCGATTGTATTACAAACCTTAAGCGAAAAAGGCTGGATAAAACAAGAAGCAGGGCAGAGCGCCTTTTCTGTTTTACTGTTTCAAGATATTGCGGTTATTCCCATTCTTGCTTTGTTACCGTTGTTAGCATTCCAAGATATTACCCATACGACAGGCACGGGGCATAACCTTATTGAAGGTTTCCCTGTTTATGTGCAGGTAGCTATTTCGCTAGGGGTTATTAGCGCGATCGTGCTCGCAGGTAAGTACGTTTCTGCACCATTATTTCGTTATATTGCAGAAACAAGATTACGTGAAATATTTACAGTATTTGCTTTGTTCTTGGTTATTTCGATTGCTTTGATCATGCAAAATATTGGTTTGTCGCCTGCATTAGGCACTTTTTTAGCAGGCGTTGTCTTAGCAGAAAGTGAGTTTAGACATGAGTTAGAAGTCGATATAGAGCCTTTTAAAGGCTTGCTTTTAGGGCTGTTCTTTATCGCAGTCGGGGCCTCTATTGATTTCCCGCTGTTATTTGAAAATGCGTTGTTAGTGATCAGTTTGGTTGCGGGTTTAATTATTATTAAAGTGGCTGTGTTAGCACTGTTAGCGCGATTATTTAAAATGCACAGCAAACAAAAATTGCTATTTACCTTAGCGTTGGCGCAAGGTGGTGAGTTTGCATTTGTTTTATTATCACTGACCACATCGTTAAATATTTTAAATCCTGAGCAAACTAAAATCACTACGCTGGTGGTTGCTATATCTATGTTATGCGCGCCAATATTATTAATGATGTATGAAAAACACGTTAATAACAGTGCGAATAAAGCGCCTGAGTTTGACGATGTAAAGGATATGACGGCAGCACAAAATGTGATTATTGCTGGTTATGGACGTTTCGGGCAAATTGTTGGGCGTTTATTACATGCACAGGGATATCATTTATCGGTGCTTGACCATAGCCCTGCGCAAATTGAGATGTTACGTCGTTTTGATACGGAAGTTTTTTATGGGGATGCTGCACGTAAAGACTTACTAGAAGCCTCGGGTGCAAGCGAAGCACAGCTCTTAGTGGTGGCGGTTGATGAAGTTGATAAAAGTATCGAAATTATTGAGATGGCACAAAAATATTATCCTAATTTAAAAATAGCGGCACGTGCCATTGATCGCCGTCATGCATATCAATTAATGCATTTAAATGTCCATGCTTTTAAACGTGAAACCTTTGATTCAGCGGTTAATTTAGGTATTGATGCGTTGAAATTATTGGGTAATAACCAACAATCGGCAGAGCGTGCAGGTAAGTTATTCTGTCAGCATGATAGTGATACGTTACAAAGCCTGGCAGATACTTGGGGTGATGATAAACAATATGGCATCGCGGTACGTCAACATCTTGAAGACCTTCAGTTGGTATTGGATAACGATAAAAAAGAACAAGAAAAGCTTAATACCTGTCACGGTGAAAACTGTGAGCAGGCTAAGTAAACACTAAATAAAGCGTTGTAGTTGCTGCTGTAGTTCAATTGATGAATCGATGAACTACAGCGCTTTTCTTTTGCATTTATACTGATTCCTGCCTGTGTATTTCCATTCCATATTGATTAACTTTCCCCCATAAAGTAAAGCTATATCACTTAATTTTAACTATGGCACGAGCCTATTTGTGTA
>NZ_PJBZ01000002.1 GCF_002835995.1 Psychromonas sp. Urea-02u-13 | reverse complement strand
TTGTTAGCACGGTTGCACTGAACCAAGCTAGTTCAACAAAAGCCTGCAAATAACAAAGTGACCAAACACTTGGAAACTGAACACATTTTCTAATTCTGGTTTAATTCGAGGCAAGACTCGGAAAACGAAATACTCTGCACACGGCTGATATTAACCTACGTAAAACACGATTAATTGAAAAGTACCCTATCGGTTTATTGGAAACTTACAAAGCCCAATTACCAACTTACGTTAACCTGCTAACGCCCACATTAAGCGGACAGAAATTGGGCGATAT
>NZ_PJBZ01000001.1 GCF_002835995.1 Psychromonas sp. Urea-02u-13 | reverse complement strand
CCCCAATTTTTTTTATAGAGGCCAATTGAGGACACCCATAACTTCAACCATGTAAAATCAATAGGTTAAGACCTTGCAGTTTACGGCTGTCCCTGATTACTTCTGGCGTCACATGACAATAGCTCGCTATAAATAACGGCCATTATCGCGGTTTGAAAAGCGAGTAGATTCGGCAGTATTAACCCGTTAAATCTTCTAAAAACGATTTATATAATTGCGCTTCACGCAACGTAACGATCAATTCCATTACTTTGCTTTCTAGGGCTTGTGAATGCTCATCT
>NZ_PJBZ01000320.1 GCF_002835995.1 Psychromonas sp. Urea-02u-13 | reverse complement strand
GTTCTCATCTAGCAAAGCTTGGGATTTGAATCTGCCTTCCCAGAAACGTCCCTTACACTTATCTTCTTTATTCGCTTTAACAGCGATAAATTCATTTAGACAACGCATGAACCAAGAGATACTCGACAAACGTTTACGCCACTCTGCAATAATTTCAAGCGCGACTTCTTTTTGAATATCTGATGTTAACTCACCTTTTTGCCAGCGGACGACAAGCGGTGAAAGCGTATAGATTTGACTCCAACGCACACATATTTCATCATCAGAGCAGGCTAACAATGC
>NZ_PJBZ01000319.1 GCF_002835995.1 Psychromonas sp. Urea-02u-13 | reverse complement strand
TGGGCAAGGTAAATGTCAGCTTGCCAAACACCACTTCCGCCAACTATTTAAGTCAATTGTTACGAGAGCTGGCTTTATGAAAATGTTTGTTGAGCCAACGAGTATTTTTCTACATCGAGACTTTATTGATTTTCGCAAGGCCATCAATGGGCTAACAACACTGGTGGAAGATGAGCTAAATCGCGATGCTTATACCGGTGATTTATTCGTTTTTTGCAATAAATCAAAAGACAAACTGAAAATATTGTACTGGGATAAAACAGGCTTTGCGCTATGGCAAAAACA
>NZ_PJBZ01000318.1 GCF_002835995.1 Psychromonas sp. Urea-02u-13 | reverse complement strand
TTCAACTGCACTCATTGTTACTGTCATTGCATTTCCTATGGAATGTAATGTAAACATTTTTAGTAAATCCTTTTCAAAAGGTTTAAATATATCTAGAGAAGGTGTATTTATAAATACCTGAGCGACTTCTTTCGGTGTATCGATAGACTCAAATAATTTTGAGAAAAGGGATTCAAGGAGATCAGTACGTCCTTGAGTGTTTAAATCATTTAGGCGTTTCAGAAATATACTCTTTACCACTATTTCGATATTATTTTCAATAATATCTTTCTCATAATTATCTATA
>NZ_PJBZ01000317.1 GCF_002835995.1 Psychromonas sp. Urea-02u-13 | reverse complement strand
TGAAGAAACTTGCGAACAATAACCAATCGAGGACACCCAGCTAACCAATCGAGGACACCCAGTGCGCCGAGATAAATCGGTATTAGATTGGAGGTGAAATTCCTCTGTTCGGTAAGGTTAGCGAACCGCCGAAACCCCGAGTCATGGACTTTGCATCGTAAGGTGTCGAGTTAAGCGTTGACAGGGGAAGCCATAGGCCGAGTATTGAGCTGCGAAATCAACGCCAAGAGTGCTGACCTTGTCGGGTGAAGGGGAAGGCAATACGGTAAATAGACACAAAACCTATCA
>NZ_PJBZ01000316.1 GCF_002835995.1 Psychromonas sp. Urea-02u-13 | reverse complement strand
CAAATTAACTAAGTTAATTCAGATATTTATTTTTGCTTGATTACAGTATCTAATCTGACTCAAGAGTCATTTCAAATACTGAGAACTCTTTATCTTTACCGAAGTAAAAATAAAAATTTTCGTTTATATTTATCACACCAATCAATTTGTCATATAAATACAACAAATCATTGTTATTATGCGATAAATAAGAACTTTATCAGCTTTCCTAATTGTTAAAGAGCAGTGTTAAAAAACACTTTATAAGTATTGTTACTTATAAAGTACTTTTCTTTTTCATTTCGTATCTAGTG
>NZ_PJBZ01000315.1 GCF_002835995.1 Psychromonas sp. Urea-02u-13 | reverse complement strand
ACTCCATTTCATACGAAAAGATACTTAATCTTTTCTTATTATCACTAGATAATAAATGAAACTGAAAGATATTTTATAAGTTTAAAGACTTATAAAGTGTTTTTTAACACTGCTCTTTAACAATTAGGAAAGCTGATAAAGTTCTTATTTATCGCACAATAACAATGAATGACTTAGGTCGTTTGATTGGTGTGATAAATATAAACGAAATTGTTCTCAGTATTTGAAATGACTCTTGAGTCAGATTAGATGCTGTAATCAAGCAAAAATAAATGTCTGAATTAACTTTGTTAATTTA
>NZ_PJBZ01000314.1 GCF_002835995.1 Psychromonas sp. Urea-02u-13 | reverse complement strand
CTACGAGACCGTCAACTGAATGATAACGATTTAAGCTGGGCTGGAGTCTGGGCAGTAGACCCTGAAGTCACAAAAACATTCAGATTTATAAACGAAACATCACGAACGGTCGGTGAACTGACCATACCTTATATTGATAATCCTTATTCGGTACTTGAGCTTGTTGGGGTGCAGATGCATAAGGAAGCTATTTATTATAAAGATGCACTTATTGATCCTGAGGGTAGAAGCGGTTCTCCCTCGCCAGCGTCTTATGGCTACAGTGGTACTGATTACAATGGTAACGATAGAAAGTTTAACCCC
>NZ_PJBZ01000313.1 GCF_002835995.1 Psychromonas sp. Urea-02u-13 | reverse complement strand
TGTACGTGTCCGTTTGATGGCCTTGTTAGATGCAACGCTGGTAAAACCAAGCGATACAATAACTTAAAGGCGACCGTAATAAAACAACCTACCGTGAACTTTTACGCTACACGTTAAAGGTTGAACAAAACTAATAGCTTTGCACCTTTGAAAAAGGTAATTAGGCAAAGCTTATTAGTGATCTGCATTAAACCAGTTTTAGTGAAAAACTACGCACTAGAAAGCACTTTATCTAAAGCTAATTTTTAATAGCATATAACGCCGCATTAAGCGGACAAAAATAGTGGGTTAAAATGTGTAGCGAAGCGA
>NZ_PJBZ01000051.1 GCF_002835995.1 Psychromonas sp. Urea-02u-13 | reverse complement strand
TAAGTTATTGAATAATAACCAGATTTAGCAGGGTGATAATGTGAGTGGTCCTAACAATTAAAGTTACACGCTAGTTGAACAATACCTGTAAGCCTAATGAAATATTTACAATTAAATTGATTCAGCTTTAATTATTTGCTTCTAAGACTCGCAAATTTTAAGCCTGATCTCATTACAATCCCCGAGGTACAAAAAAGGCATTAATAATAATGTTATTAACGCCTTTAGCTGAATTAAGGATTATTCAGTAACTCTCATCATCTATCGATAACTAATACCGATTGGAGTAAGTATGTGATCTAAATTTTACGCAGAGAAAATGGCTTAATTCAAGGCGAAAGTTGAGGTAAATGGTTGTTCCCTTTACGAAATTTCCAACGAAGAAGGAAGTTATTTTAACCAGTAAAATAGATCAGCTATTTGTTCCGATTGGTATAAATACCTCAGCCATGTTTAATAGGAACTACACTTTTATATAAATAGGCTTCACAAAAAGTAGGGCTTAATCTTCGTACTACTTGGCTTAATAAAGAAATAACTGCAATTGAAAAAATTAACCTTCCCCAGAATATAGTATTGAAATCTGCGCCTATTAATAGAATGAGCAAGGTGTCTTCTATTAAGCTATGCAATAGATTTAATAGCATGATCGCCGTAAATACATCACGGGCTTTGATATGCCCTTGTTTGGCCTCATGAATTAACAAGCCTCCACCAAAAGCGAGCCCTAGGGTAATGCCAATTATTGTTAAACTGGTTGCCTCTTTGCTGATACCTAATAAACGTAAGAAGGGTTTTAATAACCAGGCCATTAATTTTTCAATACCTAATAATTTAAGTATTTTCAACGTAAATAATAAAATAGAAATAACGATAAAAACCATAAATAAACTAGATGTTTGTTTTATCAGCCATCCTAAGTAGCTTGTATCAGCACTCACTTCAGGCTTCCAAAGAATAACGGCTTCATGTTGTAAAGTATCAGTATATTGATAACTTAAATGCAGTAACCAGGCTAAGAGCAAGCTACCGCCAATACGTAAAAATAAAGTAGCCCATAAGCTAACGCCTGCTTTTTTCGCTATTGTTGCTTCAATGGGTAGGGTATGTGCGAGTAGCATCATACTGCCAAGGATAGACGCTTGTGCAACTGTTAATGTTTCATCCATATTGATTAATACAATCAACCCCCCATAAATATTAGTGAGTAGCGTTGTCGCCCAGACTAAGCTCATACTGTCGGGGAGGCCTACGCTATTCATTAATGGACCGAGTAATTGGCTTATTAAAATTATACCGCCGAGCTCTTCTACAATTTTTATGATGATTAACATCGGGATCATTATTTTGAAGAGTGTGTAGGTAACGCGGAATATGTCTTTGCATAATTCGCTGAAAAACAGTGTGATAGTCGGCATAGCTAATAACTTTTTGATGGAAGGAGGATTTTTGATAATACTGTTTTTGTTTGTTGAGGCAATCAAAACATAATATTTTAGTTGGGGATCTGATCTCTAACCAATATGTATTTTATATTAACTATTATTAGTTGTCGGTAATGGAACTGTCATTAAAAGAGGCGTTTTTGGGGGGATTACTTTTCCAGTAAAATACTGATTAAACCTTCTCTCAAAGCGCCTTTAGAAAGTGTTATTTTTTCAATCCCTAAGCTCTCAAAGAGTGCAATTAAAATGGCTAAACCACTCGCGAAAACTGCTTGGCGTGATTCTTTTAAACCATCAATGATGAGTTCATCTATTTGCTGTGAATCGATGCATTGCTGTTTTATCTGGTTGAGTAAACTTAGCGTGAGATGTGGCTTTAGTTGTTGTTTACTATTTACTTCGTTGACCGCTTGAATCGTGCCTGACGCCCCCATGCAAAATGACCAGTTTAGCTCTTGATAATTTTTGACATGTGGTTGGATGATTTCTTTTGCGCGGTGTATTGCACGTGAAAAGTTATCGTTGTTAAGTTGGTTGTCAGAAAAGAAATTATTTAACCAAGTAACACTGCCCATATGTAAGCTTTCAGCTTTTAATACATGTTTACCTTGGCCAATAATTAGTTCGGTGCTTGCGCCACCTATATCAATCACTAATAGTTGTTCTTGGCTTTGTTCAGTAAATGCGACACCACGATAAATGATTTTAGCTTCTTCAATACCTGAAATAAGCTTAATTGGATATTGCAGTATTCTTTCTGCTTGTTGAATGAAAGTTTGTTTATTATTCGCAAGGCGTAATGCCGCTGTTGCTGTAATAAGAATTTTTTCAGGCTGGAGTGTATCGAGTTCATCGCGAAATGTTTGCAGGCAGTTTAATGCAGTTTTTATTGTTGTTGGATTTAAGTTGTTATTTACATCTAAACCCGAGGCGAGCCTAACTTTTTGTTTCGTTTTAGAAAATGCGCTAAAACCATCTTCTTCTTTGGTCACTGTTAACATATGAAAACTGTTAGAGCCAAGGTCGATGATGGTATAGCGTTTATCTATCACTATTAATCACTTATTAACGTTTGTGACTACGGTGAAAGTTATCTTTACGGTTGTTTGGGCGACTACTGTTATTTGCTTTGTACTTAGTTATTTTCATTACAGGTAATGAATCAAGTAATGCATCTTTGTCGTATTCGCTAACAGGAATAGCATGTTTAATGTATTCCTCAATACCAGGAAGATTAAAGACATACTTTTCACACGCTAGTGTAATAGCAAGGCCTGTTTGTCCAGCACGACCAGTACGGCCAATACGATGAACATAATCTTCACAATCATCTGGTAAATCAAAGTTAAAAACGTGTGATACTTTTGGAATATGTAGACCACGTGCAGCAACATCTGTTGCAACAAGAACGTCTATTTCACCATCAGTGAACTGTTTTAATACTTTTTCACGTTTCTTCTGTGGCACGTCACCAGTCAATAAACCTGCGCGTAAACCATCTCCAGATAAATAACCCCATACCTTTTCACAGACATGTTTAGTATTAGCAAAAACGATTGCTTTTTCTGGCCATTCATCTTCCATCAAGGTCAATAGTAAAAGCATTTTGTCTTCATTTGAAGGGTAAAAAAGCTCTTCACTAATATTTTCCGAGGTCATTTTTTCAGGTTCTATCTGAATATGCTCAGGATCATTCATATGTTCAAAAGCAAGCTCTTGTACTTTGTGTGACAAGGTTGCAGAGAACAACATATTTAAGCGCTGGTCTGCCGCTGGCATACGTCTAAATAAGTAACGGATATCTTTGATAAAACCAAGATCGAACATGCGATCAGCTTCATCAAGTACCACACTTTGAATTGACTCAAGGTTAATAACACCTTGTTTAACGAAGTCGATGATACGACCTGTTGTGCCAATTAAAATATCAACGCCTTTTTCGAGTTTGTTAAGTTGAATTTCAACTTTTTCGCCCCCATATGCTAATCCAAGGCGTAAATTAGTGGCCTTCGCTAGTATAATGGCGTCTTTATGAATTTGGATTGCAAGTTCACGT
This sequence comes from Psychromonas sp. Urea-02u-13, assembly GCF_002835995.1. Lineage (GTDB taxonomy): Bacteria > Pseudomonadota > Gammaproteobacteria > Enterobacterales > Psychromonadaceae > Psychromonas. Next base: position 51,638 of record NZ_PJBZ01000051.1, on the reverse strand, counting down.
GTCGGCGCCAAAATAATAGCGCGTGGTTGATTCTTACGGCGATTTTCAGGTGCTTTATTTACCAATAGGTGATGAAAGACTGCAGGTAAAAATGCGAGTGTTTTACCTGTCCCTGTTTGAGCTTGCCCTGCGATATCTTTCCCTAAAAGGGTGATAGGCAGTGACAGTGCTTGTATAGGTGTACAGAATTCATAACCTTGTTCGGTTAGGCCTGAAACTAGACTCTTCTCAATAGGAAGGTCTGCAAATTTTACTTGAGTTAGGTGTGTTTTATTCATTTGCTGAGCATAACAGTTTATGCTTGCAATAAGTATTGAGATCGATTCAAATAATGAAAATATAATTTACTATATTCGTGATATAGTGACTATCTACTAGTTAATTCCTTCTGGAGAGAAAAATGAGCGATAATATCGTAACTTTAAGTGATGCAAGTTTTGATGAAGATGTAGTTAATGCTTCAGGCCCTGTTTTAGTCGATTTTTGGGCTGAATGGTGTGGACCTTGTAAAATGATCGCACCTATTCTTAGCGAAGTTGCTGCTGAATATGCGGGTAAAGTTACTATCGGTAAATTAAATATCGATGAAAACAATGCAACGCCGCCAAAATTTGGTATTCGTGGCATTCCAACTCTATTGTTATTCAAAGACGGTAAAGTTGCAGCAACTAAAGTGGGTGCGTTATCTAAAACCCAACTTGTTGAATTTTTAGATGCAAATATCTAAAAAACTCTAGCAGATTAGATAAGTTGTGATCTACAGCTTATCCAATCTGGACTATTATAAATTTTAATGCTACCTTAACGTTCAAATTATGAACAAATCTATTCTCAACTCCACTCACATCAAATCAGATTACCTAAAAACCTATGAATCTAACTGAATTAAAAGACACTCCAGTACACAAGCTTGTAAAACTTGGTGAATCCCAAGGGCTAGAAAGTTTAGCTCGCCTAAGAAAACAAGATATTATTTTTGCAATTTTAAAAGCGCACGCTAAAAGCGGTGAAGATATCTTTGGAGCTGGTGTACTAGAAATATTGCAAGATGGCTTCGGTTTCTTACGTAGCTCTGATAGTTCGTACCTTGCTGGGCCAGATGATATTTATATCTCTCCTAGTCAAATTCGTCGCTTTAATTTACGAACGGGTGATAGTGTTGAAGGTAAGATTCGCCCACCTAAAGACGGTGAGCGTTATTTCGCGCTATTAAAGATTAACCAAGTTAACTTTGATAAGCCTGAAAACTCAAAAAATAAAATATTGTTTGAGAATTTAACACCTATTCACCCTGATGAGCGTTTACGTTTAGAGAGTGGATCAGGTAGTACTGAAGATATTACAGCACGTATTCTTGACCTTGTTGCTCCGATTGGTAAAGGCCAACGTGGATTAATTGTTGCACCGCCAAAAGCCGGTAAAACAATGTTGCTACAAAATATCGCACAGAGCATCAGTATTAATCATCCTGACGCAGAATTGATTGTATTATTGATCGATGAACGTCCGGAAGAAGTAACAGAAATGAGCCGTTTAGTACGTGGTGAAGTTGTTGCCTCTACGTTCGATGAACCAGCAAGCCGACATGTACAAGTTGCTGAAATGGTTATCGAAAAAGCAAAACGTCTTGTTGAGCATAAAAAAGATGTAATCATCCTATTAGACTCGATTACGCGTCTAGCACGTGCTTACAATACGGTTGTACCAAGCTCTGGTAAAGTATTGACTGGTGGTGTTGATGCAAATGCATTACATCGTCCAAAACGTTTCTTTGGTGCTGCACGTAATGTTGAAGAGGGTGGTAGTTTAACTATTCTTGCAACAGCGCTAATTGATACTGGTTCTAAGATGGATGAAGTGATTTACGAAGAATTTAAAGGAACAGGTAACTGTGAAATCCATTTAAATCGTAAATTGGCTGAAAAACGTACTTACCCTGCAATTGATATTACTCGCTCTGGTACTCGTCGTGAAGAATTATTAACTAAAGCCGATGAGTTACAACGTATGTGGATTCTACGTAAAATCTTACATCCTATGGGTGAGATTGGCGCAACTGAATTTATGATTGATAAGCTTGGTTTAAGCAAGAGCAATGATAGTTTCTTTGACGCAATGAAGAACCAAAAAGCGAAATAGTTTACCCTATTTTGTTTTATGAAAACGCTACTCTTATGTAGCGTTTTTTTTATCCATTTTTTGAGGTAGTTACCCATGAAGTTTGATGACCTACGTGATTTTATTGCACAACTTGAAGATAAAGGTTTATTAAAACGTATCACGCAAGAGATTGATCCTAAATTAGAAATGACGGAAATCTCAGATCGTACATTACGTGCAGGTGGCCCTGCATTATTGTTTGAAAACCCGAAAGGTTACGATACGCCTGTATTAACCAATCTGTTTGGTACCACTGAACGTGTGGCGATGGCAATGGGTAAAGAGCATGTTTCACAGTTGCGTGAAGTGGGGGAATGGCTCGCTTATTTAAAAGAGCCTGAGCCGCCTAAAGGTATTAAAGCATTGTGGGAAAAGTTGCCTATTTTTAAGCAAGTCTTAAACATGCCCACTAAAACAATTGCAAAACCTGCTTGTCAGCAAATTGTGATGGAAGGCGATGATGTTGATTTAACTAAATTACCTATTATGACCTGCTGGCCTGGTGATGTGGCACCGTTGATTACCTGGGGATTAACCATTACTCGTGGCCCTTATAAAAAACGTCAGAATTTAGGTATTTACCGTCAGCAATTGATCGGTAAAAATAAAATTATTATGCGCTGGTTATCACACCGTGGTGGTGCGATTGATTTTCAGCAGTGGCAAGAAGCGAATCCGGGTAAACCCTTTCCTGTCTCGGTTGCATTAGGTGCTGATCCCGCGACTATTTTAGGTGCTGTAACGCCCATCCCAGATAGCTTGTCAGAATATGCGTTTGCAGGTTTATTACGTGGCTCGCGCACTAAAGTGGCTAAAAGTCTAAGTAATGACTTGGACGTACCTGCATCAGCAGAGATTATTTTAGAAGGGTATTTACAACCTGGAGAAATGGCTCCTGAAGGGCCTTATGGCGATCATACCGGTTATTATAATGAAGTAGATGATTTCCAAGTCATGACGGTTACTCACGTCACTACGCGCGAAAAGCCTATTTATCACAGTACCTATACTGGTCGTCCGCCCGATGAGCCTGCTATTTTAGGTGTTGCACTGAATGAAGTTTTTGTTCCTATTTTACAAAAACAGTTCCCTGAAATTGTTGATTTTTATCTGCCGCCTGAAGGTTGTTCATACCGCATGGCAGTGGTTTCTATCAAGAAGCGTTACCCAGGGCATGCTAAGCGTGTGATGTTAGGTATTTGGTCGTTCTTACGTCAGTTTATGTATACCAAATTTATTATTGTTTGTGATGATGATATCAACGTACGTGATTGGAATGATGTGATGTGGGCGATTACAACACGTATGGACCCTGCGCGTGATACCACTATGGTTGAACATACACCTATCGATTACCTTGATTTTGCGTCACCTGTTTCAGGCTTAGGGTCAAAAATGGGCTTAGATGCAACTAATAAGTGGTCGGGTGAAACAGACCGAGAATGGGGTGTTCCTATTGTGATGGATGAAAAAGTGAAAGATAAAATAGATTCACTTTGGCAAGATTTAGATATTTTTTCATGATATATACCTGTTATCAATCAAAGTGCTTTATTCAGTTGCCAGCTCGGATACTAAAGCAAGGCGCAGTATGATGACCTTACGAGAGATTAATAAAAACATTAATCCTCTACCGGTAGAATGAAATAAATGACTTTAATTCTTTAATGGCTAGTCCTTATCGAATACTGCAACGCCGTATTAGTTTTCGAGCTTGCAACCCGTAGGGCAAGCTTTGAGGAGAACATCTTCGTTGTTAGAAAGTATCGATTGAGCGAGCTAGATCTTCAACTTTCTGCCTAGAATCTGTTCACCTCACCGCTTGCTGAATTTTGCACCTTGAATGATAACGGGTATAATTGTTATCAATTTGTTAAAACTTCCTTTTTAAAGAGAAATAAATGTCTATTGTTACTTGTAAAGTAAGCTCAATCGAAAAATTAAATGATTTTTTATACCGTATTTTTTTACAGCCACAGCAAGCTGTTTCCTATAAAGCAGGACAATATGTGTCTGTTGTGATGGGAGAAAAAGATAAACGCCATTTCTCAATTGCTAATGCGCCCGGTGGAGATCTGATTGAGCTACATATTGGTGCGACACCAGAAAACGGTTACGCAATGCAAGTGATTGATAAAATGCAAAGTGATGGCCAAGTTGAAGTCGAAATTGCTAATGGCGATGCTTACCTACGTGAAGCATCAACACGTCCTATTATTCTGATGGCTGGTGGTACAGGTTTCTCTTACGTTAAATCTATTCTGGAAGAGATTGTTGCTAAAGGCCTCACTAACCCTGTTTATCTTTACTGGGGTGTAAAAGAATACTCTCATTTCTATTTTGAAGATGAAGCGTCAAGCTGGGCAGAGGCACACCAAAACATCCATTTCCACCCTGTGATTGAATTGCCTGAAGCAGAGTGGCAAGGACATCAAGGTTATGTTCATCAAGCTGTTTTAAATGACTTTGCTGATCTTAGTGCGTTTGATATCTATGTGGTTGGACGTTTTGAGATGGCAAAAATAGCACGTGAAGATTTTGTTAAGCAAAATGCATCTCTTGATCATCTTTATGGGGATGCTTTTGCTTTTATTTAGCATAATAAAGGCCTAAGAATGACAGTTAAAAATGCTCAGCAGCCAGACTTATCTCTGATGGAATCGGTTGATAAACTGTTCCTACGTTTTTTGGTTGGTAAAAATAAAATCTATAAAGAAGGAGAGTATAATGATGGACTCTCCGATGCTGAGCTTGATGATACAGAGTTAGCTTCAAAAGCAGGTGATGCAGAAGACGGTTGGAACCAACGAATATTACTCGATGTTGAAAAAGAACGTGTAATGCGAGAAAAAGCAGATAAGCGTCTTAAAGATAAACGTAACGCTTTGCTCAAGCGCTATTTCCAGCAGTCCCTTTTGAAAGTAGTTAATGCTAACTTAGAAAATACTGATCACGTTATTTTAGAGCAATTACAGTTACGTGACAGTAACGTTGAGCTATTACAGAAACTATTAGTCGGTGAGCCTCGTTATTCGATTTTAGCAGCCTTATTAGACTCTGATATTGGCACTCGAAAACGTTTACTTTCATTAGTGGGTAGCGTTGACTTTATGTCTACGCTGGGTCGCTCATCTCGCCAAGTCCGTGATATTCAAAGTGCGATTGGTTTGATTGGTACAGAAGTCTTACGTTATTTAGTGCCTGCTATTTTGTTCAAGTACCGCATCAATGCTTACAGCCATCATAATGTGTTGTTTGCTAGAAAGCTGTGGCGTTATGAGATGACACTTGGACAAACCTGCACTGCGTTGATGTTAGCGGAAGATTATCGTCGTCCTTATGAAGGTATGTTGTTATCTGCGATGGTGAATTTTGCTTATGTTGCCAGTTACCAGCAATATTTAAGCTCCTTTGAATTAGTGCGCACTGCTTGCTTAGATCAGGCACGTGATAAAGGAGAAAAAGATCGTCATGATTTCTTTTATGATATCCACACGGATTCAGCTTCCTTACAGGCTTTACTTGTTTCGCAATCAAGTTTGGCACTGAGCTTATCCCTTTCTGAGGCATTATTTTCGAAATCATTCCCACACTTAGTTAACGCATTAAGAGAGGAAGTAGAAGCTGTTCCTTTTGAAGCGCGCGGTAAACTGGGTAAAGTTTTATATAAAGCAATGCGCTTTGCTAAATTCGATCAGCTCCGTGCTTCACGACTGTTTAAACCTGAATGGCTTGAAGCGTATCTTAATGAGTCTCAAATAGACCCTGCTACTTATAAAGTATTATTACGTCATGAGTTATTTCGATTCAAACCAATTTGGTAATTAGTCTTCAAAGCAGGTAAAATACGCTATCCATTTTTTAGAGAAAGACATAATGCCAACTTCATCCGATAGATTTAGTGATATTCGACCTTATAATGATGATGAGATCCAACCTGCGATCCAGCGTGTTATTAATAGTGATGAATTCATCGATGCTATTGTCAGTTTTCGTTTCTCTAAAATCGCTAAATTTACAGGCTTTTTATTAAAGCCATTATTGCGCCAGTATTTCTTATATAAATGGCGTTCAATCAATAGCATAGATGAGATGCAGCAAGTTGTGGGCGGTTATGTTCAACATATGATCGACTCTACAACAACCAAGTTCACCTACTCGGGACTTGAGAATTTAGACGCCAACAAAAATTACCTGTTCGTTTCTAATCATCGTGATATTGCAATGGATCCTTCCTTTGTTAATTGGGCTTTGTTCTCTGAAAACTTTAAAACCGTGCGAATTGCAATTGGTGACAACTTATTAAGTAAACCTTTTAGCTCTGATTTAATGCGTATGAATAAAAGTTTTATCGTAAAACGCGCATTAAAAGCCCCACGCGAAATGATGAAAGCGGTATTGCAACTGTCGGATTACATCTTTAGTTCACTGCAAAGCGATAGCAGTATCTGGATAGCGCAACGCGAAGGGCGCGCAAAAGATGGCCATGATAAAACAGAACCTGCGATTATTAAGATGTTTTACATGAACGGTAAAAAGAAAAAAGTCGCGTTTAACGACTATATTAAGCAACTCAATATTGTGCCTGTTGCTGTTTCTTACGAGTTTGATGCCTGTGACAAACACAAAGCCCAAGAGTTATTTGATAAAGCGCAAACTGGCGAATATAAAAAATCTGAGTTTGAAGATATCGAAAGTATTGTACGCGGTATTATTGGCCAGAAAGGGCATGTTCATGTTGCCTTTGGTAAAGCGCTAGATGAAGACTTTGAAGATCCAGAACAAGTAGCAAGCGCAATAGATCAACAGATTTACCAAAACTACTATTTGCATCCTTCTAACTTCATTGCAGCAAAACAAAACTTAGACTCTGTTAGTGAAGCTGATAAAGCCACCTTTGAGCAACGCTTACAAGGTATGGCGCCAGAGCTTCAAGAAACAGTATTGAAAATGTATGCAAACCCAGTGATAAACAGTATAAATTGATAAAAATGTTCAAAAGTGAAGCACTAATTACTTTGTTATGCACATTTTGATTTTTAGTTAATTCCTCAAAGTTGTCACATTCGCGATCTATGTTGTTGAAAATTAAGCTGTAATCTATTTTATTTGTTACAGCTCAATTTTTCTTGAAAACTACTAACAGAGTTATCCACAGGAATTCTCTGTATTGAAAGTGAACAGCCACTTACCCTACCGCGCAATAAATCTAACTCTATTTTAAGATTCTATTTTTAGTTATAATCGTTATTTATTTATAACTATTGAGTAATGAACCGATGGCGACGATCCCTGAAAATCCTTTTGTACTTGTTGATGGCTCTTCCTATCTATACCGTGCATTTTTCTCTCCCCCGCATCTCACTAATTCAGCGGGTGAAGCGACGGGCGCTGTTTATGGCGTGGTCAACATGCTCAAAAGCCTGATGCGTCAGTTTAACCCTTCACATATTGTTGTGGTATTTGATGCTAAGGGTAAAACCTTCCGTGATGATATGTATAGCGACTACAAAGCTAATCGTCCTAGCATGCCCGATGATCTACGCATTCAAATTGAACCGTTACACGCGGTCATTAAAGCGATGGGTTTACCTATCCTTATTGTCGATGGTGTAGAAGCCGATGACGTTATTGGTACACTATCAAAAATCGCCAGCGCTAAAGGTATTAAAACACTGATTAGTACCGGTGATAAAGATATGGCACAGCTGGTGGATGAACATACACTACTTATTAATACCATGACTGATACGGTCATGGATGTGGAAGGCGTGACTGAGAAATTTGGTATTTCGCCTGAGTTAATTATCGATTACCTCGCATTGATGGGTGATCAAGTAGATAACATTCCTGGCGTCCCTGGTGTTGGTGAAAAGACCGCATTAGCGATGTTACAAGGCATCGGTTCAATGGATGCTATTTATGACAATTTAGAAAAGCTTGCTCCTCTGGGGTTCCGTGGTAGTAAAACAATTGCTAAGAAGATGGCTGATAACGAAGAGATGGCGCGTCTTTCTTACTTGTTAGCCACTATTAAACTCGATGTTGAATTAGACGTCGGTTATGACGATTTTAAATTTGGCGAGCAAGACAGTGATGAGCTTATTAAGCTGTTTGGCAAGTTAGAATTTAGACGTTGGTTATCTGCGTTACTTGATGGCGGAAAAGTGGTCGACACAGCTGCCGGTGAAGCGGGTAGTTATAACGCCGTCTCTAGTAATGGAAATACGAGTAGTGCTAACCCTAGCGCGGCGGTTGCTAATGCTGCATTGGTTGATCGCAGTGCTTATAAAACGATTTATACGCAAGGCCAATTAACGCAACTGATTAAAAAGCTTGAAAATAGTGACCTGTTTGCTTTCGATACAGAAACAACCAGCTTGGATTACATGCAAGCACAGATTGTGGGTTTATCATTTGCGATTCAAACAAACGTAGGTAGTGATGATGCACCTGTCATTGAAGCTGTTTATCTTCCACTTACGCACGATTATATCGATGCGCCAAAGCAGTTAGACTTTGCTGAAACGATGGCTAAATTAAAACCATTACTAGAAAATAACGAGCATAAAAAAGTAGGTCAAAACCTTAAGTACGATCGTAGTGTATTACTAAATCACGGTATTGAATTAAAAGGCATTCAATTTGATACCATGCTTGAGTCTTATATCATTGATAGTACGGGTAAGCATGATATGGATACCCTTGCGCTTAAGTACCTTGACCATAAATGTATCTCTTTTGAAGAGATTGCGGGTAAAGGTAAAAAGCAACTGACCTTCAATGAGATTAGTATTAAAGAAGCTGCACCGTATGCCGCTGAAGATGCTGATATTACGCTTCGTTTACATATCGAGTTGTATAGTCGTCTGCAAGAATCTGAAACGCTACTTACGCTATTTAATGAAATAGAGTTGCCACTGTTAACCGTGCTCTCTGATATTGAACGTGGTGGTGTCGCAATAGACAGTGAATTATTAACGGCGCAAAGTGTAGAAATTGCTAAACGTCTGTTAGAAATTGAAGAGCTTGCGTATGTTGAGGCGGGTAAACCGTTTAACTTAAGTTCGCCAAAACAGTTACAAGTTATTTTGTTTGAAGAGCTTGAATTGCCTATCTTGAAGAAAACACCTAAAGGTGCACCTTCAACGGCTGAAGAAGTATTAGTTGAGTTAGCGGAAACTTACCCGTTACCAAAACTGATTATTGAACATCGTGGATTAAGTAAACTTAAGTCGACTTATACCGATAAACTGCCAAAAATGGTTAATGAAAAAACTGGTCGTGTACATACTTCTTATCATCAAGCCGTCACAGTGACCGGGCGTTTATCATCAAGCGATCCAAACTTACAAAACATTCCTATTCGTAGTGCAGAAGGTCGTCGTATTCGCCAAGCTTTTATTGCCCCACAAGGTTATAAAATTGTGGCTGCCGATTACAGTCAAATCGAGTTACGTATCATGGCGCATTTATCACAAGATAAAGGCTTATTAGAAGCGTTCTCACAGGGCGTTGATATCCATAAAGCCACTGCCTCTGAAGTGTTTTCGGTTGATGTAGATGACGTTACTGTTGATCAGCGCCGTAGCGCTAAAGCAATTAACTTCGGACTTATCTATGGTATGAGTGCCTTTGGTCTTGCTAAGCAGTTAAATATTGGTCGCCACGATGCACAGCAATACATGGATAAATACTTTAATCGTTACCCTGGTGTATTAACTTACATGGAAGATACACGCACGGTTGCTAAAGAGCAGGGTTATGTTGAAACAATTTTAGGACGACGTTTACAGTTGCCTAATATTAACTCGCGTAACGGCATGTTGAAAAAAGCGTCTGAACGCGCAGCAATCAATGCGCCAATGCAGGGAACGGCTGCTGATATTATCAAAAAAGCGATGATAGACATGGCCGCTTGGGTTAACAAGCAACCTGAAGGTAATGTGCAATTGTTAATGCAAGTGCACGATGAATTAATCTTTAGTATTAAAGAAGAGCTTGTAGAGTCTTATACCAAAGAGATTCAAAGCATTATGGCTGGCGCGGCGAAACTTGATGTTCCGTTAATTGCTGATGCTGATATGGGTAATAACTGGGACGAAGCACACTAATAAAAACTGACTAAGTGAATGAAAGTGGGAACGACACTATTTTGAATTAATTTGTTAATAATTATGAACCTTTTATCACTATGAAAGACTAATCCTTTGAACTAGTTAATTTTATAGTTTCTTCCTTAGTTTTCCTCTGCATGGTTTTTCCATTCAGAGGTTTTTTTTGTCCTGAATTTGTTGCCTACTCTGAATAATGCCATTTCGAATGGATCGGAAAACGGAAGAAATGTTTCTAGTGTCTATTGTTTTCCTCTGCATGGTTTTTCCATTCAGAGGTTTTTTTTGTCTTTAATTTATCGTCTGCTCTGAATAGTTCTTTTCGAATGGATCGGAAAACGGAAGAAACGTTTCTAACATCTATTGAAAAGCAGTTCGTTTTTAGTCGTCAGTTATTAGTTGACACCCATTGCAGAGTTGTTGAATTTGTTGCGCTAACAGCTAACAGCTAACAGCTAACAGCTAACAGCTAACAGCTAACAGCTAACAGCTAACAGCTAACCATCCTCTATTTATAGATAAAGATACTGCAGCACCAGAAAGAAGCTCATTCCTAGGCCGATTGTTTTTAATAAGCTCTTGGTCACCAATGCAATAACAAAAGCGAACAGGGCTGCAATTAGGTAGTTGTTGCTCAAGCTGATGTCGATAACACCACTTGGCATGATGACCGCGGGGATAATGATGGCGGTTAATACTGCTGGTGGAACAAACTTTAGCGATTTAGCGAGCCAATTAGGAAAGCTAAGCTTGCCTGCAAAAGCAAACATGATAAAACGTATGCCGAAGGTGATGATAAACATGCCTAAAATTAAAAGTGCTTCATTCATAATAAACCTCACTCATAAGAAACTTGTCTGTTAGCAAGTTGAGAAATAGTTAACCCCACCGCGACACCAATAATCGCGCTGACAATTAAACCTAATTTATTAGGCAGGTGTGCAAAAGCGAGTGAACTAATACCGGCAGCAAAAATTGCGCTAATCATTGCTTTGCTGTTCATATAAGGCACAACCATGCCAATAAAGGTTACCGACATAGCAAACTCAAGGCCCCAGCTACTCATGTCAGGAATCAAGCTTCCCAAGAATAAACCTAAAATTGTGAAAGAGACCCACGTGGTATAAAAGCAGCTAATAGAGCCGAGATAAAAATAGTGAGCATCACGTTTATCTTCCTGTAAATAACGTTGGCTCATATTCGCAAAGCTCTCATCGGTTAACCCAAAAGCAAGTATTGCCCGCCAGCCTAAAGAAAGATGTTTTACATGTTCAACAAGTGCAGTGGCATAAAGTACATGACGTAAATTAACCACGAAGGTGGTTAATAAAATCATCTCTAGTGGCGCTTGTACGGCAATCAGTGCTAAGACGATAAATTGTGCCGAGCCAGCAAAAACCAATACCGACATCGCTACGGTTGCTAATGCAGAGAGGCCACTGGTTGGCGCTAATGTGCCAAATAAAATAGCAAAAGGAATGGCGCCTAATACTAACGGTAGCGCTGCTTTACCGCCCCCTAGAAATTCCCTTTTTTGTGTTTTGTTAAACATAAAGTTGTAGCTCCATATAAACATCTGCTCGCGCATAATCACTCTGGCCTTTTGGGTGTGGCATCTGAGTAAAACCAAAGTGTTGATAAAGCGCCATGGCACGTAATAATTTACTGTTTGTTTCTAAGCTAATTTTTTGAATGTTGAGGTCTCGTGCTTTATTCAGTGCGCTTAATAATAATGACCGACCAATACCATGACCTTGGATATCGGGACAAACCGCCATTTTAGAGAGTTCGTAACAATCGTCGCTAATCGGTTTCAGCGCAATGCAACCAATGACCTGTTCATCTTGTTTAGCAAAAAACAGATACCCTCCCTGTGCGAGGTAATAACTTTCTGGTTGTTCAATCGCTTGCTGGTCATTTACTGTGAGTTCGCCATTAAACTCGCTATTTAACCAGCTCATATTGAGCCGTTTAAAATCGTTTTTATAATCACTATGCCAGTTCACTATACTAATGTTTTGCACTGGTTTTTTAAGATCCTGCAGTACAATTTGAGAAAGATTAAGCTGTTTCAGACTGTTTTCAAACTGTTCGATAGCGTCTAATAATGGCGTTTTTTGCAAGCTTTCAAGATAATCTAAGTGTTTCTTTAGCGCCTGCCAAATAGGGGTGGCTTGCTCGGTTATCTGTGTTGATTGCTGGGTTAAAATAAGCTGGCTCGCGCGTTTATCTGTTGGGTGAGGGTGCTTGGTTAAATAACCCTCTTGAATCATTTTATTCGCGAGTTTACTAATGGCGGGATGGCTCACTGCTAGGTATTCAGCTGCTTGGGTAATACCCATAGGTCCCATCTTATTGATAAGATTGAGTAACAAAAAATAGTTAGGGTTAAGCGTTAAGCCCATTTGTTCATACACCACAGCCACTTCTGTAAAAAGCTGATCACTAAGTCGTTTTAAGCGACTGCCTAAACTCAGGCTAGCGAGTGTTTTCATGTAATCCATCTTAATTTCCCTATCAGACTATTTAACAATGTACGTAACTGGTTACGTAGTTAGTTTCCTATTGCTTGCCAGTTATGTCAATAGGTGATCGAAAATTAAGCAAAATGTGACCCGTTGCCCACTTTCCCCCTTTCTAGCTCCGTGGTATATTAGCGAATATTATTTTCCCCCTTATTTATTATTTGGAATAACTCATGACCACGATTAAGTCGACGTCTGAAATTCGCCAAGGATTTCTTGATTTTTATGCTAAGAAAGGGCACCAAACTGTAAGCAGTGGTTCTCTTGTGCCTGATAACGATCCTACTTTGCTATTTACTAATGCAGGTATGAATCAATTTAAAGATACTTTTCTTGGTAGTGAAAAACGCGCTTATACACGTGCCACATCAAGCCAACGCTGTGTACGTGCTGGTGGTAAGCATAATGACTTAGATAACGTGGGTTACACCGCTCGTCACCATACATTTTTTGAAATGTTAGGTAACTTTAGTTTTGGTGATTATTTCAAGCAGGAAGCGATTGCTTTTGCATGGGAATTTTTAACTAAAGAACTGAAAATACCAACAGAAAAATTACTTGTGACTGTTTATGAAAGTGACAATGAAGCATTTTCATACTGGGCTGATAAAATCGGCGTACCAGAAAATAAAATTATTCGCATTGGTGATAAATCACCTGAGAAAAAATTTGAGTCAGATAACTTCTGGTCGATGGGTGATACGGGTCCTTGTGGTCCATGTTCTGAAATATTTTATGATCACGGTGAACATATTTGGGGCGGTCCTCCAGGATCACCAGAAGAAGATGGCGATCGTTTTATCGAAATCTGGAACTTAGTATTCATGCAATACAACCGTCATGCCGATGGCACGATGGAAGACTTACCACAACAGTCTGTTGATACGGGTATGGGTCTTGAGCGTATTTCTGCGATTATGCAAAACGGTCACTCTAACTACGATATCGATTTGTTCCAAGGTCTTATCAAAAAAGTAGCTGAAGTTACTGGCGCAACAGATTTAGAAGATAAATCGTTACGTGTTGTTGCCGATCATATTCGTGCTTGTGGTTTCTTAATTGCGGATGGTGTTATGCCATCAAATGAAGGCCGTGGTTATGTATTACGTCGTATTATTCGTCGTGCAGTACGTCACGGACATAAACTAGGCGCAACAGAGGTTTTCTTCTTTAAAATCTATGAAGAGCTTATCCACCAAATGGGTGAGGCTTACCCTGAGTTATTACAGCAACGTCTATTTGTAGAAAAGATTTTACGTCTAGAAGAAGAGCAGTTTGGTAAAACACTAGAGCGTGGTTTACAAATCTTAGACATCGCACTTGACGATTTAGAAGGCAAAGTGGTTCCAGGTGATGTTGTTTTCAAACTTTATGATACTTACGGTTTCCCAGCTGATTTAACTGCTGATATCGCACGTGAACGTGAATTGACAATCGACCAAGATGGTTTCGATAGTGCAATGGCAGAGCAACGTTCACGCGCTCAGCAAGCGAATAACTTTGGTAAAGATTATAACGATGTTTTAAAAATCGAAGGCAAAACAGAGTTCATCGGTTACGAAACATTAGAAGGCACTGCAACGGTGACTAATCTTGTGAAAGATGGCGCTTTTGTTGATTCATTAGTTGAAGGTGATACCGCGCAGGTCATTTTATCGAAAACACCTTTCTATGCTGAATCTGGTGGTCAAACGGGTGATTCTGGTATTTTGAAGCTTAATAACGGTATCTTTACCGTGACTGATACTAAAAAGTCGGGTGATGCATTTTTACATATCGGTTATTTAAGCACTGGATCATTATCTGTTAACGAAAAAGTACAGGCTTTAGTTGAAGCTGACCGTCGTAAGTCGATTGCTTTGCATCATTCAGCGACACATTTATTACACGCTGCATTGCGCCACACATTAGGTGAGCACGTAACGCAGAAAGGGTCGTTATGTGATGCTGAAAAATTACGTTTCGACTTCTCGCATTTTGAAGCGTTATCGATGGGTACATTAAATCAAGTAACACACTTAGTTAATCAAGCGATTCGTGATAACTACGAAATTGTGACTAAGTTACTCGACATCGAAGAAGCTAAAACAACAGGTGCAATGGCTTTATTTGGTGAAAAATACGACGAGATGGTACGCGTTGTAACAATGGGTGATTTCTCTGTTGAATTATGTGGCGGTACACATGCTCAGCGTACGGGTGACATGGGTTTATTCCTTGTTACTTCTGAAGCAGGTACGGCTGCTGGCGTACGCCGAATTGAAGCCTCTGTAGGTGCTGCTGCTGAACAAGCGCTTTATAACTTACGCGATCAATTTAATAAAGCGTGTGATTTGGTGAAGGGTGATAGTTTCAACATTGGTGAAAAAATCATGCAGACTTTGGACCGCAATAAAGCACTTGAAAAAGAGCTAGCGACAATCAAAGCAAAAATGGCCAGTGAAGCAGGTTCAAACTTGACCGGTAATGCGATTGATATTAATGGTGTAAAAGTCGTTATTGCTAATATAGAAGGTATTGACCCGAAATTATTACGTGATAGTGTCGATGAAATGAAGAACAAACTTCAATCGGGCATTGTTGTATTAGCAACGGCAGTCGGCGATGATAAAGTAAGCTTGATTGTTGGTGTGACTAAAGACCTGACTAAGAAAGTAAAAGCAGGTGAGTTAGTTAACTTAATTGCTGGACCTGTTGGCGGTAAAGGTGGCGGTCGTCCAGATATGGCGATGGCGGGTGGTAATAATCCAAGTGGACTAACAGAAGCGTTAGCACTTGTTGAACCTTGGCTAGCAACAAAATTATAATGGATTGGCGCATGGATGTGCGCCATAAGTGAGATGTAAAGAAAATGGCATTAATAGTACAAAAATATGGTGGCACATCAGTCGCTAATGTTGAACGAATTAAAGTTGTTGCTGACAAAGTAAAAGCAACACGTGATGCGGGTAATGATGTTGTTGTGGTTCTTTCTGCGATGTCAGGCGAAACTAATCGTATGATCGCATTAGCAAAACAACTCAATGCAACGCCAAGCGCGCGTGAAATGGATGTATTGCTAACAACGGGCGAGCAGACAACGATTGCATTGTTGTCAATGGCATTACATCATTTAGGTGTTGATGCGGTATCAATGACCGGTGACCAAATTCGCATGAAAACGGATACTAGTCATTCTAAAGCACGAATTTTAGATGTTGAAACTACAAACTTAGAAGCGCATTTAAAGCAAGGCCGTGTTGTAGTGGTTGCTGGTTTCCAAGGTCGTTGTGAAAATAACAATATTACAACCTTAGGCCGTGGTGGTAGTGATACCTCTGCTGTTGCCATTGCTGCAGCACTGAAAGCGGATGAATGTCAGATTTATACGGATGTTGATGGTGTTTACACTACTGACCCTCGTGTTGAACCGAATGCACGCCGTTTAGATAGCATCACTTTTGAAGAGATGTTAGAAATGGCCAGCTTAGGCACTAAAGTATTACAAATTCGCTCTGTAGAGTTTGCAGGAAAATACAATGTCCCACTGCGTGTACTATCTAGTTTTAAAGATGGTGGTGGTACATTAATTAGTTATGAGGAAAATAAAATGGAATCTCCTGTAATCTCAGGTATCGCTTTTAATCGTGATGAAGCACGTTTAACACTTTCTGGTGTGCCTGATCAGCCTACTGTGGCAGCACAAATTCTTTCACCGATTGGTGATGCAAATATCGACGTGGATATGATCGTACAAAACACGGTTGGTAATGGTAAAACAGATTTTACTTTTACTGTACATCGCGATGACTACGAAGAAGCAAAAGCTTTGTTAGAAACTGTTTGTGCTGAATTAAAAGCAGAAGCGGTACAGGGCAACAATGAAATTGCAAAAGTATCTATTGTTGGCGTAGGTATGTGGAATCATCCTGGTGTTGCAAAAACAATGTTTGAAACATTAGGTAAAGAAGGAATTAATATTCATCAGATCGCTACTTCAGAAATTAAGATTTCAGTTTTAGTTGATGGAAAATATTTGGAACTAGCGGTACGTGCTTTACATAAAGCATTTGAGCTAGCAACAGATCCAACAGAAGAAAAATAGCTCACAGATCTCATCGGGTAAAAAAGATGTGAATTTTTTTTACCGTTAGGTCATAATAAAAAGAGCACATGGGAAAAACTAATAATAACAGGAGCAGGATATGCTAATTTTAACTCGTCGAGTTGGTGAAACTTTGATGATTGGCGATAACGTTACCGTTACCGTGTTGGGCGTGAAAGGGAACCAGGTACGTATAGGCGTTAATGCACCTAAAGAAGTATCTGTACACCGTGAAGAAATTTACATGCGTATCCAAGCAGAAAAAGCTAGCCAGTAAGCGCTAGTCATTAACATTAGAGCCTAAGGGCTCTTTTTTTTCGTCTATTGATTGTTGCCCTCGTATTTTAGATGTCACGCTTCATGAAGCGTTCTGTACCAAGTGCAGATCAATGCCAGCTCAAGTGGCTTTCTTATTGCCATTCAGTTTTGGTAAATACTATGACTGCTTTATCTACTCTCGTACGACTTTACCAGACCCATCTTTCAACTGAATTCTCTAATGGTTAAGTTTGCTATTAGTAGAGTGTCTGAAAAATCACTTTCTACTGGTGATTCTCCTCGTAAAACCAACCTCGCTAAAATAAAACGCTTAAATGAGTCATGGTTACCCTCTGTTTAATGTATTTGTTGTAAATGGCCTCATCAAATGAGTCTCTTGAATGTATTTAATTATAAAACAACGAAAATATACCTGATTGCTTTAAATGAAATGGCGCTCTTGAGCATTAATAGGCTTATTTTTATCCCATAACAGAGGTTTGATGCATTAAATTCGACCATACCTAGGTTATTAGCTATTACGCCTTCGTGCATAATGAAATTAAGAACAGAAGAAATCGACTTATAAAGTGCCTGTATAAGGTGATATTGCTCATAAAATAGAAGATTTGCTGTTTTAGTAAGCAAACAGAAATAAACTAGTTAAATAATGTTTGACTACTTTTGAGAAGACAGTATTATGAGCCTCAACAAGACGACGGAGGGGTGGCCGAGTGGCCGAAGGCGCTCCCCTGCTAAGGGAGTAACGAGTTTATAGCTTGTTCGAGAGTTCGAATCTCTCCTCCTCCGCCATTTTGTTACAATAGATTCTTAAAAGCGGGTGTAGCTCAGCTGGATAGAGTACCTGGCTACGAACCAGGCGGTCAGGGGTTCGAATCCCTTCACCCGCACCATCTTCCTATTTGCACGGAATGGTGATTTATGAATCGAAAATAAAAACAAAAGAATATCGCGGCGGGTGTAGCTCAGCTGGATAGAGTACCTGGCTACGAACCAGGCGGTCAGGGGTTCGAATCCCTTCACCCGCACCATTCTTTTAAAACTTACATTTAGTGAGTTTGTTGTTTTTAGAGCTTTAAATATTGTTTCTCAATATTTACATCTATGCGGGTGTAGCTCAGCTGGATAGAGTACCTGGCTACGAACCAGGCGGTCAGGGGTTCGAATCCCTTCACCCGCACCACTTTTAATACCTTCTTATTTAATATCCCAAAACAATAAAAAAGCATCCCTAATATAACTACCAATCAACACATTCTAATTTATCTGTTTTTTACTGCATAAATATTTAATTTGTGTGAATAAAAAGTCGTTATATTGATTGATGTTTTTGCGAGCTTGATCATTCTAAAAGTGAATATCTTATTCCTTTATAAATGGATTTCAGAGTTCCGCTTCTCTTGTAGCACCGACCCTGCTTAGTCGTAGCGAATAAATCCCCCGTGATAGCCTCAAAGCCCCATGACTTCCAATTTTCAGCTAAAACGCGTATAATGTTGCCTTTTGAAAATGCAGTTTAATTTTATTATCGACTTCTTTTATAAGTTGGTGATAGGAGCTAATGCATTGTTTCTGCTTTTAGCGTTGTTTCTTTGGATGATTTATCATCGTTTATAAGGCGTTAAATACACTTCGATTGTGAATATTTATTCACTTATTTGAATTGTTTCTAAAAGAGGCACTTACGAGTGCAAAAAGGATAACAAGTATGGATATTACTGAGTCGTTATTTCAAGCAATGACACTATTTGGATTAGGGATGACTTTTGTCTTTTCATTTTTAGGATTATTAATGATTGCCGTTAAGTTAATGGCAAAATATATTCCTGCAGATGAACCCGTTGTTAATAAACGTGTACCTCAGAAAAAACTAGCTTCGGCTAGCACTTCAAAATCTGAAATCAACCCACAATTAATAGCTGCCATTACCAGTGCTGTGCAGCAATACCGTAAAGCTGAAGCAGCATAATGGGGAACGAACAAATGAAGGAGCAAGTGAATATGTCTAAGCCATTGGCGATCACGGAAGTTGTATTACGTGACGCACACCAATCACTCTTTGCAACACGTATGCGTATCGACGATATGTTACCGATTGCAGAAAAACTAGATAAAATAGGTTATTGGTCTTTAGAAACTTGGGGCGGCGCTACATTCGACGCATGTATTCGTTATTTAGGCGAAGATCCATGGGATCGTATTCGTGCATTAAAAGGTGCGATGCCAAATACACCACAGCAAATGTTATTACGTGGTCAAAACCTATTGGGTTACCGTCACTATGCTGATGATGTTGTTGAAAAATTTGTTGAACGCGCACACACAAACGGTGTTGATGTATTCCGAATTTTTGATGCGATGAATGATGTACGTAATTTTGAAACTGCAATTAAGTCAGCGGTAAAAATTGGCGCACACGCACAAGGTACTATCTCTTATACCACTAGCCCTGTTCATACAATCGACGGTTGGGTTGATATGGCTAAACGTCTTGAAGATATGGGTTCACACTCTATCTGTATTAAAGATATGGCGGGTTTGTTAAAGCCGTATGTTGCAGAAGAGTTAATCACTAAAATTAAAGCTGCGACTGATATCCCTCTTGCATTACATTGTCATGCAACAACGGGTCTTAGCCTTGCCACTCAACAGAAAGCGATTGATGCGGGTATCGATATTGTCGATTCTGCTATCTCTTCAATGAGTATGACTTACGGCCATTCACCAACAGAAACATTAGTTTCTATTGTTGAAGATACTGAACGTGATACTGGCTTAGATTTATTAAAACTTGCAGACATCTCTGCTTACTTCCGTGAAGTACGTAAAAAATACGTTAAATTCGAAGGTGAGTTAAAAGGTGTTGATCCACGTATTCTTATCGCACAAGTACCGGGTGGCATGTTAACTAACATGGAAAGCCAGCTTAAACAGCAAGGCGCTGCCGATAAGATGGATGAAGTATTACAAGAAATCCCACGTGTTCGTGAAGATCTTGGTTTCATTCCATTAGTAACACCTACTTCTCAAATCGTTGGTACACAAGCTGTTATCAATGTATTGATGGGCGAGCGTTACAAAACAGTGACTAAAGAAACTGCGGGTGTATTAAAAGGTGAATACGGCTCTGCGCCTGCGCCTGTTAATGCTGAGTTACAAGCGAAAATTTTAGACGGTGCAGAAGCGATTACTTGTCGTCCTGCTGATAATATCCCTGCTGAAATGCACGCGATTCAGGCTGAATTTAAAAAATTAGCAACTGAAAAGGGCGTTCAAATTGCAGAGCAAGAGATTGATGACGTACTTATTTACGCATTGTTCCCTGAAATCGGTATGAAATTCTTAGAGAATCGTAATAACCCTGATGCATTTGAACCTGTTCCAAGTGCTGATGATTTAATTGTTGCAAACACACCTAAGCAATCCGATCCTAAAACATACTCTGTTGCAGTTGACGGGCAATTGTTTAACGTACAAGTTGGCCCTGAAGGTAGCGTTGATGGCATTACACATGCTAATGCAAGTGCAACGCCGTTAACGGCTGCAACAGCCGCGCCAATAGCTGCTGAAGGTGAAGATCTTCCTGCTCCATTAGCGGGTAATATCTTTAAAGTACTTGTTGCTGAAGGCGAGCAAGTTAATGAAGGTGATGTATTACTTGTGATGGAAGCAATGAAAATGGAAACAGAGATTCGCGCACCAAAATCAGGTGTTGTGCAAGCTGTGTTAGTTCGAGAAGGCGATGCAGTAGCAGTGGGTGAAACCCTGTTTACAATCGGTTAAGGAAGATATAAAAGTGGATGGATTAATTAAACTTTGGGGCGATACGGGTATTGCTCACTTTGAGTTTCCTGATCTTGTGATGATCGCTGTAGGCTGTTTGTTATTGTTCTTAGCGATCTCTAAGAAATTTGAACCTTTATTATTATTACCTATTGGTTTTGGTGCTATTTTAGCAAACATTCCTAATGCTGGCTTTAATGATGAAGGTGGCATACTTTATTACATCTATCATATCGGTATTGAAACGGGTATTTTCCCGCTCATTATCTTTATGGGAGTGGGCGCGTTAACAGACTTCGGAGCATTAATTGCAAACCCTAAAACATTGTTTTTAGGTGCGGCTGCTCAGTTTGGTATTTTTGCGACACTGTTTGGTGCGATACTGCTTAACTATGTACCGGGTATGGAATTCAGCATGGCAGATGCTGCTGCGATTGCAATCATCGGTGGTGCAGATGGCCCTACAGCTATCTTCTTAGCTTCCAAGCTGGCGCCTGAGTTGCTCGGTGCGATTGCTGTTGCTGCATACTCATACATGGCATTAGTGCCGTTGATTCAACCGCCGATTATGCGTGCGTTAACAACGCAAGCTGAGCGTGAAATCAAAATGAAACAGTTACGTCCTGTTAGTAAGAAAGAAAAAATTATCTTTCCTCTAGCGGTATTAATGATGACGATTCTGTTTTTACCGGCAGCAACACCTTTAGTAGGTATGTTCTGTTTAGGTAACTTGATGCGTGAGTCTGGTGTTGTTGATCGTTTAAGCTCTACGGCTCAAAACGAATTGATTAACATTGTTACTATTTTCTTAGGCTTAGGTGTTGGTTCAAAACTATCAGCTGAATCATTTTTGAATATAGAAACATTAGGTATTTTAGGTTTAGGTGCAGTGGCATTCTCAATCGGTACTGCATCGGGCGTTATCATGGCTAAGCTCATGAATAGATTCTCTAAAGACCCTATTAACCCATTAATTGGTGCGGCCGGTGTTTCTGCTGTTCCTATGGCTGCACGTGTTGCGAATAAGGTTGGCTTAGAAGCGAACCCTCATAACTTCTTATTAATGCATGCAATGGGACCAAACGTTGCAGGTGTATTAGGTAGTGCGGTTGCTGCAGGTGTGTTACTCGCGTTAGTTGGCTAGTAACTACTTAGGTCGTCGCCATTTAAGCCTACTTATGAAGTACATCCGTGTACTTCATCGCTACGCGACTAGCTAAAGCTATTCAAATATGTTCCATACATATTTAGTCATCGTTAAAAAAGCTCATTTAGATAACTAAACTGCGCTTTTTTGCCTTGAATTAGACATAAATGGCTTAGCCCAAAGCATTTACTGTTTATCAAAATTGCGTAGTAGAAGGCCACTTATTTAAGTGGCCTTTTTTATTGGAGTTGTTTTTGTCTTCTGAATTGATTACGTTGTTTTTTAGTGGGTTTATTTCATCAACTTTGTTACCTGGCGGTTCTGAGTTATTACTGATTTATTACCTTAATAATAACCCTGAAAATGTTTGCTCTTATTTTATTGCGGTTACGGCGGGTAATAGTCTTGGCGCAATGTTTACTTATTTAATGGGTTATTACTTTTATTGGGGAAGAGATAAAGCACAAGAAAAACATCAAAAAGCGATATGTTTTTTAAAGAAGTATGGCGTGTTTTCTCTCTTATTAAGTTGGTTGCCCATCGTTGGAGATCTACTTCCTTTAGTTGCTGGTTGGTTAAAATTATCGATTACAAAGTCCATAATATTTATCACTACAGGTAAAGCATTACGTTATTTATTAATCATTATCTCAACGCTCTATTTTATCTAAGAAACTTGTCAACTAAGCCTTTTTTAAGGTACTCTGCTAGCTCTTTTTTTACTTTGAAGGGGTTGCCCTTGTCTTTCAATTTTCAGCAACGTTTAAATATAATTGCGCAGCATTCAAATGCATTAGTTGGTTTTGGCCGTGGTGTTGAACGTGAAGCATTACGTGTGCAACCCGATGGTAAGCTTTCGGAAGGAGGGCATCCCTATGCCTTTGGTAGTGCGCTTACCCATAGCTCGATTACGACAGACTATGCAGAAAGTTTGCTTGAATTTATTACCCCTGTCGCTAAAGATGTAAACCAGCTTTTTGATTACCTCAATGATATTCATCACTATGCAGCAAAAAACCTAGAAAACGATGAGACATTGTGGCCAATTAGCATGCCCTGTTATGTTCAAGGCGAAGATAAAATTGAACTTGCACAGTATGGAACCTCTAATACTGGCAAGATGAAAACAGCCTATCGACAGGGATTGAAAAATCGCTACGGTAGCATGATGCAAATTATTTCTGGTGTGCATTACAACTTCTCATTACCTGCTTCTTTCTGGGAAACATGGTCTGAAATACATCAATCGAAATTAACCGGTAGTGATGCACAATCCGCTGGTTATTTAGGTTTAGTGCGTAATTACTTCCGTTATGGTTGGGTTATTCCTTATTTATTTGGTGCTTCGCCTGCATTGTGTAAGTCATTTTTACAGGGTAAAGAAACCAATTTAAACTTTAAAAAAGTAGGCAACGGAACGATTTATCTTCCCTACGCAACGTCTTTACGTTTAAGTGATTTAGGTTATACCAACAGCTCTCAATCATCTTTGAATATCTGTTACAACAGCGTTGATAATTACATTGGCTCTGTGCGTAAAGCATTAAATAAAAAAGCCCCTGAGTTTGCTGATCTTGGTATTAAAGAGTCGGGAAATTACATCCAGCTTAATGATAATATTCTGCAAATTGAAAATGAGCTGTACGCTTCTATTCGACCTAAACGTGTGCAACAGGCGAATGAAACACCATCACAAGCGTTAAATGCACGTGGCATTGAATATATTGAGATCCGCTCATTAGATGTTAATCCTTTCTGTAAATTAGGGATCACACAAGAGCAAGTTAACTTTTTAGATCTATTTTTAACTTGGTGTGCCATCAAACCTTCTGCCGAAATCTCTGCATTGCAATCAAAGTATTTTGCGGCCAATCTAAATGCCATTGTTACTGAAGGCAGAAATCCTGCGTTACAGCTTGAGATTGACGGAAAAAATAAGTCTGTCGCGCAATGGGGCGAATGGCTGACTGATGAACTTAAAGAATTAGCAGTAGTATTAGATGACTGCGGTAAAGAAGAGCGTTATAAAGAAGCTATTGCACATATTGCACCACGCTTTAGCGCGCCTGAATTAACCAGCTCAGCACGAATTCTGGAGCAAATTATTGAACAGAACTCTGATAATGGTCCATTGGCGCTTAATCTCTCTAAACAATACAAGCAAGAATTGATTGATCAACCTTATCAAATTTGGTCTGACCAATATTTTGAAACACAGAAAGTTGAATCGCTTAAAAAGCAGCAAGAAATAGAAGAATCAGATGATGTTAACTTTGATACTTTCTTAGAAAGTTATTTCATCCATTCAGAAAAAGCATAAAAAAAAGCCTCTCGAATGAGAGGCTTTAAAATAAGGAATATTATGTTTTCGGGTGGTTAATCCGTTTGTTGCTACGTTGGTGGTTAATCAACGTTTTTTAAAGCTATGTTTATATAAAGATTGTTCTGCTTATAATGATTAGTCTATTGCTTTGGAATTAAGTTCAATGAAAATGAAAAATAAGTTAATAATTATTCTAGGGCTATTAACTTTAGCTGGATGTGCAACACCACCACCGCAGAATCCCGATAATATTTGTGAAATATTCTTTGAAAATCGCGACTGGTATAGCGCATCAAAAAACATGAAAGACACTTGGGGAACGCCGATTCATGTTCCTTTAGCGATGATGTATCAGGAGAGTAGCTTTAAGCATAATGCAGCTCCTCCAATGCAATACTTTTGGTTTATCCCTATTGGTCGTGCAAGTGATGCGTATGGTTACGCACAAGCGAAAACGATGACTTGGGATGATTACCAGAGAGAAACAGAGAATAGCTGGGCGGATCGTGATGACTTTGCTGATGCTATCGATTTTATGGGGTGGTTTACCAATAAAACGCAAAAGATAAACGGTATTTCTAAGTGGGATGCTTATGCACAGTATCTTAACTATCACGAAGGTTGGGGTGGTTATAAAAATAAGAGTTACAATAAAAAACCTTGGTTAATTAAAGTATCACGTAAGGTCGATAAGCGCTCTAAAGAGTATGCTGCTCAACTACGTGGTTGCCAAGAAAACTTAGATTCAAGTTGGTTGTGGAGATTGTTCTTTACCTAATGAAGGTAAAGCTGTCAGTCTTGAGCTACACCTTGTTTTCCGTCATCTGCGCGGGAATAGAGTGCACATTCACCTTGATTGATGTGTATGTTGCGTTATTTACAGACAGCTGACAGCAGAAAGCTGACAGCTAGTTTTATCTCGTTTCCATGTTTTATGTGGGAATGTATACAATTAAGATAATAGGAAAAGAAAATGCCATTATTAGATAGTTTTACAGTTGATCATACGATTATGAATGCACCTGCTGTGCGTATTGCTAAAAAAATGCAAACACCAGGTAAAGATACGATCACAGTATTTGATTTGCGTTTTACAGCACCAAACAAAGATATCTTATCAGAAAAGGGTATTCATACACTTGAGCATCTTTATGCTGGTTTTATGCGTAACCACCTAAATGCTGATAACGTTGAGATTATTGATATCTCACCAATGGGTTGTCGTACAGGTTTTTACATGAGCCTGATTGGCGCACCAACAGAAGCACAAGTGGGCAATGCTTGGCTTGCTTCAATGCAAGATGTATTAGAAGTAAAAGCACAGAGCGAAATTCCAGAATTAAATGAATTTCAATGTGGCACTTATTTAATGCATTCTTTAGATGAAGCAAAAGCAATTGCACAAGCAATTATTGATGCAGGTATTGGCGTGAATAAAAATGATGATATTTCGCTGAGTGATGAGCAGTTGAATAATCTATAAAAAGTAGTTCGTCATCAGTTGTTAGTTTTTAGCTAATAACTGATGACGGGTTGTTGACTGCTACTCTGCTTCTTCGCAATACAAATGAGGAATGACTTTAACTAATTTTACCATATTGTTTTCAACTTCTAATATTTCCATTGGATAACCACAGATACGTAAACTGATTTGGCCCGTTGGAATCTCTTCTAAATGTTCTAATATCAAGCCGTTTAAAGTACGTGGACCATCGGTTGGTAATTTCCAGTCCATCTCTTTATTAATATCACGAATACCTAAGCTTCCTTCAATAATATAAGAATCATCATGTTGTTTATGAATTTCTTGAGAGCTGGTTGGTTCTCGTGTGGTTGTAAAGTCACCGACAATTTCTTCTAAAATATCTGCCAGTGTTACTAAGCCTTGAATATCACCATATTCATCAACGACTAAGCCAATACGCTCTTTATTATGTTGAAACTTAATAAGCTGGGTATTAAGTGCCGTGCCTTCAGGGATAAAATAGAGCTCACGTACACTGCGTAATAGAGTTGTTTTAGTGAAATCTTCTTTTAGTAAAATAAGCAGTGAATCGCGTGCATGTACAAACCCTATCGCATCATCAATCGTATCTCGATATAACAGCGTCATTGTATGGGTACGATGTCTGAGCTGTTTTAAAATAGTGTCCCAATCTTGGTTGATATCGATGGCAGCAATTTCATTACGTGGAATCATAATTTCATCCACGGTCACTTTTTCAAGCTCTAAAATACTCAATAACATCTGTTGGTGATGCGCGGGAATCATAGAACCTGCTTCGTGTACCACGGATCGTAATTCGTCGCTTGAAAGCGCGTTATCACTTTGGTGGTTAACATTGATGCCAAAAATCCTTAATAGACCGTTAGAGATACCATTAATCATCCATACCAGTGGGCTAAGTAGTTTTTGTAAAGGCTGTAAAATATACGAGCTTGGGAAAGCAATTTTTTCTGGGTAGAGTACTGCTAATGTTTTTGGCGTCACTTCTGCAAAAATAAGAATCACCAGTGTTAAAACACCTGTTGCAATCGCAATGCCGGCATCACCAAAGAGGCGTTGACCTAATATAGTCGCTAATGCAGAGGCTAAAATATTAACCAAGTTGTTACCAATTAAAATTAGACCGATTAATTTATCTGGTTTATTTAATAACCCTTCCACACGAATTGCACTCTTATTCTTATCTTTTGCCATGTGACGTAATCGGTAGCGATTAACGGTCATCATGCTTGTTTCTGAGCTGGAAAAATAAGCAGAAACAATAATCAATATGATAAGTGTTATCAATAAGGCGCTCGTGGGTATGTCGTTCAAAGTAGTCTCTTTTGTTAGTAAGTGTGAGTTACCCGATATTAGCGAAGAAAAACACATAAAACAAAGCTGATTAGACTTTAAATTATAAAGATGTCGAGGACATTACAGTGATATTAAGCTACTTTTAGAGTTAATCTTCTAATTATCTCTATTTTAAAAGGATCCCTCATGACTTTGAAGTTAAAATTTACCATTGCGTCAATCTTAATCTTTGGTGCAATGTTACTGCTTGCTGGTAGTGGTTTAATGTCACTAAAAGCAGCAAGCGAAGCTGATAATGAAGCACGTGTTTATCAGCTTTTTAAAAGCTCATATAACACGGTTATCCAGTTAGAAAATATGGCTGAAACTGGAAAGCTATCTGTTATTGAAGCGAAGAAAGTTGCGACACAAATCCTTAAAGAAAATAAGTACAAAGACAACGAGTATGTGTATGTTGCAAATGAAGAAATGGAATTTATTGCTGCACCTCATGACCAACAGTTACATGGGACAAGCTTTCATGACTTCAAAGATGCAACGGGGGGTAGTGTTGCAGATATTTTGTTAGCCGCTGTTAATAAAGAATCTGGTATTGCTAAATATCTATGGAATTCGGAAAGAGACGGCAAAGTAGTACAGATTACCTCTATCGCTCAAGAATCTCCTAAGTGGCGGTGGGTAGTAGGTACGGGGATTAGTGATGCTGAAACCGATGCCCGCTTTTGGTCAACAGCTAAATGGATGGTTATCGAAACATTAGCTTTAGCAATAATAGTCTCAGTTTTATTATTCCTTTTTGTACGTGATCTATTACGCACTTTAGGTGGTGAACCATCGGAAGTATTATCTGTAGTACAAAAAGTTGCTCAAGGTGACTTAGCGTTTAAAGTTAATGATGACAATATTCCTGCTGATAGCATTTACGGCTCTACCTTGCAAATGAAATCATCACTGCACCATATGTTACTTTCGGTTAACCAATTAGTGGAAGGCTTCCGTAGCGAATTAAATGAGGCTGATCGACGTACTCAAAATATGGATGAAGTTTCACAATCACAAAACAGTGAAACAGATATGGTTGCGACTGCGATGGTAGAAATGACAAGTTCATCGCAGACAGTCTCAGAGCATGCGCAAAATACAGCACATGCAACACAGCAAGCAGATAAAGAGGGTGAACAAGCACGTTCATTAACTGAAGCTTCTTCTGCATCGTTAATGACATTAGTAACACGCGTAAGTGAAGCGGGCGAAGTGATTGAAGAGCTGGGTGGAGATGTAGACAATATCGTATCGGTATTGGATGTAATTCGTGGTATTGCTGAGCAAACTAACCTATTAGCCTTAAATGCGGCCATAGAAGCGGCACGTGCTGGTGAACAAGGTCGTGGTTTTGCCGTGGTAGCCGATGAAGTGCGTAGTTTAGCGGGTCGTACACAAGACAGTACTAAAGAGATTCAAGGTATGATTGAGCGTCTGCAGAGTGCTTCACAGCGTGCTGTATCATCAATTAATATGAGTATAGAAAACAGTCAAACAACGGTTGAAAAATCAGAAGAGAGCGCCGAGGCATTAGGGCGTATTGCAGAGTCATTATCTACTATCACAGAAATGAGTCATCATATTGCAGAGGCGGCAGGTGAGCAATCTCGTGTTGGTGATGATATCTCAATGCGTATTAGCACGATTTCTGATAACGCGCGTAACGGTAGTGAAATTGCATCAGGCGCCAAAGATTCTACGGCGAAGATGCGTGCCGCTGCCGCTAACCTGGAAGAGGAGCTTGCTTCGTTCCGCTTATAAGTAGTATTCGTATAAGGTAACTGCACAGTAACGGATAAAAAGCCCTGACTATTTTTTATAGTCAGGGCTTTTTATTGAGATAATGAAAGTCATTAAATGCCTAAAGAATTTATTGTTATAGGTTCATAGCTAGTTGAAATTGGCTCACCGTAGGCTATCAAACGTCGATAAGAGCTATTTTACAGTGTGCAGGGAGATAAATGCTAAGCTTGCTGAATACTGTTTTTTAGCTAAGCGTATGATATTTTTTATAAACAGCACTTACAAAAAGGCCCTGATTATTTTCATAATCAGGGCCTTTTAATTTTATGTGATTAAGCGAGTTTAGAAGTGTGCTTCTACGCCGGCAAATAATCCTTTGTTTTCTTGTGATTGGTCATTGATTACCATTTCTTGGTAACGGTAACCTGCACGAACAGCAAAGTTCATCAGGTTTGAATCAGGGTTGAACGTGTACGCTAAACCAATCTCAGCATCTGTTGCTTCATCATCAGTGACACTTCCTGCAATGACTTCTGCAAAGACGTTCATGCTAACACCTGGAATAAAGACTTTAGCTGCACCGTAAGCTTGACCGATATCTGCAGTTTGATTAGCAAGATCTTCAACGCGTGTATAAGCTAAACCAAAATCAACTTCGAATAGGCCATTATCAAATACTTGGTAATAAAGGATACCGTTTAACGCTGAGCTAGAAGGTTCTGTTTTATTTCCGTTAAGATCTGATGACTCAGCGCTAAGATCAGAATACTTTATTTTTGCGCTAGGAATTAGTGGGATAAAATGCTCAATAGCAACGTAACCAGAAAGATTGTTCGTATCTTCAAAGCCACTTTCACTATTGTTGTAGCTTGTTGTTGTAGTGCGGTAATCAACACCTGCATATATACCTAAAAAATCAGCCATTACTGGTAGGCTCATAGACGTTGCAATAGCAGCTGCAAAAATTTGTTTTTTCATTATTAATTCCAAGTATTAGTGGTTATGTTTTATTTTCGTTTGCATAGTAATTTTTTTTACAGGGGCGTCAACTATAATTTCATCGCCATTATCAAAATAAAGCTTTAATTTTATGGTTGTTCCTTCTGCCAAGGGTGCTTTTAAGTCAAAGAACATGACATGGAAGCTACCAGGGCGAAGTTCTGTATACGCATTTGCATTGATAGCGATATCATCAACTTGACGCATTTTCATCATACCGTCGCTCATGGTATGACTGTGTAATTCTACACGCTCTGCGATATCACTGCTTGCAGCCACCAATTTAAGTGATTTATCACTGTTGTTATTGATGTGCATAAAAGCCGCTGTGTTTTGAGTATGCGGTGGTGTTGCTCGTATATAAGCATCTTCGACGCTAAATGTTGTTGCGTTAGCTAAGCAGCTTAATAATAGTGTAGTTGTTAAGAATAACGAGTTAATTAATTTCATGAGTTTTTATCGTCTTTTTTGAAAAAGTAATAATAAAGGCCAATCGCAAGTAATATCCAAATACCAAATTTAAAAATAAATGAGATGGTACTCAGTAGAACAAAGCTTAATAATAAGATAAATGCTATCACGCTTAAACTAATCACTGATATACCAAACATAAACAGTACAAATGCAGACAATAAAAGAGCTGCTAATTCAAACATAATCATTCCTTAAAAATAAAGTGCCATCTTAGAAGGCTCAACTGTGCTTTTTACTTTTAATGATTACCAGTGATTTACGATGATCATTTTCCGTTTAGTATAAAGTTCAGTGTGTTTTAGAGTGTTTAAAAAAAATGCAAAGCCAGAAATCTGCGCTTTGCATTTAAAGTGTATCACTAATGAAGATTTAACCGCGCAGTGCTTTTTCACCACGAGCAATACCACAAACACCAGAACGTACCACTTCAACAATTTCACTTGTTTCGCCAATGGTTGCAATAAAGGCATCCAATTTAGAGCAAGCTCCAGTTAGTTGAATTGTGTAAAGGCTCGGAGTGATATCAACAATTTGACCACGGTAGATATCTGCCGTGCGCTTGATCTCTTCACGAACTTCACTATTGAGTGTACGTACTTTAAGTAACATTAACTCACGTTCAACATGTGAACCCTCAGTTAATTCAGAAACACGTAATACATCAACAAGCTTGTGTAACTGCTTCATCATTTGCTCAAGCGTTGCAGAGCAATCAACTTCAGTTGTAATAGTCATGCGTGATAGTGTTAAATCATTGGTTGGAGACACGGTTAGTGACTCAATGTTATAACTACGTTGTGCAAACAAACCAACAACACGCGCAAGTGCACCGGGTTCATTTTCTAATAATACTGAAATAATACTACGCATCAGTTCTCTCCGTTGGGCTTAAGTACATATCTTCCATGCTACCGAATTTAACTTGCATCGGGAAAACTTGCTCTTCTGGGTCAATGGCAACATCAACGAATACAACACGATCTTTTAATTCAAAAGCGCGTACTAGTGCAGGTTCAAGTTGATCAATAGTGTCTACCTTAATACCAATATGGTTATAGGCTTCTGATAATTTAACAAAATCAGGCACACTATCCATATAAGAGTGAGATTGACGACCGCCGTAAAACATTTTCTGCCACTGTTTTACCATGCCTAAAGAACGGTTGTTCAGTAATAAAATAACTACTGGAATGTTGTATTGCATACAGGTAGATAGCTCTTGAATATTCATTTGAATAGAACCATCACCGGTTACACAGACAACAGGGCGATCTGGAAATGCAATTTTACAGCCCATCGCTGCTGGTAAACCAAAGCCCATCGTACCTGCGCCACCTGAGTTAATCCATTGGCGAGGTTCTTTAAATGGGTAGTATTGCGCAGCAACCATTTGATGCTGACCCACATCAGAAGTAACTATCGCGTCACCCTTAGTGACTTTATATAAGCATTGAATGACTTGTTGTGGTTTTATGTGTGTCTCTGATGTTTTGTAAGCAAGGCAATCTTTCGCACGCCATTCATTAATCTGATCCCACCAAGCATTGATACTTTCAGCATCATTCGTTGCTTTAGTTTCTTCAAGTAGGTCTAACATCTGCTGCAATACAATTTCAATCGAACCTACGATAGGTAAATCAGCATGAATGTTTTTAGAGATAGACGTTGGATCGATATCTATCTGCATAATTTTTGCATTTGGACAGAATTTATCAACATTATTGGTTACGCGGTCGTCAAAGCGTGCGCCTGCGGAAAATATAAGGTCTGCATTGTGCATTGAACGGTTAGCTTCATAAGTCCCGTGCATACCTAGCATACCAATAAATTGTTTATGCTCTCCTGGGAAAGCACCCAGACCCATTAGGGTATTCGTTACTGGTAAGTTTAACTTTTCCGCTAATTCTAAAACTTGCTTTGAAGCATTGGCAATAATAGAACCACCACCTACATATAAGACCGGCTTTTTAGCGCTTAATAACGCGGCTACTGCACGCTTTATTTGCCCTCTGTGGCCACTCAATGTTGGGCTGTATGAACGTAAACTAACTGATTTAGGGTATTCATACGGGAATTTGTTCAGTGGGTTTTGCACATCTTTTGGAAGATCAATGACAACTGGGCCAGGTCGGCCTGTCGATGCAATGTAGAATGCTTTTTTGATAGCAATTGGAATTTCTTCCGCTGTGCGACATGAAAAACTATGTTTTACGACTGGGCGAGAAACACCAATCATATCAGTTTCTTGGAAGGCATCATCGCCGATCCAATGCGTTGGAACCTGTCCAGATAAAACCACTAATGGAATCGAATCCATATAGGCAGTTGCGATACCTGTAATACAGTTTGTTGCTCCTGGTCCAGCGGTCACTAATACAACACCGACTTTACCCGTTGCACGAGAATAAGCATCTGCCATATGGACTGCTGCTTGTTCATGGCGTACTAAATAGTGTTCAATTTTATCCGATTGAAAGATCGCATCGTAGATATCTAAAACAGAACCACCGGGGTAACCGAAAATATGTTCAATGCCCTCGTCTTGTAGAGAGCGGACAACCATCTCGGCGCCAGATAACATTTCCATAATAATTCCTTTATTACAATTGGTTAATTGCGTTGCTTTCCACCTGTATCGGGTCGAAGCAAACCTTGTTTATTGCTCACCAGCTATCAATAGTGATGGATCAATAAGTGGACGTTAACTGTACGGTAATAAAAAATAATTGCACCTATTTAAGCAAAAAAACATCCTCATTTTATTATCTTAGATACAAAGAATTAATGTGAATTAGAGTTTTATTAATAGGTAGACTATTTTTACTAAAGAAAAGGAGAGTGTTATGAGTGATCATATTCTTGTTTGTCCGAACTGCTCTACAGTGAATGATATTGAGCAAAGTGAGTTTCTAAATTGGCCGGAATGTTGCGATTGTAATACGTTATTACTTTCAAAAGTGCCCATTGAAGTTAACGAAGCAGCATTTAAAAATTTTATAATGCTCTCAACATTACCTGTTGTGGTTGATTTTTGGGGGCCTTGGTCTGGTACAAGTCACGAAATGGCTGATACTTTGAGTTCGCTAGCTAATACATTTTATCAAGATGCCATTTTTTTAAGAGTTAATAGTGAGCAGGAACAAGTGTTGGCTAATACCTACAAGTTGACTGATATTCCGACTTTTATTTTATTTGCCAGTGGCCTTGAATACCACCGGCTACATGGCGCTATTAGCGAACCCGAATTCCACCGATGGCTAGAACGTTACCTACGCATTAAACGCAAAAAAGCGATACCTCACCCATCCTCAATTTAATTAACTCAAGCACATATTTTTATTTTTACTCTGCACTATATATTTCAGGCTAGATTGGTTAAAATTCGCCTCTTTTTATATATATACTCATCACGCCACATGGGTATCAAACCAGAGATTATTGATGTTTGAAATCAATCCCGTTTTAAATAAAGTTAAAGACCTTACTGAGCGCGCTGAGCTGCTTAGGGGGTACCTTTGACTACGATGCTAAATCTGAACGTTTAGAAGAAGTGAGTCGCGAGCTTGAGTCTCCAGAAGTATGGAGCGAACCAGCACGTGCACAAGCATTAGGCAAAGAACGAAGCGCATTAGAATTAGTCGTGGACACTATTAGTGCACTTGATGCTGGCTGCGAAGAAATTCAGATGCTGGTGGACATGGCCGTTGAAGAAGGTGATCAAGATAGCTTTGATGAAGCGGTATCAGAAGCCGATGAGCTAGAAAAGAAACTAGAAGTGCTTGAATTCCGCCGTATGTTCTCTGGTCAAAACGATGCTTGCTCTTGTTATTTAGATATTCAATCGGGATCTGGTGGCACAGAGGCGCAAGATTGGGCCAATATGCTACTACGTATGTATTTACGTTGGGGCGAAGCGAACGGTTATAAAACCGAATTGATGGAAGTCTCTGCGGGTGATGTTGCCGGTATTAAAGGCGCAACGATTCGTTTTAGCGGTGAATATGCTTACGGCTGGTTACGCACAGAAACGGGTGTACATCGTTTAGTACGTAAATCGCCTTTTGACTCTTCAGGCAAACGTCATACTTCTTTTGCTTCAGCGTTTATCTATCCTGAAATTGAAGATGATATTAATATCACTATTAATCCTTCTGAGTTGCGTATTGATGTATATAGAGCATCAGGCGCGGGTGGTCAGCACGTTAATACAACTGAATCAGCGGTACGTATTACGCATGTGCCAACCAATATTGTTGTACAGTGTCAGAATGACCGTTCACAGCATAAGAATAAAGATCAAGCGATGAAGCAATTGAAAGCCAAGCTTCACGAGCATGAGCTACAGCTTCAAAACGCAGAAAAACAGATCAGTGAAGATAATAAATCAGACATTGGCTGGGGAAGCCAAATACGCTCATACGTATTAGATGATGCGCGTATTAAAGATTTACGAACAGGTATCGAAAGTCGTAACCCAAATAGGGTACTCGATGGTGAGTTGAATCCGTTTATTGAAGCGAGCTTGAAATCAGGCTTGTAACAACCAAATTTATAGTAAAACTAAACAGATAGGAATTATCATGTCAGAGCAAAATAAAGCAGAAGCACCGCAGGTCGAGTTAAGTGAAATATTGGCTGCACGTAAAGAAAAACTAGATGCAATGCGTGCTAAAGGGCAAGCATTCCCAAATGATTTCCGTCGTAAAGATATCTCTGACAAGCTACATGCTAAATATAATGAAAAAACAAAAGAAGAATTAGAAGAGTTAGCTGTAGAGGTTAGCATTGCTGGTCGTATGATGACTCGTCGTATCATGGGTAAAGCAAGTTTTGCGACAATCCAAGATATGGGCGGTCGTGTTCAAGTTTATGTTGCTCGTGATAATTTAGAAGAAGGTTTTTATAACACTGAATTTAAAAAGTGGGATTTAGGCGATATTATTGGTGCAACGGGTGTTTTATTTAAAACAAAAACAGATGAGTTAAGCATTAAAGTAAGCGAAATTCGTATTCTTACTAAAGCACTGCGTCCACTACCTGACAAATTCCACGGTTTATCAGATACAGAAGCGTGTTACCGTCAACGTTACCTTGATCTTATTGCTAACGAAGAATCACGTAAGACATTTATTCTACGTAACAAGATTGTGACTGCTATTCGTAACTACCTAAATGAGCGTGAGTTCATGGAAGTAGAAACGCCAATGCTACAAGCAATCCCTGGTGGCGCTACTGCACGTCCATTTGAAACATTCCATAATGCATTAGATTTACCAATGTATTTACGTATTGCACCAGAATTAAACCTTAAGCGTTTAGTGGTTGGTGGTTTTGAGCGTGTATTCGAAATTAACCGTAGCTTCCGTAACGAAGGTGTTTCAACACGTCATAACCCAGAATTCACTATGATCGAATTCTACCAAGCGTATGCTGATTACATTGATCTAATGAACTTAACTGAAGACATGTTACGTACGATCACTGAAAACGTATTAGGTTCAAGCGTTGTAAATTACGGTGAAGAAGTCTTTGATTTCGGCCAACCATTTATTCGCATGACCATGAAAGAGTCTGTATTAACTTACAACGATGGCATCGAAGCAAGTGAATTAGATAGCATGGAAGGGCTAAAATCCGTTGCTAAACGTTTCAACGTAAATCTGAAAGATAGCTGGGGTGAAGGTAAAGTATTAACAGAGATCTTTGAAGAAACGGCTGAGCATAAACTAATGCAACCAACGTTTATTACGGCTTACCCAGCTGAAGTATCACCGCTTGCACGCCGTAACGACGAAGATCCAGATGTAACAGATCGTTTTGAATTCTTTGTTGGTGGTCGTGAACTTGCAAATGGTTTCTCTGAGTTAAATGATTCAGAAGATCAAGCGCAACGCTTTATGGATCAAGTAGCACAGAAAGAGTCTGGTGATGATGAAGCTATGTTCTACGATGCTGATTACATCACAGCACTTGAGCATGGTTTACCACCAACAGCGGGTGAAGGTATTGGTATCGACCGTTTAGTTATGTTGTTTACTGACAGCCATACGATTCGTGACGTATTACTGTTCCCGCATATGCGCCCACAAGCAAAATAACTTTAAAAATAGCGGTCAGTTTTTAGCTGTTCGCTATCAGTAAAGTCAAAAAGTGAGCCTCGTTAATTTAACGGGGCTTTTTTGTGCTTAAGGCAGAATCGCCATGCTTATATCAATTACAATAAATAGCTGATCTATTTCGCTGGTTAAAATGACTTCCTTCTTCGTTGAAAATCTCGCAAAGGGAGTACCATCTAAGTCCGATTTCGCCTTGAATTAAAGCATTTTATCTGCGTAAAAGGCGTTTTCTAACGTAAGAATTAAAATAAACTTCTACTCCTATTGATTCTCTTTTTGGGTTTTTAGTTGTTCTCTTCTGCGTAGTTTTTTGTTCTTTTTGGAGTTTTTAAACTTCTCACTATTATCTTTTTTCACAGGGAATATTGAATCCATACAACGAATAGGAACTAAAAATGAAAAAATGGAGCTTGAGGTGTAAAAGGTTAACCAAAAAAGGAAGTTTATGGGGCTAATTGCAAAATAATATACATCACCATCATAACGATAATCACTAGGGGATTCTATAATTCCAGTGACTATAGCCTCTATGGAAATGAGCAGTAGGCCTGTTCCAAGTACACAGGCCAAAACAACAATTACTGCCTTATTAAACAATAATCTTCTTTTGCTGAGTATGTGTTGTTTTAACTTAGACTTTTTCATTAGGTTATTCAGTTATAAATTTTTTCTTGCTTTCCCCAAAAGGTAATTAGCAAAGCAATCACAATACCAATAAATCCAACGCTGGAAAAGATATAACTTAATTCATTTTTAATTGTAAACATATTTAACAAACTAGTAATTAATAGTGATGACAGTCCTATTGTTTTTATTACTGCTAGCGGTGCTTTTAAGCGAAACCAAGTTTCACAAAAAGGGCATTTTTTTTCTAGGTGAATGCCCTTTTTCTGAGTTGCTTTTATATTTTTAGTGTTAATTTTTTCTTGGCAGTTTGGGCAAGTAGTGATCATTTGTATTCCTTTACTGGCTATTTTCTTATTTCTCTTAATGTCCTAAAACCCACTGCGTAGGATGTATAGTATTTAGGCAAACTCATTCTTGATGAGTGATGCACGTAGGGCTGAGCGTCTAACCAGTTGGCTCCTTTTACTATTTTATCACTACAATTTCCGCTGTAATTAGGCTCATGGTTACCAGTGGCATTATCATGACTATCAGAAGCGCAGTCTAATACCCATTCTGCAACATTAGAGGTTACATCATATAGGCCGAATGGATTTGAAGTCAAAATTCCGACTTTCCATGGGTGAGCGAGATCACTTCCTTGTGGGCAGTCACCTAAATCTCGGTCGCAATGGTCTAAACCTTGCTCATATTCGTTGCCCCACCAAAATTTACTGTTTCGGCCTGCTCGTGCAGCAAACTCCCATTCAGCTTCGCTAGGTAATCGGTAAGTTACACCTGTTTTTTTGGTTAGCCACTCAGTGTATGCCATTGCATCAGCCCAAGTGACGTTTATAACGGGTTGTTGCCCACGGCCCCATCCATCATCATTAGGGCATTGTATATTTGTCTCATGGCAAAAGAGGTCGTATTGCTCAAAAGTAATTTCGGTTTCACTCAGTGCATAGGAGGTGTTAATAGTAACTTGATAAATAGGCTCCTCATTCTGGAATGATCGAAAATTTTCACCACCAATAGTTCCTTTGCCTGATGGTATTATTACCATCTTTGGGGCCAGATTTCCGTTACTTAGTTTATCTTGTATATAAGTGATTTCATGGCTATTATTGCTTGTCCCTAAGGGGCTTAAACTAACATAACTAGCTGCAATTCCTATGAATAATATCGAAATAAGTAAGTAGCTTAGCTTGATTTTATTTAGCATGTTATACCTTTCAAAAGCCTAAGCTTTGGTTGTAATACCAATTACATAGTTAATAGAGTTTTGTACTTTGCTTGGCAAGTTTTTCACACTGCCATGAATTGTAGCCGCGCTTCCTACCCCAGTAGCGATAACCGTTTTAGACAAAAAACTTTTATAAAAAGTACTTCTAATTAATTTTTGTACCTGTACTTGACTGTAAACCTTAGTGGCACGTGTACCATCATCGAGTAATTTCTTTCCTCGTATAACTTCTTTTAGTAATTTTTGGTTTTTTAATAATTTAGGGTTGTTAATTTTCAAAATTTCTTCTGCGAGTTTTTTCCGGTTAGCTCTAGTCATACCTTTATACATTTTTAGTAATTTATTTTGTCCAAAAGCTTTGTTCTGTTTAAATTTAAAATATAGAGACGTTGAGTCTAGGCCTGCCTTCGCTAAGTCTGCTACTTGTACTACATCTAGGGCAAACATTACGGTTGCAAAAGTTGGAGAGCTATCTAGCCATTGATTATACTCAGAGTTACCATTTACTTCATTTATCACCCTGCCAATGCCTGTGCCACATTGAAAAGTTGCTGCTGAAGTTGAAGCTAAAGTTAATGGCATAGCAGCCCAAGTTGCACCGAAACTAGCTCCGCCACCACCAGCTTCTGCAAAAAGCAATACCCAGCCAGAACCTGCTCCTGCACAGGAGATCATTGTGCTTTTTGACTCCTCCCAGAGAGTAGACTTTACTAGTTCTACTCTTTTATGATTAGGTACGTGTTTAGGGAAACTAACTTCACGAATGTATATTATTTTTCCATCTGCTCTGCAGCTTTCTCTTAATGTTTTTTTATCGTAATGACTGCTAGGAGAGAGGATCAAACTACCTGGGTTTACTGATAGTTTACCTATACGGTTTTTTTCATATTCAAAAATAACCCCTGCATGCTGAAACTCTGAGTCTGAATCTAGAGACATATACATTTCTTGTAATACGTTACTAGGAAATAATTGGGCGGCTCTTGCAGTAATGCCAGAAGCATTTAACATGTTGTTCACTATATACATCCTTGAATATTGTAATGTTTGCCAGAGAGTAGCATATTTAAATATCAGGTAAATATTGTGATTATATTTATTTGATTTTTGCATGGGTTAATATGAAATTACTACGGGGAAGGATGCAACTTCAATTGTATTCAGAGAAATATAAAACTGAGTTGGCTGGGGAGGCATTAATATCTAAAATTACAATTTAGGAGCTAAAGACTAAAAATCTGTTAGCTATACTAATCTATAATTGAAATTCTCTTACGGCCGATAGGGATATCAAGTGCATTTAATGCCTTTTGAATGAGTTTTTCTCCATAGGTATTATCCCTAAACTCGGCATGTTTTTGATCCAATGCAACATCTACTGGTTCTGTGGATCAACAGGAATTTGAGGCTTTCGCTTTTGATCGCCGTAGTAATTATTATTTTCACACCCAACACACGACACGTTAGTTCCATTGCTCAGGCTATTCTTATTTTGGACAATAAACGCATATTTCACTTCGTTTCTTTAGCAAAGGTGACCGTCGCTTGTTTAATGTTTCACATTCAATTTCTAAACGTTTTACTTGAACTTTTGATTTACTAATTTTGGAGAAAAACTTCCGGTGCAAAGTAAGCGCTCGAAAGCAGGTATTTTATATCGAAGCTATTAAGGGAATAAGCCTCTTCGCCAATAATAGGGTACGTCAGTAACTAGCTATCAGTTATCAGTGAAAACCAGTATTTATGGGAAAGGCTGTAGTTATGCTCGCTGAAAATATAAGCCTTGAGGTGTTATTAGGTTTTTATTTTGCTAATGGCTGGCAGCTGATCGCTTCTCTTAAATTTTAGACAAAAAAATACCCGCTCGAAAGCAGGTATTTTATATCGAAATTGTTAAGGGAAGATTACTCTTCGCCAACAACTTCAATTGTAACAAGGGTTAAAACGTCAGAGCCAGTGTTCATAAATAGCGAAACTGCAATCGCAGTTTTTGTTCACTCTGTTTGTATTGTCGAATTTTGGACAAAAAAATACCCGCTCGAAAGCAGGTATTTTATATCGAAATTGTTAAGGGAAGATTACTCTTCGCCAACAACTTCAATTGTAACAACAGTTGAAACTTCAGAGTGTACAGAAACTGCAATCTCGTAAGTACCAGTGTTACGTAAAGCGCCTTCAGGAAGACGAACTTCACTTTTAACTACAGCTACACCAGCAGCCGTGATTGCGTTAGCAATGTCACGAGTACCGATTGAACCGAATAGTTTACCTTCATCACCTGATTTAGAAGAGATAACAACCGCTTCTAAAGCTTCAAGTGACGCGCCACGTGTTTGTGCCGCAGCAAGGTTAGCAGCTTGCTTAGCTTCTAATTCAGCACGACGTGCTTCAAAAGCTTCTAAGTTTGCTTTGTTTGCTGGTAAAGCTTTTTGCTGTGGGAAAAGAAAGTTACGTGCGTAACCTGCTTTAACATTCACTTTATCGCCAAGTTTACCAAGGTTAGCAACTGTATCTTGTAGGATAATTTCCATAATCTATAGCTCCTATTTACTTGTGTAAATCTGTGTAAGGAATAAGCGACAAGTAACGTGCACGTTTGATAGCGCGCGCTAGTTGACGTTGGTATTTTGCACATGTGCCAGTAATACGGCTAGGTACAATTTTACCACTTTCAGTAATGTAGTTTTTTAACGTTGGTACGTCTTTGTAATCAATTTCGCTAACACCTTCAGCAGTGAAGCGACAGAATTTACGACGGCGAAAATAACGAGCCATGGTAGTTCCTCAAATTTGTTCTATGTACTGAGCGTGCAACACTAATTTGCCAACATTGTTGGCGCTTTTATGAAAAGTGATAAAACCACTTACACGAAGCTGCATGCCTTTCGATAATGTGTTTTTTAACTGAGTAGCGAGTGTTCCACTAGTTGCAATGGGCATATAACAAAACGCATTGCGTGGTAACTCAACCTCTTTTTGCACCGAGCGGTGTTCAATTGTAAAATTACAATGTTCGACACCACTTGGACTAACTTTAAATGTTGGCTTTTCAGTTACAACACCTGAGAGACGCAAAAAGTTTTCAGTCACTAAGTTTCTTATGCTTCAGCAGTTGCTTCTGGAGCAGCGTCTGGGCGTGGAGCACGAGGAGCACGCTCCTCTCTTGCTTTTGCCACAACAGATGCTTCAGTTACAGCAGCTTTAGTACGCATGATCATGTTGCGGATCACTGCATCGTTGAAACGGAAAGCAGTTTCCAAATCATCGATTACGTTTTGCTCTGCTTCAATGTTCATAAGAACATAGTGTGCTTTATGCAATTTGTTGATTGGGTAAGCTAATTGACGACGGCCCCAATCTTCTAGACGATGGATCGTTCCGCCAGCTTCTGTAATAGATGCTGTGTAACGTTCGATCATACCATTTACTTGTTCACTCTGATCTGGGTGAACCATAACTACGATTTCATAATGACGCATATAAAAATCGCTCCTTACGGGTTAGTAGCTTCTGAACTTGGATCAGCCGTACCAAATAGAAGCAA
The DNA here is from genome assembly GCF_002835995.1 of Psychromonas sp. Urea-02u-13. GTDB lineage: Bacteria > Pseudomonadota > Gammaproteobacteria > Enterobacterales > Psychromonadaceae > Psychromonas. The sequence goes on along the minus strand of NZ_PJBZ01000051.1, from coordinate 9,650 downwards.
GGAACAAAAAAGATGGCTGATTTAAGGCGACAAATTATACAGTTTCATAATTAACAACGCAAGCTAAGCTTTCATTTACATTTATCAAGTTGCATCTATTCATTAACTATTTAAAATAGTCTTTCAATAATTTAATGGTGAGTATTATTTAGTGGGCTCTCGATGGTTTTATATCTTATTAGCGAATGTCGCGGTATTGACTGCAAATGTATGGCTATTTGTCGATAAACCCCTGCCTGACGCGACAGAATCGGCAGCGCCTTCTCATCCTTCTTTTATCGTCTTAGAGAATGTAGAGGGTGTAAAAAGTAAATCGAATAAGGCTGGCATCGCATCAATGAACGGTTTCCACTTTCTGCTTAATGATCCATTAGCGCCTGAGCCAGAAGATTTGCAACCTCAGCTAAGCTTGGCTAAAAAAACGATAGAGCAAAAAAATAGCCAGATTAACAAAGCACGACAAAAGAATAAGCGCCAGTCTGCTCAGGTTACCCAACAGAAAAACAAAAATAAAAAGCTACAGCGTCAATTATTTACATTGCAAGATACGTTACGCGATCGTGAAGAGGTATTAGTTAGCCATCAGCGTAAAATTGAGCAATTAGAAGAACAAACAAAAATAGCAGAGAATAACCGTTTTAAAACGGATATTGATCTGGTTAAAAAATCGATAGAGTATCAACCTGATTTAGTGAATGTAAAATCAGCGGAAAAATCATCGTTACAATCAACGGCTATCGGTAAAGAGTCACTAACTGATGAAATAGAATCCAAGCGTTTTTCTGGTTCTGTCGAATTTGGTTTTACTTATGAGCAAGACAATCAAGTAACAAAAGCGGTCAATGGACGATTGATCTTAGATTACGATGAACCCGATAAATACAACATTAACAGCGATTTAGACTTTGAATTTGAAGATGAGGATGGTGAAACCAGCACTGAAAAATATCGTTGGCAGCTACAGTCTGATTATAATTTAGACCCACATAACCTGATGTTTGCGCGTAGTGATGTAAACCGTAGCCAATTTTCAAGTTATGAGCAGGAAGATATTTTTACTGTTGGTTATGGACGTATCTTTTTTAGTAATGAAAAACATAAGTTTAACGCTGAAGTTGGGCCTGGTTATCGTTTTGCAGTGCCTAATGTTGGCGAAGATGCGGTTTCTATTGATGAGTTTATTGTGCGTACTCGGCTTAATTACGAGCGAATTATTACTGATAGCTTACAAGTGAAAGTCGATACCGTGTTAGAAGCAGGGCACTCTAATAGTGTTTATAGTTTGAGTTTTAAAGCGCAGAATCGAATCTACCAAGAGTTATATCTTACTTTTAGTTTTGATTACAAATTTACTGAAAATGTACCTGTTGATACGGTGAATAAAGAAGTAAGTAGTGGGTTGAGTTTGTTGTATGCATTTTAGAAAATCAGCTGACGGCTTATAGCTGTCAGCTGTCAGCTTTATTTATCGTCTTTGGCGTACGACTTCAAACAAACAAACGCCAGTAGCTACTGATACGTTTAAGCTTGAAACTGCACCGGCCATTGGCAGTTTAATCAGTTCGTCACAATGTTCACGTGTTAAGCGACGTAAACCTTTACCTTCCGCGCCCATTGCAATCGCGATGCCACCAGAAAATTTACAGTCGTAAACCTCTTGTTCAGCTTCGCCTGCCGTACCGTATATCCAAATACCTTTCTCTTGTAGGTTACGCATGCAACGTGCCAAGTTAGTCACGTGAATAAGCGGTACAGACTCTGCTGCGCCACAGGCAACTTTACGCACAACAGGTGTAAAGCTTGCTGAGTTATCTTTAGGAATGATAACCGCGTGTACACCGGCAGCATCAGCACTACGTAAACAAGCACCTAAATTATGCGGGTCAGTGACACCGTCTAAGATAAGTAAAAAAGGAGGCTCAGTTAATTCATCAAGAATAGGCTCTAAATCGTTATCGGTTAATACTTTTGCAATTTTTATACGTGCAATAATACCTTGATGTTGCTCATCATTGGCTTTTTCATCAAGCGATTTACGTAGCATCTGTTGCACCGAAATCCCCCATTGTTGTGCTTTTTCAGTGATATCAGTTAAACGTTGATCATCACGACCTTTTAGCGTGTAAATTTCAATAACACGTTCTGGTTGCGTTTCTAATACCGCATCAACGGCATGCATGCCGTAAATTAATTCACTTTTGCTCATCTTGCTTATCTCTTTATAAAAGAGGTGAAGCTAAAGCTTCACCTACAAATGTTATTTATATATTCGTTTATCTATCTGTTGTTATTCGGCTTAGCATTTGTGCGCGCTGCACGACTCGCTTTCTTGCCTGTTGCCGTTGTTTTTTTCTTTTTAGAAGAGGCTGTGTTCTTTGCGCCTTGTGCTATTTTTCTTTGAGGCTTTTTCTTCTGTTTGTTAGCCGCCTTTCTTTTTGCAAGCTCTTCTTCAGTTAGCTTGTTGCTGTTTTTCACAAATACTTTCTTAGGTTTTTTCTCTGCTTTTTCATCAGGTTGAACAGTCGATTGTTCATTTTCTTGACGTTCTTTTTTATTGCGCTTACGTTTATCAATCGGGCGATCTTTTTTAGGTGCCGACTTAGATTTATCACCATCTTTTAAGCCACGTTTACGCTGGCCTGCAACTTCTTCATCATTCAGTTCGAAGTCGATTTTTTTATCATCTAAGTTTACCGACAATACTTTAACTTCTAATACATCACCAATACGGTAAGTACGGCCTGTGCGTTCACCTTTAAGGGTCTGTTTACCAGCATCAAAAATATAATAATCGCTGATTAACCCTGAAATATGTACTAAACCATCAATGTGAATGTCGTTTAGGCGCACAAAGAAACCAAAGTTAGTCACTGCGGCAATCGTTCCGACCATGACATCACCAATGTGATCCTGCATATATTCACATTTCAGTGCATCTGCTACATCACGGGTTGCATCATCAGCGCGGCGTTCTGTCATTGAACAATGTTCACCTAACACACCCATTTCGCTGTGTTGGTAATGGAAACCACCGGTTTCAGTCCATTTCGATTTAAGCTGACCTTTCTCTTGATGCTTAACAAGGTACTTGATTGCACGATGCAGAATAAGATCTGGGTAACGGCGAATTGGCGACGTAAAGTGAGAGTATTCACCGAGTGCTAAACCAAAGTGACCCAGGTTTTCATCTTGGTAAACCGCTTGTTTCATTGAGCGCAGTAACATGGTTTGTAACAGTTCGCTATCTTCACGACCTGCAAATACTTCAGCTAAGTCAGCGTAATCACGTGGAGCAGGTTTATCACCGCCACCTAGGCTTAAGCCAAGTTCGCCAAGGAATGAACGGAAGTTAACGAGTTTCTCTTCACTTGGTGTTTCATGAACACGGAATAGAGCGGCTGCCTGTGCGCTTTCAATCAAACGTGCAGAAGCAACGTTCGCTGCGATCATACATTCTTCGATGATCTTGTGTGCATCGTTACGTACTAATGGCACGATTGATTCTATTTTACGTGCCTCATTAAATAAGAAACGTACTTCTAATGTTTCAAATTCCATACCGCCACGAATCTTACGTGCTCTTTTAAATGCTTTATAAAGATGCTCAAGTTCTTCTAAGTGAGGTACTAATGGATTGTACTGCTCACGAAGCTCTTCATCACCTTCAAGAATTTTAGATACTTTTGTATAAGTAAAACGCGCATGTGACTTCATGACTGCTTCGTAGAACTTAGAGCTTTTTAAATGACCATCTTTGCCAATGACCATTTCACTGACCATACATAGGCGGTTAACCTGTGGATTCAGTGAACAAAGACCGTTAGATAAAACTTCTGGTAGCATCGGAATAACTTGGTCAGGGAAATACACTGAGTTACCACGGTTAATCGCTTCTTTATCTAAAATGGTATTATTTCGTACGTAATAACTTACATCTGCGATAGCAACCCATAAGCGCCATCCACCACCAGGTTCTTTTTGACAGAAAACTGCATCATCAAAATCACGTGCATCTTCGCCGTCAATAGTTACTAATGGCAGTTCGCGCAAATCAACACGGCCTTCAATCGCGTGATCAGGAACAAACTCACCAAATACTTTTAACTCTTTGTCTAAACCTTCTGGCCATTCATGTGGAATGTCATGGGTACGCAGGGCGATTTCAACTTCCATGCCTGGTTCCATGTCTTGACCTAATACTTCAGTAATTTTACCCATTGCGCTAAAGCGTGCTTTAGGGCGGTTGGTTATTTCAACAACCACGATCTGCCCATGACGTGCACCACAGTTATTTTCTTTGCTGATCAGAATCTGTTGGTTAATGCGAGAATCATCAGGAATAACCATTGCCAGGCCATCTTCAACAAAATAACGTCCGACGATAGTGCCTTGACGAGCCGTTACTAGGCTTATAAAGCGTGCTTCAGTACGACCGCGAGAATCTACTTTTACAGGTTGCGCTAATACTTCATCACCATGGAAAAGAAAACGCATTTGGTGGTTGGGTAAAAACAGGTCTTTTTCTTGGTCTGGACTCTTTAAGAAACCAAAACCATCTTTATGACCGATAACCTTACCTTGCACTAAGTCTAGTTTTTCAGGTAGGGCATACGTTGATTTACGACACCACACAAGTTGACCATCACGTTCCATTGCTTTCAAGCGTCGGCGTAAACCTTCTGCTTCTTCTTCACTGCTTAGTGAAAAGGCTTTAAATATTGCATCACGTGTAATGGGTTTAGCTTGTTTTTGCATAAACTCTAAAATGAACTCACGGCTAGGCACTGGGTGCTCGTAAGTCTGTGATTCTCGTTCGATGTGTGGGTCTTGTGTCATATTGAAGGCTCTAAATAATGTAAGTACTGGAAAGTATATCTGAAAAAGACTAGATCACATTATTTATTAACCTTTTGGGCTTTAGGTTTATTGTATTTCGGCCAGATAATGATGATTACTAAGAGAATTTGTTCGAACAATAGACACTCAGCGGTTATTTTGGGTAAATCATCAAAAAAGAGTAGACAGAAATTCAAAGCTTGAGTAATATTCGCGCCACGCTAAAGACGTGAGCACCCGTAGCTCAGCTGGATAGAGCGTTGCCCTCCGGAGGCAAAGGCCGCAGGTTCGACTCCTGTCGGGTGCGCCAATGTTTCGGAAGACAATAGTTCAAAGTAATATTTCAGTTCTTTAGTATTTAGTGGCGGATGTAGCTCAGTTGGTAGAGCCCCGGATTGTGATTCCGGTTGTCGCGGGTTCAATCCCCGTCATTCGCCCCATCTTTTCTAGATGTAAAATTGATTCTCGGTGATTAGCGCAGCTTGGTAGCGCACCTGGTTTGGGACCAGGGGGTCAAAGGTTCGAATCCTTTATCACCGACCACATTCGAAGAGCCTGTTTAACTGATAATGTTAGACAGGTTTTTTTGTTTAGTGGCGGATGTAGCTCAGTTGGTAGAGCCCCGGATTGTGATTCCGGTTGTCGCGGGTTCAATCCCCGTCATTCGCCCCATCTTTTCTTGATGTAAAACGAGATAATCGGTGGTTAGCATAGCTAATAGCCAAAGACTTAGTCTACAGACTAAATCTAAAAATCTCGGTGATTAGCGCAGCTTGGTAGCGCACCTGGTTTGGGACCAGGGGGTCAAAGGTTCGAATCCTTTATCACCGACCACATTTAGATAAACCCGCTTAGTCCATTGGATTAAGCGGGTTTTTTCGTTTTAAGTACCTTTGAAAAGCAATCGAGGGGCATTCATTGATTCGAACCCTTTATCACCGACCACATTTAGATGAATCCGCTTAGCTCCTAGAGTTAAGCGGATTTTTTCGTTTTAGGAACCTTTGAAAAGCAATCGAGGGGCATTCGTTGATTCGAATCCTTTATCACCGACCACATTAAGAATAATCTGCTTAGCTCTTAGATTTAAGCGGATTTTTTCGTTTTAGGAGCCTTTGAAAAGCAATCGAGGGGCATTCATTGATTCGAACCCTTTAAAGAAAGCCGTGGGGCATTAGAAAGGCTGTTTTAACATAAACCACATCGCACTACCTTCTTCACCAAAGGCCATTTCAAAACGTACTGGCACTTTAGCGGCTAACGCGCGGATACTAAAACCAACATCATATTTCATATCCGAGAGTAATAAACCAACATCATATTTTTCTGCAACACGTCCAGCTTCTGCAAATAACACGAATTGAAACCAATCAACAGGAATAGGATTCCAAGCGAGATCGGCAAGTGGGTTGATACGGGGAATAATACGATATTCAATAGCACCATAAAGTGCCGCTTTATCATTAAAACGGTTGTTATCGTAAGCGCGCATTCTGGTCCAACCACCGAGTCTTGCACCTTCCCACATTGGTGTTTGGTGTTTTTTTAGTGAACCATTGTCATAAAGGGTTTCCGAGTCTTTCCAAGAAGGGCTATAAGCACTCCAGACGTTAAGGGCAACAACACTTTGACGACTCCAAGAGACGTTTTCAAACTCCAGGTAATGTGAGTAATCCACTTCAAGAGAGTTCCAGCTTTGTGTTGAGTTGCCTGTGCCAAAGTCAGCAGATGCTTTTGCGCTAAACGCGTAACCACGAGATGGGTTACTTGGGTAGTCGGTATTATCATGTTCGAGGAAGAGGCGTACACCATTGGTATTAATTTCTTGTGATTCAAGGAATTTATCGGCCGTCCATTTGGAGTAAAAAATCTCACTACCAATTAGCGTTTGCCCGGTCGAAAAAGGTGCTCCACCGCCAATATGATCACGGTTAACAGCAATGCCTCGCTGTAACTGAATTTTAGGGAGCACTTGGTTTTTGCTTTCACCCCAAGGTAAAACAAAACGCACATCGCCTTTAAACCAATTGTTATAACCCTGTGTCTGTAATGGCGTGGTTGCATTATAGTCATTGTTTTCTAGATCTTTTTCAGAGTCATTACCGCCTTCGATATACAGGCGTTGATTAGGGTAATAACCATAAGCGCCAATAGCACTGACAAATAAACGATTGGAAAAGCTAGGGCGATAACCATTGATTGCTAACATCGCACCTGAGGTTCGTTCGGTTTCAGATTCTCTTAAATCGTTATGTTTTACTTCTAATTCTTCACCAATAAAAGTAGTGGCGACAATCGACATTTGAGGTTGAATGTAACCGGCAAAAATACCCACCGCACCCATAGTGAACCCCATACTATCTGAGCTGAAGACATAAGGTAAAACGACCCAAGTTTGTTGTTTGTTTTTATCTCGGTTGAGATCTTCTATTAAAAACTCACTGGCGTTAATGCTGTTACAAAAGACAGAAAGAAGTAAAGTGGGTAAGAGATTTTTTGTTAAATAAAGCAATTTCATATCATTATAAGCTGGGCCGGAGTGTGTGGGCTCAGTATATACTACCGATGGCATTGCAGAAAAGGAGTTGAGTAGTGGATGCTTATTATATAGACTTTAGGCCATTATTTAATGATAAAAAGGCAAAAGACAAACCATGAAAAAGCTATTAATGAGTTTGCTTTGTATCACGGGATTGTTGACCACAACTTCTGTATTAGCGGCTAATAAAATTGGTATCGCAGTGGATCAAGGTTTTGGCGTTACTGGCCAGTTTGAAAATATTCAGGCCTTTATTGGTAATGATGGCATCAGTGGCGATTACATTGTTAAGCAAGGTAGCTTCACTGAAGATATTCCATTTAATTGGTATGTTGGTGGTGGCGCTTATTATAACTGGTCTGGCAATGACAGTATTGGCGCACGTGTACCATTAGGATTAACGTTACCTTTTGCTGCCAAGTGGGATGTTTACGGGCAACTTGCCCCCGCACTAGATTTAGACTTAGATCGTGACAAACTCAATTTTGAATTAGATTTTGCAATCGGTATTCGTTACGCCTTTTAATCCAAACATTATTCAGAAGAGAAAGGGCGTCAGCCCTTTTTACATTTATAGGGAAAATTTTATGCGTTTATTACATACCATGTTACGCGTGGGTGACTTACAAAAATCAATTGATTTTTATACTTCAATTTTAGAGATGAAATTACTTCGTCAGTCTGAAAATGAGCAGTATGAATATACGTTAGCTTTTTTAGGTTACGGCGATGAAACAGAAACAACGGTATTAGAGCTAACTTATAACTGGGGAACATCAGAGTATGACCTAGGAAATAGTTATGGTCATATTGCCATTGAAACTGATGACATTTATGCAACCTGTGAAAAGATCAAAGCGATGGGTGGTGAGATTACACGTGATGCTGGTCCTGTTAAAGGTGGCACGACTGTGATTGCTTTTGTTAAAGATCCTGACGGTTATATGATTGAACTGATCAATAAAAAAGATGCGGGTCAAGGGTTAGGTTAATACCTACTTGGCAAACACAGGAGCCTAGCCTCCTGTGTTAATTTTTCTCTAAATATTTTCCTCTATTATCCTGCACTACTCTCTTCTTCATGCTCAAAATAATAATTCACACGTGCGCGTGGGTTTAAATACTCTTGAATATTCTCTGGTAATTTGTTGGGAATGATCACCTTGTCTATTTTTAACTCTTTTTCACTAAGGGCAATAATAGGCGCATCACTTTTAGGAATAGAGGGGTCGTAAATCATGACATTAGGTTGCAGGATATTCTCTTTGCTGACACTCATTACTAATGCCAGTTTTCCGTTACACAGTTGCACAATACAACCTGGCGGATAAATACCGAGTTCTTTAACCATTAAACCGAGCACCTCTTTATTTAGCTGCTTGCCACGATTCTTATAAAGGTGTGATAAAGCATGATAAGGCGTGCGTGTCGGGTGTTGGTCACTGGGATTACATAGGTTGTCATATTCATTAGCGATGCTCACAATTTGTGTGAGTAGGTTTATTTGATCGCCTTTTAGTTTTTTAGGATAACCGCTTCCGTCTAAAAATTCATGATGTTGGCTGACGATTTCGGCCACTGCATCGGGAAACCCTTGGATATTATTAATTTGATCCTGCGCATAACGTACGTGAATTTTATAATAATTATTTTCAGCAACACTCACATTAGGTCTATTGTGCAAAATTTGGTTGGGTATTTTACTTTTTCCTAAATCATGGAACAGTACGCCTAAACCTAAATACACTAACTCCTGCTCAGACAATGCCAGTGCTTTACCGAGAATTATTGCGAGAATGGACACATGAAAAACATGGCTATGGTATTTGTCGCCTTCTTGACCTTCTTCCATTAAATGCAATACGGTGCTTTTACTGTTATTCAATTTCTCTGTAATATGGATAATTAATTCTTTAGCATCAGCTAATGCCTGTGGTGCCTGATTACCTAGTTTGAGATTAATAGCACGTACCACGGAAAGCGATTTTTTAAACTGTGTTTCACATTTACGCAGGTTACGTAAATAAGCTTTTTGTTCTTCAATACGGCGTTCTTTTTCTTGCCAGAGCACATCTAAGTAACTCTTTTTTTTATCGATCTCTATATTTTCAGGTTTACCCGTATTTGCTGGTAATGGGCTAGCATCACTTTTTTCTGGAAGGTAGAAAACATGATTAAAGCTTAACGATTGTAAAACCTGAATCTGATCTTCATCTTGTATTTTGAAGCTACTGAATAGAAAAGGATGACCTCCCCATGTGCAGGGGAGTTTGAT
>NZ_PJBZ01000312.1 GCF_002835995.1 Psychromonas sp. Urea-02u-13 | reverse complement strand
CCGTTGAAAACACACCACGAGATTCACACAAAACTAATAATTAAACAGTTTACGAACATTTAAAGCACCCTTTTAGATTTCAAATACTCAAACCAAAAACTAGTTGATGAATTGAAAGTTAAGCTAATTCAGAAACCAAAACACTGCGACTTTCAGATTGACGAATTCGAAATTTCACCAATCAAAGTAACGGCACAATCAACGCTACTTTTAAGCTTTTCTATTTAAGGTAATCTCTACAAACAGCATGATAAAACCTTAGCCCAAACGTATACGAAAAACTAAAACATACCCTAAAAGGTAGCGACAT
>NZ_PJBZ01000311.1 GCF_002835995.1 Psychromonas sp. Urea-02u-13 | reverse complement strand
CCTCTCGATAACTGTCACTTCGGTTTGCTTGTTTATGTTTTCTTTTAATTCCACCTTTAAAAGATCCATCTGTTTTTAATAGGTTTAAAGCAACGTGGCGCACTGTTGCTAAATTCTCTGTGGAATTCTTTTGCCTGATTCTGCATGCATCTTCGTTCATCGAAACATCAAGTTGCCAGTGCAAGTTATTTTCTACTGACCAATGTGCTCTAGCAGCTGTTAAAAGCGATTTTGCATCTAGTTCTGCTGAGCTGATATAGAACTTTATCGTTGCCACACTAGCCTCGCCTTTCTCAGCTCTAAAAGAAACAAT
>NZ_PJBZ01000310.1 GCF_002835995.1 Psychromonas sp. Urea-02u-13 | reverse complement strand
CGTCAATTAACTTGACCGATTTCTTGGTTTGATTTTAAAGCTTCTTTTTTACGGTAACTCTCTCCTTCTATTTTATAAATATCAGCATGGTGAACAAGGCGATCTATGGCGGCAACTGTCATCATGTTGTCGCCAAATATACTATCCCACTCACTAAATGCTTGATTGGTTGTGATCAATAAACTACTTCGTTCATAACGGTGTGCTATTAATTCAAATAATACTTGGCTTTCACTGTCACTTTTCTTTACATAGCCAATGTCATCTAAAATCAGCAATTCATATTTATCTAACTTTTTTAGTGCATCTTCAAG
>NZ_PJBZ01000309.1 GCF_002835995.1 Psychromonas sp. Urea-02u-13 | reverse complement strand
ACGTAGAAAACACGTTACGAGATTTACACAAAACTAATAATTAAACAGTTTACGAGCGTTTGAAAGCCCCCTTTCTGATTTCCCTAATCAATTCAAAAACTAGCTGACGAATTGAAATTAAAGCTCATCAGATTACAAAAAAAACACAATTTTCAAATTGACGAAATACAAGTTAACCACTCAAAGTAACGGCACAAACAAGGCTACAATTTAGCTTTTCTATTTAAGGAAAGCTCCGAAAGTAGCATTGGAAAACAGTGCTTAAAACGTACATGAGGATCTAAAAAATCCCCTAAAAAGTAGCGACATCTAACGCCT
>NZ_PJBZ01000308.1 GCF_002835995.1 Psychromonas sp. Urea-02u-13 | reverse complement strand
TTACGAGACCGTCAACTGAATGATAACGATTTAAGCTGGGCTGGAGTCTGGGCAGTAGACCCTGAAGTCACAAAAACATTCAGAGTCATAAACGAAGAATCGTATACAATCGCTGAAATGACCATACCTTATATTGATAATCCTTATACGGTACTTGAGCTTGTTGGGGTGCAGATGCATAAGGAACATATTTATTATCAAGATGCACTTATTAACCCTATTAGTGATCATGGTTGCTGCTCAAACGGCCCCCCTGGGCCAGGGTCTACTGGCTACAGCGGTGTTGATTACAATGTTAACTATAGAGAGTTTATCCCT
>NZ_PJBZ01000307.1 GCF_002835995.1 Psychromonas sp. Urea-02u-13 | reverse complement strand
GGGTCAGGTCTGAATGGCACTGCATTAAGCTTTTCCACCTTTGACTCCTGTGTTTTTTCTCTGCTTCGGAAGATGTCCATTTTTTATTCCTTAAATCCACTGCTTTCCAGTATGCACCGCAAACTGTGCGAGCTCTTCTAGGGAACCAACTGCACCGTGGGAAGCTTGAAATTCAGTCAAAGTTTACGTATGTCCAATCCTTCTCTGATCTTTCTTACGATAAGGTGGCCAGTGCGAGGCAAGCTCGCTTAATGCCTCTATTTATACGTTTAGTGTGGTTCCGCCTCTCGGCGCCTTACTTTCCTTTAACGGCAAAGGAAAGTAA
>NZ_PJBZ01000306.1 GCF_002835995.1 Psychromonas sp. Urea-02u-13 | reverse complement strand
TGGGCCATGAAGTTAAGCTTATTCCGCCATTTATTGTGAAACCCTTTGTGATTGGTAATAAAAATGATGCCAACGATGCACTGGCTATTGCAGAAGCTTCGTTAAGGCCCAAAGTGCGCTTTGTCGCTGTAAAGTCGACAGAGCAACAAGATATTCAATCGTTGCAACGCATTGCTGAGCGCATGATAAAAGTCAGAACGGGCGACGTTAACCAGCTAAGAGGGTTATTGTCTGAATACGGTACAGTTGTTGGCCTTGGTGTTTCAACGTTAATGAATGCTATTCCAGATATAGTTGAAGATGCAACGAATGAACTAACCACTACAGCGCGCACGT
>NZ_PJBZ01000305.1 GCF_002835995.1 Psychromonas sp. Urea-02u-13 | reverse complement strand
TATGCTTGATATAGAAAATAGCATTATCACCCTTGATGCAATGGGCTGTCAGAAAGAGATAGCAAAGCAAATCATAGAGCAAAAAGCTGATTATATTCTTGCACTTAAAGGATAACAATCGAGGACACCCGCATCTTTTTGACTGAGCTTCAAGAGTAACCTATGGTTAAATAAACAGCATAGGTTTCCTTGGAGGTTTTATGACACAATCCCGCGATATGCTAATTTCACTTGCTGATACCCCTTACTACCATTGTATATCCCGTTGTGTACATCGTGCTTTTTTGTGTGGTAATGATAAATATTCAGGACAAAGTTTCGAGCACCGTCGCCAGT
>NZ_PJBZ01000304.1 GCF_002835995.1 Psychromonas sp. Urea-02u-13 | reverse complement strand
AATATTACCAAAACAAGGACTCTGCCAATACTCAAGTTCTTATGGTTAATTCTACAACACGTATTGCCAAAAGGATTACAACGCGTTAGGGATTACGGATTCTTAAGAGGCAATGCCAAACAGTTACGACTGCAAATCTTACTATTATTGGGCATAAATATCGATACAGTTTCGACACCTCAAAAGAGCAAACAGTCAAAGTGCATTTGCCCATATTGTCAGCATCAAATGAGTTTTATGGGAATGAATCGACTGAGAGGTTAACGTGTCACCAAGCTTGATCTTAAGTGATCGTTTAATGGGAAGGATGAAATCTGAGATAAAGAGGTGTAATGGCAT
>NZ_PJBZ01000303.1 GCF_002835995.1 Psychromonas sp. Urea-02u-13 | reverse complement strand
TTTTTATAACCCAATAGTTAATACTTTCATTAAATATTTTCCATCCCAACCTGCTGTTAATCGTTTTGATTTTATACCCATTTTTGCTGTTTTTTCATTTTTTAGAAGAGCTAATGCAATCTTATTTAAAAACGAGAAGTTAGCGGCTGCATTTCCACTTCTTAAGCGACAACTATCTTCATCAAAACTTACATCAAGCTGCCAATGTAGATTGTTTTCTACACCCCAGTGAGAACGAACTGTTTCATTTATAAATTTAGCATCTTTTGTTAAGTGGCTTGTGATGTAATATCGACGTTCAATTGACTGCTTTTTACCAATCAATCGTTCAGATTCTATTACTGCAA
>NZ_PJBZ01000050.1 GCF_002835995.1 Psychromonas sp. Urea-02u-13 | reverse complement strand
GTACGCTAACCTTGAACCTTGTCAACACCTTAATTATATTAAGATTTTCGACTCAAACTATCACTTATAAATAAGGCAGCTTGTTGGTTCGGACTTGGTAAGTAACTTTCGTTAGTTGCCTTGTCTGTGGGGTCGCATTATAGGGATTGAGCGAGCATTGGCAAGCGTTATTTAAGTAAAAACACGATCTTTTCGACATTAGTTTTTATACCTATTTTAAACACAAGTTATCCACAGATTTTACTTTGTTACACACACTTTTCTATCGTATAGTGCTTTTTTCCCTATCAAATAAGGTTTGTTATGTTTCCTGTATTACGTGCTTATAAAGGTATCTCACCTAAAATTGCTGATAATGTTTATATCGATCCATTTTCTACTGTTATTGGCGATGTTGAGTTAGCTGAAGATGTCAGTATCTGGCCAATGTGTGTCTTACGTGGTGATGTAAATAACATAAAGGTAGGAAAACGCACCAATATTCAGGATGGTTCTGTATTACATGTCGCCCGTAAAGGTGAAGCAAGTGTTGATGGTTATTCTTTACATATAGGTGAAGACGTTACTGTTGGTCATAAAGCAATGTTACATGCCTGCGAAATTGGTTCACGTGTATTAATAGGTATGGGTGCAATCATATTAGATAATGCAAAAATTAATGATGACATCATTATTGCGGCCGGTGCGTTAGTACCCCCGAACAAAACTCTTGAATCTGGCTTCTTATATGTTGGTTCGCCTGTAAAACAAGCACGCCCATTAACAGAGAAAGAGTTCGCCTTCTTAAAACGCTCTGCAAAACATTACGTCAATTTAAAGAATGACTATTTATTAGCGGATACAAACAAAACCTCTTAAAACAAAAAAGGCGTGTTTCCATTAATAGAAACACGCCTTTTAGAGACTGTAATAAAAACTGTGTAACTGCTTATTAGTTATATTAACTTTTGCCCATGTCTTTCTGGAGCAACATACTTGTTTTGAAGTTCAACTCTAGTGCCTTTTCGTCACTTGCATGTTCACTAACAAATATTGCACAATCTTTTAGTACTTTTTCAGGCATTGTTGCCTTACTTTCAGGACTAAAACCAAGCTTCATAAAGAACTCTGGCATGCGTGTTAATACAAATAAACGCTTAATCGCTAATTTTTCTGCACGTTTAACTAATAACTCAACTAATGCGCTACCTTGACCACGACCTTCAAAGCCAGGCTCTACACCTAATGAGCGTATTTCAGCTAAACCGGTGTCATAGATATGTACAGAAGCACAACCTGTGACTTTGCCATCTAATTCAGTGACTGCAAATTCAGCAACTGACTGTGCTAAGTCCGCCTTGTCTCTTGGCAGATTTTCGCCTTTATCTGCCCAATGGTTCACCATTGATTCGATACGATCAACATCTGTCAAACGAGCAGCTCTTATCACAATTCCTGATGTATTACGTGCCGCAAGACGTTGTTCAGCTTCTGTTAATGCGAACTCTACTTGCGTTGGTGATACGCCACCTTGTGCTTGACGTGCAGCCAATGTAGCTTCTAACGTTAGTGTTGGATATACATCATCTTCAATAACGTCTGAGAATTCTTTGAATTCTGCAACACTTAGATCTTCAAGCGGTACACCTTTCTCAATCGCGAAAACAACAGCAACACCTACAATATGGTGCGCTTCACGGAATGGAATGCCTTTTGCTACTAAGTAATCAGCTAATTCAGTGGCATTTGAGTAACCACCTTGAGCAGCTTCTTTAGTACGTTCTTCATTTACCTTAAGATCAGTTAATGCCATTGATGCCATCTCAAGACAATCGCCCCAAGTATCAAGCGCATCAAAAAGCCCTTCTTTATCTTCTTGCATATCTTTGTTGTAAGCCAGAGGTAATGCTTTTAATGTCATTAACATTGCCGCTAATGAACCAAAGACACGACCTGATTTACCACGGATAAGCTCCATAGCATCTGGGTTTTTCTTTTGTGGCATCAATGATGAGCCAGAAGTTACTTGATCTGACATTTCGATAAAGCCAGCTTCACCACTATTATAGAAGATAAGATCTTCAGCCATACGTGATAAATGTACCATTGAAAGTGTCGCACAACTCATTAACTCTACTACGTGGTCACGGTCAGATACTGAATCTAAACTGTTACGTGTTGCACGTTTAAAACCTAAAGAATGCGCTAAAGCAGTTCTATCCATTGGGTAACCCGTACCAGCAAGTGCCCCACTGCCTAACGGACAAGTATCTAAACGTTCTAGACAATCTTCCAAACGACTATGGTCTCGCTCTAACATTTCAAGGTAGGCTAAACACCAGTGTGAAAATGTTACTGGTTGAGCACGTTGTAAATGCGTGTATCCAGGTAAAACAACCGATTGGTGAATTCTTGCTAGCTCAATCAGTTTTGCTTCAAGGCGATCTAAATGTACCACTAGCTCTTGTGCTGTTTTTTTACACCAAAGTTTTAGGTCAGTTGCGACTTGGTCATTACGGCTTCGGCCTGTATGTAATTTTTTACCAAGATCACCAACACGTTGGATTAATTGAATTTCAACCCATGAGTGAATATCTTCAGCGTCTGACAGTAATACTTGTTTTGGATTTGCTTGAACAGAAGTCAATAACTCGTTTAATGCACCTTCTAAACGAACTTGTTCATCAGCGGTTAAAATCTTTACACTTTGCAGTGCTTTTGACCATGCAATTGAACCAATGATGTCTTGCTCAGCAAGACGGTAGTCAAACCGTAATGAGTCATTGAATAATTTAAATTTTACGTCTGCCGCTTGGCTGAAACGTCCGCCCCATAATGCCATCTATAACTCCATTACTTTCTATGATTGATCAAAAAACTATTCTTATTGATTCTCAATATTACTGAAAACCTATAAAAATAGAAATTCCTACGATATATAAAATGAAGTAGGAATTATCTATTTGTTAACAAACGTATTTATTTGTTTTTATTCAAGGTACGAATACGGCTTGATAAAGAATAAAGACGGATGAAACCTTCAGCATGCTTTTGGTCATATACATTATCATCACCAAATGTTGCAAACTCTTCAGAGTACAAGCTGTTTGGAGATTGTTTCTTCACTGCAACCGCTTGGCCTTTGTAAAGACGTACAACTACTTCACCATTTGCATCGCTTGCTAATGATTCAGAAGCAGCCAATAAAGAAGCACATAATGGAGTGAACCAACGGCCGTCATATACTAAGTGAGCAAATTCTTGGCCCACTTGATCACGCCAGCGACGAGAAGGTTTGTCATGTACTAATTCATCAATACCACGTAGTGCCGTTACCATTACAGTACCACCTGGTGTTTCGTAACAACCACGAGACTTCATACCTACGGTACGGTTTTCAGTGATATCAACACGACCAACACCATGTTTAGCGGCTTTTTCATTTAAAAGCATTAATGCCTCGTATGGAGATAGCTCAACACCGTCTACTGCAGTAACACGACCAGCTTCAACTTTAAGTGTTACGTATTCAGGGTCGTTTGGTGCATCTAATGGATCAACGGTTAAAGTCCAAACGCCTTTACTTGGCTCATTGTTTGGATCTTCAAGCTCACCACCTTCATGCGAGATGTGCCATGCGTTGGCATCACGGCTGTAGATTTTAGTTGCAGAAGCAGCAGATTCGATATTACGCTCAGCAAGGTAATCCAATAAATCTTCACGAGAAACCATGTCCCACTCACGCCAAGGCGCAATAACACGTAATTCAGGCGCAAGAGCTGCAAAACAACTTTCGAAACGGATTTGGTCATTACCTTTACCAGTACAACCGTGACATACCGCGTCGGCACCGACTTTAAGTGCAACTTCAACTTGTGCTTTTGCAATAATTGGGCGAGCCATTGACGTACCTAATAAATAAGTACCTTCATATACTGCGCCAGAAGCGATTGTTGGGTAGATGTAATCTGCAACAAACTCTTCTTTTAGATCAACAATGTGACATTCAGAAGCACCTGATGCGATCGCTTTTTCATGTAAACCAACTAACTCTTCAGCGCCTTGACCAACATCGGCACAAAAAGCAATGATTTCACAATCATCATAAGTCTCTTTTAACCATGGAATGATTGCCGATGTATCTAAGCCACCAGAATAAGCGAGAACAACTTTTTTTACTTTACTCATTGATTATCTTCCTTTGATCAACATGGTTTAATTAATTAACGTCAACATGATTGCGTTTTGTATGTGCATTCTATTTTCTGCTTGATCAAAAATCAATGAAGCAGGACCATCCATTACTTCCGACGTAATATCTAAACCTCGGTGAGCGGGTTGGCAATGTAAAATATGCTTGATACCCGTGCTATCTAATAGCGCTTGGTTAATTTGGTAGGGCATAAACTTCGCTTTAATTTGCTCAAGAGGCGTGTCGTCACCCATTGAAAGCCAAGTATCACCATAAACAACGTCATAACCTTTAATATCTTCCACTGTATTGGTAACGGTGATTGTTCCACCCGTTTTAGCGGCAATATCTTGTGCTTGTTTAATAATTTGTGCGTCAGGACTATGACCAATTGGGCAAACAGCCGTCACGGTTGCGCCTAAAATGGCGCCAGCAATAAACAGAGAATGAGTTACGTTATTACCATCTCCGATATATGCCAATTTCACTTTAGAGACGTCATCGTAGTTTTGTGCAATCGTTAAGAAGTCCGCCATACCTTGGCATGGATGATACAAATCACACAATGAATTAATCACAGGTACGCTTGAATATTGTTGCATCTCAACCAATGTTTTATGGTCATATACGCGCGCAACAATACAATCAGCCCAACGAGAAATATTAGCGGCAAAATCTTTTACATCTTCACGACTACCCATCGCACCATTTGCTTGATCTAAATAAACGGCGTGACCACCTAATTTATTAATACCAATATCAAAAGAGACACGCGTACGCAGTGATTGTTTCTCGAATAATGTAACAACACTTTTTCCAGCTAATGCTTGTGCATATTTAGTAGGGTTTGCTTTTAAATCTTTACCTAGTGCAATCAAGTCTAATGCTTGTTGCTGAGTCATTTCAAAACCAGTTAATAAATCTTCCATTTTTAGTTACCTATTTTGTCACTATTCACCCATTAAGACTTGGGGGTGCTTTATATAAAAAGACGGTAAATGCTCAGGGCAACGACCTGGGTAGTTATCCCTATTTAATTACTTTGGTACCCACCGCTTGACCCGCAAGCAATGACACTAAATTTTCCGGATTTTTCCAACTTGCGAGCATAACATGACCCAATTGATCAGCAGCTTGCAGTGCTGCTTTTACTTTCACCGCCATGCCATCTTGGATAACATTTTCGGCGATTAGTGTATCAGCTAATTGTGTATTTAACTCGGGAATTACTTGTTTCTGTGCGTCCCATACTCCATCCACATCCGACAAGAAAACTAACTCTGCATTTAACAATTCACAAATAGTAATAGCAGCTTGATCCGCGTTGACATTATATAAGCGCGCATCTTCGCCAATAGCGATAGATGAGATAACAGGTAAAAAGCCACCCGCTAATAAATGATTTATAAGCTTAGGATCATTGGCAGAACAAATACCGACTGCGCCTAAATCAGGATCCATTTGCGTGACTTTACAACTAAAGCCATCGGCTAATGATAAACCAACAGCAGAAAGGCCCGCTTGTAATGCTTTCGCCATTAATAACTTATTAGATGTCCCTGCTAACGCACCCGCCACATAACCAATTTGATCAAATGGGGTGATACGTAAGCCATCTTTCTTTTCGCTTTTAATGTTCATTTTACTTAAAACATCTTCAACAATAACACCGCCACCGTGTACTAATAATAACGGGCGTTTTTCTTTTTCTAAATACGTTGTTAATGCAGAAAATAGATTAGTCAGCGCTTGTTCATTTTCAAGCACTGCACCACCTAATTTAATTAATAAAGGTTGTTTCATTACATAAAGCTCTTTTATAAAAGTGATGCGGTGATTTCAAAACCAAAACGAAGGTTAATACATTGTATTGCCTGAGAAGAAGCACCTTTAAGCAGGTTATCAATGGCACTAAATACCACTAAGTCTTCACCATCAACAGCCCAACCTAAATCACAATAAGGGGTGCCAACAACATTTTTAAGTGCAGGCAAGGTACCCTCCATTAAACGCACGATAGGTTTGTCTGCATATGCATCTTGGTATGCTTGATCAACTTGCGCAGCTGTCACACCCGCTTTTAAAACAACATTAATACTTGCCAAAATACCACGTTTAAAACTACCTAGATGCGGCGTAAACACAACAGGTAAGCCTAAATGCTGATCGATTTCAGGCTTATGACGATGATTAAACACAGCGTAAGGTTGTAGGCTTACTTCGCAGAAGCTACTTGCAACATTCGCTTTACGTCCCGCGCCACTAACACCGCTGGTTGCATTAATCGTTGGTTTGTAATTTTCTTTAATTAAACCCGCTTCAGCCAATGGTTTTAATGCCGTTAATGAAGCAGTTGTATAACAACCTGGTACAGCAATTAAGTCAGTACCTTTAACCGCTTCAGCATTCCATTCCGCTAAACCGTAAACCGCTTTATCTAATAACTCAGGGAATTGATGGGTAAAGCCATAAAACTTGTCATAA
Organism: Psychromonas sp. Urea-02u-13; assembly: GCF_002835995.1. GTDB lineage: Bacteria > Pseudomonadota > Gammaproteobacteria > Enterobacterales > Psychromonadaceae > Psychromonas. The sequence goes on along the minus strand of NZ_PJBZ01000050.1, from coordinate 48,954 downwards.
AAGCCCGCTGATTGAACACGAAAAGCACCCGACAAATCAAAAACAACCGTGTCTTCAGCTAAAAATAGAGGCGCTAAATTATGACTGACTTCATGTGCAGTCGCTAAGATAACAATATCAATACCTTCGCAGGCATTTTTAATACCGCTATTACCAAGAGGCAGTAAAGGTAAATCAACAACACCCACTAAGTTGCCGTATAAAGCAGATAATTTTTTACCTTTATCTAAACTACCTTCAGAAACATACAAACCTGCTAATTCAATCTCTGGGTGGCGTGTCAGAAAATGGGCTAATTCTGCACCAGTGTAACCACTTGCACCGACAACGATTGCTTTCAACATAGAAAATCCTGTTTAAAAAATAGTTAAAATTAAGAAGGCTGTATTATAGGAAAAAGTAATAAAGAAGGAAATGCCTTAGAAGCAAACATTGTAATTAAATATGATTATTTATGCAATAAACATGAATAAATATTTAACCGGTGAGTTTGAAGTAGGCAATAGAAGACTCAGGTTATTCGCCTCCCATTGTTAATTAATCAGTCTATTATTCTTTAATTTCTAACACTTGTGCCAAGCAAGCTTGAAACATTGCGACTAAATTAGGAGCTAAATATTCACCTGATTTTTTACCGCCTATGCTTTATTATCAGATGACTCAAAGGCGAGTTTATCAATACATCTTCAGTTGCAATAACACATGTACTCAACGGAACATTTCCTCCTGCTGTTTCTTAAGATAAGCACGATAGACAAGACCCCGAACATCTTCATCACCCCTTCAATACCCATTACCGAGCCTGTAATGAAAAAACGGGACACAAGATCGCAAAAATAACATAAAAATTTTATATTGGAACTAACTCATTGGTTACAAGGAAGCATGATAGACACTAATTTTGATGCCTTAATCTGGAATTACTCAACGGCCCCTGAATTTTGCACGGGGGGCTTTAGCTAGCAACATCTCAATTTAGACTTACACTTAATAAAGATAAAATTTAAACTAAGGTATTTTCATGCTAATTAAACATAAACTAATAATTAACACCGTAACGGCAATGCTGAGTATGTTGGCAATGTTACTATTGGTTGTTTTTTCATCCTCTTCTCTACAAAAAGACATTACCCTGGCCCAGGATATTGGCAAAGTAGAGGCTAATATTTTACAGCTACGACGTAATGAAAAAGACTTTTTGGCCCGCAAGCAATTAAAGTATTTAGATACCTTTAATAAGAGAATCAAAACCCTAGAGGGAAACATTAAACATCTCTCTTTATATTTATCAGAAATAGGCGTAGATCAAAATGAAGCTGTCAAATTAGAGAATATTCTTACCAAATATCAAGATATTTTTAAAAAAATTGTAAGCAAACAACAAGAAATAGGCCTGACACCGAAAGCAGGCCTTTACGGTGTCTTAAGAAAATCAGTTCATAGTGTAGAAAGCGCATTAGGTGAGGATGACTACCATGCTGTCAGCGTAATGTTACGTTTACGCCGTAATGAAAAAGACTTCATGTTGCGCCTTGATGAGAAATACGTAAAAAAATTCCAAGCTAACTATGATAAATTTTCTATTGTGGTTGAAAACAGCGATTTAAAAGAAAGCCAAAAAAGTGAAATTAATAAGGCGGTCAAAAGCTATCAAACAGCTTTTTTAAATCTGGTTAAAAAACAAAAAGAACTCGGCTTAAATTCTAAAAGTGGCTTACAAAAAGAGATGCGTTCAACGATTCATCAAGTAGATGAAAGCTTAGCTAGTCTAGTTGCTAAAACTACAAAATCAGTACAAGAATACATTACCTCAATTAACCAACTCACCTATATCGTGTTTGCATTATCCCTTTTAATTGCTAGCTGTATTGCGTGGTTTATTGGCAGAAGTATTACAACTAGTATCTCGCACATTAAAAATTCAATGGTAGAAGTCGCAGATACAAACAATCTCACCATTTTAGTAAAATCAAAAAGCAAAGATGAGCTTTCTGAAATGGCAGAAGCGTTTAATCATATGATAAGAAACTTCCAACACCTCATTGTTTCCGTTAAACAATCGGTTGATAGTGTTGATAAAGCGACAAGTTCATTAACAAAAAACATTCATCAAGCAAACAGTGGTGTCGAGTCACAAATGCAGGAAACAGATATGGTCGCCACAGCGGTAACTGAAATGGTAGCCACCATAGAAGAGATAGCAAACAATACGACGGATGCAGCAGACAAAGCAGAACAAACCAACAAGAATGCAGACAAAGGTAAAATGGGTGTGGATGCAACTATTGCACAAATATCCGTATTATCCGATAAGTTGACTGAATCAGAGTCTGTTGTAAATCAACTAGCAGAAGATAGTATTACTATTGGTAGTGTATTAGACGTTATTCGTGGCATTGCAGAGCAAACCAACTTACTTGCCTTAAATGCGGCAATTGAGGCGGCGAGAGCTGGTGAGCAAGGTCGAGGGTTTGCTGTAGTTGCCGATGAAGTACGTACATTAGCGAGCCGTACTCAAGAATCAACGAAAGAGATAGAAAGCATTATCAGTACACTGCAAAGCCGTACCACTAATATTGTAACACTCATGGCTGAATGTCGCGATGAAGGACAAGAAAGTAGTAACCAAGCGGCCCAAGCGGGAGATTTATTAGAGCAAATAAACAATGATGTTCTCAGTATCATGGATATGAACTCTGCAATTGCAACGGCCATTCAAGAGCAAAGTACGGTTGCTTCAGAAGTAAATCGTCACGTTGTATCTATCCGAGATGTAGCAGAACTTACTAGCGAGTCATCGGTACAAAATAATCAAATGAGCCAAGAACTTGCTCAGCAAGCAACTGTATTAAAAGGGGAAATAAGTCGTTTTAAAGTGTGATCATTACACTTACTGTACATGAATATCATTGCTGAATAATAATGATATTCATGTACGCATTAAAACTTATAAATAGAGTTTCTCTCCCATAGTACCTACCTTCCTTCTGCCCATTAGATAACTACATTTACTAAAATATATATAATCAATCATCATTCAGGGAACGTTATCACAAAATAAAGTTATTAAATGCGGTTTGATGGCTGACAGCTAAATAGCGACATAAGCTATAAGTAGCAACCGGTTATAATACAAAAAGGATTTGGGTAATTACTATGCTAATAAAACATAAACTAATCGCCAACACAGTGATATCTATCGCAAGTATGTTGGCAATGTTACTACTATTAAACTTCTCTTCTTCATCATTAAAAAAAGACATCTCGCTTGCTCAAGATATTGGCGCAATAGAATCAGGCATTTTACAGCTCCGACATTATGAAAAAAACTTCATCTCCCAGAAAAAAATATCCGATGTAGAAGACTTTCATACACAAGACACTAAATTAGAGAATCAGCTTAGCGCGGTCCAAAAAATATTAATTAGCATGGATATGCCTACCAGTGAAGTAGCAACACTGACCTCCGCACTTGAAGAATATCGACAGCAGTTTAATACCTTAGTTGAATCACAAAAACGCATCGGTTTAACGACTAAAGACGGCCTATACGGCACGTTAACAAAAACGGTAAAACAAGTAGAGCGTTCTATCGGTAAATCTGACTTTGAAATGCTTAGTTTAACGTTGCAATTACGTCGTTATGAAAAAGATTTCTTGATGGATTTTGATCGTAAGCACATTAGAAAATTTGAACGAGTTTACAAAAAATTAGTGAGTGGCGTAGAAGGTAGTAGCCTCTCTATTGGTAAAAAAACAGCAGTTAACTTCTCACTTCCTAAATACAAAAAAGCATTTTTGGATCTAGCAAAAGAACAAAAAATATTTGGTTACAATGCACAAAGTGGTTTACGTAAAGCACTCTTCGATAGCTCAGCAATGGTTATTCAACAGCAAAATGCAATGGTTATCAAAGTAGACCAATCAATTGACAGTTACATTAAATCACTGAGTAATATGACTTACTTACTTTTTGCTATCGCTTTAATAATCTCAATTATGATTGCATCAATCGTAAGCCGTAGCATCATGAGTGGCATTTTATTTATTAAAAGTTCAATTGTGAAGATTGCAAAAACCAATGACCTTACCATTATTGTTTCTACTAAAAACAATGATGAACTAGCTGAAATGGCAAGTGCATTTAACGGCATGATTAAAAATTTCCACGCCCTTATTATATCAACACAAGAATCGGCAAATAACGTAAACCATGCGGCCAGCACACTAACATCTAACATTCATCAAGCAAATGAAGGTGTTCAAGCGCAAATGCAAGAAACAGATATGCTGGCAACCGCCGTTACTGAAATGGTGGCAACTATCGAAGAGATTGCCAGTAATACCACCGATGCGGCGGATAAAGCCGAACAAACGAACCAGAATGCAGCCATTGGTAAACAGGGTGTAGATGCAACCATTCAACAGATTAATATATTGTCAGAGAAGCTTGTCGAGTCTGAAGAGGTTGTTTTCGAACTCTCTAAAGACAGTGAAACGATTGGTAGTGTATTAGATGTTATCCGCGGCATTGCAGAACAGACCAACCTACTTGCTCTTAATGCGGCCATTGAAGCAGCACGTGCGGGAGAGCAAGGACGTGGATTTGCAGTCGTCGCAGATGAAGTACGTACTCTCGCAAGTCGTACACAAAAGTCGACTAAAGAGATTGAGAACATCATTAGCTCGCTACAAAGTCGCACTAAAAATATCGTATCGTTAATGACAGAGTGTCGCGAGGAAGGCCGAGAAAGTGCAGCACAAGCAAATAAAGCCGGTGAAATGCTTGAACAGATAAATCACGATATTGTTAGTATTATGGATATGAATACAACCATTGCGACGGCAATCCAAGAGCAAAGTGTGGTCGCATCTGAAGTTAATCGTCATGTTGTCTCTATTCGAGATGTTGCAGAAAATTCAGGGAAAACATCTCAGCAAAACGATGAAATGAGCACAGAACTTGAGACGCAAGCAAACAAATTAATTAGTGAAGTGAGTAAATTTACCGTTTAATTTCATCTATATTAGATTCAAAAAAAAAGCCTTAAATTTTTACTTAAGGCTTTTTTTTGGGTAAATTAAAATATCTCCATTTTTCAGTTCAATTCAAGTCCTGTATTTATGACTTGAATTCAAGAAGGGTTATCTATGGCATTGCCAACATTTATTAATTTGTATAAAGATCTTATTGCACTTCCCTCTATTAGCTCAACCGATACATCATGGGATCAAAGCAATGTATCCGTTATCAATCAGTTAGCAACATGGTTAGAAGAACTTGGTTTTAACAATGAAATAACTGAAGTGCCAAACGTACCCGGAAAATACAATTTGGTTTCCACTTATGGCAGTGGAGATGGTGGCTTATTACTAGCAGGACATACCGATACCGTTCCTTATGATGAAGCAGGCTGGAAAACAGACCCCTTCAAAGTGGTAGAAAAAGATAATCGTTTATATGGTTTGGGTACCATTGATATGAAAGGTTTTTTTGCTTTTGTTATCGAAGTATTAAAAAGTACAGACCTGACTAAACTCAATAAACCGTTGCGTATTTTAGCGACTGCCGATGAAGAAACGACCATGTCGGGCGCACAAGCCATCGCGTTACAAAAATCCATTAAACCAGACTACGCCATTATTGGTGAACCAACAGGCATGGTACCGGTTGTGATGCACAAAGGTCATATGTCAGAAGGTATTCGTATTACAGGCCACAGTGGCCATAGCTCGGATCCAGATAAAGGACTCAATGCAATTGAGATTATGCACTTGGTTATTGGAGAGCTCAAAAAAGTACAACAAACCTTTAAAGATAAATACCATAACGAACATTTTGCAGTGCCTTACCCAACATTAAATTTTGGTGCCATTAATGGTGGTGATAGCCCGAATCGCATTTGTGGATGTTGTGACTTACATATTGATATGCGCCCTATTCCAGGTATTAGCACTAATGAGTTGTTTATTACTGTTAAAGACTCTTTAGCAGAAATTGAAAAGCGTTATCCAAATAGCGTCGATATATATCATTTGCATGAGCCAATTCCTTCTTATCAATGCCCGCAACATTCAGATTTAATCACGCAAGCAGAAATATATACAGGTAACCAAGCGCAAAGTGCGAATTACTGTACTGAAGCGCCTTTTATAGAACAGTTAGGTTGCGATACCATCGTTTTAGGCCCGGGTCATATTACCCAAGCACATCAACCAAATGAATACTTAGATCTTTCATTTGTAAAACCAACCCAAGAAGTAATTAACAAATTGATCCAGCGCTATTGTGTAATTTAATTACACAAAGAAGCGCTTAATTTATAAGCAAAATTATCAAGCATGATTGACTGTTACCGCTTTTGTGGTAATTTACTCCCCTTGTTACAGACTTAAGTGTAATTTAATTACAGATTAGAGAGGTTTTTATGACAGAGCAATATGCAAATTTACGTGGTAACGTAAATTTATTAGGGCAATTATTAGGTAAAAGTATTAGCGATAATTTAGGATCAGAGTTCCTTGATAAGATCGAATCTATTCGCCAACTTTCTAAAGCTTCTCGTGCTGGTAATCAGGAAGATGGAGCAACCTTAGTTGCTGAACTAGCTAATCTTTCCGATGATGAATTAGTCCCTGTTGCCCGTGCTTTCACGCATTTCTTAAACCTTGCTAATATTGCTGAGCAATTCCATGGAATTTCTCGCCATTGCGACAGTGGTGTTTGTGCGCCTGATCCAATGAGTCAGCTAATTGCAAAATTGAAAAATTCAGATATCTCTGAAGAAAAAATGCAAAAAGCGATAAATGAATTATCAATGGATATGGTACTGACTGCCCATCCTACTGAAATCACTCGACGCACATTGATTCATAAACACACTGCAATTAATGAATGCTTAAGCCTGTTAGAAATTTCTGATATCTCTGATAAAGAGCGTGATCAATTACTGGATCGTCTTGAACAGCTAATTACACAAGCTTGGCATACCAATGACATTCGTAAAAATCGCCCAACACCTGTTGATGAAGCTAAATGGGGATTTGCGGTTATTGAAAACAGCCTCTGGGAAGCCGTGCCACTTTATGTACGTGAACTAGATGCAAAATTACAAGATGGCTTAGGCCTAGCACTGCCTACTGATGCTTCACCGATCAAATTTACTTCATGGATGGGAGGAGACCGAGATGGTAACCCTTTTGTTACCGCTAAAGTAACCCAAGAAGTACTATTAACAAGTCGCTGGATGGCAGTTAGTTTATATCTTCAAGATATTAAACAACTGACTGAAGAATTATCAATGGGTAACTGCGACGGGCAATTACGCGCCGTTGTGGGTGATGTAGGTGAACCTTACCGCGTTATTCTACGTAAACTGCGTGTAGAGCTAAAAGAAACATTAACGTCATTGAGTGCCACATTACAGAATCAAAAAAGTGATGCACAAGACCTAATCACTTCTACTGAGCAATTAAAAGCACCGCTTGAGCTTTGTTACCAATCACTTAAAGCCTGTGGCATGCACTCAATTGCAAATGGTTTAATATTAGATATTTTACGTCGTGTTGCTTGTTTTGGCGTTAATCTAGTGAAGCTAGATATCCGTCAAGATGGTGAACGCCACGGTGACACACTGTCAGAATTAACACGTTATTTAGGCATTGGCGATTACAACGCATGGAATGAAGCTGATAAACAAGCTTTCCTATTACAAGAACTGAATAGCAAACGCCCACTTATCCCCGCTTCTTGGAAGCCATCAGCAGAAGTACAAGAAGTATTAGATACCTGTAAAGTGGTAGCAGAAACTGATGAGCAAGCATTAGGTATTTACATCATCTCAATGGCACGCCAAGCCTCTGATGTATTATCGGTACAGTTGTTATTAAAAGAAGCCGGTTGCCCATTCCGTATTCCTGTTGCGCCATTATTTGAAACCTTAGATGATTTAAATAACGCCAAAGAAGTAATGGAACGTTTGTTTGCTGTAGATTGGTACCGTGGTTATATCAACGGTATTCAACACGTTATGATTGGTTATTCTGATTCAGCAAAAGATGCTGGCGTGATAGCTGCTAACTGGGGCCAATATCAAGCACAAGAAGCTTTAGTTAAAATCAGTGAAGAGAACGATATTCAATTAGTATTGTTCCATGGTCGTGGCGGCACAATTGGTCGTGGTGGTGCTCCAGCACATCAAGCTTTGCTTTCACAACCTCCTGGTTCATTAAAAGGTGGTTTACGTGTAACCGAACAAGGCGAGATGATCCGCTTTAAATTTGGATTACCAAAAGTTGCACTACAAAGTTTAAACCTTTATACAGCAGCGATTTTAGAAGCGAACTTACTTCCACCACCGGCACCGAAACAAGAGTGGCGTGACTTAATGGATCAGTTTGCTGAGCAATCTTGTCAAGAATACCGTCACTTCATTCGTGAAGAACCTGACTTTGTTCCTTATTTCCGCAGCGTAACACCTGAATTGGAACTAGGAAAATTAGCATTAGGTAGTCGTCCAGCAAAACGTAAGCCAAATGGTGGCGTAGAAAGTTTACGTGCGATTCCATGGATCTTTGCTTGGAGCCAAAACCGCTTAATGCTACCTGCATGGTTAGGCGCAGGCACATCATTAAAAACATTATTAGATGAAGGTAAAAAAGAGCTTTTACAAGAGATGTACTGTAACTGGCCTTTCTTTCATACTCGTTTAGAAATGTTTGAAATGGTATTCTTAAAAGCAGATGAAGAATTAACTAAGTTCTATGAAGAGCGTCTTGTTCCTAAAGAACTATGGCCTCTTGGTCAACGCTTACGTGATAACTTAACACTCACACGTGAAATGGTATTAGAAACAATTCCAGATCATAATTTAATGCAAGAGCAACCTTGGATTAAAGAGTCAATTTCACTGCGTAACCCTTATGTTGATCCATTAAACATGTTGCAAGCAGAACTACTTTCACGCTCACGTAAAAATGGCGAAGAAATCTGTCCTGTTATCGACCAAGCACTAATGGTCACTATTGCAGGTATTGCTGCAGGTTTACGTAATACAGGCTAAACGCCCTTTTCCTCAGCAACTGAGTTGCTGAGGAAAAATTCTATTGATGATAACTCACCTTATTATTTACATCTAAGCCTTAAAACCCCACCAAACTCACGAATAACAAAATAATTTTCACACTAACATTTACACTTAATTTATCATTGATTTATAATTAAAAATACATCCTCTCCTTAGTTTGGAACCTCGTGTGTTAGTTCGTCTTTTCTGTTTTTTAACTCTACTGCTTTCACTGCCTAGCATCGCCAGTCAGCATATAAACAACAATGACAGTGTTTTTGTTTATTATAAACAGTGGGCTATTTACGGGCCTAATTACCATATTCGAGATATCCCTTTTCAACAAACCACGCACATCGTTTACCAAAGTGCAGATATTGATGAAAACTTTAATGTTGTTATTAGTGATGAATATGCGGATATTAGTCATAACTATCCGGATAACGATCCTAAAAAGGGTCTATTTCAAGGCAGTTTAGGTGAGTTATATAAAGCCAAGAAAAAATATCCACACTTACAAACTATCATCTCGATTGGTGGCTGGGGCCGTTCTAATTATTATTCAGACATTGCATCCTCTGAAAGCTCACGAAATCACTTTGCACTTTCAGCACTCGACTTTATTCGCACTTATCATCTAGATGGTATTGAAATTGATTGGCCTGCACCGATTAAAAATGCCAGTCGCCCAGATGACCCAGAAAACCTTAATCTGTTAATTGCAGAGCTACGAGAAGTGCTTGATATTGCAAGTATCAAAGACAAGCGACAATACACATTAATGATCCCCCCTTCTGCTAAGCCTAGCTTTAAAACGCTCTGGGACATGACTAAAGTACAGCAATATCTAGACTATTTTAGCGTGCCAACAAACTACATTCATGGCTACTGGGAAAAAAATAGTAACCACTTATCCCCCTTAACGGTGAGTGTAAAAGACAAACAAAATTTACTAGAAAATGAAATGGAAATAGGCAGTTTTGATGGCCTGCTAGCGCTCTATAAACAACAAAAAATCGCACCAGAAAAAATAATCTTAAATATCTCTGCATTTGCAATGGGCTGGAATGGAGTAGAAAAAACCAATAATGGCTTATTCCAGAAAGCTAAAAAAATATCTTGGGGAAGCTGGGACTCTGCGAATAGCGGACGGACAGGTGTTTATACACAGGATTATCTGCAAGGGTTTATGGCCTCTTCTGGTTATCAAAAATTTTGGGATGATAACGCTAAAATGCATTGGTTATACAATGGCGAAAAATTTGATGGGCACTTTATTAGCTTTGAAGATGAAGACTCTATCGCGCATAAAATAGAATATATCAAAAACAACCACTATAACGGCATTGCACTGCGCCAAATACATAACGACATCAAAGGAACAGATTCACTATTAAGCAAAATTTACGCAGAGCATTTTCCTATCAGCTCAACGCATTTTATAATGCGCATAAAGTAAAGTATTAATCACCTTATTCTTTATTTTCATCGTTAGCGCCCTACTTATCTATTCACGTTATAAACAACGCAATGAAGAACAGGAAGATGCAGACAATAAAGCACAATTTATTAAAGTTCGCTCACAGCTCCAACATATTGAAACGCCCTTGCAAGGTATACAATCACTTCAAAACAGATAGAAAAAAAACAGTTAGCACTGATTACAGCGACCGAAGATAAGTTAGAGGAAGTTAAGCGTAAAAGTGATCTGTTAAATCAATTGGTGCAACAGCTATTACATGAAACAACATTAGCAGATAGTTCAACACTGCCTAAACCCGAAGCTTTAGCGCCACTAACTATCTTTCAAAATGCCATTAAAATCGTCTTTCCTGAGTTAAAAGAAAAAAGCATTACTATCAGTTTAGATACTTCACAAACCTTAAAAAATGTCCAAGTGGATCAAAGTTATCTGCAACAGCTGTTTATATTACTGCTTTCTTATCTTGCTCAGCGTAATCCTAGGCATACAATATTACATATCAAAACCATACAACAAGGTGATTTGAGTGGTTTTGAAATTAAGGAAGAAAAGCACGAACAAAGCGAAACGGTGCATCAAAAACAAACCCTACTAGCCATAAAACGTTGCGCTAAAATACTCGCTTCAACGATCTCTTATCAAACGACGAATCATCACGGTATCTTTTTTATTGGCCTGCCGATCACCAATGAAAAAATTAAACACCATAATGCGTTACTGATAAACGTTGAAGAAAATAACCAAGCAGAAGCCAAACCTATCAAAGCGCATTCCACACAGAGTGAAGCAGATCGTTCCGTACAAAAAAATGAACATAATCGTTTAATTAATTTACAAAGCTTTAGTTTACAAGCAGAGAAACTGACTGATATTAAACAGCTCATTGAAGCGGCCTTCGAATTATTCGTTAATGATAACAAAGCAGGCAATATCACTGTTTATGAAGGGCAGAATGTATTACATCAACATACTTCTGACCATGAAAACGATATGTCTGAAGTACTTGAACTGTCTCCTTCTTCACTCGCGCAATACCGATTTGAATTACGTACAACAGAGCCTCTACTCGAAGAAGACATTGCTTACTTTCAAAGTTTAGTGGCACAGATTCAGATGATGCGTAAACAAATAAGTGAGCTCGCGAAAGAACCTCAGTTGTTATCAGAGCTATATGAGATTGCATCACAAAAAGACCATATTAAATACATTCAAGCAGACAAAGGTTATAGCGGTATTGTGTGTGATAACAAAGACACAACTTATCTTTCTTTACGCCTTAAAAATATTAAACTTTATTTTAAAGACGAAAGTCTCTTGCAGATTCACCGCTCTTATTTAGTCAATCCACGTAAAGTATTACGTGTGGTGCAGCTGAGTAAAATAAAATACGTGATACAGCTAGAGAATGAACGCCTGCCTATTGCGCGTACTTATGTACCTCTCATCAAAGAGAATTTCCCACACTGGTTTGAATGAACCATTATTATGATTTAGGGGGCGTGCGTTCACTCAATTCAATCCATAATGCCACTGATGACATTAGCATTGCCATCGGCCAAGCACTTGATTGTATGTACACAAAAGGCAAAATAGGGATAAGGATGGTACTAATCACAATAGTCAGATGAATATAAATACGCTGATTAACTTGAAACATAAGCTCTCCTTTCATCTGTTATCCAGCAAACTTCTGATTTTTGCATCTTGGTGAGTAACAGATATATAATATGACTTAGATCACAAAATTAAGCTTAGTAATATTTCACCCATATCTATAGAGTATTTTAGACTTAAAAAATACTTTCTTATTACAGAGAATTTTTAATGCACAAAAATGAAACGGCCACATTAGATACACTAGGATTACGTTGCCCAGAGCCAGTGATGATGATTCGTAAAACAGTGAGAAAAATGCAACAGGGTGAATTACTTGAAGTGATTGCAGACGATCCTGCCACTACGCGTGATATCCCCAGCTTTTGCCGTTTTATGGATCACACCTTAGTAGAGATTAATATCGAGCAGCTACCCTACCGCTATGTTATTAAAAAAGGCGCATAAAAAAATCCACCGAAGCGGATCTTAAAGCTGATGGCTGACAGCTAAAAACTGACAGCTTCCTTTTCGTCTAGCTATTTTTTGTAGCCGTTAGGATTATTAGACTGCCAACGCCAAGTATCTTGCATCATTTCAGCTAGGCCACGTTCTGCTTGCCAGTTTAATTCTATTAACGCTTTTTCAGGCGCTGCATAACAAGCCGCTATATCACCTTCTCGACGAGGAGAAAGGTTGTAAGCGATACTTTTTTCACTCGCAACTTCAAAAGCTTTAACCATCTCTAATACCGAATAACCATTACCCGTGCCTAGGTTATAGATGTTCACTCCGGTCGTTGGAGTAATTTTCTCCAATGCTTTTAAATGCCCAATCGCGAGATCAACCACATGAATGTAATCTCGTACACCGGTGCCGTCATTGGTATCGTAATCATCACCAAAAACCGCTAACGCTTTTAATTTCCCTACCGCAACTTGTGCAATATAAGGTAATAAATTGTTAGGGATACCATTTGGATCTTCACCAATCAAACCAGAAATATGTGCGCCTACCGGATTAAAGTAACGCAAAATAGCAAATGACCAGCGATCATCTGATTTGGCAACATCCTGCAATACCATTTCAACCATTAGCTTTGAAGTGCCATAAGGATTTGTTGTGCCACCTACCGGAAAATCTTCACGAATAGGAAGACTTGCAGGATCACCATAAACGGTTGCTGAAGAGCTGAATACTAAATTAAACACACCGGCATCAGCCATAGCATCTAATAAGGTTAATGTACCTTGCACATTATTTTGGTAATACATAACAGGTTTAGCAACCGATTCACCCACTGCTTTTAATCCTGCAAAATGGATAACCGATTCAATATCATGTTTAGCAAACACAGAGTCTAAAAAGGCTTTATCTAAAATATCCCCTTCATAAAAAACACAGCTTTTAGCCGTAATTTTCTCAACACGCGCTAGTGACTCCTTTGAAGAGTTACACAGATTATCGACGATAATGATCTCTTGATCCGTTGCCAATAATTCCAATACGGTATGTGAGCCAATATAACCTGCGCCACCTGTCACTAAAATAGCCATAATATTTCCATTTGATAAATTATTGCTGAATTGTATCACGGGATAATATAATTTCTATTGCATAAAGAATAAAAGTATTGATAATAGCAACGATAATGAACGTTCATTCATTTTTGAGGAAGCATGGGAAAACGTAGTAAAATACTTGAGGCCGCAGAGAAGCTATTAGCTGAACGTGGTTTTTACGGTCTATCAATGAAAGTGTTAGCTAAAACAGCTGGCATTGCAGCGGGCACGATCTATCGTTATTTTGACAGTAAAGAGATGTTAATGTTGGAGTTACACCAACATATTCGTCTTGAAGCCTCACAAACTATCTTTTCTGGCTGGTCTGAATTACAAGATCCGAAAGAGAAATACGATCTACTTTGGCGCAATGCATTTAATGCAGTATTAAAAAACCCTCAGCGTCTTGCCGTTATTGAAATGCTCTGTTTTATTCCAAACGGTGACCAAGAAACAATAACGCTTTTTGAAGATCAAACTTTTTTACCCTTGCTAGATTTTTATCAAAAAGGTATAAACGAAAAGCATTTTCATGATTTACCTATTCCAGCATTACTTGCACTTAGTTTTGATAGTGCGATTAATTTAGCAAAAAAAGTTTTAAAGCAGCGCTTGCAACTGGATGAGCAGGTTCTGACAACAGTTCGAGATGCCTCATGGCAAATCATTCAACATCCCCACAAAATTCAACAACATATTAATTATTAAGGTAATAAAATGAAAAAATGGATAGCTTCGGCTCTCGTACTTGCAGTACTTGTTTTTGGTAGTGTCATCGGTTTTAACATGTTTAAAGCGTCAAAAATTCAAGAATTTTTAGCCAGCAGACCGATTCCTGAGTTCCCTGTTACTAGCCATACAATTAAAACAGAAGAGTGGACACCCCATTTACGCGCTATTGGTTTTATTGAACCTATCCAAGGTGTCACTGTTGCCAATGAAGTTGCTGGTAAAATTGTAAAAATTGACTTTGTTTCTGGTCAAACGTTGAAAACAGGTGATGCAATTGTTTACCTAGATTCTGAAGTTGAAAAAGCAAACTTAAAAGCCTCTAAAGGCCGTTTACCTGCAGTCCAACGTAACTATAAACGTATGCTTTCATTATTTAAAAAAGGCTCAGTTTCACAGGGTAAAGTAGATGAAGCAGAAGCAGACTTATTAACCCTACAGGGTCAAATAGAAAGTTATGAAGCAACGATTAGTCGCCGTATAATCCGCGCGCCTTTTGATGGCATTACAGGACTGCGTAACGTATTCATGGGTGAATATCTAAAAGACGGTACTGATATCGTACGTTTAGAAGATATCAGTCGTATGCAAATGCGTTTTACTGTTCCACAGAATGACCTGAATAAAATTAGCATTGGCCAAGCAATGAACATCTTTGTTGATGCAGAATCAAGCATAACCTTTACAGGTACTATTTCTGCCATTGAACCTGCTGTGAACTTCCAAAGTGGTGTCATTCAAGTACAAGCTGACATTCCTAATGAAGACCTTAAATTACGTTCTGGTATGTTTGCTAAAGCGAATATTATTTTACCAACACTAACAGAACAAATTGCAGTGCCTGAAACATCAATTAACTACACGTTATACGGTGAAACGGTTTACCTTATTTCAGAGCAAACCTCGAAAGATGGTAAAACCTTCAAACAGGTAGATCAGAAAATAGTTAAATTAGGCAAAAGTATCGATGGTGATATCCATGTTTTATCAGGCCTTGAAGTAGGAGACGTTATTGTTACTAGTGGCCAAGTACGTTTAAGTAATGGCTCTCACGTAACAATCACTGAATCAGACATTCTTAACAAACCAGCTGAAATTCCAGCGCTGTAGGGCTCATTATGAAATTTACAGATACATTTATAAAACGCCCAATCTTAGCGATCTCGCTAAGCCTGCTAATCGTATTATTAGGTCTGCAGGCACTTGGGAAAATGCAGGTACGTGAATACCCGAACATGACCAATACAGTGATCACTGTAAGCACGAGTTACTACGGTGCAAATGCGGATTTGATCCAAGGTTTTATCACCCAACCGATAGAACAAGCCATTGCACAAGCCGATAATATCGACTTTATGACTTCGCAAAGCTTTATGGGTAGATCAAGTATCGTTGTCTACATGAAACTTAATACCGATCCTAATGGCGCGGTTGCCGATATTCTTGCTAAAGTAAATAGTGTTCGTTCACAGTTACCAAGTGAAGCAGAAGATCCAACGATTGATTTAAGTACCGGTTCTAGTACCTCTGTTATTTACATCTCATTTGCGAGTGAAGAGTTAAATGCCAGCCAAATAACTGACTACCTTGAGCGTGTAATTAAACCTCAACTATTCAGTATCAATGGTGTAGCAAAGGTTAACCTTTATGGTGGTACCTCATTTGCAATGCGTGTTTGGCTTGATCCTGAGCGTATGGCAGGCTTTGATTTAACCACTAAAGATGTGGTGCAAATTCTACAAGCTAATAATATTCAATCAGCAACAGGCCAATCAAACAGTTATTACACATTGTTTAATGGTAATACTAAAACACAAGTTTCAACGGCTGCTGAGTTAGAAAACCTGATCGTTGCTACTCGTGAAGACGGTAAAACGATCCGTTTACAAGATATAGCTAAAGTTTCATTAGAAAAAAGCCATGATATTTACCGCGCAATGGCTAATGGTAATGATGCTGTTGTTGTTGCAATCGATGCAGCTCCTACTGCTAACCCGCTAGACATTACTGCGGGCGTACGTGAAATGTTGCCTGATTTACAAAAGAACAACCCAAGCTCAATCAAGATGGAAGTGCTTTATGACTCCACTATCGCGATTGAAGAATCAATTTCAGAGGTTATCAAAACTATCGCTGAAGCGGGTTTAATTGTATTGATCGTAATGATCCTATTTTTAGGTTCATGGCGTGCGGTTATTATTCCTATTATCACTATTCCACTTTCTTTAGTGGGTGTATTAGTGGTTATGCAGATGTTTGGTTTTACTATCAATCTAATGACTCTACTGGCAATGGTATTAGCCATCGGCTTAGTGGTAGATGATGCAATCGTAGTCGTAGAAAATGTAGATCGACATATTAAAGCAGGTGAAGAACCATTCCGAGCGGCGATTATTGGTACACGTGAAATTGCCGTTCCGGTTATTTCAATGACCATTACACTCGCAGCCGTTTACGCACCTATTGCATTAATGGGCGGTATTACAGGCTCGCTATTTACTGAGTTTGCATTAACACTGGCTGGTGCGGTATTTGTATCTGGTTTAGTGGCATTAACATTGTCTCCGATGATGTGTAGCGTCATGCTTAAAAGTAATCACCAACCTAACCGCTTTGAACGCACTGTAGATAATGCGCTAACAGGCCTGACTAATAGTTATTCAAGATTACTTGATAAGCTAATGACACGTCGTCCTGCGGTTATTTTATTCGCCCTACTGGTATTTGCTTCGTTACCGTTCCTGTTTAAATTTATTCCATCTGAGCTTGCTCCGTCGGAAGATAAAGGCGCGTTAATGATGATGTCTAAAGCGCCTTCAAACGCGAATTTAGATTACATCGAAAACAGCATGAAAGTGGTAACAGCTAAAATTACAGAGCAAGATTCAGTGCAAAGTAGTTTAGCAATGTCGGGTATTCCTAATGCAAACCAAGCATTTGGTATTGCTATCATGAAACCATGGAGCCAACGCGATATTGACCCTAAACAGTTAGCAACTAACTTAAAAGGAGACTTTAATAGCATTGCAGAGGTAGCAACAACCGCTTTCCAAATGCCAGAGTTACCAGGTTCATCGGGTGGTTTACCGGTGCAATTTGTTATCACGACTTCTAATCCATTTGAGAGCCTAGTAGAAATTGCTAGTGATGTTTTAGCAGCCACACAAGCGAATCCAAACTTTGTTTATTCTGAGTTAGATTTAGCCTTTGATTCTGCAACTATGAATATCAGTATTGACCGTGATAAAGCCGGCGCTTATGGCGTTACCATGCAAGATATTGGTATCACATTAGGTACATTACTGAGTGATGGTTACCTAAACCGCATCGACCTTGACGGCCGTAGTTATGAAGTGATTGCGCAAGTTGAACGTAAATATCGTTTATCGCCTGGCATGCTTGGTGAGTTCTTTGTTAAAGCTAAAAATGGCGACATGTTACCACTGAGTGAGTTAATCAATATTGACGTTGTTGCTGAGCCACGCTCACTGCCACACTTTAACCAACTAAATAGTGCTACGATCGGCGCAGTATTAGCCCCTGGTTTTGCGATGGGTGATGCGATTATTTTCTTTGAAGAGCTGTCGACAACTAAGCTACCACAAGGCTATCGTCATGATTACCTGGGTGAAGCTCGTCAATTTGTGACTGAAGGTAGTGCGTTATACATGACCTTCCTATTAGCGGTATTGATTATCTTCTTGGTACTTGCAAGTCAGTTTGAGAGTATTCGCGACCCATTAGTTATTCTAATGACCGTGCCACTGGCAATAAGTGGTGCATTAGTCGCCCTTGCATGGGGTGCTGCCACAATGAATATCTATACACAGGTTGGTTTGATAACCCTAGTTGGTTTGATCACTAAGCATGGTATCTTGATTGCAGAAGTGGCAAAAGAAGAGCAATTACACAGTGGTTTAGATCGCACTGAAGCGGTTAAAAAAGCTGCAACAATTCGTTTACGTCCTATCTTAATGACAACGGCGGCTATGGTAGCTGGCTTGACGCCATTATTATTTGCAACGGGTGCGGGTGCGGTAAGTCGCTTTGGTATTGGTATTGTAATCGTAGCAGGTTTGTCTATTGGTACGCTGTTTACGTTATTTATCTTGCCAGTAATATACTCATTCATTGCTAGTAATCATCAGAAAACGAAAGACTTTGATGAAACACAGGCACTTAAAGTGAATGATATAAGCGAATAATAAAGCGCTTTAATAAAATGATGTAGGTTAATTTAATTAACCTACATCATTCTTCCTTCCAAAATAACTTCTTTTTAACATCATTCCATGACAACATAAAGGCCTCTTCTAAAGTTAAGAATAACTCAAATTCTAGGAATAAAATGTCTATTTTTATCAACAATCTTTCTATTCGCAGTAAACTTTTTGGGCTAACACTATTTCCATTATTGGGTTTTATCTGCTTTGCCAGTTATAACTTTATGCAGACTTATCAAGAGAAAATTGCGCTAGAGGAAATGTTAGTACTGACCAATTCCGCCTCCGTGAGCGCATTGTTAGTCCATGAATTACAAAAAGAACGTGGCGCTTCAGCGGGCTATTTATCATCTAAAGGAAAAAAATTCCAACAAGTCATTCAAACGCATCGTCAAAGCACCGATCAAAAACGCCAAGCTTTGCAGACCTTCATACAAAAACAACCATTAACACCTCACCTCAAAGACCTATTTTCAGAAGTTAATCAGACGCTAAATAAGCTGTCAGAGATGCGTAACCGAGTTGATAACTTAGCGGTCAGTGTTGCAGAGGAAGTTGCTTTTTACACTCAGCTCAATGCCTTGTTATTGTCTATTATCGATAATACAGCGAATGAAAATCAAAATGTACAATTGGCCATTTCATCCGTCGCCATTGGCAGCTTTTTACAACATAAAGAGCGTGCAGGCATAGAGCGTGCAGTGCTTAGTAACGTGTTTGAAAAAGACCATTTTACGCCCGCGCTTCTAGAAAAATTTATCCGTTTACTCGCAGAGCAACAAGCTTACTTAGATAAATTTAAAGCGCATGCCACAGTAAAACAGTTCTCAATTTACCAACAAACGGTGACTGGAAAACCCATTCAAGATGTTGACCACTATCGCCAGTTGGCGCTGAAAAAAATGAATGACGGGCAATTTAATACCGATCCTACTGTTTGGTTTAAAACCATCTCGCAGAAAATAAACCTTTTAAAATCCGTTGAAGTGACTCTGCTACAACAGTTAAATAGCAATAATGTGGCACTTATTGCAGAGAAAAACAGTTTGTTAACTAGCCTCAGTATTATCATTCTATTACCCCTGATTTTTGTATTAGGCTTGTCTTTTTATATCGCGAGACAGCTACATAAAGGCATTAATGAAATAACACGTAAAGTGGTACAAATTACCACCAGTAACGATTTAACCTTACGCATTGAAGTTAATAGCAAAGATGAACTCGGCGATATTGGTAATGCCATTAATCACTTAGTTTCGCATCTGCAAGGCTTAGTTGAAAAAATACAAACGACCGCAGATAGCCTCAAATCTAGGTTGGCGGAAAACAAAAGTAATAGTCAGCAGATATCTCATAAAATAAACACCGGCTCCGACCAAGTCACACAAGTGGTGACAGCAACAACAGAAATGAGCAGCACTGTGGCAGAGATTGCGCGTAATGCGATGCAAGCGGCCACAGAAACAGAAAAGGCGAACCAAGAAAGCCAGCATGGTAACCACGAAGTTGAAGAAACCATCGCTAATATTAATCAGCTTTCAACGGAGCTTAATAACGCATCAACAGTCATTGAAAAATTAAACAGCGCCAGCCTTAACATTGGTAAATTCGTTGATGTCATTAAAAGCATCTCTGAAAAAACTAATTTGTTAGCATTAAATGCAGCCATAGAAGCGGCACGAGCAGGAGAATCAGGCCGTGGTTTTGCTGTTGTAGCCGATGAAGTGCGTAGTTTAGCGATGCAAACAAAAGACTCAACCAGCGAAATTGAAATCATGATCAGCGAGCTACAGTCAAGCTCAAGTAGCGCACAAGCCGCTATGTCGAAAGGTATTGAGATGGTTGATAAAAGCGTTAAGGATGCAATACAAGCAGGTAAGGATATCTCACACATCACTACGTGTATTGAAGAGATCAATAAAATGAATGAACAAGTCGCTACTGCGGCAGAAGAGCAAAGTAGTGTTACTGAAGAGATAAATAGGAATATGGTACATATACAAGATGGTTATTCAGAGATGCAAATCAACTATGAAAATATCGACCAATGCAGTCAACGAGTTGAATCACTTGCTAATGAACTTGATGGAGCGGTGAAGCAGTTTAAGATATAAAAAAGCGTCGAGCAGATAGTTACGAGTTTCGAAGCTCGTAGCTAACTACTCGTAGCTATTTTAGATACCGTATTGTTCGCGGTACGCTTGCACAGACGCAAGATGCTGTTGCATCTCAGGCAGTGTTTCAAGGTAGCTTACAACATCAGCAAGTTGCACGATCGAGATAACTTTTGCATCGTAATCACGCTCAACTTCTTGAATTGCAGATAGCTCTGCTTTACCTTTTTCTTGACGATCTAAGGCAATCAATACACCTGCAAGTTCTGCATTGTGCGCATTGATAATATCCATTGATTCACGAATCGCCGTGCCCGCTGTGATTACATCATCAACCAGCATAACTTTACCGGTTAACTCAGAACCTACTAAACTACCGCCTTCACCGTGTGTTTTTGCTTCTTTACGGTTAAAACAATATGGCAGGTCTAAATCGTAATCATTTGATAACGCAACTGCAGTTGTTGTCGCAATTGGAATGCCTTTATAAGCAGGGCCAAATAACAAGTCGTAAGCGATACCAGAATCTTGTAATGCGGCAGCATAAAAACGGCCTAAGCGAGCAAGATCGCGACCCGTATTAAACAAACCTGCATTAAAGAAATAAGGGCTAATACGGCCTGATTTCAGGGTGAATTCGCCAAATTTTAAAACCTGTTTTTCAATTGCAAACTCAATAAACTCTTTTTGATAATCTTTCATTTTTACTCCGCGTTTAGTGCTTTTTTCTGTTCAATAACTAATTTATCGATACCGCCTTTAGCAAGGCTGAGTATCACCAATAATTTTTCATGGCTGAATGCGCCTTCTTCAGCAGTACCTTGAATTTCAATCATGCCACCCGTTTCTGTCATCACAACATTCATATCGGTTTGTGCATTCGAATCTTCAGCGTAATCTAAATCACAAACTGGCGTACCTTTGTAGATACCGACCGAAACCGCTGCAATCATTTGCTTAAGTGGACTCTTTTTAATTTTACCTTCGCTCACCATCCAATTCAAGGCATCAGCGAGAGCAATACAAGCGCCAGTGATAGAAGCTGTGCGTGTTCCGCCATCTGCTTGAATTACATCACAATCGACAGTGATCATATTCTCTCCAAAGGCTTTTAAATCAACAGCAGCACGTAATGAACGTGCAATAAGGCGTTGAATCTCTAATGTACGTCCACCCTGCTTTCCTTTCGCTGCTTCACGCATATTACGTGTATGTGTCGCACGAGGAAGCATTGAATATTCAGCCGTTACCCAACCTTTGCCTTTTAAAAAGCGTGGCACAGACTCTGAAACAGAAGCGTTACATAATACTTTTGTATTACCGACTTCAATTAATACTGAGCCTTCAGCATAAGCTGTAAAATTACGCGTAATTTTTATTTCGCGGTTTTGTTCAGGAGTACGGTTGCTTGGGCGCATAGCTTTAAAACTTGTTAAAAAATGGAGCCTATTATACCCGTTATCATTGAAGGTGCAAAACTCAGCAAGTGGCCAGAGGACAAGTTTATTCATCAACATGATAAATGTTGAAACGAGTAACCACCTTCATGAAAATAAACTTGTTTATTTTCTCAGTTCTCACAAATAACTACCATGCACTTACGCCTTAGCCTATTTTACTGCCTATAAAAGCTTCATCAAAGTTTACTTACCCCAGGTAAGTGCTGGAAATCATTTTCCAGCCTATAGCTTCTCATATTTTTCATAAGGACCATGAAAACATTGAAAAACGCAAAAATAGAGTTTGCTAATGGTGCTGACTTATTTCATTGTTTTTATGCAATTAACTTAAAGTCCTTATCGTGCACAAATAATCTATAAAGCAGCTTGGCTATTTGAATCTTTTAAATGAACCAAAGCCACCAACAAGTCAATAAAAAGTCAATCGCACTTATAAAAAAATCAATTGTACGTTTTTTTTGCTTTATTCCTTTTTTGGGTGTTTAGATAAAGTCAAAAATATTTTATACTGCTTACATGAAAAATGACATCTATAAAACAGTTCAGGTCCTAGAAAAAAACAAAGAAACGTCACTCTTAATCAATGTGCTGGACACCAGAAAAACAGTAGAAAAACTTAATAACTCTTTAATTAGCATTGATAACATTTTAAAAGCTCCTACCTGTAGAAAACCTCAATATGGAGGATTATTTCACCAAAATAACAATGACTACAAGGCTTTGATCACGCAGTTTTCAAGGAAAATAGAGGGTGAGCACGCCACACATAATATAGAATTGCAACGACAGGAGTTTCACTTAAACAAACAAGCTTCTCGCACTAAATTAATTGAAACAATCATAGACAAAAGAAATAAGAATAAAATCAGAATAAAATCAGAGCAAGAGCAATCTAGGTTATCAGATATGCTTAGCGTTACTGGTCAACGATCCATTTTTAAATAACCTATAACACAACCAGCCCTTAGCTGCTAAAGAGCCAAAAAAGATGAAAAATTATCAAGTAATTCCAATGGAGAATCTGGGCCTAGCACAACGCAGGTTAGTCCCACGGATTAACCAAATAGCAATGGAGATGCAAACGCGCTTTAATGATATTTTTACAAAAATGTTTAACAAACAAGTTGAAACAGAAATCGAAGCTGAACTACTACAGTCTCTATCGAAAGAAGAAAATTATATATACACCTCTATCGACACACCAAGCATAGGTGTGTTGTCACTATCTATTGCTGAAGAATCCCTAATACGCCTTACTGGCGATTACATTAATGAAGCCCCTGCTCCGCAGAGTTCTATTGATAATACGGCTATCCGTTTTTTTGATAAACTTGCAAAAATAGTAGTAAAAGAAATTGCTCAGTTAGAGACGATCGCCGACTGTAAAATAGTGGTAACAAAGAAACTCCCGTTGCAAGCTGTGATCCTAACCTTTACGTTAAGATCAGCGAGTACATCAATTCAGTTTACTACCATTTTAAATCATGACTTGGTTGAAAGCTTAACATTAGGCTTCCTCCTCTCTAATATTTCTAAAGAATCAATTGAAGCTAGCTTATTACCTGTTGAGGTTGAGCCAAATGTAGTGCTAATGCAACGTGAATTAACACTAGGTGAACTTTACTCACTCAATTCTGGTGATGTGATTTCAATGAACTTCAATAAAAACATTCCATTTATGATTGGCGACAAAGAATTGTTTACAGGCCAAGTAAGCAATGAAGACGGCAACCTATATTTTACAGTTAATGACAAATAAGAGAATTAATCAATGAACACTCCAGTTAACAAAACTAATGACGAATTAATTACTGACGACCTCAATTTTGAAGATATGAATTTTAATTTTGAAGATGATGACGATAAAGCCATTGAAGAGAAAGTAACCCCATCAGAAACTGTACGCTCTATGGAATTTCTAAACGATATCCCCGTTAAAGTGACCGTCGAAGTAGGCGCTAAAACAGTTGATCTATCTGAGTTACTTTCTATTAAAAGTAATTCAATTCTCATGCTTAATAAAGAAAATGGTGAAGCCTTAGATATTAAGGTTAACGGCAAGCTTTTTGCATACGGCGAAGTTGTCGTATCAGGTGGGCATTACGGCGTTAAAGTCACCGATATTGTCAATGAATATGTTAAATAAAGGAATGACATTATTATTTAAATCTCTTATTGGCGTATTGCTATTACTGCCACTTAGCGTCTACGCAAATGAGGGACTATCTGTGTTATCTATTACTGATACGCCAGATGGTCAGGATTACAGTGTAAAGTTACAAATCCTGCTTTTAATGACCGCATTAAGCTTAATACCTGCGTTTATTTTAATGTGTACCTGTTTTACACGTATCATTATTGTTTTATCTATTTTGCGTCAAGCATTAGGATTACAACAATCACCGCCTAACCAAGTGCTTGTCGGGATTGCGTTATGCCTGTCCATTTTGATTATGAAGCCCGTTTGGAGCAAGGTTTACGATAGTGCATTTGTCCCATACGACAACGGCCAAATAACAATGCTCGAAGCCGCAAGCATTGCAGAGAAACCGATTAAAGCATTTATGCTCAGGCAAACCCACGTGAGCTCATTAGAGCAAATGATGAAAATTGGTGGCGAAGATGAAAGTGTGAAACCAGAAGACTTATCGATTGTGGTTGTCTTACCAGCATTTGTTATCAGTGAACTAAAAACGGCCTTTCAAATCGGATTTATGATTTTTTTGCCCTTTTTAATTGTCGATCTTGTTGTCGCATCGGTATTGATGTCGATGGGTATGATGATGCTATCGCCCTTAATTGTATCGCTCCCCTTTAAACTAATGATATTTGTATTAGTTGATGGATGGACGATGCTTGTCGGCAGTTTAAGTAGTTCCTTCGGATAGCGAAAAAATGACACCAGAACTCGTAGTTTCTATCTTTTCACAAGCAGTTTGGCTGATCATGATATTTGTTTCCATATTGGTACTACCAAGCCTTTTTGTGGGGCTAATTGTTGCCGTCTTTCAAGCTGCGACACAGGTTAATGAACAAACATTAAGCTTTTTACCGCGCTTAATGGCAACACTATTAACCATGGTTTTTACCGGTAATTGGATGATCTCAGAAATAAGTGATTTCTTTGATTATCTCTTTATTAACATACCCAGTTTGATCGGCTAATTATGGGGTTTTCCTTCGCAGAGATAACACAATTACTCGGCTCGTTTTGGTGGCCGTTCGTGCGCATATCTGGGGTTTTTATGTTTATCCCTATCTTTGGTGATGGCGCGGTGCCACGAAAAGCAAGGGTTTTACTGGCCTTCTTTTTAACGCTATTGGTAGTGCCATTCGTAGAAATGCCACCCACAATAGATCCTTTTTCGTTACAAGCGGTCACCATGACAATGGCACAATTAGTGTGGGGATTACTATTTGGATTAACTTTCCAGCTACTTTTTACTGTTTTCACGCTTATTGGACAAACAATATCGATGCAAATGGGACTTGCGATGGCTGTGATGAATGACCCCGCTAACGGTGTCAGCGTCGCTATTGTTGGTAGACTCTACCTTTTTCTTTGCACACTTTTATTTTTGGCCTTTGATGGGCATTTAGTGGCGCTCGCGCTAATGGTAGAGAGCTTTACTATTTGGCCTATTAAAAATGGGTTAGCAATGGCCAGTGTATGGATGGTTATAAAAATGATGGGCTGGGTTTTTGCATCGGCTTTTGCCATTGCTATCCCAGCCATCACGGCAATGTTAATAGCTAACGCCTCCTTTGGTTTTATGAACAAAGCAGCCCCCAGTTTAAATGTATTTGCATTGGGCTTTCCAATGACCATGGTATTGGGCTTATTCGCGTTGTTTATATCTATGAATGGCATAAACTCGCTTTATTTTGACATTTTGCTAGAAGCTTTAGCTTTCAGTCGCCAATACATGCAGGGAGGCACATAATGAGTGATAGCGCTGACAAAACAGAAAAGCCCTCCGCACAGAAGCTCAAGAAATCGAAAGGAGATGGTGAAATACCCCGAGCTAAGGAGTTTGCCTCGGCTTGTTTGTTATTTGGTTTCTGCCTCTTTTTTTATATGAACTTCGCTAGTATTGCACAGGCCGTCATGGATGTTTTCAAACTTAATTTTACCTTTACAGCGGAAACACTGGCGACCAATGACGCCATCCTATTACGCTTAAGTAAATCAATTTTTACACTCATTGAAATATTCTTTCCTTTTATTATCGTCGTGGTACTTGCTACCACGATTGGTAGCCTATTATTAGGAGGCTGGGTATTCAGCTTTAAGCCTATTCAACCCAAGCTGGATAAATTAAGCTTTTTGAAGGGCATTAAGCGAATGTGGTCATTAAAAACAGTCGTTGAATTAATCAAATCTATTTTTAAAGTGACGTTTATATCCCTGTTACTTTATTATTTTTTAAGCGATAACATTCAAGATATACAGTCTTTTCGTAACCTTCCCTTGGAAAGCTCATCGATCGCCGTATTGAATAAACTTGCACTTTATTCTATGTATATCATTGGCATATTGTTACTTTACGGACTGGTAGATTTACCTTATCAAATATTTGAATTTAACAAGCAAATGAAAATGTCTAAACAAGAAGTAAAAGAGGAACATAAGCAAGCTGAGGGGCGACCAGAAATTAAGCAACGCATCCGACAAATACAACAACAAACATCGCAACGCGCAATCTCTAAAACAGTGCCTAACGCAGATGTTGTGGTGATGAACCCAACACATTACGCTGTGGCAATAAAATACGATACAGAGCGCGCAGAAGCACCATTTTTAGTGGCAAAGGGCAATGACCAGGCCGCTTTGCTAATACAGCGAGTCGCATTAGAGAATGACGTTGAAGTTATTATTTCTCCGCCGCTTGCCCGCGCTATTTATCACACCACGCAACTTGACCAAATGATCCCTAACCAGCTATTTGTCGCCATTGCCCATGTACTTTCATACGTAATACAACTACGTGCTTTTAGAGAAAATAAAGCAGAGAAGCCTAATCACTTACCAAACTTTGTTATACCAAAAGGATTCAAATTTTAATGGAAATGTTCAACAAGCTAAAAAACATAAAGCTGAGCCTCGCCATTCCGATGGTGTTATTAATGATCTTATCGATGATCATTTTGCCACTTCCTCCGTTTCTTCTTGATATATTCTTTACGCTAAACATTGTATTAGCAATATTAGTTTTATTGGTGAGTACCACAACAAAAAAGGTTTTAGACTTTTCTATTTTCCCAACGGTCTTGTTAATTGCAACACTATTGAGATTGACGCTGAACGTTGCCTCTACACGTATAGTGTTACTTGAAGGGCACAAAGGTGGGGAAGCAGCGGGTAGTGTAATACAGGCATTTGGTGACGTTGTTATAGGCGGTAATTACATCGTTGGTATGGTCGTTTTTGTTATCTTAATGATTATTAACTTCGTGGTAATAACAAAGGGTGGAGAGCGTATTTCAGAGGTATCTGCGCGCTTTACGCTGGATGCATTACCCGGAAAACAAATGGCCATTGATGCCGATTTAAACGCCGGTGTCATTGACCAAGAGCAAGCAAAAACACGACGCAAAGAAACAAGTGACGAAGCGGAATTTTACGGCTCAATGGACGGGGCGAGTAAGTTTGTCCGAGGAGATGCTATCGCAGGTATTTTAATCTTAATGATTAACTTAATTGGTGGTGTTTTAATTGGTATATTTTCACATGATTTAGATGCGACAGAGTCTTTTCAAACATTTGCATTACTGACCATCGGTGATGGTATCGTTGCACAAATTCCTTCCCTATTATTAGCGACAGCGTCTGCAATCATCGTGACGCGTGTCAGTAATTCCGATTCTGACATTTCGGAAACAATTTCAAAGCAAATTTTAGCCACACCAAGCGTGCTTTATACGGCAGCAGCGGTAATGGCAATCATTGGCTCAGTGCCAAATATGCCACATCTGCCATTCTTTATTTTCGCAGTAGTATTAGGCTTTGTTGGTTGGCAACAAACAAAATCGCAGAGCGAACAGCAACTTGAAAGCATCAACGAATCTGTTAGCCCATTATCCACAAGCAACGAAACACCGCTGGACTGGAGTGCAGTAACCGATATTGAGCCCATTACGATAACGTTAGGTTATAGACTCGTTTCTTTAGTTAATAGTGAAAATGGCGCCCCTTTATTAAAAAGCATAAAAGGTACGCGTAAGTCTCTTTCAGAAACAGTAGGTTTCTTAATACCCGAAATCACTATCCGCGATAACCTATCATTAAGACCCAATGAGTATGCCATTTTTATCGACGGTGAAGAGATAGAGAAAGGGTCGGTCATCATGGATCACTTTATGGCCGTTTCTCTCGATGATGAATTTACAGAAATAGATGGCATAATTGGTAAAGATCCCGCCTATCTTATGCCTGTTCTTTGGATCAATCCGCAGGATAAGTCGCTAGCAATTAATTTAGGCTATCAAGTTATAACACTTTCTGACGTTATCGCAACACATATTAACAAGGTATTAAGTTGTAATTTATCGAGCATATTTAACTATGATGACATCAAATCGATGAATGATAAGCTAGCCGTTATTCACCCCCAACTAGCAGAATCCTTAAGCACCTCTGTTACCGCTGGGCTGCAATTACAGATCGTTAAATACCTACTTGCTGAACAAGTTCCTATCAAAAATAAAAAGGTTATTGCCAACACTATTTTAGACAGCATCAATAAAACCAAAGATGCTATTCTAATTGCATCTGATGTACGTGCAGCCCTAAAACTAACGATATTAAGCCTACTAAGTCCTGACAGCAAAGAGCTCAACGTCTTTGTGTTAAGTGCTGAATTAGACAACACTTTGCGCAATGCTATCGCACAAGCGCAATCACAGAACCCTGATATCAGCTTAGATATGGCCCCGATCGACTCAAATATACTTACGCAACTGCAAGTTAACTTACCCAACATTACCCAGCAGATGATGCAACAAGGGCTGGTGCCTATCCTCTTAGTATCACCAACCGTTCGACCTATGATGGGCAAATTTGCAAGAGCATTTTCTAATGATTTAGTTGTGTTATCATTTAACGAAATTGCTGATGATTATAAAATTAATGCAGTCGGTAATTTAGATTAATAATTTTTTTGCATAAAAATGAAAAGAAATACTGAAATTGTGCGTATATATAGATAAATGAGAATATGGACATAAATAAAATGGAAATAAATAAAACAACAGCAGTCATTAAGACACAACAAGCCACCAATAATATAGAGACTAAAATTGCTAAGCCTAATGTAAAACAAACCAAAGTAGACGTTCACATTGGCGATGTCCAAATGCTTGACGAAGCCAATGCAAAATTAAATAAAATGTACGAAGTTGACCTAGAGAAAGTCAAGCAAGTCAAGCAAGCGATCAGCGATGGTAAAATAACACTGAACTTAGCAAGTTTGTCTAAAGCAATTACTGACGAACACTTGTTAGGAAATGGTAAAGATGAATAAAAAAGAGGTTCTTAATTTATTCCATCGTTCATTATTGGATGATACAAAAAGTGCGACTGAGTTGTTGGCTTTACTTGTATCTACAAGGCTGTACTGCATTGAAATGCAATCAGAAAACCTTCAATTAGCCAACATTGAAATTATTAAACATGTTGAACACCTTGAAAAAAATCATGCAAAAAGACTAAAAATTATTGATGCTTTTAAATTTCCTAATGATATCACTGCTTTTTTGAATCATTTGCCTATCAGCATTCGTACCGAGGTAACACTGAGATTCAATGAACTAATCTCCATCTTGAAATACTGCGAAGAAAAGAACCAAGGTAACGGAAACATTTTCTCTCAACAACATGAGATGGTGGCCAATATGTCAAAAGCATCACTCACTATTCGAATCTAGAAAATTTCTGAGGGTGGTATTCGCACTAAGCAGAGACAAATTGAAGAGCTATCATTACGTCATGATTACACATGTTTTATCAGCCTCTAGTGACTGTTAGCTTGCTTTTAACTTCATTACTTTTTTTTGCATCTAACTCTTTCCAGCCTAGTTTTGCGTTAGTTTCATAGCTATTTAGATTACTGCAGATAAGCTTCTTTGGTTGGTTATCAATTTTCACAACGATCACCGCTCCCTGACTATAAGCCATACTTTCATGGTAGCAGTTCCCCTGATTTAAATACCCTTGCTTAACTAGAAGCTTTGTTTCAATACTATTTAACCCTTCTGGCACACGCACTTTTTTTATATTCGCATTAGCATCAGATAACACACACACAACTAACATCATGGATAATAGCATTACATTGATTATCTCTTTGCTTATTCCCATAGCGGTTATGTTTGACTTTGTATTATTTATTTCCATAAGGACCCCTTATTAATAAACTTTCACTGCTACTTTATCCCTACCTATAACGATGGCAGTTATTATATTTCCTGAACGTTTATTTTTTACTTTGATTGTATCTCCAAGCTCACCTGATTTTAACGGTATTCCTGTAGTGGCCATGTTTAAGTGTTCATGTTTTATAACAATAAGCACCTCACGTTCACGCAAGACAAGGCGATTAACTTTAATATCTTTTCTTTTCAACAAACTGCCTCTTTTCAGTTTTCGTTTTGTTTTTTCGCCTATTACATTGTTATCACTAAATAGATACTCGTTATTTTTTCTTATTTTTTTTTCAACATAAACAATGTCGCTAGCCTTTATCAGGTGTCCCTTGTTTACGCTGTTACTTAGCGTGGCAACGCCCATAAAATAATTGATTTTGGTGTTAACATTGATACTCCATTTTTGATGACTGACAGCTTTACTGCAAGTTACCTTATATCTCACGTTGTTAATTATATCGTTATTACTGCTCTTTACCGCTAAGTCCACTGAGCATTTAGATAAGTTAGTGACTGAAAGTGGATGGCGTAGTTTGCTAGTATAACGATAATGCTTCCACTGCATTCTCTTCGAAAATGAAGCCGTATCTTTCTCGACTTGCTTTGCAACAATATCGATTATGTCAGCAGGCTCTATGGCAGAACAAAAGCAGGGCATTAACATTAAGCTTAAAAAGAAAAAGCATTTCACTTTAATAAATCCACGACTGTTTTTCTTGATATAGAGGCGTGATTTTGCCTTACATTAAAGAGAGATGCCCATTTTTTTTCTTCTATGATTGTTGATATTTTTGGCTCAAATGGGTCCGCTTCAATCTTGTATTGATCTAAATAAGAAGCACTAGACATAACTTCTTTATTACGCGCTAGGTTTAATGCCTGATAACTAAACTGAGCTTCTCCGATAAAACTATTTACAGCGTTTAAGGTTTGACTGTTCATGTCTAAAGGAACTTTAACAAATGCCGTTATGTCTGCTTTAATAGACGATATATTTGTAGGAATAAATTGACCGCTTGGGAACCGATGACCTTGGCCTGTTATGTTGACTACCTTGCTCGATTCTCGCCATTTAGCATCATCCATTGAAATAATTAATTGACTGTCATCATTTTTTTCAATACTCATTTTCGCAAAGCCAAGCGCTTTGTTGAACTGAGTAATAAGTTCTTCATCGCTTTTGCCAGCCTCAAACATTAACAAACTTATTTCACCATCTAATTGTAGCGTTACTAGTTCGCTTTCCCAACGAGAGCGAATTAAATCTAACCCTTCGATTTGAAATGGTATGCTATTACTCGTTTTGGTCTGTGGTGAAAGCGTTGCATCCAAAACTCTATTATCGTCAAATCTAGTTTCAACAGCGTTGCTTATTTTTCTTTGTTGAAAAAGCAACTGACTACTTTTCTCGGGTGATATTTTACTGCCCTCCAGTGTTAACTGAGGCTTAATGATTTTCTGTATCTCTAACAGGCCACCAACCGTTTCTTTGATCGCTTGTTTTGCAATGTCTATCGACGCGAGTTCATGATGCGAGTCAGATAATGCCAACGATGCACTGATATTTTTAGATAATAGGCCAGAAACCTGACTGGCCTTAATACCTGCATTATTTACTTCATTATTAACTCCGCTTAATATGCTAGAGCTTTTTATTAATACCGGGCTATTTTGCCCTAGTGGTGACAATGTATTGTCAATTCTAGAAGATAACATTATCTATCCCGTCATGCGCAAACGAAAAAACTGTGAATGCCGATTTAATGACATTTAGGTGTTGTATGGCTCATTAATACAATTAGTGAGCATCCTATTTAAAATAGCTTCTTAGACTTTATTTTTCCTATTTTTTTTAATTTATCGTTCAATTGTATTTCTGCTACCTCTGGCAACACCGCCTCTTGTTCCGCTATCGATAGCGTTTCTTTAACGGCATCAGCAGACAAAGGTCTACTTGTTTCAATGGTTGTATTGATTAGATCTTGTATTTCACCTAACTTATCTAACACCCCATCCAGCTGTATTTCATTGACTCCCTTTTCAAAGATTAACTTGTTAAAATATTCCAAGTCGTCAAGCGAGGCGTCAGCCAGGTTTTGCGCTAACTTATTGCAAAGTTGAGGCGCGATAGTATGTAGATATATGCCCGCCATAAAGACCATTTTTTGCTCTGACAAGTAAGCTTGATTTTTGCCTTTTTCCTGTAACGCTTTCCACTTCCTAGCCTCTGAAATGGCTACGTTATCATTAGGGTTTCTAGCATCAAGGGCAATCACTATTTTTACATTAACCATATCATGCAGTACTCTTGTCACTGTTTTCACTGAGTGAATAAAGCATATTCTCTGTCGCAAGTGCCGTTTGCGCATTTTCAAGGATAACAACTCTATCACCCAGTGTTGCATAGGCCACTTTTACTGCTTCAAAAACAAGCGGAGCACCGCCACCAACTAAATATACGCGATTTGGATTCTTGCAGAATTTTTTCATCTCTTCTGCAACATTTTGAGCAAGTTCACTAATTCGGTTCTCTATTTTATTAAGCACCTCATCAACTTTACTGAGGTCATTAATCACCTCTTTTACAAACTCTAAATTATGACGATTTTTGATGAGCTCATTGGCCACTAAATACGAGGCATCACTGTCAGCATTTGATAGTGCCTGTCTCGCTGTATTGGTGACTAAACCAATGCCAATTTCATTATTACCGTATATATCAGAGATTTCTTCAAATTGACCAACGATAACGGCACTATCAACTGTCGTACCACCTATGTCGATCACTAAAGTACGACTGAACTCGCTGGCACTAGAATCAATTAGCGTTGTTAGTACGGCTGGTACACTTTCAGGCATGACCTCAACAGAGCTAATTTCAAAAACTTCGCCTTTATTCAGTGAAATTTCACGCATTACATTGTCTTTTTTACGTTGAATATTAGCTTCGTTCTTTTGACAATCATCTGCATTGTAATATACCGTGATAGGCAGTGTGACAACGACTTTAATTACTTGTGGCGGTAAACCAGTTTGTAGCAATGCATGGTGCAATGACAGCAAATTAAGATCGGAATACTGATAATCGATATGGGTTGTCTCTAATGCCTTATCCGATGTAATATCGTAGGTATATTTTGTTTCACCAATGAGGTAATTGGCAATCACCTTGTCTGAACGTAACCCGGCACTTTTCCACCCTTTACGAAATGAATTTGGACTAATGATAGTTTCCACTGTTTTACCATTAAACCAAGAGACCTTCACATTGGTACTGCCGTCATCTACTGATATTGTAAGCATTTTATATTTTTACCTTTCATGTTTTTGCTATTAATTAGCAACGTTAATAATTTACGTATTAGCACTATTTACTACTGTAACTTCGTGTGCTTATTTAAAAATCCTTGCCAATTGCTGGCAGCTACTTTCAAAATTTACATGTTGCGTCGTACTTTGCATTAAAATAGATTCAATGCCACTGTGTTTCTGTATGGCTTCATCTAGCTCAGGATCATTACCTGCTTGATAACCACCTAATGATATTAAGTCTTTAGCTTGATGGTACATGCTATAAAGTCGTTTACATTGTCTTGCTATTTGGCTGTGTGAATCTAGCACAATTGAATCCATACAACGGCTTATCGACTTCTCTATATCTATCGCGGGAAAGTGACCTCTCTGCGCGAGCTCTTTAG
Source organism: Psychromonas sp. Urea-02u-13 (assembly GCF_002835995.1). Taxonomy (GTDB): domain Bacteria; phylum Pseudomonadota; class Gammaproteobacteria; order Enterobacterales; family Psychromonadaceae; genus Psychromonas. The sequence continues at coordinate 14,603 of NZ_PJBZ01000050.1, read as the reverse complement.
ATAACACAATATGACCATCAAGAATGGCTTTAGCCGTGTCTACCACAGGATCATAATCTTCATCCCCTTCAGACAATATTGTATAAATTGCAGTCATTGACCCTGAATTTTCTCCACCATTACCTGAACGCTCTAATAACGGTGGAATGAAAGAAAATACCGATGGTGGATAACCTTTGATTGCAGGCGGCTCTCCCATTGCAATCGCCACTTCACGTTGCGCCATTGCGTAACGCGTTAGCGAATCAACAAGCAACAATACGTTTTTACCTTTATCTCGGTAATATTCAGCAACGGAATGGCATAACTCTGTTGCTTGTATACGCATCAAAGGCGATTGATCCGCAGGTGCAGCAATCACCACCGATTTTTGCATGCCATCTTCACCAATATTGCGCTCTATAAACTCTCTTACTTCTCGATTTCTTTCCCCAATAAGCCCAACAACAATAATATCGGCCTCCGAAAACTGGGTGATCATGCCCATCAATACAGATTTACCCACGCCACTACCAGCAACCAAACCGATGCGCTGCCCTTTTGCTAAGGTTAATAGTGCGTTGATCGCTCTAACACCAACATCAAACTTTTCTGTAATTGGTTTCTTTTTAAGAATGTTAATCTTTTCTGCACTACGCAATGTTATTTTATCTTTACCAGTGGGCGTCGGTTTGTCATCAATGGCTTCACCACGGGCATCTAAGATGCGCCCAAGCCATGAATCATCAATGTAATAATGCTCTGTGTTATTTAACGGAATCACCTTAGAGCCTACGTAAATAGTCGAAAATGGGCTGTAAGGCATGAGGTAAGCTTTCGCTCTGTCAATGCCAATAACTTTTGCTTTTATCTCTTCCTTATCCGTTTCCACAATGCAGTCTTGATTAAGCCGAAATAAGCAACCTTCAGCAATAATCAATTGATTATTGGCATTAATCACCTTACCAGTCAGTGTTGCAATCGATATATCTTTTACGTTTTTTACGGAAATAAGAGGAATCATTCGACCTGCTCAAGTATTTTTTTTATTTTCTCTTGGGGGTTTATTTTAATATCCGCCAAATTAGTGCTCACTTCACAACAGCCAGTTTTAATCAAACTATTTGACTTCAATTTCCATGTCTCGCTTTCTTTGAATTCAGGCAATCCAACGATGCGAGCATAGTCTTCGTTATTGAGTGTCACCGTCACAAAAGAAGGTACTTCAGGTAATGTTGCAATACTGTCATCAATCCAGTTAATTATTATTTCAGGGTTTAATGACAACTCTTTATTGATTACCTTGTTAGTTATCTCTTCAATAACAGAAATTGATGTTCTCTTAATGGAGTCTTGCGTATTTAAAGCAAGATCTTGCACATCTATCAAGGCTAGGTTCAAGCTTGACAACGTCATGTTTAAGTCAGATTTTACTTCTATCGCGCCTTCTTTAGCCCCTTTTAATAAACCTGTCCCATAACCCTCTTTTTCACCTTCCTCAAAACCCTTTTTGTAACCCGACGAGTGCCCTTCATTAATCGCAGATTGACGAACAAGGGCTATTTTTTCTTTGTCTTGGGCACTTTCTGCCATTAAATCGGTATGGTCAATGACTCCATCGCTTTTAGATATAAACCTAAACGAAGAGAATGAACCTGCATCCCGCATACGTATTATTGCCGTCATCTTTTACTCTACTGTGTTTTCAGTGTATAGAAGAAGATCGATTACTTTGCTATCACTCAAATTCTTAATGATCTCCATAATTTCTGACTGTGCCTTGACAACCTGACTAACCGGCACTGCACCAAGATTATTTATTTGACGTAATAGCTCATCTCCCATACGCTTAGAGAGCGCACCTTGGATGGTTTTTTTGAACTCAGGTGTTGTCCCTTTCAATGCGACAGCCCATAACTCTGCACTCACGGCTTTATGAATCTCTTCTAGTGTCGCTTCTGTTTGATTACTAATAATATAAAAATCAAACATATCACCTTCAATCATTTCGACTACGTTATGATTAATTTCTCTTAAGGAATTAATGACAGAAGCCTTATCACCAGTAAAACGATTAATTATATCTGCAACCTGTTTTACCCCCTTCAATGATCCTGATTTATTTTCAGTATATTGATCTGCACAGCGCTCAATCAACTCCAACAAATCGTCTGCTACATTTGTTTCTAAATCTTCAATCTGAGTAATACGATAAATGATATCGACACGCAACTCTTCATTCAGCAATGACAATATTTCAGAACTTATTTCTGGCGGTAAATATGCTAAAAAAACACTTTGCATTTTGACATTTTCATTAACAATCGTTTTCAGCAAAATATCTGCCGAAATCCACTGAAGCTTTTTCATTTTATTTTTAATTTCATCACCATATAAATCAGCGACTAAACCTTTGGCGATATTTCCATCCAATGCTCTATTTAGCATGTTATCAATGAAGTTTTTAGAGGCGCCTTGGATACCAGAATGTTTTTTATAATCACTAAAAAACTTTTCAATAACCCCCTTTGCCTGGGTCGTCTTAATGTCGGACAATGTTGACATTGCCTTGGCTACTTTTTGCACTTCATCACGACTAAAATTACGTAAAACACCGGCTGCAATATCCTCGCCCATGCCAAGTAATAACAAGGCAGCTTGCTCTACTTTGGTTAGAGAGCTTACTTCGTCAGTCGATACAGCCGTTGAATCTATTCTTTTATTTTCGGTTTCTGTCATGATAATCCTATGCGTTAATCCAGTTCTTCAGTATTTCGCTAACGCGATCAGGTTGCTCTTTTGATGTAAGTTGTAAATGCTGAATTTGAACATTTAAAGGGGAATCAGGGCTTGGTAACATCAACTCCTCAATATCATTTCTATCGTTAATATCCCCAACGCCATATTCTTTCAGCCTTTCGGTAAATTCTTTTTCTTTATCGGCTTTTACATCATGCGCAGGAGCAAGTTCTGCTAACAAATCATCATCTTTCACAGTATTATTGTTGCCGGTAATATGCTTCATTAACGGTCTTAACACGGAAAAAACCAGTGCCAGCGCAACAATGGCACTGGCGATTATTTTCAATAATGATTGAATGTATGTTTCTTCATACCATGCCACGGTGACCGGCATTGCAGACTGAATGGGCGAAAACGTAAAACTAGTGATATTAATATTATCTCCACGCTCGAGATCGCTACCGACAGCAGCAACAAGCATCGCTTTTATTTTTCCAAAGTCTTCAGCCTGCCATCCCCCTTCAGGCGCAATATCTTCATTAATCACTACAGACAAAGAGATGTTGTTTATGACGCCTTGCTGAAACTGAGTATGGGTAATTGAACTACCGATTGCATATTTACTATCTGATTGATGACGTGTACGTTGTTTATTAGGAGTCTTGATATCAGGATCACCGTCGACTAATGGCGGGGTTGTACTTAATGAGCCAGGGATGCCGATAGCTAGCTCAGAAAAATCATTCTCATTTTTGACCGTTTGAGTTAACAAAACAGGCGTTTCAAATGACTCTTTAGTCTCTTCTCTCTTAGAGAAATCTATATCTGCACTACTTTCAATTCGGAAGTTATCTATGCCTAATATAGGCAACAGCATTGATTGAGCCTGTTTTTTTATTTGTCTTTCGATACTTTCTTTAAAGTCAGATTGCTTTGACGATGCGCGTGTATTGTCTTTATTATCTATGTCGTCACTCAGTAATCGACCAGATTGATCCGTTACACTGATAGATTCAGGCTGTAGGTTATTTACGCTACCAGCAACTAAATTAACAATGGAAAGTATTTGCGCGTCACTAAGGCTCTCACCTCCTTTTACATCCAAATATACAGAAGCAGTCGCTTTCGTTTTAGATCGCCCTACAAAAAGATTTTCTTTCGGGATAGCAAGGTGTACACGCGCTTTATTTATCGCGTTTAAAGACATGATAGTTTTTGCTAACTCGCCCTCTAATCCATGATTATATCTCGCTTTTTCTATAAATTGGCTGGTACCAAGTGTTGACTCTTTGTTAAGGATGGTTAACCCTTCTGGCAGTTCGGCTTTAATGCCTTTAGCGGCTAAAAGCATTCGAATTTCTGAAACTCGCCCATCCTCCACTAAAATCACACCCGTCTCAGGTTGCATCTTATATGAAATACCTTCAGCTTCTAACACGTTAATGATTGCGCTATTATTATAAGGCTCTTGCGCGCCATAAAGTTGCTTGTAACTGCTTGATGATGCCCATAACGATATCACTACAACAATCATCAGCACTGATAAGAAAGCAGTTATAACAGCAAAATTTTTACGCGAACCGTTTATTATATTGATAATTTTTTCGCCTTGGGAAAAGGCAGATATAGACGACATTTCATTTTTTTTACTTGATGGATTACGTTCGATTACGCTTGTGTTTTTTTGTCCGCCCGCTCTTGCAGAAACTATATTTTCCATTACATAACCCTAAATTAAATTGGCATTTTCATAATTTCATCAAAACCTGATAGCAATTTATTACGTACTTGCATTAAAGCGCTAAATGATAAACTCGCTTTCTGAGCGGCTACAACAGCACCGATCATATCGTCACTTTTCCCTAACCCAACGGCATTTATTTTATCTGTTGCAACAGCTTGCTGTGTATTAACTCCGTCCAATACCGATACTAACGCTTTACTGAAATCGATAGGGGATGCTCCGTTAAAATTATTGTGTTTAATCACCGGCTCTTTCATCTCGTCCATTTTTTGAACAAGAGATGTATTTTGTAAACTAATTGCTGATATGCTCATCTTAATTTCTTTTTTTAGAAGCTCTTATTTGTCAGTAGTTCTACTATAACTTGTAGTTTTTAAACATCGAGAGCTTGTGATTTTTAAATACCTGAAAGATAAGGTTTGAAGCTATAATCTCATCACAGATAAGTTTCATATAACATTGATACTTGCTTTATTTCTTTGCGCTAATTCAGGAAAAACACCTGGTGCAAGTCACAATAACGTGGTTATGCAGTAAATTAAGTTGTAAAAATTCGATAACACAATTTATTAAAATGCCACCATACCTACATCAGCTTGAACATTGATAAACCGCTTAATTTAATAAACGTCTTTTGGCTTACTTGCAATGCCAGTGAGTAACTATCTACTTTCACAGCAGCTTCATCAAAGTTAAGGTTTTTTAAGTCCCCTTCAAGCTTGGTAGCAAAAAGCTCAGTATCTATATGGGTTTCTTGTAGGCGATCCATATTATTAATGCCACTACCGAGTTTAGCGTGTGAAGCTGATACATTGCCTAAGGAGTTCAATAATTGGTCATGGGCCTTCCCGACAGCATCCATGTCAGGGTTCGCGCTATTTAACTGTATTATTGTCGTGCTCATAAAGTCTAAAATATCTTTAGCATCAACATCATCAAGAGTAAAGTTATTCGTCAGCTTCAGCCCCTCTCCAACCACAGCTTCACTGGTATCACTATTGATGTTAGGATTAACAGCCCATTCACCGGTTGCTACGTCTTTAATGAATGGAACTTCGTTACTGGCGGTACCAGCAAAAAGATACGCTCCATAATTATCTTTTGAATTAAAAGTAGCGATAAAATTCTCTTTTAAGGATTCCAATTCAATGACAAAGCTTGAGCTATCCGCGGTATTATTTTTTGCTAAAAGAATAAGTGCGTTTGCATCCTGCAAGTTACTTTCGATACTACTGATCTGCGTTTCATAGCGCTGGTATTCACTTTTTATACTTTCGATATTAGTGATGTACTGGGTAGTTTCATTAAGCGTTTTCTCCAGACCCAGCAATTTTACTGAGGCAACGGGATCATCTGAAATTTTTGTTAGCTTTTCAGCCGCATGCAATTGTTCCATTAACGTCGTTAGTTTTTTCTTACTCTCTGCCATACCATTGAGCATGACATTATTAAATTGTGTATCTGATACTCTCATTATCAAGTTCCTTCTTAAAAAGCATTTAAAATAGTATTAAACATTTGATTAGCAGTGCTGATAACCTTCATATTTGCTTCATATGAGTTCGCATACATCATTAAGTTTGCGCTTTCTTCCTCACTACTTACACCACTCAATTGCTCACGCGAGGATTGAACTTGATTGTATAATGAAGTGCTAGAATCAAAAGTTGATTGAGACTTTCTACTCGAAAATGCCACGTCACCCGTTATAGAACTAAAGGCTTCATCAAGGCTGATGAAGCCTTGGCCTGTCACTGAAAATTTAGTGCCTGTTATGGCTAATAATTCCTCTAATATGCCACCATCACCAGGTGCACCTGTTTTAGAAAAAGCAAGTTGATCGGGAGATAGGTCATTGACGACCAGTGTTGCAGCAGGATTACTAGGATCATAAAAAAACAAATCCACTGCGGGTGAGTTTCCCTTCATATCCGTTCCTCCAGACAAGGCAGTATTAATGCCATCGGCAAGGAAAACAGTCATATCGTCCAATGCATCAATAAGGGGAATAAGATCATTTTTTTGCGATGTTTCTATTGCACCTAGCTGTCCTCCTGCGTTAGTTGACACAGGGAACTTGTTGCCATTAAAGATGACATTTAACGTGGCTTGCAAAGGGTCAGATGCTAATGGTGTTGCTTGCAATTCACCTATTTTACTATTAATAAGTAAAGGTTGGCCATTTGGTAAGGATAACTGAAGTTCCCCTCCCGAGCCTTTGTTTATCTCTAAGTCTACCAACTCTGATAACTGACCAACTAATAGATCTCGTTGATCTTCAAGTATCGCTGAAGACCCACCTATCGCAATTATGGATTCTGTATTGGTGGCGATAGAACCGAGTAATTCATTAATATTAATGATGCTACTGTTTCTATCATCGGATAATTTTTGATGTTGGTCCTGGATTGCATTACTTAACCCAGAAAAGCGCTGCGCTAAACTATCAGCTTGTGACAATACTTTTTGCCTGAGCGCAGTAGACTCAGCCCCTGTCGTACTTTCGCTAATAGCGCCAAAAAAATCATCCATTCCTGATGAAATATTATAACCCTCAATACCCATTATCTCCTCTAGCTTTGCAAAGTTCTCCATGGAATAGCTAGCATTACCCAGTTCACTTTTACTCGACCATATTTGAGCGCTTATAAAGTCATCTGCTATGCGCCGTATGCTAGTCACTTCAACACCGCCGATTGACGCCCCTGTTGCACCGGTTGTTGCTTGCATCGCCTGCTGTCGTGAGTAACCTACAGTATGGGCATTGGCAATATTTAATGCCGTCACATTGAGTGCAGCACGATTGGCATTAGCGCCTGATAACGCGGTATTTAAAATGCTCATATCTAATCCTTAGCAGTTAATATTTTTTGTAATACAATATCATTGGTTATTACACGTTTATTTAACGTCTCGATTTTGCTGGGTGATAACTGCTGAATTAACATATCCGAGATAGAACCCGCGCCACCACTCGCCATATGCAACGCTAACTGGCCATCATACATATCTCGCATGCCGCCTTGGTCTTTATTAGATAAAGCATTTTCATCGTCATTAATAATGTCCGTTGATGCACGCATACTCTTAAGTATTTGTTGATACAACATGGCTTCAAACTGCTGTGCAGCCAGTTTGAGTGCACCGTCCGTATCCGCTTGATACTTTATTTTGTTAATAGCGTGCGTATCGCTGTAAAGAGATACGTTGCCTTGAATTACAGGGATAGTCATCTGATTCCTAAATAACGATTAATTCGGCATTTAATGCACCAGCAGCATCTAACGCCTGCAGGATTTGCATTAGATCATCAACCGATGCACCTAGTTGGTTTACTGCATTAACAATGGTTCTTAAATCAACACCCTCAGGCCACACCATCATAGTAGAATCATCCTTATTAATATTAATCGTTGAATCTTTTATGATCTCAGTAGTGCCCCGTTCTGAAAAGGCATTCGCCTGACTTACCTGACTATCTTCTTGGATAGAAATGGTAATACCACCATGAGAAATCGCGACCTCTGATATCCTTACCGCTTTACTTATCACCACTGTGCCGGTACGAGAGTTAAAGATAAGACGTGCTTTATCTTTACCTTGCTCTACCTCGATCTCATCAAGCATCGACATGAAAGCAACGCGTTGTGTACGCCCCATCGGTGCCGTGACCTCTACACTTGCGAAGTTGACTGGCTCTGCAACACCCGCCCCGAATATCTTATTAATGCTCGATGAAATATTTTTCGCTGTGGTGAAATTTGGTTTACGTAAATTAAGCGTAACAACGCGGCTTTCATTGAACGTATTAGGCACTTCTCTCTCAAGTACCGCACCGTTTGGAATGCGCCCTACTGTCGGTATGTTAATTGTTATACTGCTTCCATCTTCCCCTTTAGCACTTAGACCACCTACTGTTACATTGCCCTGTGCTACCGCATAAACCTCGCCATCAATACTATGTAAAGGCGTTAGTATTAATGTCCCACCACGTAAACTTGTTGCATCACCCAAGCTTGAGACTATGACATTGATTTTTTGCCCTTCTCCGAGCATTGGGCTAATCGTTGCCGTCACCGATACCGCCGCGACATTTTTTATTTTTGGATTTGACCGGTCATCCAACTGAACACCAAATTGCTTGATCATATTCGTGACAGATTGGCTGGTAAATTTAACCTGACTCTTATCGCCCGTACCGTCCAAACCAACTACTAGACCATAACCGACTATTTCATTAGATCGAATACCTTTGATATCCACAATATTCATCAAACTTTCCGAATAACTCACTTGTGGCAAAAGCAATAAAATAGAAACCAATGCACCTTTAAACATGTTTAACATTACTAATCCTTCGCACTTTAAATCGGAATCCATGGTGATGAAAGTAATTGCATCAACCAACCAGGGGCATTACTGTCAGCAAGCGCACCTTTTCCTGCATAGGTAATTCGCGCGTCTGCTATACGCCCTGAAGCGATTCCATTTCCATTATCGATATCCTCAACACGGACATTGCCCGACAAGCGAATAAATTCATCGCCTTGATTTAAAGTGATCCATTTTTCGCCTCTCACACGCAACACGCCATTAGGCAGCACTTCGTAAACGGTGACGGTAATAGTGCCACTGAGTTTATTTTGCTGAGAGCTTGTTCCCTCCCCCTTAAATGTCCTATCAACGTCAACGCTTTCTCCATAGTCAGGTATCGCTATGCTAATACCCGAACTCTTACCTAACTTAGTGCCAGCATTTTTTTTAGATGACGTTTCCTCATCAAGATAAACCATTAGAATATCGCCCACTTGGAAAGCACGGGTATCGGTAAACAATGAGAAGGAGTTTTTACTGCGATATAAGCTTCCATGGCGAGGCTTCGGAAGTGAATAGTCGAGTTTGGGTGGCGCAAATTCAACACTGTCAGGTGATGGAGGAACAAATTCCGGGCGTATTGAACAAGCACTCAGCAATAAAAGTGAAATGATTATCAATGTTTTTTTTAGCGACATAAGGTCTCCCTTCCCATGAACATATTTTAACTGTGGTTATGTCGCTTGCGCGATATATTGAAGCATCTCATCGGCAGCAGATACCATTTTTGCACTCATTTCATAAGCGCGTTGAGTGGCTATCATGTCAACCATCTCTGTAACAACCTGAACATTTGAGCCTTCCAACGCGCCTTGCTTAATTATCCCAGCACCATCAATACCCGCAGTGACTTCATTTGGCGCACCGCTCGCTTCTGTTTCACGGTAAAGATTGCCTCCATTTGCTGACAAACCAGATGGATTCATAAAGGTGGCTAATGTTATCTCGCCAATTCTGTCCATATTGACTTGTCCAGCCATTGTCACGCTCACACCACCTTCAATATCAATAGAAATGGAGGTCGCCCCCTCGGGTATTGTCATTTCGGGGACCAGTGGCAAACCTGCGGTATTAACTACTTGACCATCTTCATTTATATTGAACTGGCCGTTACGAGAAAACATAATTTCTCCATCCGAGTTCTCTACTTGAAAAAAGCCTGAACCCACAATGGCAAGATCGAGTTCTTGATGGGTATTTTGCACTCCGCCTTGCGTATGTACTTTTTGCGTGCCAACAACACGCACACCATTACCTAATTGAACACCGGTGGGTAAATTATTGTCTCCATCTACAGGGGAGCCAGCCTGAGTCTGAATTGAATAAAATAGATCTTCAAAAATCACTCGGTCACGTTTGAATCCGACAGTATTAATATTTGCCAAGTTATTTGAAATAGCCGTCATCTTCGCATCTTGCGCGGCCATCCCTGTTTTACTTATCCATAAAGCAGCTTGCATTGCATTACCCTCTTGCAGAAACTAATTGATTACCCGACGCTGCCAACTTGTCAGCCGCTTTCATCATTTTCACTTGTATCTCATATTGTCTCGTTGACATCATCACGGCCATCATTTCAGTAATAGGAGAGACATTAGAACTTTCTAAATAACCAGAGGCCATTATTACGCTACTATCTGATTCTAATGGCACGTTTGAATCAAACGTGCCACCCTTATTTAAGGTTAAGTTTTCAAGACTAGGATTCACTAATTTAACTTTGGCAACAGTCACACTTGCGCCACCACCATTCGGTACTATATTGACAATGCCTTTCTCGCTAATATTTAGATCCTGATAAATTGGTAGCACAATCGGCGCTCCATTTTCATCTAACACATCTCTATTGTTAACCATTAACGTGCCATTTTTTGAAGCCGTCACATTACCTGCACGGGTATAACTCTCATTACCTTGATCATCCAAAACAGCAAAGAAACCATTGCCATTAATGGCCAAATCTAATGCGCGACCTGTTCGTGTTAGCTCGCCAGCAGAAAAGTCGACCCCTGTGGAGTTACTTCGGCTAGTGGTACTTGTTTCAAAACCATCCCCACCTCTAAAAATGGGTGTTGAGCGTTCAAGTACTGCTTTGAAACCAGTCGTATTAGAATTTGCCATGTTATTGCTACGCACATGCTGAGATAATATGGCTTTATTAGCGCTTCCCGCCGCGGTATATAATATTGGATTCATAAATTAATCTACACTGCGTTAAATAGTGTTTGCGTCATCTTATCGGTCGCAGTAATTGTCTTGGTATTTGCTTGGTAGTTACGTTGCGCGGTCATTAAATCAACAAGCTCAGTCGTTAAGTCAACGTTAGAACCTTCTAACACACCGGCCTGCATACTACCAAAAACGCCAGATCCTGCAGTCCCAACAATAGGTGCCCCCGACGCAAAAGACTGCGTCCAAGATGTACCACTGCCTTGTACCAACCCATTAGGGTTTGGAAAGTCAGCAATAATAACCTGGCCTTGGAGCTGATTTTGACCATTAGAATATTGTGCGTAAATCATGCCGTTATCTTCAATGCGAATACCTGCTAGCTCACCAGAGGTATAACCATCAGGATTGTTTTTACTTACACCAAAGTCTGCGGCGTATTGCGTTGAACCTGTTATGTCGACTGCAACCGTCATCGGATCCGCGCCTAGCGGGAAGGTATTAAGGGTAAAAGGTACTGTCGAAGTTGTTGTATTTAGAGACCCATCGCTATTGAAATTAATGATCGGTGTAGGCACAGGTGTCACATCATTCCCATCTACGGTCACATGCGCTTGCCAGGTATTATCCGCCGTTTTTACAAAGTACTGAGAAGTTGTATGTGAATTACCTAGCGAGTCAAAAGTCTCTGTTGTATAAGATGAGGTAAACGTAGTTGCATCACTTGCATCAAACGGCGTACTGATAGCTGTGGCTCTTGCATCAAAGTTTGCACTGAAATCTACTTTGCTAGTTGCGCTCGCGGCAAGTTGCGCATTTGATATGGTTAAATCACCTATTTTACCTTGCTGGATATTGGCCTTAGCATCTACGCTATATCCTTGTAATTTATTGCCTTGCCCAGATACTATCGTATTATCTTTATTGACAGTAAACGCCCCTGAACGTGTATAAACGCTTTGGCCTTTACTATCGACAGTACTGAAAAAACCAGCCCCCGTTAACCCTAAATCCATTGCACGACCCGTCGTCTGCAAACTGCCATTTAGGTCAAAGTTCTGAGATATGCCAGCGACTTCAACGCCACCTGCTTGCATGCCATTATAAACCGACGAAAACTCGGTTCGAGAGCCTTTAAATCCTGATGTTGAAACGTTAGCAATATTATTTGAAATTGAGTTCAGCTGTTCGCTCGTCGCCTGCAAACCACTGATAGAGATATTAAAGCTCATCTTATTAGGTCCTTTTTAAAGTTAACGTTTATTATGAATCTGTTTTTTCGTCAAACTGACTAATATCATAAAAGGGCACGGTGCCTAACCCTCTTATAGATACTTGAGATGCACCACCAGTTGCGGGTATATTGATCGAATCTATTTTCCCAGCCATTTGCACTGTTGGTTTATAATTTTGGCCGTTACTTAGCTCAACAGAGATTGAGTAACCTCCCTTAGCTAAATCTAAATTTTCTAAATCAAGATCAAAATTGACAGAGCCCGCCGATTGAGCGCCGAGGGAAACAGTTTGCTTTTTCCCATGTGCGTCTTCAATAATCAGGTTAACTTGTGAGGATGGTGCGGTTAGCTCAATTTTGCCAGCAACGGATTGGCCTTCTTTACCATCAATATTAAACTCATTACCATAAACTAAGACACTTTGCCCCACTAAACCCGCTGTCGTAAGCACTTGCATGTTATCCATCATCACCAAGTTATTCTGCATTAGCTTGACCATATTCTCAGTACCTTCCACCTGAGAAAATAGCGCTAATTGAGACACGTATTCCGTGCCATCCGTAGGATTCAATGGGTCTTGATTTTGTATTTGTGCGACCATTAATGTCAAAAATTCGTTTTTCATAGAACCGCTGTCATTCGGGTTATTCACCACATTTTGGTCATTAGCTTGTGTAGCGAGAGCCCCCACATTAGTGCTTGATGGTGTGTACAGAGGTAAAGCCATTTTAGACCTCCAATAGTCTAATTAAGGATTGCTGCATAGACTTGGCATTACCAAGCACTTCGACATTCATTTCAAAACTACGGCTTGCAGACATCATATCCGCCATTTCAGAGACAGGGCTAATACCAGAATAAAACACATTTCCCTCGGCATTTGATAACGGGTTATCTGGCTCATGTCTTTTTTGTATCAGTGAATCCAATGAAACAACATCGGCGACCATTACTTTCGCAGAAGCCGCTCGGTATTCCTGTGTCGAAGTATTTATATCGCTATAAATAGTCGCAAATACGGGCTTTAACGCCTTGTAAACCCGATCTTTGTTGCCAGAAACTGAATCCGCATTAGCCAAATTACTAGAAATTGTATTTAGTCTGATGGTTTGCGCAGTCATTGCTGAAGCGGCGGTATTAAATATTTGCCCAAATGACACCCTATCTTCCTTCTATTGCAGATTTCAAACCTGATATTTTCATTTTCAAAAAATTAAGGCTGAATTGGTAATTTGCCGTTGTTTCAGCAAACTTCGCTTGTTCCACACTCAACTCGACAGTATTTCCTGTCAATGAGCGTTGATGAGGGATTCTATATTTTGCTTCTGGCGAGACGGTAAGTTCACGGCTGTTATTTACCATCTCGAATGATGACAAAAAAGTGAGGTCTTGCGCTTTATAATTTGGCGTGTCGGAATTTGCCATATTATTGGCTAATATTTGCATCCGCTGGGTACGATATTGCAGCATTTGAGGGTGTATACCCAGTGCAGTATCTAGTTTTAGTGCCATATTATTATCCACATCAAAAAGGTCATCACAACCGCAACTAATTATTTACAATTAAATATTCTATTGACAAAAAAAAACATTACCAATCAAATTTTAATTATCTTTTTGTCTTTAAAAGCAAGGGTTCATAGCCCCCTCCCCATAATTAGACATAAAAAAGCAACGCAAGAAGACCAATAATTTATAAAAAACTAATAAAAAAATCATTCTGCGTTTTTTATCCTGAACTAAGTAAATTGCACAAAAAAGTAAAAAACCTCCAATTTCGAACAAAAACCAACCCAAAAAACAAAGAATCTACGTTAGGATCATAAAGCAGATGCAAACCCACACTTAGTTGACTTAATCAAAAAAAAGAGAAATTACTACCCAAACATTAAAATACAATACAGCTATAACACGAGATGTATCACACTTATTGAGAGCGAGGCTCTACAAGATGATGACACTTTATTGTTTTTGGGTGTTCTCACAGAGAATACAAGCAACAAAAATTACCACAAGTAAGATATGAATTGATATTTAGCCCTAATTAAAGTGCTGTTGGCCAGGGTAAGATCATGAACTTTTAATTTTGAGCCAAGTGTGATCAAATAGGCTTCTTATTCATAGGGCCTCAAATGTTATCAGCCTTTAATGAACATTTTTCACCAATCCCTGATCATCGCCAACAATCAAAAGTAGAGCATAAGCTTCACGATATCCTTCTATACCCGTGATCAATGAAGATGCTTGATTTTTTTGTAAATGAGATCAAACTACCTGAATGAATAAAATCAAGTTATCATTCGCGCTAAAATCAGCATTAGAATTACGTCATTCCAAAGTAAGTGATGGGAATGAACGTG
>NZ_PJBZ01000302.1 GCF_002835995.1 Psychromonas sp. Urea-02u-13 | reverse complement strand
GGGAAAAGATGGGACACCCAAACCTTGAAACTAGTAAAAACAATTAGTTACTAAAATTAAGTCTTTGGGTGTCCCCGATTGGCTACCTTGGGTGTCCCCGATTGGCTACCTCCAACACCCGACATAAATGCACCAAGCATAATAGTGCCTTGCATCCACCATTGCTCATCATCAAATATGTCATCCATGATCTTTTGCTCATGAAGCTCGAGGACTATAATTTCATCTAAAAAAGACGGGACACCCAAACCTTGAAACGAGTAAAAACAATTAGTTACTAAATTAAGTCTTTGGGTGTCCCCGATTAGTTCTCTATTTAATCGCGGTACACTGCGCATTCGCATCGTAG
>NZ_PJBZ01000301.1 GCF_002835995.1 Psychromonas sp. Urea-02u-13 | reverse complement strand
TACCACGATTTAAAGCCACTTAATTATTAACTTTGAACTCCGCAGAAAACACTTTACTAGATTCAGACAAAACTAATAATTAAACAGTTTACGAACATTTAAACCCACCCTTTTGGATTACAAACACTCAAACCAAAAACTAGTTGATGAATTGAAAGTTAAGCTAAGTCAGAAACAAAAACACTGCGATTTTCAGATTGACGAATTCGAAATTTTACCAATCAAAGTAACGACACAATCAACGCTACTTTTAAGCTTTCTATTTTAGATAAGCTCTACAAACAGCATGGTAAAACAGTGCTTAAAGCGTACCTGACAACCCAAAACATACTCTAAAAAGTAGCGACAT
>NZ_PJBZ01000300.1 GCF_002835995.1 Psychromonas sp. Urea-02u-13 | reverse complement strand
GGGAACTATACCCATGCTACCTCAAAATGCTTTGTCAGGCACAAGCTCGATAACCAGAGCAAGGCACAATATGAGTGAATCTATCGAACGGTTAACTACGTAAACCTTCTAACGGTAGGATTAAAAAAAAGACTTTAATCCATTATTGTTATTCACTTTTCGATTGTTGTAACGCTGGGCTGCCATGGTTGAATAATAATCGAGCTTGCGCCCCGTAGGGCAATGAAAATTGTACCCATCTACGTTGTTATAAAATATCGACTTAGAATGACTAGGCTTCAATTTTATGCCTAGTATCTCGGTACAATTTTTCTTGCTGACTTTGCATCTTGAAGTAGCATGGGTATATA
>NZ_PJBZ01000299.1 GCF_002835995.1 Psychromonas sp. Urea-02u-13 | reverse complement strand
AACGAATAATACAGGCTTTATGATTGTTTTGTAAAGTAAAAAAAACGTTTTAAGAACTGTTTGCTTAGATAACAAACAACTTACTTAACAATGCATTAGAAACGGTACTTAATTGAATGCTCGATCGCTAAAAAACAAACAACACAAAGCAAAATAAATTCACCACGAAGGCACGAAGAACACGAAGGTTAAAATCAAAAGCTTTTATCTTTGAGTTTCTTTCTGATCTTAGTGTAACGCAGTGGCTTTGGGTTTCTTCGTGTTCTCTGTGTAACGCAGTGGCTTCGTGGTGAATGGTTTTTAGCATTAAGGCATTAAGGCTTTAGCTTTTGAATTGAAGTTTTATATTGC
>NZ_PJBZ01000298.1 GCF_002835995.1 Psychromonas sp. Urea-02u-13 | reverse complement strand
CTGGCTGAGTTTAGCCAATGATTTCGGTAAAGAATATCATGGTGCCGTCGGGTCATTGGAAGAACTCGCGTTGTTTGCCTCGCATACGGGTAAAAAGTGGATATCGGGTCAGAACAAGTTACGACAAATTTACCACTGATTTTTTAAGAGTAAGATTTAATAACACACATGATGAGTGCCTCACTTAAGTTTATTGTGCCTATAAATCATCAATCTCATGTATTTTCCTCATTTTATCTTCTCCCTCAATATTTTTAGTGAATAAACAGGCATTTCGTTTGTTGTTATCTATTTCAGAAAGCTATTTTTCATTAATATCGCCGAATCAAGAAAGGGATGTCCTGTTTTACTT
>NZ_PJBZ01000297.1 GCF_002835995.1 Psychromonas sp. Urea-02u-13 | reverse complement strand
TTGTTAGTTGACTTTCGGACTAAACGAATGCGTAAACTAACTTGCTGATATTCGGTATATTTTACACTGCTTTAAAACAGAAACTACAATCACTATTTGAAAACATGATCCAAACAATATTACACAATTGGAAAATAGAAACAGAATAACGCCATTATAAACAAGCAAGAATTAATGGAGCGTAGTTGCCTTATTTACTGACGTACGCAGACGACTATTAGTGACAGCCTTGTATGGCGTTATGAGCGTATCTACAAAACTCACTGCGCACCAATTGACGAACATAAAACAACTTAAATTGAAGCTAACAAATAAATTCAGAAACTAAACACATACCAAATATTGAAGACAAC
>NZ_PJBZ01000296.1 GCF_002835995.1 Psychromonas sp. Urea-02u-13 | reverse complement strand
TTTTACCGCCTCAATTAACTGCGCTACAACCCGTAGATTTAGGTCGCCAGAAAGTATTAACTGGTTGCCATTTATAAACTTCAGTTCGATGGAAGCTGCGTTGGGCAGTGAGTGCATTTTGGGAAGTGGAATGAAATCATGTGGATGTTCAGAAGGTTCATCTTCAGTGCGCCAATAATTAAATTGCTCAGTGCTAATACGTAAAGTGGTGACAATTTTTGTTTTTGAATAATGGGATAAAAGCGCGACGGCTTGCTGTCGTAAGTGCTTTGGTGTGGCAGTATTTCGAGCAGGTTTATTGGCTCGCCATTGTTCAAAGTTAGCAAGGGTGCTAAGAAGTTTATCTGACATCATTGTG
>NZ_PJBZ01000295.1 GCF_002835995.1 Psychromonas sp. Urea-02u-13 | reverse complement strand
GCTTTCATGGTGATTTATGATTTTAAATGATGAAATATCGGCACTAAATTGCATCTTGATTAAGTATCGAGAAAAGAAATATAAATTACCTACTGTTCATGATGGTAATGATGCAACTCGTGTATTACAAAAGTTTGCAGGCATGGGAAGCATCAATGATTTATATATTTGTAAAGGTAACGGACATAACATTGAGAAATCTGATGAGTTATCTGTGAACGGTGATTTTCGAAACCATTTGGAAAATATACGGCAAGCATGCGCAACTTTGTCGTCAAAAAGCTAACAAGAGCTTTAAACGGAATAAAAACAGTTGGCTACGTTCCGCTTCGCTCCACATTATAGCCAACTATTTTTATCCGCTTAAGCAGGCGTTA
>NZ_PJBZ01000294.1 GCF_002835995.1 Psychromonas sp. Urea-02u-13 | reverse complement strand
AATTAAAAAATTGTAATTCAAAGCGTTTTGTCATTACACAATGCAGGCTTCAATACTCCCGTTGTATTCCCTTTGATTTAAAGTTTGTTTTAGCAATGCCTGCATGGAGCGAATTATGCGGTAGCATATTGCTATGAGCGGGCTAAGCACTTATGCCCTTTGTCAGGCATAAGTGCGCTTCAGAACATGGATGCTCTGTAAGCACTGGTGCGGTTAAAACAATCTTGAAATCAAAATAAGGGAATAATCGGGCGAGCTCTTTTCTAGTTACTCTTTTCTGCTCGCCAGAAAAGAGTAACTCGCCTCGGGCGAAAGAACTGTAATATAAGATCAAACATTGCTTGAATAAGCGTCAGCGTTAAAGAGTTCAATGCTGGG
>NZ_PJBZ01000293.1 GCF_002835995.1 Psychromonas sp. Urea-02u-13 | reverse complement strand
ATAAGTGCTGTTATATCAGGCTCTGAAGGATGGGAAGATATTGAAAATTTCGGTCATATAAAGCTTGATTGGCTTCGTCAATATCGTCCTTTTGAAGCGGGGATACCTCGGCATGACACGATTGCACGTGTCATTTGCCGATTAAAATCGAGTGAAATAGAGCAAGCCTTTCAAGGGTGGGTATCATCCCTTATAGAAACGACTGGTTGTGATGTTATTGCTGTTGATGGTAAAACGGCAAGACGTTCTTTTTCAACGAAAGATAGAAATAATGCATTACACACTGTAAGTGCTTGGAGTTGTCAGCACCAACTTGTTTTAGGCCAAGTTGCCGTTGATGCTAAGAGCAATGAAATAACTGCAATCCCAGAGTTACTGCA
>NZ_PJBZ01000049.1 GCF_002835995.1 Psychromonas sp. Urea-02u-13 | reverse complement strand
GCTTAAGCGGACAAAAATTGTTGGCTATAATTGTGGAGCGAAGCGGAACGTAGCCAACTGTTTTTGTTCCGTTTAAAGCTCTTGTTATGCGTTTTCACGATGGTAAATAAAACACTGTAATAACTCTGATAGCATTGCACGATGTCTCTCTTCCATCTCATCAAATGTATTTTGCTTTCTTAAAAATGCAGCTTTAACTCGCCCCAGAATAGCGAATGTTAAATTAACCTCATCAATATCTTCATACGCGCCATTTTCTAGAATCCACCCATAATCTTGGCCAAGCCAAAGCTTACCTTTTTTATATACAGTTGGTTCCTCAAGTGAGCAATACTCAGCAAGTATATCTTCATGAAGGTGATAATTTTTCGGAGCTTCAATACTGTCTAACTTATCTAACAGTTGATTAAGTACTTTAGCAAAACTATCGTCACTTTCAATCAACTTCCCATCTTTCCAGTCCAATTCATAATCAGGTTTAATGTAAAACAGTGGCTTAGTTACTAACCTTTCGAAATAATCTGAATTTTCAAAAAAACTACGCATAAAACTCCTGACGCATAACGCCGCACTAAGCGGATTAAAACAGTTGGTTATAATTTGTGAGGCACGAACGAAACCAACTGTTTTAATTCCGTTTAAGTACCTTGTTAGCACGGTTGCACTGAACCAAGCCAGTTTAACAAATGCGCTCAAATAACAAAGTGGCCAAACAATTAGAAACGAAATACCTTTTCTAATTGAGATCTCAATCAAGGCACCACTCGAAAACCGTTATACTTTGCATACGGCTGAAAACAACCAGGGTAAAACACAATATATTGAAAGTGCCCTGCCGATTTACTGAAAACTTACAAAGCCCAATTACCAACTTACGTTAACCTGCTAACAGCATATTAGATTGAAAAAACCAACAAAACCGTCAGAAATATAGAAATCTAATATAAAAATAATTAATAAGCACACCATACAACAAATGAATTTATTATCAATGTGTTACCCCTTATTTAATTAACTCTACAATAGTAAACATAGTATTTTTTCGGTAATTTATTCAGAACTTTCTAGTTAATAAGGCATTATTATAGAAAACACCTAAACTGTATATACATACAGCTTAATTGAGGTGGCTATGAAAAATCAATCTCCCTTTCTTCAATCTATTGTTGAAATGATGAATACACGACGTTACGCGAGAAAAACGATTACTGCTTATATTCATTGGATCCGTTATTTTATCGTATTTAATGATAAGAAGCATCCCGTGGATTGCCATAATCAAGAAGTTGAACGCTTCTTATCTTTTCTAGCCAACGTCAAAAATGTAGCCCCCAAAACACAATCCCTGGCGCTTAATGCACTTGTATATTTATACAAAGAGATCCTCGATAACCCATTAACACTCGAATTACGTTTTAATAAAACTAAAGCACAACCTAAATTACCTGTCGTATTAACTGTTGAAGAAACGGCATTATTACTAAAAAATATACCAACGTCCGTCTCACTGCCTTGCTCTTTACTTTATGGTAGTGGATTGCGTTTAATGGAGTCGTTAAGATTAAGAGTTCAAGATATCGACTTTGACTATCTTTCTTTACAAATTTGGCATGCCAAAGGTGGTAAACATAGGCGAGTAACGTTAGCTAAAGAGTTAGTCGTACCCTTGAAGCAACAAATTGAGAAGGTGAAACTTTATTATACTCAGGATATGAAGAACGAAAACTATTGTGGCGTTTATCTACCTTATGCACTAGAAACTAAGTATCCTAAAGCACCTAAGGATTTTGCATGGCATTATTTATTCCCGTCTAATCGGTTATATTTCGATGAAAATAGCGGTAAATTGAGACGCCATCATATTCATGAAACTAACCTGCAAAGGTTAATTAGCCTGACGGCAAAGAATATTGGCTTAACCAAGCGGGTAACGTGCCACACTTTGCGTCATTCATTTGCGACTCATCTTTTACAGCGTGGCGCTGATATTAGGACAGTGCAGGAGCAGTTAGGTCACTCAGATATTCGTACAACACAAATTTATACGCATGTACTTCAAGCGGGAGCAAACGGCGTGCGTAGTCCCTTTTCTGATTTATAAAAGATCAGTCTCTACAAACTCTGCTAATGATGTATTGGCCAAGTCTTTTATATGTGGGATTTCTGCCATCATAGGGGCATCAAATTTATTCTTTAAAAAATCAAGGTTTTTTTGATAGAAAGGCATTTCAGGCTGTACTTGATTCGCTATCCAACCTGCTACTTTTAAACCCGACTTGATGATGGCTTGATAGGTTAATAACGCATGATTTAAACAGCCTAATTTCATGCCAACCACTAAAATCACGGGTAATTGTTGTTGCACCACCCATTGTGAAAGTAGCAGTTCATTATTTAGTGGCAAAAACCAGCCACCTGCCCCTTCAACAATTAACAGATCTGGATTTTTAGCTTGTAAGGTTTCTAAGCCTTGCGTAATTGTTTCAACTTCAATCGGCGCGTTGTTAATCTCAGCGGCGATATGTGGTGCGATCGGTTCAATAAAAGCGATAGGGTTAATGAGTTTATAATCGACTTTGATCGTACTGCTATTTTGCAGAATCAGAGCATCTTCGTTACGTAGCCCATTTGCTGTTTTTTCACACCCAGCAGCAATCGGTTTGTAAGCTAATGTCAATTTACCTTGTAACTTCGCTGCTTGTAATAACGCATCACAACAGACTGTTTTTCCAACATCTGTATCGGTACCTGTTACAAAATACGTTTTTGTTGTTTTAAGAGCAGTGATCATTTTATTACCTCGATGTAACAAACTTGATAAGTGAGATTACACAAGCCTTGTTGGTTGATAAATGGCTGATAGCCCGCTTGTAGCCGCTTAACTAACTGGCGACCAGAAATAGGCGATGTTTGATGACCATGAACATGATTCGCCCCGATGCCTTTTAAGGCTCGCATCACTTCAACAACATTTTTATACTCTAAAACACGTGTTTCTGTGCTGATATTAACGGTGCTAAAAGCACAATTTGCAACAACTGACTCAAGATCTTTCAAACTTAAAAATGTATTGGTATGTGGCTTGTCATCAACTGATTTCCACGCCTGTGTTAACTCATTTAACGTGCCACTGATTAGCGTTGAAAGATAACATCGCCCACCTGTTTTTAAACTGCTATGTAGCTGTTTTAAACAAGCCTCTAAGTTATCACTCCACTGCACAACTAAGTTTGAATAGATAAGGTCGATACTATTTTTGGCAAAGGGTAGCGAATCGATATCTCCCTGTTGAAAGGCAGCCTGCGTAAGGTTACGTTTTTTTGCTTGCTCAAGCATGACAGAGGACAAATCAAAACAAGTTAATGACGCGCCTGGAAATTGTATATTGAGTTTTTCACTGAAATAACCCGTGCCACAGCCTAAATCAACGAGGTTATTTAGCGATAGCTCAGGCTTACTTAAATGACCTAACAATACTTCGCCAATATCACGTTGAAGTTGTGCGAACTGGTCGTAGTGACAGGCGGCTTTTGAAAAAGAGTCTGCCACTGCTTGTTTATCAATCGTTTGTGGCATTAATATTCACTTAAAATGGTTGAAATTGCGCTGATTAGCTGGATAACATCTTGTGTTTCATGGCTTGTCGTTAAGGTGATACGTAACCTTGCTGTATTCTTGGGTACCGTAGGTGGACGAATTGCAGTTACCCAGAATCCAAGAGATTGCAACGTTTCGGCAAGTCGCAACGCTTTTTTGCTGTCACCAATAATGAGCGGTTGAATGGCAGTGTGTGATTTGCCAAGCACAATCCCTTTTTGCGCTGCTAACTGTTTAAATAAGGCAATTAATTCAAACAGCTTATCTCGACGCCATTGGTCCGTTTCTGCCATTTTAGCGGCACAGGTGATCGTATGGGCCATCGCAGGCGGAAGCCCTGTAGTGTAAATATAAGGTTTACTAAAATTGTTTATATAGTCAATAAAGGCTTGCTCGCCAGCGACAAATGCGCCGCCAACCCCGAGTGCTTTACCAAACGTGGCCATATATATTTGAGGCGCTCGATTACTTAAACCACATTCAACAACACTGCCTTGACCATTTTTGCCAAGCACACCTAAACCGTGTGCATCATCAATCATGAGCCAACTATTATGTGCTTGGCTTTGTTTAACCAGTGCGTTTATTGGGGCGCTATCACCATCCATGCTAAATACACCCTCACTGATAATGAGTGAGTCGGTATTTTGCTGTTTTTGTAGAAGCGTACTGAGGTGATTAATATCGTTGTGTTTGAAACGTAACATTTTACAGTCACTCAAACTGCCCGCTTCCATTAATGAAGCGTGGTTCAGCTTGTCTTGCAATAACAATGCATTTTTATCGAGCAGCAGTTTTATTACCGCTTGATTAGCGGAATAACCTGAGCTAAATAATGCAACCGCCTCAACACCTAACCACGATTTTAATTGTTCACAAAGTTCGTCGTGAGCTTGGTTATAACCCGTGACTAGGTATGAACCTCCACTGCCGACACCGTATTTTTCAGCGCCGACTTGCCAAGCGCTGATCATGGCAGGATCGGAGGCAAGGCCAAGATAATCATTACTAGAAAAGTTTAAATAACGTTTCCCGGCAATATTGATATAACGACCTTGTTTGTTTTGCGTTATTTTGCTTTGACGGTATAAACCGTCATCTTTACACTGTTGTAACTGTGTTTTTATAAAATCAAAAGACACGGTTATAACTGAGCCGTCGCATCATAAAACAGTTCGTCTTTTTCAGCATTACGAATAATGGCAGCATCAATGCCTTTCTCTTTTTCAAAAGGAGAAAAGTTAACCGCTTCTTTATTGATACCCAATTTATTAAACAGACGTATATCTGAGTTTTCATCAGGGTTATCCGTGGTTAATAACTTACATCCGTAAAAGATTGAGTTTGCACCGGCCATGAAACAAAGCGCTTGGGTTTGTTCTGACATTGCATCACGACCCGCCGATAAACGTACGTGTGATTTTGGCATCAAGATACGCGCAATCGCGATAGTTTTAATGAAGGTAAACTCGTCAAGATCATCCACATTCTCAAGGGGGGTGCCTTGCACTTTAACTAACTTATTAATCGGCACACTTTCAGGTTGTTGTGGCATGTTCGCCAGTTGCACTAATAAACCCGAACGGTCTTTACCCGCTTCGCCTAAACCTACAATACCACCACTACAGACTTTCATGCCGGCACTACGTACGTTATCAAGGGTATCTAAACGGTCTTGGTAAGTACGTGTTGTGATAATTTTATCGTAATATTCTGGTGACGTATCAAGGTTATGGTTGTAATAATCAAGACCGGCATCGGCAAGTTGATCTGCTTGATGCGTATCTAACATACCCAGTGTCATGCACGACTCTAAACCTAACGATTTAACTTCTTTGATCATTTCAACAAGATAAGGCATATCACGTTGCTTAGGATTTTTCCAAGCAGCGCCCATACAAAAACGCGTTGAGCCCGTCGCTTTTGCATCTTGTGCCGCTTTAACGACTTTTTTCATTTCCATTAACGTTTCTTTTTCAAGACCCGTATCGTAACGTGCACTTTGTGGGCAGTATTTACAATCTTCTGGACAAGCCCCTGTTTTAATAGAAAGCAGTGTACTTACCTGAACTTCATTTCGTGGGAAATAAGCACGATGTACCGTCTGAGCTTCAAAAAGTAGATCCATAAAAGGTAACGCAAACATCGCCTCAACTTCATCGACAGTCCAGTTTTGACGTACTGTTGTATTACTCATAGTTTCTCTCTCTTTATCATGCGCTACAAAAATAGTTGCCATATTCTAAAGTTCATAGATACACTGTCAACTTTTCTGCCTCTTTTTCTTTACATCTGTATAAATAGCGAGCAATTATGACATCAATAACGAGCTTAGATCACCAATTTGATAAAAATCACCTCTGGCATCCTTATACTTCGATGACAAATCCACTGCCCTGCTACGGTGTAAAATCGGCTGATAAATGTGTTTTAACACTGGATAGTGGCGAACAATTAATTGATGGCATGTCTTCTTGGTGGGCGTGTTTGTTTGGTTACAATGTTGAGGAATTAAATACAGCAGCCAAAGATCAACTCGATAAAATGGCCCATGTGATGTTTGGGGGTTTAACCCATCAACCCGCGATCGATTTAGGTAAAAAATTAGTTGAGATTACCCCTGACAATTTAGAAAAAGTCTTTTTAAGTGATTCGGGTAGTGTCGCCGTTGAAGTCTCGTTAAAAATGGCGTTGCAATATTGGCACGCTAAAGGCACGCCCAAAAGCCAATTTGTAACCATTCGTAATGGTTACCACGGCGATACTTTTGGTGCGATGAGCGTGACTGACCCTGAAGGCGCGATGCATGAGTTATATCATCGCTTTTTGCCAAAACAACTTTTTGCACCTCAACCCACTATTAAGTTTGATGAAGTATGGGATGAAAGTGATTTAGATGAAATGACGAAGATAATTGAAGCTAATCACACCAATATCGCAGCCATCATCCTAGAGCCTATTGTGCAAGGCGCAGGTGGCATGTATTTTTATCATCCAGAATACCTTAAAGGTGTGCGTTTATTGTGTGATAAATATGATCTGTTATTAATCGCCGATGAAATTGCCACGGGTTTTGGCCGTACCGGAAAACTGTTTGCCTGTGAGTTTGCAGGAATTACACCAGATATCATGTGTATCGGTAAAGCCATTACCGGCGGTTATATGAGCCTAGCAGCCACATTAACAACAACACATATTGCGCAGACTATTAGCGACGGTAAAGCCGGTGTATTTATGCACGGACCTACCTTTATGGGTAACCCACTGGCCTGTGCGGTTGCTAATGCCAACATTGATAAACTGATTAGTTTTGACTGGCAAAAAAACGTCTTAAATATCGAGAAACAATTAATTGAATTTTTAGCACCGTGCAAAACATTAACCACAGTGAAGTCGGTACGTGTATTAGGGGCGATTGGTGTCGTTGAATTAAATAATGCAGTAGAAGTCGCGAAGGTGCAGAAACAGTTTGTAGACTTAGGCGTTTGGATTCGCCCTTTTGGTAAGCTTGTTTATATTATGCCTCCCTATGTGATTGAGGAGGCACAACTTAAACAATTATGTGATGCGATATTCCAAGTGGCCAAAAACCAGAGCTAAATATATTAAATGGCCTGATTAACGGCTGTATAGCGATGGTCGTTAATCACCAAAAAACGTTGCAAGTACAGATAATTGTCCATCAAGGTAATTAAGATCGGTTTTTGCGTAATAAAAGGCAAAGACCACAGCGCTTAACATAATCACAATTAAGAACATATCGGGGATACCATCGCCAGGTCGACGCTTTTTTCCCCATGTATTCAAAATGGCTAAGACTGAGACAATACAGCAGGACCAAAGTAGATACATAAAGAGACGAATTTCTACAAACTGGTAGTTTGAAATCGCAGTGATGCCAAAATGTCCCATGATTAATGGCTCAAACATGTCTCGCTGATAATGAAAGAGCAGCATATAGGCTAAAAATGCCCCCCATAGAAAAACAGTTAACCAAAGCATGATAAAACGACGCCACTCGTGACCGTTATGGAAATGTTTTCGTTCATATTCTTGTTGCATGATAGATCCCGTTAAAGGCAAACGTAATTAAAATGGATGATTATCAAATCATAGACTTGTATCTCGCTACCGCCAAGGTAAGATAAGCGTCTATTAAATATTTAATGAAAAAACAGTGAAAACTGTGATTATGGAGTACAAATTCAGATGTCTAAAACAGCAATTGTTGAAATATTCAACGACAAATTCAAAGCAGGCGAAAAAGTAACCGTTAACGGTTGGATCCGCACACGTCGCGATTCAAAAGCCGGTATCTCTTTTTTAGCTATTTACGATGGTTCATGTTTTGATCCTATTCAAGCAGTTGTACCTGCGGCACTTGAGAATTACACATCTGAAGTACTGAATTTAACAGCGGGTTGTTCTGTAACAGTCACTGGTGAATTAGTTGAAAGTCCAGGAAAAGGCCAAAGCTTCGAAATTCAAGCGACTGATGTAAAAGTGCTTGGTTTTGTACAAGACCCAGATACTTACCCAATGTCGGCAAAACGCCACAGCATTGAGTATTTACGTGAACATGCACATCTACGTCCACGTACTAACATTATCGGCGCGGTAACACGTGTACGTAACTGTTTATCACATGCAATCCATGACTTTTTCTACAAGAAAGGTTTTAACTGGATTAGCACACCTATCATCACTGGATCGGATTGTGAAGGCGCTGGTGAAATGTTCCGCGTGAGCACGCTAGATTTAGAAAACTTACCAAAAACAGATGCTGGCAAAGTTGATTACACTAAAGACTTCTTTGGTAAAGAAACGTTCATGACGGTATCTGGCCAGTTAAATGCTGAAACATATGCCTGTGCACTAAGTAATGTTTACACATTTGGTCCTACGTTCCGTGCTGAAAACTCGCATACAACACGTCACCTTGCAGAATTCTGGATGGTTGAGCCTGAAATCGCGTTTGCTGATCTTGCTGATGCAGCACAACTTGCAGAAGACATGTTGAAACATGTATTTAAAGCCGTGTTAACTGAACGTGCTGACGATATGGCTTTCTTTGCTTCACGTGTTGATAAAGAAGCAATTACACGTTTAGAGAAGATCGTAGACTCTGAATTTGTACGTATGGATTACACTGAAGCGATTGAAATCTTACAAAACTGTGGTAAAAAATTCGAATACCAAGTTGAATGGGGTGTAGATTTACAATCTGAGCACGAACGTTACCTTGCTGAAGAACATGTTGGCGCGCCAATTATTCTACAAAACTACCCGAAAGACATTAAAGCCTTCTACATGAAATTGAATGCAGATGGTAAAACAGTGGCGGCAATGGATGTATTAGCACCGGGTATCGGCGAGATCATCGGTGGTAGTCAACGTGAAGAAAATCTTGAAGCATTAGACAAACGTATTGCTGAGATGGATTTAAATATGGACGATTACAGCTGGTACCGCGATTTACGTAAGTACGGAACAGTACCGCACGCAGGTTTTGGTCTAGGTTTTGAACGTTTAGTTTCTTATGTTACTGGTGTACAAAACATCCGTGACGTAATTGCATTCCCACGTTCACCAGGCAGCGCTGATTTTTAATCTTTGATTAATTATTGAAGCGATTATTATTAAGCCAACTTTTTAGTTGGCTTTTTTGTGGGTGGAAATTAGCTATCAGTCATTAGCTGTCAGCTTTCAGTAAACCCTTTCGAGCTTCGATCATTTCGAAACTCGAGGCTAATAGCTTTCTTTAAAGCAAAAAAAACCAGATCAACAGATCTGGTTTGGCACTTAAGACTGAAAGCTGACAGCTAAAAACTGATAGCTATCGTCCCCCCTTTAGTCTTCGTTATGCATCTCAAGGCTAGCAATTTCTTCTTTTTGCTCTTGGATGTGTTTAGCATCTTCACTACGTAGGCTTGCTAAGTAGTCAAAGTAACTTTGGTCAATATCACCGGTTACGTAAACACCATCAAATACTGAACATTCAAAACCATCAACATCAGGATTTTGTTTTTTAACAGCATCTTTAAGATCTTCAAGATCTTGATAGATTAATTTATCACTACCAATTGCGTCGCTGATTTGCTCAACAGTACGGTTATAAGCAATAAGCTCTTCCGCTGTTGGCATATCAATACCATAAACATTTGGATGACAAACTTGCGGTGCAGCTGATGCAAAGTAAACATTTTTAGCGCCTGCATCACGTACCATTTCAACAATCTGCTCAGACGTTGTACCACGTACGATTGAGTCATCAACTAACAGTACTGATTTACCTTTAAACTCAGCAGTAATTGCGTTCAATTTACGACGTACTGATTTACGACGTTGTGTTTGACCTGGCATGATAAAGGTACGACCGATGTAACGGTTTTTTACAAAACCTTGACGGTAAGGAATACCTAGTTCAACTGAAATTTCTAATGCAATATCGTTTGATGTTTCTGGAATTGGAATTACGGCATCAATCTCGATATCAGCCCATTCACGTTTGATTTTAGCGCCTAATTTACGGCCCATTTCTAAACGTGCTTCGTAAACAGAAATACCGCTTAATGTAGAGTCAGGACGTGCTAAGTAAACGTATTCAAAAATACATGGGTGTAAACTTGTTTTTTCAGCGCACTGTTGTGTAAACAGTTGACGATCTTCAGTAATGTAAACCGCTTCGCCTGGTTCAACGTCACGCATCACTTCAAAACCGATGGTATCAAGGCCAACACTTTCAGAAGCAACGATGTATTCCATATCACCAGATTCAGTTTTACGTGAGCCTAGTACTAAAGGACGAATACCATCAGGGTCACGAAATGCAACCATACCGTGTCCGATAACTAAAGAAACAACACCGTAAGCGCCGCTTACTTTTTTGTGTACTTCACCAACTGCTGTGAAAATATTTTCAGGAGATAATGTGTCAGTACTTAATTTATCTAATTCTGCAGCAAATATATTTAACAAGACTTCAGAGTCTGACGTCGTGTTAATGTGGCGACGAGAGCTAGCCACTGTTTTACGTAATTCTGCAGCATTAGTTAAGTTACCATTGTGTGCAAGTGCCATGCCCCACGGAGAGTTAACATAGAAAGGTTGTGCTTCTGCAGCGCTTGAACTTCCCGCTGTAGGGTAACGTACATGGCCAATACCAATGTTACCTTTTAAACGTTGCATGTGCTTAGATTCGAAAACCTCTTTGACTAAGCCATTTGCTTTACGTTGTTTAAAGTTGTCATCTGAGATAGTAATAATACCAGCTGCATCTTGTCCACGGTGTTGTAATACTGTTAATGCATCATAGATGCTTTGATTAACAGGAGTTGCTCCAACGATGCCAACGATTCCACACATAAATTCACGCCTTGTTTTAATAGGTAATAAGTAAGAATTAATAATTAATATTTTTCACTCACAAACTGAGTGGTTGATGGTGCTTATATAAATTTTTTAAGTTGAAAGCTTCTCTAAGAAACTTGAGGAGTTCTCCAAGTGACTAAAAAACCATTCAATGATAATACCAAACTCTGGAATGAGGGTTGACTCCTTCCACCAAGTTGCTTCATTGAAGCCGGTGAATGAATCGATAAAAAAGAGTATTGCACTGACAATCAGTACGCCGCGGATAGCGCCAAATAAGACACCTAATAAGCGATCAGTCCCTGATAGTCCGGTTACTGCGACTAAACGATTAACAATGTAGTTAACCAATGCGCCAAGTAATAATACCGAAATAAACAGCACTGCAATCGCAACCGCGTTACGAATTAATGGATCGTCAAGTTGTGTTAAATATGAGGTAACTTCAGGATAAAAATTACTGGCAACAAAAAAAGCAGTAAACCAGGTCACGAGGGAGATGGCTTCTTTGGTGAAACCACGGATCAAACTTATTAATGCTGAAAGTGCGATAATGCCTAATATCGCTAAATCAAACCAACTCATTGCTTCCCTTAATATCTGAACGTTTTAAACGAGCGCATTCTATCAGGAAAAACGCCCTAATGCTGTAATAATTTAAGGATTAACGGCATCAAAAGGATAAAGTTTTCCTTCCAATTTAGTTAATCGTTTTAAACGCGGCAATTGCTTCTCAAGTTTACTTTTAGAGACATCTGGCCCGACAAAAACACGGGTTAATTGTCCATCAATCACATCATTTGGCACTGTGTGCGCTTGAAAACCTGCTTTATGTAATGTCTTTAATAACGAGTTAATATTAGCGGCATTCTGGAATGCACCTAATTGAATTGTCCACGCGGTATCTGGCAACTTTTTCTTTTGTTTTGTACTGTTTACTTTGACAGTCGGACTCTTCGCAAGTTGCACTTTTTCTGCAACTTTCGGTTTAGTTTGAGCGCTCTGCACTTTTTTATCTATTGTGACGGTACTGGCTATTTCTTCAACTTGCCATTGTTCATCCACCGTTTCAGCTTGGCGTATTGGCTCAGGCGCTGAAGAAGTCACAATCTCAATATCATCAGACAACACATCGTTACTTTCAGGACGCACTTGTTTATGTTTTTTGATCTCGGGATGAATCGGTGTCGATACAAATTCATCTTCATAGGCCGTTTTTTTCCCATCGATAATGGTGGGTAAAAAAATAACCACAGAAGCGACTAAAATGCTGATACCTACTAATCTATTTTGAAACTGAGAAGCCACAACTTACCCTTGTGATAATGATAAAAAGTCTGAAACCGTATAAAACGATCCAAAAACAATAATAATGTCCGATTCATTTGCCACTGTTAAAACGCCTTGATAAGCATCTTTAATAGTTTCAAAACAATGTACATCAGCAACTTGATTTTTACTAGCTTGATAATGGCTAAGCAGTGTTTGCTGTGATGCACCTCGATAACAGTTAAGGCTAATCAAATTGTATTGATCAATCTCATTATTAATAACAGAAAATGTGCCGGTTAAATCTTTGTCCTCTAGCATACCCGCAATGGCAAAGACTCGACCGCCTGTTTTACGTAATAATTTTAACTGGCTTGCTAGGTAAGCTGCTGATTGCGGATTATGTGCGACATCGAGATAAGTATCAACTTGCCCTTCAACGCTGACTTTTTGCAAGCGCCCTGCTAATTGTGCTTCACCGATAGCCTTTTTTAATAATGCTGCTGGAAGATCTAATTCCAGTGCTTCAATCACCGCTAATGCGGTTGAGGCGTTTTGCAGTGGCATCAATGTTAAAGGTAAATTGTCTAATCTATTTTTACCACACCATGACCATTCTTTATCACCGACTGTGGCGATAAAGTCTTTACCTGCATAACGAATATCCGCTTTAATGCTTTTTGCATGCGCTTTTAATGATAATGGCGCATCAAGCTCACCACAAATAACTGGTTTGAAGGCGCGGAAAACGCCGGCTTTTTCAAAACCAATTTTTTCTCTATCGTTGCCTAGCCAATCAACATGATCAATACCAATGGTCGTTGCAACGCTGACATCTGACTCAACCACATTGGTCGCATCTAAGCGCCCGCCTAACCCGACTTCTAACAAGATGAAATCACATTGTTGTGCTTTTAGAATTAATAAACAGCCCAAGGTGACATATTCAAAATAGCTAAGCGAGGTTTCAGCGCGGATAGATTCAATTTTTTCAAAGGCAGCACAATGTAATGCTTCTGGCATCTCATGTTTATTAATGCGCAGGCGTTCGGTATATCGTTGGATATGCGGTGAACTATAAACGCCCACTTTATATCCCGCTTGAATAAGGATCTCTTCTAGAAAAGCACAGGTTGTGCCTTTACCATTGGTACCCGCAACGGTGATCACTTTTGCATCAAAGTTGATGACATCCAGATCTGTAGCGACTTTACCGATACGTGTTAGTCCGAGTTCTATTTCAGTTGGGTGCAACTGCTCTAGATAACCTAACCACTCATTCAAGCTTTTATTGTTCATATTCTTTTCTCAAAAAACAATGTATTAGTAACAATGTGTTTAATACAAAATACTTAGCGTATGTAATAATTAATTACATCTCTAAAAATAATGGACCAATCGCAGGTTTGGGTAATGCAAAGTGCTCAGGGTAATCCACCTCAACTAAATACAGTCCCCCTGGTTTTGCTGTGGCAGCTGCTTTTGAGCGATCCTTAATCGGCAGAAGTTTACCTAACCAATCAACAGGCTTTTTCCCACGGCCCACTTCAATAAGACTGCCGGCAATATTACGCACCATATGGTGTAAAAAAGCATTCGCTTTAATATCGATAATAATAAAGTTAGCACGGCGGGTTACATTCAAGAATTCAATCGTACGTGTTGGGGTATTAGCTTGACAATGCAATGCACGAAATGAAGTAAAGTCGTGCTCGCCAACGATGTGCTGACCTGCTTCTTGCATGAGCTGTTCATCTAAGGTGTGATGATAATGACTTAAACCACTGCCAAGAATACCAGGGCGAAATGAGCCATTATAAATAATGTAACGGTAGCGTCTTGCTGTTGCACTGAATCGCGCATGAAAGTCTTCATCAACCTGTTTTACCCAACGTACGGCAATATCATCGGGTAGGTTTGCATTAACACCTAATGTCCAAGCAACGTCTTTACGAATCGCATCGGATTCAAAATGGACAACTTGTCCAGTGCCATGAACACCTGAATCAGTTCGACCTGCACAATTGACTGTCACCGGGTGATTAGCAATAAGTGAAAGTGCTTCTTCTAATTTCTGCTGTACCGACATAACGTCTTTTTGGCGTTGCCAACCGTAATAAGCAGCCCCATCATATTCAATACCTAATGCAATGCGCATCGTTGTTCACCCTGACATTTCGAAAAATGCAGTATACCGCTTCTGTATACCCATACAACCACAAAATGCTTTGTCAGGCGCTATATCGTAAAACAGAGCAAGGCGCACCATGAGGTAACCTTTCGAACGGTTAACTCCGTTAACCTTCTATCGGTAAGATAAAAAAACACTTTAATCTTTATTGTATTCACTTTTTGATTGTTGCAACGCTGGGGTGCCATAATTTGATAAGAATCGAGATAGCGCCCCGTAGGGCAATGCAAGTTGTATTAATCTACGTTGTTATAAAATTTCAATGTAGAAAACTATACTTCAAATTTATGCCTAGTATATCAACTCAACTTGCCTTGCTGACTTTGTATTTTGAGGTAGCATGGGTATATTAACCTCCATGCTCAATTTTTAAAAAATTATCAATCATTGCCTGAGTGACTAATATCACGCCACTTTCTGATATTTCATAGTAATTTTTATCACTTTCTAAGTCATAACCAATAGTAAAACCATCAGGAATAATACAATCTTCGACAACCAGTACGTTTAACAATTTACAATGTCGTCCAATACTGACATTCGGTAAAATAACACAGCGCTCTAATTCACTGTGTCGCTCTACGGTGACACAGGTGGATAACAATGATTTTTTAACGCTCGCGCCAGAAATAATGCAGCCCGCGGTGATAACACTGTCAACCGCTTGCCCACGGCAACTTTCTTGGTCAAATATAAATTTTGCTCCCGGTAACTGTTCTTGGAATGAATAAATAGGCCAATGTTTATCGTAAAGATTCAGCTCAGGCTCTACTTGCACCAGATCTAAATTAGCCGAGAAATATTGATCAATGGTACCCACATCTTTCCAGTAAGCTTGTACATCCGCACAACCATCTGCATCAAAAATATAGGCATATACCGCATGTTCATTAATCGCTTTAGGGATAATGTTATAACCAAAATCATGTTGTGAAACATCTAAGCAAGCATCTTCAAGTAATAGTTGTTCCAAAATATCAAAGTTAAAAATGTAAACGCCCATCGAGACTAACGATTTTCCAGGCAGACTTGCCATTTCAGGTGGGTTTTCGGGTTTCTCAACAAAATCGATCACACGCATCTCTTTATCGGTATTTAACACCCCAAATGCACTCGCGCTTTTGCAATTAACAGGGATGGTTGCAATGGAGATATCCGCTTTGTTTTTAGCGTGTCGGCGCAACATGCGACTGTAATCCATTTTGTAGATATGATCGCCGCCCAGAATTAATACATACTTACAATGCTGCTTACGCAGTTGTTTAAGGTTCTGATAAACCGCATCCGCAGTGCCACGATACCAAAGGTCGCCGATTTGTTGCTGAGCAGGCACGATATTGACATATTCACCGAGTTCCCATGGCATGCGACTCCAGGCTTTTTGAACATGGCTCAACAGCTCTGAGGATTTATATTGTGTTAATACATCAATACGGCGAATCCCCGAGTTCATACAGTTTGATAACGTAAAATCAATGATTTTATACTTACCACCAAAGGGCAACCCTGGTTTTGCACGATCTTCTGTTAGCTGCTTTAGACGACTGCCCTTTCCCCCTGCGAGTATTAAAGCAATCGTATCGCGTGTTATTAATCCAATATGTTGTGACATTGACACCTCTTAATCCAATAATGCTTTGCCGTATTTGGCATGACTAATCGGTGCAACTTTTAATAAATCGACACTTTTATTATCGATTATTTGCAGTGCAGAATGTATTGAGCGGTTGTTATTAGCAATAATATTAATGTCGTAGCCTTGACCTTGATACTCAAAGCGCACTTTTAATATGCCATGTTCTAATTTCCATTGACCATCGCACTGCTCATCATCAAACAAGCTACTCACCGTTAAACGGTGTTGATCTTGGAAATTGAAAACTAATGAATCATTTTTAATCGAAGTGACCAGCCATGCATGGGCAATAATTTCAGCTTCAAGCAATTTACGCTTTTCTAACTCCCAAAGAATGTACTCGCCTTCGGTAATGATAAAAGCGCGGTACTCCTCGTTTAGCAAGCCATTGAGTAGTCGCTTTTTACTATTTTTGGGTTGTTCATAGGTGAATAGAATGACCTTGCGGTCTAATTCACTTAACAAGGAATAGATAGGCATAAATTTTCTCAATAAAAAATTATTAATCTAAAATTAGATTAATAATTTGAAACATTATTGATGCAGTTTTAAAAGTTTGAATCAGGTCAAATAATGACCTGTTTGAGTTTTTTTTCTATGCGGTAGCTCACATAGGAATTTACAGGCGGGATCAAAAAAGGTAGCTTTCGCTACCTTGATTTGAGTATTGCTAACAATCAATTAATGATTATTCTTCTTTTTTCTTTACCGCACGTTTTTTAGTTTGTTCTTCAACCCACTTACCACCAGACAATACTTTGTCTTTCAGTTCGCCACCTACGTATTTAGCAGTCCAACCTGTCGCTTTTTTGTCAATTTCTGTCATGACATATTGCTCTTTGTTTTTA
The DNA here is from genome assembly GCF_002835995.1 of Psychromonas sp. Urea-02u-13. Taxonomy (GTDB): domain Bacteria; phylum Pseudomonadota; class Gammaproteobacteria; order Enterobacterales; family Psychromonadaceae; genus Psychromonas. The sequence goes on along the minus strand of NZ_PJBZ01000049.1, from coordinate 38,968 downwards.
CGGCTATAACGAATAACAGCAGGATTCCCAGCAGGATCCACCTCTGGTGCTTCTGATAAATAATAAAACTTTTCAGAAATACGGTCTTTAAAACGTTTTAATTCTGCAACTTGTGGCGCACGTGTCTCACGTGAACGTGGGAAGGTGCTGGCAGCTAAGAAGATACCAGAGGCGCCATCACGAAGAATAAAGTAGGCATCACTTTGCTCACAACCTAACTCTTCAAGATGAACCGGATCTTCTTTAGGTGGTGCAACTTCACCACTGCGTAGAATCTTACGTGTGTTTTTACACTCTTCGTTAGTACAACCCATGTACTTGCCAAAACGGCCATCTTTGAGCTGCATGTCATTGCCACACTTGTCACATTCAACAACCGGGCCGTCGTAACCTTTGATTTTAAACTCGCCAGTTTCAACTTCATGACCATCACAAATTGGGTTATTACCACAAACATGTAACTTACGTGTTTCGTCGATTAAGTAGCTGTCCATTGCCATGTCACATTTAGGACAACGTTTCTTAGCCATCAGGGCTGCCGTTTCAAGATCTTCATTACTGAGAATATCTTCTACTTCTTCGCCATCCACTAAGTTAATTGTTGTTTTACAACGCTCTTTAGGCGGTAATGCATAACCTGAACAGCCTAAGAACACACCCGTAGACGCGGTACGAATACCCATTTCACGTTCACAAGTAGGACAGCGCACTTCTTTAATAGCAACGGGTTCGTTAAGGCGCATGCCACCTTCGTCTTCAGGTAATTCTGCTTTTTCAAGTAATTTGACCAGACCGGCGTAAAAACGATCTAATTCAGCAACCCAGTCGGCTTTACCTTCTGCAATCGCATCAAGGTTACCTTCCATCTCAGCAGTAAAGTCGTAACTCATTAATTCAACAAAGTTCTCGGTCAGACGATCACTGACAATCTCGCCCATTTTAACCGCGTAAAAACGACGTTTGTCTACTTTTACATAACCGCGATCTTGAATCGTTGAGATGATACTTGCATAGGTAGATGGACGGCCAATGCCTTTTTTCTCAAGCTCTTTCACAAGTGCAGCTTCAGTAAAACGTGCAGGCGGTTTAGTGAAATGCTGTTTTGGCTCAAGCTCAACAAGATCAAGGATCTCGCCAATCGCTAAATCAGGTAAATGTACGTCATCTACTTTACTTTTCGCCACAGGTTGCGCTTTTGTCCAACCAGCAAAACGTAAGGTACGGCCTTTAGCACGTAACAGGTAATTCTCCGCTTCCACCACTAAGGTTGAGGCATCATAAAGCGCAGGTAACATTTGACATGCCAAGAACTGACGCCAGATAAGCTCATATAAGCGCATTGCATCACGGTCAACGCCGTTTAGCAAAGCGGCCAGCTGAGTCACGTCTGAAGGACGAATCGCTTCATGGGCTTCTTGAGCGCCTGATTTACTACTAAAAGTAACAGGCTCTTCTGGAATATAGTTTGCACCAAACTCAGCGCTGATATATTCACGTGCCGACGCAACCGCATCTTTACTTAGATTGGTAGAATCCGTACGCATGTAAGTGATGTAACCGGCTTCATATAAACGCTGCGCTAACATCATGGTTTTTTTCACGCCAAAACTTAAACGAGTACTCGCCGCTTGTTGTAATGTTGAAGTGATAAAAGGCGCACTTGCTTTACTTTTAGTGGGTTTATCTTCACGAGACAGTAATTTGTACTGTGCCGTTTTTAATACGTTAACCGCTTTGGTTGTTTGCGCTTCAGTCGTTGGTTTAAAGGCGTTGCCGTCTTCTTTAAAAACTTCCAAGCGTAATTCTGTTTTATTACTGCTTTGTGTTTCTGCGTGTAAATCCCAATATTCATCAGGGTTAAACGCTTTAATCAAACGTTCACGTTCAACTAATAAGCGCACAGCAACTGACTGCACTCGTCCGGCAGATAAGCCGCGTGCTACTTTTTTCCACAATAAAGGAGAGACCATAAAACCAACTACACGATCTAAAAATCGACGTGTTTGTTGGGCTTTAACGCTGTTTAAATTGAGTTCAGTGGGATTTTTAAACGCTTCTTGAATAGCAGATTCTGTTATTTCATTAAATACAACACGTTGATATTTGCTTTCATCACCGCCTAGAATCTCTTTTAAATGCCAAGCGATTGCTTCCCCTTCTCTATCCAAATCGGCCGCGAGATAGATAGTAGGTGCGTCTTTAGCTAATTTTTGTAGCTCTGCAACCACTTTTTCTTTGCCCGGTAGAATCTCATAATGTGCTTTCCAGCCATTATTAGGATCGATCCCCATGCGAGTCACAAGTGCTTCTTGTGCCCTTTTTGCTTGTTCTTTTGCTTTTTTAGCTGGCGTCATGCCTGCGAGAGATTTTTTCTTCTTCGCATCAATTGTTTGTTTCGCACTACCACTGGTCGGAAGATCACGGATATGGCCCACACTGGATTTTACAATAAAGTCTTTACCAAGATATTTATTGATAGTTTTTGCTTTTGCAGGTGATTCCACAATAACAAGAGATTTGCTCATAATTCTTCTAGCCCTAAGATAGTCATGATTGGGAGGTACGACGCTAATTTTGATTCATCCATTGAATTTCCTTTTTATATAAGCCAAAGACAACGGGAATAGCAACTTATATTTTAAATAAGCGCTTAAAATGAGATAAAAAAGCCAACTAAATGATAGTTGGCTCACTTATCTGTTCAATAAGCAGTCATATTATTTAATAATTAAACAGTCGCTTATTTGAATAGTCGGCTTACATTTAACTGCATTAATTTTAATAAACTGTTTTCAAACGCCAATGAAGCACTCTGGCCAAATTTATCGGCTAACTTTTTACGTTGTGTATATTTGATTTGTACAATATGACGATTATCTAATTGTGATAGTAAGTAATCATCACTGGTTGAAATCTTATCAACTAGGTTTAGTTTAATCGCTTGCAAACCATACCAATGCTCACCCGTTGCCACTTTTTCAATATCAATTGATGGACGGTGATCGCTCACAAAAGTTTTAAATAAGTCGTGTGTCTCTTGTAATTCTTGTTTGAATTTAGCACGCCCTTTGTCGTCATTTTCGCCAAACATGGTTAATGTACGTTTGTAATCGCCAGCAGTCAGTTGTTCAAATTCAATATCGTGCTTTTTTAATACTTTATGAAAGTTTGGAATTTGCGCGATAACACCAATAGATCCCAAAATAGCAAAGGGAGCAGAGATAATTTTATCAGCGATACAAGTCATCATATAACCGCCACTAGCCGCCACTTTATCAACCGCAATAGTTAACGGAATATTGTTATCTTTTAAACGTTGTAGTTGTGACGCGGCTAATCCATATCCATGGACCATGCCACCGCCACTTTCAAGGCGTACAAACACTTCGTCTTTGTCACTCGCCACGGACAAAATAGCGGTAATTTCTTCACGTAATGAACTCACTTCTTTGGCATCAATACTGCCCTTAAAATCAAGCACATATAGTTGTGCAAGTGATGCAGCTTCTTCGCCATCTTTAGCCAGTTTTTTAGCAAGTTTTACTTTCTCTTTCTCTGCTTTTTTGTCTTTCTTTTGACGTGCTTTTAATAAAGGCGCTGACAATAATTGTTCTTCAATCGATTTTTTAGTTTCTTTTAATTGCTCAGAAATATCAGTTAATTCGATTTCACCTTTTTTGGTTTTTTGCTTACTCGTCAATGCGATAACAATGATTAAAAGTGCAGCAACAGTGACCACAAAGGTGATCGCTTTGGCAAGAAACAGGCCATATTCAAATAAAAATTCCACAGTGTTATCCCTAAAGTTTAAGATTAATGTGGCATATCATGACAAAAACTTCGCTCAGGCACAAAAGAGTTTGAGTCTTTTAGCGAAAAAAAGTTACTATTCGTCTAATTTAAGTTCAATGAGAAAGTTTATGAAAGAATATCAAGCTCAAACAGACGGTTTAATCAACAAGACGGTGTTAATTACCGGCGCTGGTGATGGTATTGGTAAGACCTTGGCACTGCAATGTGCTGAACAAGGCGCAACGGTTATTTTACTGGGCAAAACCGTCAAGAAATTAGAAGCCGTTTATGATCAAATTGAAAAGTTAGGTAAACAACAGGCATCAATTTTACCCGTTGACCTTAATGGCGCAAGCGAAACACATTACGCAGACTTAGCAGATACGATTAAACGCGAATACGGTAAATTAGATGCGCTAGTACATAACGCGAGCCAGTTAGGTGTATTAGGCCCTTTTGCTCAAATTGAAAAATCCACCTGGGATGAAGTAATACAAACCAATCTCACGGCACAGTTTATGTTAACTAAAGCATTAATACCGGTACTTGCGCTTGCAGAGCATGCTTCAACGATCTTCACGACCTCAAGTGTAGGTAATTCAGGAAGAGCTTATTGGGGCGCTTATAGTGTCTCTAAATTTGCAACAGAGGGCATGATGCAAACACTGGCCGATGAATTTGAAAACAGTACGTTACGCTTTAATGCGATTAATCCAGGGGCAACCCGTACAGGAATGCGTGCAAATGCATTTCCGGGCGAAGACACGTCATTATTAAAAACGCCAATAGAGATTATGCCCACTTACCTTTACTTGTTAAGTGATGACAGCATCGCAGTGACCGGACAGCGTATTAACGCACAATAAGCACTAAAAAGTAAAAACTCAGGCAAGCCTGAGTTTTTTTAATATATTTTCTCACCAACAATCGGCCGCGTGCGTAATAACTTTAGCGCCCACATATACTGGCTACGATCTTCATCAATCAACTTTTCAATCGCACGGTTCATAATCTTAGTATCTTCAAGTTCATCGCCGCTCGGAATCTCGGTCAACGGCGCATGGAAAAACACATCGTATTTTGCCGTTTTTTCGTTGTATGACGTATAAAATGGGATAACCACGGCTTTACCTAATTTAGCCAATCGGCCGATCATAGGCAAGGTTGCTTTTTGGGTGCCATAAAAATCACTAAATACACTGTTTTCACGGCCGTGATCTTCATCGGGTAAATAATAAAAATGGGTTTTATCACGCAAGCTTTTAATGGCAGGTTTTAAGCCTTCACTGCGGTGATAAAGTGCACCTTTACCACTTAAATGGGTAAAACGAGTACGGTAGCGTGTAACAAACCAATCAAAGATAGGGTTTTTATAATCTTTAAACATGCTTGAAAGTGGGTAACCGCGTGCATTGATAGCAGCAATACCACCAAAATCTAAACCATAACAATGCGGGCCTAAGAAGATAATGGATTTACCGGCTTTTTCAGCGGCGATAATATGTTCTTCACCGACAACATGGCTGCGCGATAGAATATGTTTATGGCTACGAAAGAAAAGCTCACCCAGCGATAATGATATCTGTGCAATGGCTTTTATGTTTTTACGCATTAATGCGTCTTTATCTTCTTCACTGTATTCAGGAAAACATAAACCGAGGTTTATAAAAGCAATTTTTTTTCGCTTGTTTAAGAATTTTTTAGTATAAATAAATTTAGCGACAAGTGCTGCAAAACGATCGCGTAATCGAATGGGGCAAAAACTAAATAAGAATAATAGAAATAATAACGACCAGGTTACCCAATATTTTGGATGTAGGTGTTTTAATTTTAGAGATGTATCGAAACTAGATTTGTACTGAATCATTTTTAGGCCTTTGACAAGCTAAGAATGAGGAGGTGGGTGGCAGACTCCCCAGCAAACCCTCGGCACTTGAATCACTTACTATGGCTGCTGCCTTCCGGCTCTGACCAGGTTAATAAGTTATCAATGCGAGGAACCAAGAAGCCTACCATTGTCACTGTTATCAAGTCTGTGTGCCGACTTGATGTGATGAATTATACGTATCTAAACAACGAGATCAACTGCTATTTACAGTTTATAGTTCGACTGCTTAATTAAACAACAAAACGCTAAAAAAACAGTTTGATAGCGACTAATAATAATACAATAGAGAAGGATTTTTTTAATTTATCTGCCGGTAATTGATGAACAAGCTTCGCACCCACCTTGGCAAAAATAGTACTACTAATAATAATACCTAATGTTGCGGGCAAATAAACGTAACCCAGGCTGTATTCGGGTAAGTTATTATTGTTCCATCCTGTTAACAGATAACCGATAGTGCCTGAAAGTGCGATCGGAAAACCGGTCAGCGCAGACGTTGCGATGGCATTGGTTATTTTTATACGGTACAAAGTTAATATCGGTACCACTAAAGAGCCCCCTGCAATACCAAAAAGGCCTGAGATACTGCCAATAGCAGTGCCTAAAGTAGCCAGCCCGAAGGTTTTTGGTAAGACCAGTGCCCCTTTAGGTTTCCACGATGTCCACATTTGGAAAGCAACTGTTAAACTGTACAGCGCAAACACTTTTTGTAATAGTGGACCGGAGACCATTTCAGCAAAATAAGCCCCTATCAAGCCCCCAAATAACATACCGATGCTCAGTTTCACTGCTAACGACCAATAGATAGCTTGTTTTTTATGGTGTACATAGATAGCGCTGAGAGAGGTAAAAATAATAGTAGAGAGGGAGGTGCCAACAGCAATGTGGGTTAATACTTCGGGAGGAAAGTGAAGGTAACTAAAAGTAAAAATCAGTGCGGGCACAATGATAATGCCCCCACCTAATCCAAAAACACCCGCAATTAACCCCGCCACCGCGCCAAGTAAAATATAACCTAGCAGCATCATCATTAAATGATGCCTTTGACGATTCTATCTGCTTTAGTACGACGCATGCGTACTATTATTTTTTTAACGTGATCAGGATAATTGTTGACCCCTTGTAACTGACTTGGGTCAGTAATTAGCAAGGTATTGGCAAATATCTGTTGTGATTCTTTGTCGATTAACGGCTTTAATTGTTGCTTAGGATCGTCAATCAGCAAACCATTTTCTACATCTAATCGCCACGCTCTTGGGTTTAAATTGTGCCCCGTTAACATCATAAAGCGATTATCAACATACAGACCTTTAAGATGGAAACTGTTTTGATCATGTAACCACAGGTTGAGTTTTAACTGTCCTGACTGCAACATTTTTTGATGCTTAGTCGCAAAACGTTTTAAATTGGTTTCATAAAGATAAGGTAACGCGCCAATCGTACGGAAAGGTTTATCTTTAGGAATATAAAAATCGTTAGCGGTTTTATCACCCACTACAATAGATAATTTGACCCCACGTTTTAACAGCGCACCGATATCACGTTCAATGGCGGTCGGAAGGTTAAAATAGGGTGTGAAGATCACTATTTCTTGTTGCGCACTTTGTAATAACTTACGAATAGTTTTATTCAATTTATTATTACGCGTCCCTAAGCCACAAAGGGGTGTCACCGCCAAACAATCAGAGGTGCGTTCACCTTCATACTCAAAGCGTGCTTGTTTTAGATTTCTGGTGAGCTTTTTATGAGCGGCTTTTAGCTCGCTCATCGGTGTGATCACATCTGTATTTAAACGTGCAACGGCCCCACTGCTGATGATCTCTTTGTTTAAAAAAGAAACCATAGAGTCGGCTAATTTCACATTATGAATTAACCAGTAACGATCGTAACGATAGCGCTCTTCTTGATGCAGATATATGTTATTAAAACTTGCACCGCTATATAAAATTTGTTCGTCAAAGATAAAACCTTTGAGGTGTTGTACACCAAAAAGTTCTTTCCGTTTGACAGGTATACCGATAATTTTAACACCAAGACCCTGTGCTTTTTCAATTTCTTGATACCAGGATGCGTTAGTAGATGTTGCTTTTTTCTCGCCAATTAACCCACGTTGTGCACGATGATAGTCAATGCAAACAATGATATTTAATGCGGGATTCGCTTTTTTTGCCGCATACAATGCCATTAAAATGTCACTACCGGCTTCGTCAGATTCTAAATAAAGTGCGGTTAAATAGATGCGGTATTTAGCCTTTTCTATTTGTGTTAACAGTTCAGCTTTAAAAGATTTAGATGAGAATAGACAATCAACCGATTGCTCATCAAGCGGAATTTTGCGCAGGTTATTTAAAAAAGCGAGACTTTGATTTATTCGACTACTCATGGCACTCATTTTATAGAAAAGGGCTACCCTGATAAAACAAGATAACCCTAGTTACATTAGTAATATGGAATTAGATTACTTTCGCAATCGCATCACACAATGGTTGCATATTATCTTTTGTCATTCCGGCAACAGAAATACGCCCAGAGCCAACGATGTAAACAGCAAACTCATCTTTTAGACGTGTTACTTGCTCAACCGTTAGGCCAGAAAATGAGAACATACCGTTTTGACGGCTGATAAAACTGTAATCACCCTCAACCCCTTTTTCTTTTAAGGTTGCGACAAAAAGATCACGCATTTCTTGAATACGAACACGCATATCAGCCACTTCTATATTCCACTGTGCGTATAACTCAGCGTCTTCTAGTATAGTGGTAACAATAGCAGCACCATGTGCTGGCGGGTTCGAATAGTTAGAACGAATACCTGATTTAATCTGGCTAAAGGCTGCATCTGCAATGTCGCTATCTTCTGCAACTAAAGTGATGCCACCCACACGTTCATTGTATAAACCAAAGTTTTTAGAGAAAGAGTTTGCCACTAAAAGCTCTTTATTGTACTTAGCAAAGATACGTAAACCCTGTGCATCTTCCTCAATACCTTTAGCAAAACCTTGGTATGCAAAATCAAAGAAAGGCACAGCGCCTATATCAGCGATTAATTTAGCTAATATTTCCCATTGTTCAATCGTTGGATCAATACCCGTTGGGTTATGACAACAACCGTGGAAAAGCACTAAGTCACCATCTTCTACGTTTTGTAGCGAAGCCACCATTGCATCAAAATCTAAATCTTTTGTTTCAGCATTGTAATAATCATAACTTGCAACGCTTAGACCCGCAGTGGTAAATACATTACCGTGATTAGCCCACGTTGGGTTACTTACCCAAATTCTTCTAATGCCTAACTTTTTACGTGCAAAGTCAGCACCAGTGCGTAATGCACCCGTACCGCCAGGTACTTGCGCTGTACGCGCACGATTACTAGTAATAATTTCAGAATCAGCACCAAATAACAATTTTTGTACCGCAGCGCCGTAGGCTGCGATACCTTCAATGGTTAGATAGCTTTTTGTTTTTTCCGTTGCAAGTAGACGCTTCTCTGCTTCTTTTACCGTTGCTAAAATAGGTGTTTGACCACTTTCATCTTTATAGATACCAACCCCTAGGTTGATTTTTTCGCTACGTGCATCTTTTTTAAATGCATCTGTTAACCCAAGAATCGGATCAGCAGACGCCATACTTACTTGTTCAAACATAATTCTTCCTTTATTAACTGGCAATGGTGTTTATGTTATTTAATGTAATGCTAAATAAGCGCATGGTCGGCGTAAAGCAAAGATTGCCGAACCCATTTTTATATAAACATATGATTCAAGTGTTGTTATACCATCCCAACACTTTATCAATCAATTTATTCTGACAATTTCTTGTCTAAATCGGCAATTTTAGCTTTCCAAATAGCCGGTCCTTGCGAATGCACATTATTACCGTCACTATCGACGGCAACAGTCACCGGCATATCTTCAACTTCAAATTCGTAAATTGCTTCCATTCCTAGCTCTTCAAAAGCCACAATACGTGATTTTTTAATCGCTTTAGAAACAAGATAAGCTGCCCCACCCACCGCCATTAAATACACTGATTTATGTTTAGCAATTGAGTCTACCGTCGCTTGACCACGCTCCGATTTACCAATCATGCCTAAAAGACCCGTTTCTTCTAACATAAAGTCTGTAAATTTATCCATACGTGTCGCTGTTGTTGGCCCAGCAGGACCGACCACTTCATCACGGACTGCATCAACAGGCCCAACGTAATAAATAAAGCGCCCTTTAAAGTCAACACCTTCAGGTAAACCTTTACCTGAAGAGATAAGTTCATGAATCTTTTTATGGGCAGCATCGCGACCAGTTAATATTTTCCCCGATAACAACAAAGTATCGCCACTTTTCCAAGCTGACATATCAGCTTTACTTAGCCCATCGACATTAACGCGATGTGTATTTTCACCCGCTTCGCGTGTGATTTCAGGCCAATCAGTCAATTTAGGAATATGTAGTTCCGCTTCGCCACTTCCATCTAGGGTGAAATGTGTATGGCGAGTTGCGGCACAATTAGGAATCATCACCACAGGTTTAGAAGCCGCATGTGTTGGACAACTTTTAATTTTAATGTCTAACACAGTAGTCAGACCGCCAAGGCCTTGTGCGCCAATACCTAAGCCGTTTACTCTGTTCATTATTTCAAGGCGTAGTTTTTCATCATTGGTTAACACAACATCTTTTTGTAATGCTTTTTGTTGAAGTTCGACAATATCAACCGGTTCCATTAATGATTCTTTTGCCATAATCGCCGCTTTTTCGACCGTACCACCAATACCTATGCCTAACATACCCGGCGGACACCAACCAGCGCCCATGCTTGGCACGGTTTTCTCTACCCAGTCTGCAATTGAATCAGAAGGGTTCAGCATAGCCATTTTGGCTTTGTTTTCAGAACCGCCACCTTTTGCTGCAATCATTATTTCCACGGTATTACCGCGTACCATTTCAACATGCACAACCGAAGGGGTATTATCTTTAGTATTTTTACGCGCACCATCAGGGTCGCTGACAATAGAAGCACGTAGCGGATTACTAGGATCTAAATAGGCTTTACGTACGCCGGCGTCAACCAACTCTTGTACGGTTAAATCACTTTCAAAACGTACGTCCATACCAATTTTCACAAAGGTAGTGACAATGCCGGTATCTTGACAGATAGGTCTTTTGCCTTCGGCTGACATACGTGAGTTAATCAATATTTGTGCAATGGCATCTTTGGCAGCTGGATTCTCTTCAATTTGATATGCTTTGTCCATCGCCTCAATAAAATCGAGAGGATGATAGTAAGAGATAAACTGTAGTGCGCTTGCAACACTATTAACAAAATCTTGCTGTTTAATAACGGTCATGTAAAACTCCAAAAAGTAGCTGATATCTATTCGATTGAATGGTAATCTGCCCTGCAAAAACCACAACCCATTTGTTACAAAACTGTTGCCTAAATTCGAATATATATGACTAACTGCCCTACAAATATACAAATTCAAGATATTACATTAACAAAAATGCAATTTGAGTCTCTCAAAACGACACTTAGCCAAGTTAAATGGGCTATTTTTTTAGAGTCGGCCGATAATGATCATGTTGATAGTCACTGGTCCATATTAAGTAGTGATCCTATTGCGACCTTACAGTCAAGTTCAGGCGTTTGTACTTATCAGCAAGGGCAACTTTGTGAACAACATATTACAGACCCGTTTACGTTAATGAATGAAAAGCGTTTAGCGCTGTTTAATCACCCTTCAAGTAACGAACATTTCCCTTTTCTAGGTGGCCTACTTGGTATCATTAATTACGAATTAGGTTACCAGTTTGAAGAGATCAAACATGCTCTGCATCCCAAAGCCTTAGCCTTACCCGAGTTAAGTATCGGCTTCTATGATTGGGCGCTTTTATACAACCATAAAGCAGACCGCTTTTATTTGGTTACCCAGCAGACAGCACTTTCAACATTATCAGCGCAGGCACAATGGCAGCACCGCTACGATTGGTTAATGGAAAAAACAGTTAGCACCGTAAAATTAATGCCCTTTTCCTTGTCTGGTGAATGGCAAGCAAATATGACTAAGCAGCAATACTGTCAAAAATTTAATAAAATTCAGGATTACATCCTCAGTGGCGACTGTTATCAGGTTAACCTTGCACAGCGATTTAACGCGACCTATCAAGGTGATGAGTATCAAGCTTATCTAGCATTACTCGCCGATAACCGCCCTCCTTTTGCCGCGTTCATGCGTTTACCAGAGCAAAGTATTTTATCCTTATCACCAGAGCGATTTTTAAAGTTAGATAACGGTATTGTGCAAAGTAAACCTATCAAAGGAACGCGCCCGCGCTTTCAAGACCCGATATTAGATAAAGACAGCCGTTTACAATTGCAAGCCTCGGAAAAAGATCGCAGTGAAAACCTCATGATTGTGGATTTATTACGTAATGATATAGGCCGAGTTTGCCAACCTGGTAGCGTAAAAGTCCCGAGCTTATTTGAGGTTGAAAGCTTCCCTGCCGTGCATCATTTAGTCAGCACAGTTAAAGGGCATTTAGCCAAACCACATCAAGTTGAAGATTTATTACGAGCTTGTTTTCCAGGCGGCTCTATTACCGGGGCACCCAAAATACGTTCGATGGAAATAATTGCAGAATTAGAGCCTGATCGTAGACAAAGCTATTGTGGCAGTATTGGTTATATTAATGGTAATGGTGAGATGGATATGAATATTGCGATTCGTACCCTTATTTGCGTAGAGGGTCAGATATATTGTTGGGCTGGCGGCGGATTAGTCGCCGACTCTCAAGTTGATGCTGAATATCAAGAGTGTTTTGACAAGGTCAGTAAAATACTGCCTTGTCTACAGGCGTTAAATGCTAACGGCGACTAACGAGTAGGTAAGTCGATATCTGCAAATAACTTATTAACTTCGTCGGTATATTTAAGCTGAATCGCTTTTTCAACTAATGGACGCGTTAAATGGGGTGCAAAACGCACCATAAACTCGTACATATAATCTCTTAAGAAAGACCCTTTTCTAAAACCGATGCTAGTCGTACTTGATTTAAATATATGGCTAGCATCAATAACACAAAAATCGTCATCATCTTCGTCCATTGCCATACTTGCTACCACTCCGACACCTAAACCTAAACGTACGTAAGTTTTGATCACATCAGCATCTGTGGCGGTAAACACGACGTTAGGCGTAAAACCCGCAGCATTAAACGCTTCATCTAACTCAGAGCGCCCTGTAAAGCCAAATATATAAGTCACAATAGGATGCTTGGCAATATCTTCTACGCTGATATTTTTTATTTTAGCGAGAGGATGATCCTTGGGCACGATCACACTACGATTCCAGTGATAACACGGCAGCATAATTAAATCTTGATACAGATGCGTCGCTTCTGTTGCAATGGCAAAGTCAGTTTTACCTTTAACCACAGACTCACTGATTTGCGTTGGCGTACCCTGATGCATATGCAGTGAAACTTGCGGATAACGCTTTATAAAGCCTTGAATAACTTCAGGCAGTGCATAACGCGCTTGCGTATGTGTCGTGGCAATATTCAACGTGCCTTGATCAGGCTGCGTGTATTGTCTCGCTACCGATTTAATACTCTCAACTTTACCTAATATTTCAGACGCATAACGAATGACTTCTTTGCCTGCTGGTGTAACCTGTGTAAGGTGTTTACCACTGCGTTCAAAAACCTGAATGCCTAATTCATCTTCTAACATACGCACCTGTTTACTGATACCAGGTTGTGATGTAAAGAGGCTTTCAGCGGTCGCTGAAACATTAAGATTATGGTTTAACACTTCAACGATGTAACGCAATTGCTGTAATTTCATATATTTGCCAATAGTTATGCTATTTTTAATAAGGGTATAATTTTAAGTTTATCAGAGTTCTAATAAATACGCAGTGATAGTTTGATACACTACGCATTAATACTTAAATGACCATTATGATCAAACACAACAACAGCTTACGAGAAAACGACATGAACAACCAAGATAAACTCGATTTCAGTACCATTTTAGCCACTAGTGCGCATGATATGAAAAATTCACTTTTTATGTTGCAACAGTCAATAGAAACCTTAGACAGCGCGGATAATTTAAGCGTAAAACAACATAAAGACTTTGCTGATTTGCATTATCAAACCGCACGTATTAATGGCACGCTGATGCAGTTATTAGCCTTATACCGCGATGAGCAGAACTCACTTCCTGTTTATATTGAAGAACAGAGTGTTAAAGAAGTATTGGTTGAAGTTATTGATAAAAACCAACTTTATCTTAACTGCCATGATATAAAAATCGATTTTGAGGTCGATGAAGAGTTATTGGGTTATTTTGATAGAGACTTAATCACCTATTTAATCGGTGATATTTTTGTTAATGCACTTCGCCACAGTAAAACACGTATTACGTTGCGCGCATTTTTTGCAAATGATTACCTCAATATACAGGTAGAAGATGACGGAGATGGTTATCCTCAACACATGCTTTCAGTGAGTGAAAACAACCAGGCAGACTTTAATGCCAATAAAGGAAGAAGCGGACTTGGTCTATTATTTGCAAAGAAAATAGCAGCAGAACACAAAAGTAAGCAACTACAAGGTCACATTTTATTGGAAAATAAACAACAATCATGCGGAAGTATATTTACCTTGCGCTTACCTTAATGCAAACTATGCTGTCGTTAACTCACTTGTCTATATATTTTAAATGAGAACTTATGCTATTCCCCATTATTTTAACACTCGTTGGATTGCTCTTTTTTGTAATGGTAGGTTACAACATCGTGCAACAATACAAACAAAAAATTGAAGCAGAGAAGCGTATCGCGATCAGTAAACAACGAGCCGTTATTTCTGAAGTTGATGAATTACTGTTAAACGCAACCCGTATGCCGTTTAGTAAGTCATTATTACTAATTTTACAAAATCGTATTCGTAATGCCCTGTTGTTGATGCTTAAAAGCTCACCGAATAACAATGCGGTGCGTGATCATCTAAAAAACACCGATGCACAAATCCAACAGGTCCGTGCCAATTACACGCCACCAGACGAAAGTGTTTTTCGCACACCTGAAAACGATAAAGAAGCACTGGCGCTATTACAAGTGACTAAAAAAATTCGTGCCGTATTACGTTCAGAACATGCTAAAGGAAAAATTAATACGCAGATTTTTGTGGCAGAGGATCACCGTTTAGAAATCATGCAGTTAAAAATTAATCTTGAGAACGGTATCAAACGTATTATGGATGCTAAAAATGTCAAACAATTTGGTAGTGCGAATCAAATGATTAATAAACTGGTCAAAATTCTGAGCAGTATTCCAGATAAAGATAGCTATTTAGACAAGAAACAAGCACAACTGTTAAGCGTTAAAGCTGAGATCAAAACTTACTTAGTAGAGCATAACGACCAAGAGCTTGCGGCTATCAAAGCGAAAGATGTTGAGAAACAAAACGATCTTGACGTACTTTTCCAAGATAAGAAAAAATGGTAAAGCGCTTTTTAACTGATCTATATCAAATTAGTAACATAAAGTGATCAACCCATTAAAAACATTGACCTACGTCATTACCAAGTCGATATATTCTCATTAATATTGGTTGATACTCCACTACAGAGTATTGGCCGAAATTAATTAAACTAACAATGAGAATGCTATGTCGCAGTTAAATGAAAAGCAACTTGTCCAATTTAAGGGACAATTAGATGATCAGCAGGCTCAAGTTCGCTTAACGATCAATACTATCTTTGATGCTTCTAGCCATATCAGTCACCACCTTGCCGTTAAAAACTTAGCACGCCTATCAACGGATGAACTGATCGAGTTTACGCTTAAAGTGGATATCCCTGAGTTAACAAAAAACATCGAAATACTGAAAAAGATTGATGCGTCATTAGTGAGTATAGAACTAGGTATGTACGGTTTATGCTCAGATTGTGAAAGTGAAATAATACAGGCCTTGTTAGAGCGTGATCCAACCACGCAACGTTGCCCGGATTGTGAAGCTAAATACCAAAAACAGCGATACAATAACTACCGATTATGAGTGCCCTATGTTTCCAATTAGTTACAGTGTATAATTGGAGGGGCATTTTACCTTCAATTACTTAGAGTCTGCACCTTGGCAAATAATAATTCAGTTTCAACTCCACAGACATTATCGTGTTTATCTCCTTCGCAGTGCACAACTGACTTTTCAGAACAGTTAGCATTGCCTATTCCGAGTGAACAAAATTGGCTCAACCTTTTTCCTGTCGCCGTACAACGAATCAATCATTTTCTTAAATTGCCAATGCCACTACTGTTCCTAAATGCACAATATTGGCAGACAGCGAAAAGCATCGTTACTGCGTGTAATACCAGTAAAAATCCGTTGTTAGCACTACAAGATTATGACCAAGAAAGACTTTTTGGTCGCATTAACAGCTTGAATAAAGAACACGTATCAACAGTGCCGGGTGAAATATTCAATTATAAAGATGGCATTTTGATGTTACACATCAGCCCTTTATTAGTTAATCCTCGACTGTGGTTCTTGCTGAAAACGTTCCTATTAACTGAGCAGATTCCTAAAAGTGCAGCCGTTAATAGCGACAAATTACATTCAGCCCTGCCTGACTCGTTTAGTGAAAAACTTAAAACTAAAATCATACTGGTTGCTAATCGTTACCAACTAGATGAACTTACCCAGATTGATCCTGATTTTTCACAAATTAATTCATTATTTACTGAACTAACCAGTGATATTAAAAGCACTCCTGATAACATTAAATCACTGCAAAAATACATTCACAGTCTCGTCGCGAAAAATGCACTAGCCTCATTATCAAACGACGCTTTTAAAGTGTTACTTGAGCAACTAGCACGACAATGTGAACATCAACATAAATTGCTTTTTTCACCACAATTTATGGAATCACTGTTAGCCTATGCACACTTGTTGTATGTTCAAGATACTAATACTCAAGGGTTTATTGACGCGACACATATCGAACAAGCATTAGCATTGCAGCATAAAGCACAATCAAATGCGCAAAACTTTAGTGATCAAGCGTTAGTTGAACAACAGTTAAAAATTCAACTTCAAGGTGAAATGATAGGACAGATTAATGGCCTGTCAGTGGTTGAATTGATGGGTTACCCAACAGAATTTGGTGAGATTTTTAGAATTTCAGCCAGTGATATGATGGGCGACGGCGAGATTATTGATGTTGAACGAAAAGTGGAACTTGCAGGTAATATACATGCCAAAAGCACGTTAATTGTTCAAGGTTACTTAAACCACTTTTTCACCCATGTCGCTAACTTCCCTTTCTCATGTAATGTTGTGTTTGAACAATCTTACCAAGAGAGCGATGGCGATAGTGCATCATTAGCGATTTTGCTTGCGGTGACTTCCTGTTACGCACAGAAACCAATTGCACAAAACCTATTTGTTACGGGTGCATTAGACCAACATGGTAATGTATTAGCGATTGGTGGCATTAACCAAAAAATCGAATCGATTACACGCTTATTTTCACTTGGATTATTAAGTGAACCGGTAACCGTCTTAATGCCTAAAGCGAATGAAATTAACCTGATATTAAGTAAAGAAACATTAAATCTGATCAGCACTCAAAAAATTAAGGTTTATGCCATTCAACACTCGCTTGAGGCATTTCCTTATGCAATGTCTCATAGCTTTGAAGCCGTACTAGAAATGATTAATAAACGTATCCTCTTTTTACACAAAGAGGATGATGATGAGCCACCGAGCTTTGTCACAAAATGTCTAAATTTGTTGCGATAAATCGCATAGTTAGCTAAAGTAACGGACATTATTTGCCATTGTAAAGTAATTCATTAACAGCAATTCCATTCAGATAAGAAAGTGACTATGACAAAAACTGTATCCCAAAAAGAGTTGGGTAAAAACTCTTACACTAAAGAAGAACTGATTCAATGTGGTAAAGGCGAATTATTCGGCCCAGGCAATTGCCAACTACCAGTTGATAAAATGTTAATGCTAGATCGTATTATCACTATCACAGAAGATGGCGGTGAACACGGTAAAGGCGAATTAGTTGCTGAGCTTGATATTGACAAAGCACTTTGGTTCTTTGAATGTCACTTCCCTGGTGACCCTGTAATGCCAGGCTGTTTAGGCCTTGATGCAATGTGGCAATTAGTTGGCTTCTTCCTAGGTTGGAGCGGTGGTCCTGGTAAAGGCCGTGCACTAGGTGTAGGTGCAGTTAAATTTACAGGCCAAGTTTTACCTACCGCTAAAAAAGTAACTTACCGCATTACAATGAAACGCCTTATTATGCGTCGTTTAGTAATGGGTATTGCTGATGGTGTTGTTGAAGTAGATGGTAAAGTTATCTACGCAGCAGAAGATCTTAAAGTTGGTTTATTTGTTGATACAACAAGTTTCTAATTTTTAAAAAATCATGACCCGTAAAAAGCACTCCCTACCCCGTAGGCAGTGCTTTATTTTTATGTGCATTTTATACCAACTCCACTAAATAGCGGATCTATTTTACTTGTTAAAACAACTTACTTCTACGTTGTAAATTTCGTAAAGGGAATAACCATTAAAGAATTAAAGTCTTTAATTTAATTCTCCGACAGGGGCTAACGAAGTTAATCCCTTGAAAAACGTCAACTTACGCCTTGAATTAAGCCGTTTTTCCTACGCAAAATTTAGATCTCATACTTAATGGAATTGATATTAATATTTATTATTCAAAGGAATGAAAATGAAAGGACTGTTTAAACTCTTTAAAGCAGCGGCAAAACTTTTCAATATCACACGCTTAATTATTATTAATTCAATATTTTTTATTATTGTACTCATTTTTGTCGTGGCTTTAGGTAGCGAAGATGAGCAAGTGACGATTGCCGAAAACAGCATTTTACAGCTAAATTTTAATGGTAATATTGTTGAGCAAAAACAGCCCGTTGATTTTTCAGCAGCGCTCTCAAAGCAATTAATGAGTGATAATGAAAAAGTCTCTGAATATGCCATTGATGAGGTTTTACAGGTTATCCGCCATGCACAGCATGATCCTAAAGTGGATTCTATTTTATTAGATCTTTCTGGTTTACAGAGTGCAAGTCTCAATAATATTAACAGTATTGGTCGCGCGCTTGATCAATTTAAATCAAACAATAAAAACATTGTTGCCACTGCAGACAGTTACTCTCAAATCCAATATTTATTAGCCAGTTACGCTGATGACATCTATTTAGATCCACAAGGTATGGTCTTATTACAGGGTTTTTCTGTTTATCGATTATATTTTAAAGAGTTATTAGATAATCTATTAATTACACCGCACATTTTTAAAGTTGGCACGTTCAAATCATTTGTTGAACCCTTCACAGATAAACAGATGTCTAAAGCCAGTAAAATCGCAAACTCGCATTGGTTAAATCAACTTTGGCAAGGTTACATTGAAACCGTCATCACGCAGCGTCAAGGTACCAACATTACCGCACAATCCGTTTCGCCGACGCTGATTCAGCTCAATAAAGGCTTAAAAAAAGCGCAGGGTAACACTGCAAAATATGCACAGCAGGTTGGCCTTGTTGACCAGTTATTGCCACGTTACAAAGTGCTTAAAAAACTGGAGCAAGATGATGCTCAATGGATAAGTTACACGCATTACCAAAGTACGATGCCCGCATTATATGAACAAGACATTACTGACGATCTGGTCGCGCTGATTCACGGCCAAGGAGAGATATTAGCCGGGACCCAAGCGAGCAATGCCATTGGCGGTGATAGTTTTTCTAAATTATTACAAAACGCATTAAAAAATAAACGTGTAAAAGCCGTGGTTATTCGCCTAGATACCCCCGGTGGTAGTGCATTTGCCTCTGAAAAAATTCGCCAACATGTTTTAGACCTGAAAGCAGCCGGTAAACCAGTCGTTGTTTCAATGGGCAGTGTGAGTGCATCGGGCGGTTATTGGATAGCCTCAGCCGCTGACCATCTCATCGCGTCACCAACGACATTAACCGGCTCGATCGGTATCTTTGGCATGTTTGCTAGTGTCGATAAAGCACTCAATAAATTAGGTATCTATAACGATGGTGTCGGCACTAGCCCACTGTCTAGCATCGACCCTACACGTGAGCTTGATCCGGCACTTGCTGAAATTTTACAACTCGGTATTGAAAGTGGCTATAAGCAATTCTTATCCGTTGTAAGCGAAGGACGGGGCATGAGCTTAGAAGAAGTCGACAAGGTTGCACAAGGCCGTGTTTGGACGGGTGTTGATGCTAAATCATTAGGCTTAGTTGATCAGTTAGGTTCATTGCAAGATGCGATTAACCAAGCGGCTACTTTGGCTAAATTGAGCGATTATAAAGTCCAACCTATCAAGAAAACTATTTCAGCGAAACAACAGCTGGTTAACGAAATATTCTCGACGGGCATAAAAATGATTCCCCAGAGCTTACAAGTAAACCCTGTTCTGTTTAGTGCTTTCGACACAGTGCAAAAACAGACCACGCTGATCACGACCTTTAACGATCCCAAAGGACATTACCTGTATTGCCCAATGTGTTTCATTAATAACTAACAAAAATTAAGATAAATAGAGGCCACGGTAAGGCAGCTTAAATAAGTTCAAAAGCAATTAACTACGAAGGCACGAAGAAGAAACTTAAATCTCTTTTTCGTGTTCTCTGTGTAACGCAGTGGCTTCGTGGTTGTCTTTAGTTATTATTTCTGCCTTAACCTTTTTACCTCGTTAGGTGAGCATTAACAGAAACGCGATCAACAATGATGAGTCATAACAAAGAGCCTTTCATGCCAATCAAAATATTTTCACTGCAATTTTATACACAATCGGGCGATCTTAAGCCCCCGACTTATTTCTATTATGGATTGTTATTTTTAGCACGTACCTGGGCTTTGCTGATCATATCAGTCGCGTCTCGCGAAACGGGTAATAAACTATTAGCCATTTTCTATCCTGATAAAACACATTTTTATTTGGGGCTCACCTCAGGGCTGATTGCAATTATATTATTTCTTTTAGCAGGGAGAGATCACGATAAACATCCGTTCATCTGTAAACTTTGGCAACATGCTTATCCCTTTTTATTGTTAAGCATCTGTTTCGATTTAGCTTTGCAGCTTTATTACCTTTACCTTGATCGATTCCAATACTCGATAGAAGCATCGGTACAACTCGTGCTGGTTATTTGGCTACTATTATTGTGTGTGCGTGGTAAACATCTTAAGGCAAGTTTTAAACGTGTTGGCAGTTAGCAGGTATTAATTGATGAGTATGAAGTGGTATCGAATAAATAAGAGTGTAGCTCGCCATTGATGCGCCTACACTCTAGATAAAAGTTTCTTTAGATTAATGCAGTTTCAAACGTGGGCGTAAAATGCGGTTAATACGCTCTACTAAAGTCATTAATGCTGTTTTAACATAACCGTGTAACGCAACTTGATGCATGCGGTATAAAGAGATGTAAACTAAACGCGCCAAGCGCCCCTCTATCTTCATCGACCCTTTCATTAAATTACCCATCAAGCTACCTACTGTACTGTAGTTACTCAATGAGACTAAAGAGCCATAATCCGTATATTTATATTCACATAACGGTTTTTCTTTCAGTGTCGCTAAAATATTCTTAGCCACTAAAGACGCCATTTGGTGAGCAGATTGCGCGCGTGGAGGTACGAACCCACCACCTGGTAATGCACAACTTGCACAGTCACCAATAGCATAGATAGTATCGTCAAGCGTTGTCTGTAACGTCGCTTTAACAACCAACTGATTAATACGATTCGTTTCAAGCCCTGCAATATCTTTTAAGAAATTGGGTGCTTTAATACCGGCGGCCCAAACAATTAAATCAGCTTCAATCAGCTCGCCACTTTTAGTCAACAGACCTTTATCAGTCGCTTCTGTCACCATTGTTTTGGTGCGTACATCCACGCCTAATTTTAATAGTTCTTGATGTGCAGAGCCTGAAATTCGCTCAGGTAGTGCCGGTAATATTTTATCACCCGCTTCTACTAAGCTCACTTTCAAATCGGTACTGTTGATATGTTCAAAACCGTAACTCGATACTTGCTCTAAAGAGTTATACAACTCTGCAGAAAGCTCAACACCCGTCGCACCGGCACCAACAATCGCAACACTCACTTGTTTCGTTTCTTGTACACCTAATTGTAAATACTTATTAAGCATTAAATGGTGAAACTTTTTAGCCTGTTGAGGACTATCTAAAAAGATGCAGTTCTCACTCACGCCTTTAGTATTAAAGTCGTTACTAACACTGCCTAATGCCACGACTAAAATATCATAATTTAATTTGCTCTCAGGTAAAATTTGAGTGCCATCGGTATCAATCAATTTATCCAAGTGAATTAGTTTGTTTTCGCGATCAATATCTTTTAATGCAGCCAGTTTAAAATTAAAACCATGGTTTTTTGCATGTGCGCGATAACTGACAGCATCGATACCATCATCGAGTGATCCAGCTGCAAGTTCATGTAACAGGGGTTTCCAAAGGTGTGTGCTGTTTTTATCGACTAAAGTGATATGCGCCTTGCCTTTTCTCCCTAGTTTATTACCCAGTTCAGTTGCTAATTCTAAGCCACCTGCTCCACCGCCTACGATAACGATCTTATTCATGGTATTTCCTCTAATATTTAGTTTCATTATTATTCTGATAACAAAATGATAATGAAACAAAACATCGACTAAAAATGTAGATCACAAAATAGTGTAATATTATTACAAATGCAATAGATTTGTTAAATATTGAGGGAGTTTTTAAGAGGAGATAGTAATTAAATTACAAATTGATAACAAGGTAGCTGAATGTTGTCCTAAATGCCCGTTATCATTCAAAATGCGTAATTGATAACGGGTATATACCCATGCTACTTCAAGATGCAAAGTCAGCAAGGTAAATTGTGCCGAGATACTAGGCATAAAATTGAAGCCTAGTTATTCTAAGTCGAAATTTTATAACGACGTAGATGGGTACAAGTTGCCTTGCTCTGGTTATCGAGCTTGTTCCTGACAAAGCATCTTGAGGTAGCATGGGTATAATATTAAGATTGTTCTTTAAATTTTTTGATGGTTTGTAAATGATGAGAGATATCCTGAAATTTATGACCTTGTTTTTCGTCAAAAATAATTTCATAGTACTCTGATAATTCATGATCACTCTTAGCAGAGTCCATCATTTCATCTGTTTTAGACAGAAAGCATAAACAGTTTTTACTGTTTTTAGCCCTAAAATCACTGACACATTTAGTATCAATATCAAAATACTCTTCTGGCCACTCAATTTTACCCACCATGTTATCTTCAGGATGTAAATTAGGGTTAAGAATCACCTGCTTAATACCACACAAAAAACCGATGCGTTCACTCCAAAATCCCCCTAAACCCACACCACAAATTAGCGGTGCTTTATCTTCACTACTTTGAATATGTTTATGCACCTCTTTGAGGATGTGGCTCATATCGTGTTTGGGATGAATAGTGCTGTAATGTACAAAACGTACATCATCATCAATAAATTTTAATTGCATCACTTTTTCATGGTTTCCGGGACTTGTGGCATCAAAACCGTGTAGATAAATGATCATTAATTATTCCGCCTTTATTCTTATAATTGATACTTAGCGATCTTACAGTTGCCCTTATTGAGCTTGTAACCAGTTTATGGAAATAACCGCCAAGTGCAAGCACAGCAATGAACTTATTAGATCCGATCGGCAAAGTGCATCAATTTTTGATGATTTTCTATCCAGATAGGATTTTTATTAAGTGGCATCGAGCATTTATTACCTTGATGGCGCATTTTAATAATAGCGTCATCATTTTGTATTTTAGGAATAATAAGTGCATCCAATATCGAGATAGCCGCATCACTGTCGTTGCAAGCAAGAATAAGATCACAACCCGCATCTAACGCACTGCGCGCACGAGTCACATGATTACCAACAAAACTTGCCCCATGCATCGATAAATCATCACTAATGATGACACCAGAAAATCCTAATTGTTGACGTAACACTTTCTGCAACCAATAAGCAGAAAATCCAGCAGGTTGTTCATCGCATTGCTCATACACAACATGTGAAGGCATTACCGCTGTTAATAGGTCTTTATCAATTAAAGATTTAAAGGGCGCGATATCAGTAGCCATAATGTCGACTAAGCTACGCGAATCAACGGGCAATGCCACATGAGAGTCTGCTTTCACATTACCGTGCCCAGGGAAGTGCTTACCCGTTGATACCATACCCATTGCTTGCATACCTTTGATATAAGCTGTCGTTAGCGCAGTAACGTGCTCGGGTGTTTGTGCAAAAGCACGTGTGCCAATCACATCAGAGATGCCATTAATATCAACCACCGGGGCAAAGCTAAAATCAATATCACAGGCAATGAGTTCACTTGCCATAATCCAAGCACTTGCATAAGCTAAGATTTTTGCTTCTTCGAGTGAGCTATGTAGTAATAAATCACCGGCTGCAGGTAAAATTGTAAAGTCGTCTCTAAAACGCTGTACTCGTCCACCTTCGTGGTCAACGGCAATCACAATGTCTTTCTGAGCGTATAAACGAATTTGCGCAACTAACTCTTTTAATTGCACAATATTATAAAAATTACGCGTAAATAAAATAACACCTGCCACTAATGGATGTGCTAATACTTCTTTTTCCTGCGCATTTAATTCATAACCAATGACATCTAATATTACGGGTCTCATACTTTTCCTATTATTTTTTATTAATGCGATTGCTATTATCAGTCAAAAAAAAACCAGCTAGGCTGGTTTTTTTAGTCAGTACATACCCGTTACCAATCAAGGTGCTTTGTTCAGTCACTAGCTCGGGTACCAAGACAAGACGCAACATGATGACCTTTCGAGCAATTAACTGCGTTAATTCTCTATCGGTAGAATGAAATAAAATACTTTCATTCTTTAATGGCTAGCCCTTATCAAATGTTGCAACGCAGAATTGCCATGGTTACATAAATAAGCGAGCTAGCGACCCGTAGGGCAAGCGATGAGGCAAACATCTTCGTTGTTAGGAAGTGTTGATTGAACCAGTTAGACCTTCAACTTCCTGCCTAAAATCTGTTCACCTCATCACTTGCTGAACTTTGCAACTTGAATGGTGACGGGTATATTAGCTTCAAATCTACTTTAAGCGACTCAATAGTTTATCTATTTCAATGCGTTGCTTTCCATTACTGTCGCCAACAACCGACATCAGAATCTCTTTTGCTCCTGCTTGGTCATCAATTTCAAGGTAGGCACGTGCTAAATCGAGTTGTGCACCTATCCCATTTTCATCGTCGTCAATATCAACGCTTTCTTGTAGGTCAACAACGTCAGGAAACTCTTCCAAACCAAGATCTAATGCAAGCTCAGAATAGGGTTCGTCTTTAGTATTATCATCACTGTTTTCAAGTAATGTTTCTATATCAATGAAGTTATCACCCGTGCCACGTTCAACTTTTGGCAAAGGAACCGCTTCATTGAAAGCGACGTTACTCAGTTGTTGTGCTAAAAGATCATGCTCTTTATCCACATCGTTCGTTTCAGCGACTTCATCAGTGCTTTCTTCAAATTCAGACAGATCAAGCTCGGGTGTTTCATCTTCTTCTAACGCAGATAAATCAAGCTCAGGCGTTTCATCTTCTTCTAGCGAAGACAGATCAAGCTCAGGCGTTTCATCTTCTTCAAGCGAAGATAAATCAAGCTCAGGCGTTTCATCTTCTTCGAGCACAGATAAATCAAGTTCAGGTGTTTCATCTTCTACAAGTGCAGATAAATCAAGCTCCGGTGTTTCATCTTCTTCAAGTGCAGATAAGTCAAGTTCAGGTGTTTCATCTTCTTCAAGTGAAGATAAATCAAGCTCTGGCGTTTCCTCTTCTTCAAGTGAAGATAAATCAAGCTCTGCCGTTTCATCTTCTTCAAGTGCAGATAAATCAAGTTCAGGTGTTTCATCTTCTTCTGGCGAAGATAAATCAAGCTCTGCTGTTTCATCTTCTTCAAGTGCAGATAAATCAAGCTCTGGCGTTTCATCTTCTTCAAGTGCAGATAAATCAAGCTCAGGTATTTCATCTTCTTCAAGTGCAGATAAATCAAGATCTGCCGTTTCATCTTCTTCAAGTGCAGATAAGTCAAGGTCTGCCGTTTCATCTTCTTCAAGTGCAGATAAATCAAGATCTGCCGTTTCATCTTCTTCGAGTGCAGATAAGTCAAGGTCTGCCGTTTCATCTTCTTCAAGTGCAGATAAATCAAGATCTGGTGTTTCGTCTAGCGCGGCAACATCTTCTATATCGAGTTCAACAGACTCTACTTCTTCAGGCGCAGTCTCTAACAATGCATCAATATCTAAATCTTCTACGTCTAAATTCTCAACAGGTTCAGCATCTAACAATGCATCGATATCTGAGCTATCAACATCTAAATTTTCTACAGGTTCAGCATCTAACAATGTATCGATATCTGAGCTATCAACATCTAAATCTAAATCTTCTACATCTAAACTATCAACAGGTGCAGCGTCTAACAATGCATCTAAATCTTCTACAGGTTCACCATCTAACAATGCATCGATATCTGAGCTATCAACATCTAAATTTTCTACAGGTGCACCATCTAACAATGCATCGATATCTGAGCTATCAACCTCTAAATCTTCTACAGGTTCAGCATCTAACAACGCATCAATATTTGAGCTATCAACATCTAAATTTTCTACAGGTGCAGCATCTAACAACGCATCTATATCTGAGCTATCAACATCTAAATTTTCTACAGGTGCACCATCTAACAACGCATCAATATCTGAGCTATCAACCTCTAAATTTTCTACAGGTGCGCCTTCTAACAATGCATCTATATCTGAGCTATCAACATCTGGTGATGCCATAGCCAAATCTAAGTCAGATTCACTCTCTGCTACAACATCAATTTCCTTTACCGAGTTAGTCTCTGTCTCAGCTAATACTTGTGCTTCCCATTCTGCAGCCAAATCTAAATCAGCTTGTTCTGCTGCAGAAATAGGTTCGTCATCATCAAGGTCAACTGACGTCATCAAATCGTCATCTTCGCTTAATGCGCCGATACCAAAGGGATCATCTTCACCTTCATCTAAATCAACTGACGAAATTAGCTCTTCATCATCAACCAGCGCGCCTATTCCAAATGGGTCATCTTCACTTGTTACCAACTCATCTTCATCGATGTCCACCGATGAGATTAATTCTTCATCGTCAGCGAGTGAACCAATACCAAATGGGTCATCTTGACTGGTCAGTGATGCATCATCTGCAGTAATATCTTCATCTGAATCCGGCAGAACAAGATCATCTAACTCATCAATATCAACACTTTCAGGGGCTGCCATCTCTTCATCAGCCGTAAAATCAAGCTCAGCATTTTCATCTTCCGAAAAGTCGTCTGTTAATAACTCATCAAACTGTCCAGATTCTTCCATTAAGATTGACGTTGACTCAGCTAACTCTTGTTCATGTTCAGCTAATTGACGTTTAGCGCGTATACGAGAAATAAGTACAAAAATAAACAGCAATAAAAGTACAGGTGAAAGAATAACAACCAATAAATTGGTAAGTGATGAGGTAATTAAACGTAATATTTCATTAAGCATGCCCTCACCGCTATAAGGCGGTAATTCAACAGCATCTAACTGAGCGCGATAATCATCAATAATCTTCTGTAATTTCACCTGAATCGCAGCTTCTTCCGCTAACTGTTCCGACAAGAAGCTAATTTCGTCACTTAATGGTTGTAACTTTAATTTCAATACCTGTGTTGCTTCTGTTGCAACAATGAATTGCTCGTTTAACAGTAGCATTTCAGCCTGTAACGTCGCGAGGCGTTGCTCCGCGGTAGATGCTTTTTGTTTATTAAATTCATTTTCAGCAGCAATAGCAGGATCAACTTTCACCACCTCAGCCTCTGGGGGCAATTGCGTTAACGCTTGAGTTTCTACAACAGGTTGCGCTTTAACCGGTGCTTTTTTGGCAACACTTTTTTTGCTGCTGTATTTTTTAATCAGCGCCATCGCTTCTCTGTCGGATTGCTCAGCAACAAATTCAAGTGACGGTACTTTTATGATAGATTCAGGAATTATTTTATTGATATCACCTTTGTAAAAAGCAAAGGGATTGGTTTTATAGATTGCCACCATGGTCTGTTGCACACTGACCGAGTTATCTGGGCGTAATTTTGAAGAGATAGCCCACAATGTTTCAGTAGGACTTACCGGACCATATTGTTCGAAAGCTAAGAATGTATCACCACTGGGTCCTGTCAAATCAACACTCAAGCTCACGGAGGGAGAGAAAAGCAATGGAGAGCAACATACGAGAGAGAGAAGAAGACGCTTCATATTCATTCCTTGGAAATAGTATTAATAAGAGTTCAGTGAATAATAAACTAGGGCAAGTCAATCTGTAAAAAAAAAGAACAAGTAAGGCTAGAATTGAGATCTAGCCCACTATAACTAGCGTGTTATCAGGCTTTTACGCTATTAAAGATAACTTGTAATTAACTTTTCTGCCACTTTGATAACGGTTGTTGCAACACCAAAATGGTAGTTATCAGCACAAACCCACATGTTGATGCCACTTTCATCACACAGGTCTTTACGTAAACGGCCAACATGTACATCGGTATTACTCACCACATCACTGATCATGTTCGGGTAATCACACACTGTTTTTGACAGGGTAACACCTTCACTATGATGCAGAGACTGTGCCACTTCATCCATATCAACAGGATAATGTGTTTGTAAATGGACAGATTGCGCACAACCATAAAACAGTGGCACAACAACTTGTGTAGACGAAACAATGATTGATGGATCATTTAATAAACGACGCATTTCATTTACCAGACGCAATTCACCGAAAGTAATACCTTCATCGTTAAACTCCCCTACTTGCGGAAAGATATTAAAAGCAGTTTGTTGTGGGAATGTCTCTGGTTTAACTTCTTTAGCATTTAATAGACGCGCTGTTTCGCCAGCAAGTGTCGTTACACCCACTTTTCCTGCAATAGAAACAGACTGGTAACTAGATACGTTAATACGTACTAGGCCCACTTCTTGATGCAATTGAACAACAGAAAGTGCAAGTTGTGCCGCTTCGCTGCTTGGAATGGCAATTTTGTTTGTTTGTGTAAATGAAGCTAAGTTCTCTTCGTTCACATCAACTTGTACTAATGGCACACTTTCATCTTCTAAGAATGCACCACTGTTATCGATAACAACACAGTGTTCAGCTGCTGCATTCGCGTATTCATTCGTTGTTTCAATATCCGTTAAGAAGAAAGCAATATCTACTTTTTCCCAATCAAAACCATTAATATCAATCACATCAACAGGTTTACCTGAAAACATAACCGTTTGTGTTTCTTCTTCGTCATCTTGTGCTTCATTTTGCAAAGGAAAGATTTTTCCGATCGGGAAATCACGTTTAGCTAACACTTCTAGTGTTGCTTCGATACAACCTTTTAGGTCACCAATAAGGGCAATATTATATTCTGATTTCATGTTATCTCTCTTGTAGGTTGTTGCTATTAAAGCCTAATGACTGCAATAATTTTGTTTGGGAAGTAGAAGTATTTACGGTTAGCGTCGATAATTCGCGTCGTTCACTGTAAGTTTTGCGCATGATATCAAAACCATCATCTTGATCAATCATTTGTCGAAATAGCGCGTCATCTCGACGTACATCATAAATAAGATGCACCAGTTGTTTAAGTACCGCTTGGGACAGTTCCTGAGTAATAGTGATATCCGTAATGGCAGCTTTAACCACAAAATCGGCAGCCTGGTATTGTACTTTTTTATTTAAATGCAAGCAAAGTGCTTGATAGAGCATTTCAGTACCCCGTGCTCTGCCATCTAAACTATAACCGGCGATATGCGGTGTCGCTATTTCAACATAAGGTAACAGCTGTTTTTCAATGTTTGGCTCATTTTCCCACACATCTAAGACTAATGTAGGCTGATGCCCATTACGCGCGAGTGTTAGCAACGCTTGATTATCAATCACTTCACCTCGGGAGGCATTTATTAAAATCTGTTGATCATTAAGTTTCGCTAATACACTTGCGTCAAACATATGCACAGTAGGAAATGCCCCGCCATGGATTTTAGGCACGTGTAAACTAATAATATCTGCGTTTAGCACGTCATCAAAGCGACAAAATTCACGTTTATCACCCGCAAGTTGTAAAGGGGGATCATACAATTTACAGCAAACACCTAACGCCGTTAAGCGTTCGTATACTGCACTACCCGTATTACCTGCGCCAACAATCGCGACACTTTTATCGGTTAATTGAAACTGCTGTTTTTCAGCTAAGATCAACAAACTACTTAATACGTACTCTGCAACAGAAATTTTATTACACCCAGGGGAACTGCTAAACGCAATGTCATGTTGCTTTAAAAAATCTTGGTCAACATGGTCCATTCCAATGGTTGCAGTACCCACAAATTTTAGGGTTTTATTCAAGTGTAATAAACCTTCATTCACCTGAGTGATTGAACGCACTAACAGAATATCCGCATCACTTAGCTGTTCTGGACTGACAGTTCTACCCGAAAAAAAAGTTAGATCACCAAAATCACTAAAAAATTGTTTTGCGTAGGGAATATTTTCGTCGATATATAGTTTCATCATTTAACCAAAAATTTTAAAACAAAAAAGGAGCCAAAAGCTCCTTTTTATAAAACAGAATAGAGGTAAGACGTGAGCCTTATCTCTAAAACACTTTATTTAGTGAAACGCTTGAAAACTAGCGTTGCATTTGTACCACCAAAACCAAAACTGTTAGACATAACAATATCAAGTTTTGCATCTTGTGCCGTGTTTGCCACGATTGGAAGATCTGTTGCTAATTCATCAATATCGTTGATATTAATTGAAGGAGAAATAAAGTCATTTTCCATCATCAGCATGCTGTAAATAGCTTCATGAACGCCGGCAGCACCTAGTGCATGACCCGTTTGAGATTTAGTTGCACTGATTTTTGGTGCTTTTTTATCTGCAAATACTTCGTTAATCGCGCCCAGTTCTTTAGTATCGCCAACCGGTGTAGATGTGCCGTGTGTATTGAGGTAATCAACATCACCGTCAACCGTTGCAAGTGCTTGTTGCATACAACGCACAGCACCTTCACCCGATGGAGCAACCATGTCGTAACCGTCTGACGTTGCGCCGTAACCGACGATTTCAGCATAGATTTTTGCGCCACGTGCTAAAGCATGTTCAAGTTCTTCAACAATAACCATACCGCCACCGCCAGAGATAACAAAACCGTCACGGTTCGCATCGTAGGTACGTGAAGCCAGTTCAGGCGTTTCATTGTATTTACTTGAAAGAGCGCCCATTGCGTCAAACGTACACGCAGTCGTCCAATCAAGTTCTTCACCGCCGCCAGCAAATACGATGTCTTGTTTGCCTAGCTGAATTTGTTCCCAAGCATGCCCAATACAATGTGCACTTGTTGCACATGCGCTACTCATTGAGTAGTTGATGCCTTTAATTTTAAACGGTGTTGCTAAACAAGCAGACGTTGTGCTCGCCATAGTACGCGGTACCATGTATGGGCCAACACGACGAACGCCTTTAGTTTTCATTATTTCAGCGGCAGCTACAGAGTTGATTGACGATGCGCCACCCGATCCTGCAACGATACCCGTACGGAAATTAGATATTTGATCTTCAGGAAGACCAGCATCTGCAATAGCTTGTTCCATAGCTATGTAAGTGTATGCAGCCGCATCACCCATGAAACGCATTACTTTACGATCGATATGATCCTTTGGCTCAATTTTCAGATCACCCCAAACGTGGCTACGCATCTTCATCTCAGCAAACTGCTCAGAGAATGTAATGCCTGATTTACCACTTTTAAGTGACGCTAAAACTTCTTCTTGATTGTTACCAATACTAGAAACAATGCCAATACCTGTAATTACTGCTCTTTTCATTATTAAGCCTTTATTGCTTGGAGGACTAATCATACAATGGGGACTAAATGTAAACATTCAACCCCGACTGATTTAAACCAAAATAGTGTCGCATATAATAGGGAATATATCTTGTCTGAAGACAAAAACAACCAAATTTTACCACCCCAAATAAACTGGTCTGATCAGTCCAGCTCATTTTCCACCCTATTTGACGATCTAAACTTTAATACAGATCAACGCATTGAAGCCTCACAGCACCTATTTCTCGATGCCCATCAACTCACCGCGCGTTGGTCATCCTGGAAAACGGAATCATTTTGTATCGCGACAACGCAGTTTCAAAGCGCGCTTAATTTTTTATTAATCGGTTATCTGTTTGAACAATTTTCACACAAAAATCCTGATTCACCCCTTAAACATTTGTTTTTTAGTGGTTTTGAAAAGACGCCATTAAGCAAAGAGGAGCTGCAATTAGCGATAGAAAAATGGCCTATGTTAAGCGCTTATAGTACGCCTTTATTAGCACAATACCCGTTAGCGCTTTGTGGTTGCCACCGTTTGCATTTTAATAACATCACCTTAGACCTGTGGTTCGATGAAGTGCATGAATCACTTGCTAGTCTGTATTTATACCAAACGGGTTTATTTGATTGTTGGTTAATTGAAGCAAGGTCACTGCACAAGAAAACAGAGCAGTATCAACAGCATTTATTTGAACTCATTAGCAACAGCGCGAAAAAAGGTGCAACCCTTGTCGCCTTTAATGTGAATGACCTTGTTGAAGAAAACCTTCAAGCCCTTGGGTTTACGTTGCATAAACAGCACAACACAAGCGCTGAAAGTAAAATACTGGTCGCTAACCTGACAGATAAAACGCCCCTTGCCGCGCATGGCCAATATCATCGCCCAGCAAAAACAGCAAAGAGCAAAGAGATCGCGATTGTTGGTGGCGGTATTAGTAGTGCTTGTTTGAGTTTAGCGTTAATAAAACGGGGTTATAACGTCACCTTATATTGCAAAGATGCCACGCTCGGTAATGGTGCGTCAGGCAATCAACAAGGCGCGCTGTATCCGCTGTTAAACAAACAACACGATGTCTTAAGTGTGCTCTTTGCAAATAGCTTTTTATACGCACGTAATTATGTCCAATGCATTAACCAAACGCATGCTTTTGACTTTGATTTCTCAGGTTTATTACAACTTTATTATGATCAAAGCGCATCCAAAAAACTCGATAAAATAATAGAAGCCAATTTACCCCGTACCTTAGTGGAGAAGTTAACCCCCGAGCAAACGGACAAACTGGCCAATATTGATATTGGCCAAGCAGCACTTAATTACCCGCTCGGTGGATGGTTAAGTCCGACTCAAATGGTGCACGCCATTTTTAATAAAGCCATGCAAACCGGTAAATTAAGCATCCAGCTTAACCAGCATTTAATCGCCTTTGAAGAGAATGAAAAGGGTTGGTCCTGCCACTTTAAAGACAAAACGGTTAATCATGAGCTGTTGGTATTAACCACTGCGATGCACACTTTAGACTTTAAACAGAGTGAAGCACTGCCGCTTTCAGCTGCCCGAGGACAAGTGACACATATTAAATCGACACCCGGTTTAAAAGCGTTAAAACTGACACTCTGCCATGAAGGATACCTAACACCGATTAATAATGGTTTTCACTGTATGGGCGCAACGTTCAAACGACACAATATGGATGAGCAATTTTCAGCACAGGAACAAGTTGATAACAAAATAAAGCTCAATAAATGTATTCCCAATAAACCCTGGGTTGAGCAAATAGATGAAGTACATGAAAATGCCAACATTGGCATTCGTTGTACAACACGGGATCATTTTCCGTATATGGGCGCACTGCCAGACTACCAAGAAACCAAGTCATTTTATCAAGATGCCGACAAGAAAATGCCAACGGATAACGCCCCTTTTCATCGTAACCTGTTCATCTTGTCGGGGTTAGGATCGCGTGGATTAAATACTGCACCACTATTAGCGGAAACGCTGGCCAGCCAAATAAATCATGAACCATTACCCTTGAGCAAAGCAATTTTGAATGCCATGCAATGTAATCGCCAATGGGTTAGTTACCTTAAAAAAGGAAAAACCTTAGCGTTTTAACAGATAAATAATGATAACGACGCGGCTCGTTATCATTTAAAGACACATTTTTATTAAAATAGCCGTTTCTCAAAGTCCCCTAAGTGGCGGTATTTATTCTTATAAAGGCTTAAATAAGGGGAGCGAGCGCATAATCGCTATCAAAACGAGGTAAAGCAAACATTCTTTACCCTTAGCCCTTTGTTAAAATACAGAATTAAGTTAATCTACGCGCTCGATTTATGGGTATGACAAAATGATTAAATCTTGTCCGTTAAACTTACCCTTGTAATTATTAAAGAGAAACAGAACTGCTTAATGAAATATTCCCGCGTTTTTATCAATAGCTTTGCTTACGAATTAGCCCCCGAGGTTGTCACCAGTCGTGAATTAGAATCACGTCTTGCCCCGTTATACCAGAAACTACGTATTCCAATGGGTCAACTTGCCGCGTTAACCGGTATTGAAGAGCGCCGTTGGTGGCCTAAAGATCATCGTTTATCTGACGGTGCTATCGAAGCAGCTAAAAAAAGTATCGCTGAAACTGATATCAACATTAATGATATCGGTGCCGTTGTTTACACTGGCGTTTGTCGCGACCAACATGAGCCCGCGACGGCTTGTCGTATTGCCGCTGAATTAGGTGTCGATAAAAGTACAGCTATCTACGATATCAGTAATGCCTGTTTAGGTGTGTTATCGGGTATTTTAGATGTTGCTAATCGTATCGAGCTTGGACAAATCAAAGCTGGCCTTGTTGTTTCCTGTGAATCTGCACGCCATATTGTTGATATTACTATCGACAACATGCTTGAAAATCAGAACATTCAAAACTTTGCTCAGTCACTGGCAACATTAACCGGTGGCTCAGGTGCCGTGGCAGTTTTGCTTACCGACGGCAGTTTACCGCTTAAAAATGAACGCCAGCACAAGTTACTTGGCGCAAGCCATTTAAGTGCACCGGAGCATCATGATCTGTGTAAATGGGGCTTACAAGAAGTTGGCCTTAAATTACACCGTGAATATATGCGCACCGATGCAGTACCGCTTCTAAAAGAAGGTGTGGCATTAGCACATGATACTTGGAAACACTTTCTCGCACAGCGTGATTGGGTAGCAGATCAAGTTGATAAAGTTATTTGTCATCAGGTTGGCTCGGCGAATCAAAAACAAGTATTAAGCGCACTTAACATCCCAACGTACAAAGAGTTCCCTACCTTTAAAACATTAGGCAACATGGGCACGGTTTCATTACCTGTTACGGCGGCGATGGCACACGATCAAGGCTTTTTAAAAGCCGGTGATAAAGTGAGTTTCTTAGGTATAGGCAGTGGCCTTAATTGTATGATGTTAGGGCTTGAGTGGTAACTATTATGAATTTAGAATCTTTATTCCCATTTAAACGTAATTATTTAGACAGAAACGGTCAACAGTACCACTACCTTAATGAAGGCGAAGGCGAGCCGGTTGTGATGGTACATGGTAATCCAAGTTGGTCTTTTTATTACCGTAATTTAGTACAAGCATTAAGTAAAAATTACCAATGTATCGTGCCTGATCATATCGGTTGTGGACTATCAGACAAACCCGGTGACGACGATTACGAATACACACTAAAAAGTCGTATTGACGACCTTGAAGCCTTGCTTGAATCATTAAACATCACCGAGAACATCACGCTTGTCGTGCATGACTGGGGCGGCATGATAGGCATGGGATACGCATCGCGTTATCCTGAACGTATTAAACGTTTAGTGGTTTTAAATACCGGTGCATTTCATTTGCCACAGGAAAAATCATTACCGATTGGCCTGTTCATTTGCCGTAATACCTTATTAGGTACATTACTTGTGCGTGGCTTAAATGCCTTTTCTTCAGCGGCCTCTTACGTGGGCGTGAAAAGAAAAGCAATGCCAAAAGACGTACGTAAAGCTTACGTAATGCCCTTTAACTCTTGGAAAAATCGTATTTCTACATTACGTTTTGTACAAGATATTCCTCTGTTTCAAAGTGACAAAAGCTATCAATTAGTCTCTGATATTAGTGACAGTCTTGAAAATTTCAAAAAGACGCCTACTATCATCTGCTGGGGCTTAAAAGACTTTGTTTTTGATAAACATTTCTTAGCCGTTTGGAAAGAAAAAATGCCACATGCAGAGGTTAATGAATTTGCAGATTGTGGCCACTACATCTTAGAAGATGCAAGTGATGAAGTAATTCCACTTATTGAACAGTTTATGGAAACAAACAAATAAAAATGATCGAAACCAATCAAGCGAACCTCTGCCGACATCTTGCTGATGCGGCAGACAAATTCCCCACCTCTCTTGCTGTTGCCGTACAAAAAATAAAAATGGGTAAACTTACTTACCAAGAGATGGACTTTGCACAGTTACACCAACGCAGTGATCAACTTGCCTTCGCATTTAATAAACAGGGACTAAAAGCAGGCGATAAAGCCGTGTTAATGGTCACACCAAGCCTCGATTTCTTTACTATCACTTTTGCGCTGTTTAAAGCGGGCATTGTGCCTATTTTAGTAGATCCTGGCATGGGCACTAAAAACCTAAAACAATGTTTTTTAGAGTCAAAACCTGATGCGTTTATTGGCATACCCAAAGCACATATCGCACGTCGTTTGTTCTCTTGGGGTAAAGAAACAATTCAACACAATATTACCGTTGCTGGCTGTGGCTTGTGGGGTGGTATTAGCTTAAACAAGTTATTAAAGAAATTCCCAGCAGAAAACAGTTATTCAATGGTGACATCTTCGCCTGATAAAATAGCAGCCATTCTATTTACCAGCGGTAGCACGGGCTCTCCAAAAGGTGTGGTATACAGCCATGGCATGTTTGAAGCGCAAATTTCAGTATTAAAAAATGATTATAATATTGAACACGGAGAACGTGATTTAGCGACATTCCCACTATTTTCACTGTTTGGTCCCGCCCTTGGCATGGCCTCTATTGTGCCAGAAATGGATGCCAGCAAACCGATTACCGCTAATCCGGAATATCTATTTGCAGCCATTAAAAAATACCAATGTTCAAACTTATTTGCCAACCCTGCATTAATCGAATTACTCGGTTATGCCGGTAATCGAAAATGTGTCAAACTAAACAGTTTAAAACGTGTTATTTCTGCCGGTGCACCTGCCACTTTGCCCTCTTTAAAACACTTTGCAAAACTACTTGATAAAGGCGTGGATGTTTTAAATTCTTACGGCGCGACTGAATCACTGCCGATCAGTAAAATAGCCAGTTCTGATTTATTAAAAACAGAATCGATCACTGATACTGGTGGCGGTATTTGTGTCGGTTATCCGGTTGAAAACACCGAGATTGCGATCATCAAAATCACAGAAGAGTCGATCAGTGAGTGGAGCAACAACCTTAGCTTACCTATCTATGAAATCGGTGAAATTGTTGTCTCTGGTCCGCAGGTTAGCCAGCAATATTACGCGCGAGATGCGGCAACCATCACGTCTAAAATTACCCAGGATGATAGCATTCGTCATCGTATGGGTGATCTCGGTTATTTAGATGAACACGGTAGATTGTGGATGTGTGGACGTAAAGCGCATCGTGTCGAAGCCATTTACCAAGAAAATCTAAAACCTTATTTTTCTATCTGTTGTGAGCGCATCATTAATACGCACCCTTCCATTAAACGCAGTGCGTTAGTTGGCGTTCAGGTTGGCGGATTAACAACACCGGTCATTTGTGTTGAACTACTTGAGAAACAAACAGAGAGTAGTTTAAAGCTATTTAATGAATTACGTTTTACAGCAGATAAACATGAACATAGTCAGGGCATAAAGCATTTTTTAATCCATCAAGGTTTTCCGATGGATATACGCCATAACGCCAAAATATACCGCGAACAATTAGCAGTATGGGCGCAAGCTGAAATCAAAAAAGAGTGTAACCTATAATATGACCGAGCATCAAAACCTTGTTTTTAATACGCTAGATAAAAAAGCGCAGGCGGTTTTATCTGAACTCAAAGCAAGTTCAAAACAAGTTTTTGTGACCGGCGCCGGTGGTTTCTTAGGTAAAGCCTTGTGCCAATTTTTACGCAGTGCCGATATTAAGGTCATTGGTTTTGCCCGTGGTGATTACCCAGAGCTTAGCGCGCTGGGTGTGACTATGGTTAAAGGTGATATTAGCGATCAACAAACACTGTTTGATGCCATGGCGCATTGTGATGTGGTTTTCCACGTGGCTTCCAAGGCCGGTGTTTGGGGTAACAAAGAAAGTTACTTCAAACCAAACGTAGAAGGCACTGATAACATTATTAATGCCTGCATCGCGCATAACATTACCCGTTTAATCTACACCAGCACCCCCAGTGTTACCTTTTGTGGCAAAGACGAAATTAACATCGATGAGTCTAGCCCCTATGCAGCGCAATTTTTAAACTTCTATGGATTATCTAAAGCTGTCGCTGAGCAAAAGGTGTTAAACAGTAATAGTGATTCACTAAAAACCGTAGCCCTGCGCCCACATCTTATTTGGGGACCTGGCGATCGTCATTTAGTGCCGCGCGTATTAGCGCGCGCAAAAGCAAACAAATTAAAATTAGTCGGAAAAAACGATAAACTGGTTGATACCATTTATATCGATAACGCAGTTTATGCGCACTTATTAGCGGCTGTTGAATTAAACAAGCAAGATGCAAAATGTGCCGGGAAAGCGTACTTTTTAAGTAATGATGAGCCTATTTTCATGGCTGACATGCTCAATAAAATACTCGCCTGTCAAAACTTACCTGCAGTCACTAAACGTGTACCAGCAGCGCTCGCTTATACCGTTGGCACATTACTCGAATGGGTTTACTTAGCACTGCGCAAAAAAGACGAACCGATCATGACCCGTTTTGTCGCAAAGCAACTTTCTACCGCGCATTATTTTAATATCAATGCAGCTAAACAAGACTTAAATTACACCCCGCTCATTAATATTGAACAGGGTATGCACCGCTTAAAAATATCACTTAACTAGCAGCCTCACTGACACATTCAGAATAATAAGCAATTAATAGCAACCGAATTTAACAGCCGTTTAAGCCTTCCCCCCATGATTGATGCTGAAAGAAATAACATCAGACAACAAGTTATTAAAGTGGTGAAAGCGAAACAACGAGAGACGCT
>NZ_PJBZ01000292.1 GCF_002835995.1 Psychromonas sp. Urea-02u-13 | reverse complement strand
CCGACTGCACCATGATAGTCTTTACCGAAATCATTGGCTAAACTCAGCCAGGTATCGTTATCTAACCCAAGTAAGGTTAATAAAGCAGGCGCTTGTGATGATATTACACCTCGTTTACCTTCACGAATAAGTCGGCCAGTCCAGTCAACCAGTTCAAGATAATCAATCAAGGTAAAATGAATGCCCTGTGCTTCATGCTGATGCTCTGCACCGATGAATTTTACCAATCGTGTGTTTTCAACTTCATTGTTCTTTTCAGTCTCATTTGATTTGTTATGAATACGTTCAAAAACAGAGGTATATTCCGATTTATCAACACTTGATGCCATCTTAGCGCGGATAGGATTCAAGTCGACATACGCCATGCAGGTTAATAATGCG
>NZ_PJBZ01000291.1 GCF_002835995.1 Psychromonas sp. Urea-02u-13 | reverse complement strand
CAATACAGACTTTATGATTGTTTTGTAAAGTAAAAAAACCAATTTAAACTCTGTTTGCTCAGATAACAAACAACATGGTTAAACAATGAGTTATTAGGGTGCTGGAATACTGGAATACTGGAAAATAAAAACATGCACAAGCAAAACAATTTAACCACGAAAGACGCGAAGTTAAAAACCAACCACTTCATTCTTTTGGTTTCTTCGTGTTCTCTGTGCAACGCAGTGGCTTCGTGGTGAATGGTTTTTAGTTTTTAGTTTTTAGTTTTTAGTTTTTAGTTTTTAGTTTTTAGCAGACAGAGTAACAACAGGCGAACAATGAAGGGGTTTATCTAATGTGGCGTTTTATAGCGAGAGAGGTTTTCGATTTAAGTTTTGTGTTTC
>NZ_PJBZ01000290.1 GCF_002835995.1 Psychromonas sp. Urea-02u-13 | reverse complement strand
TCTCATCAAGCAAGGCTTGAGATTTGAATCGCCCTTCCCAGAAGCGCCCCTTGCACTTATCTTCTTTATTCGCTTTGATAGCGATAAATTCATTTAGACAACGCATGAACCAAGAGATACTCGATAAACGTTTACGCCACTTTGCAATAATTTCAAGCGCGGCTTCTTTTTGAATCTCTGATGTTAACTCGCCTTTTTGCCAGCGCACGACAAGCGATGAAAGCGTATATATTTGACTCCAACGCACACATATTTCATCATCAGAGCAGGCTAACGATGCCTCTTCATTGACATATAAAACAAGGTGGTAGTGATTGGACATAATGGCATAAGCACACACTTCAATTGAAAAAACATGCGTTAAGTGGCGAATGCGATCTATCATCC
>NZ_PJBZ01000289.1 GCF_002835995.1 Psychromonas sp. Urea-02u-13 | reverse complement strand
GCTGCGATTGGCAACCTAACGGGTGGCGATGGGGTTGATACTTTTAATATTAGCGCAACTACAGTAAGCATTAGCGCCGGTGATAGTGATGATATTATTAATGTTGATGCTACTTCGTTAATTACGGGCAGTATTGACGGGGGTAATGGCACTAATGATGTTTTAAATCTTAAAACGGCAGGGCAAACGCTCGACCTTTCAACACTGTCTAACATTGAAGCGGTGACGGCGCAGTCAACGGGCGCTGCTAATACACTGCAAGCGGGTAATGCAAGTAGCAATACTTGGAATGTATTAACCACGGCAAACAGCGGTCAAGTGGGCACGATTAGCTTCAGTAACTTCGCCAACTTAGTGGCGGGCAGTGCGGGTGATATCTTTAATATTGA
>NZ_PJBZ01000288.1 GCF_002835995.1 Psychromonas sp. Urea-02u-13 | reverse complement strand
GCACAAAAGTCTTCATACCATTTACACAAAGCGTCAACTTCATTTTTTATTGAAGGCTCTTGTAAACTACCAATTTTCTGGTCAATATTTTCCAATTTAACCAACTCTGAACACAGGTTACCAATTGATGTCATCGTTCGAGCTAGATCATCAGTATATGGTTTAGAGCGCCCTAATTCATGACTTTTACAAATAACCTTTCTTGTTAAATTTTCAGGTGCAACCCAAGAGCTTATTAAAAACTCATGGATAGTTACAGGATCATTAACAACAACGCCTCTGTGCCTTTCATCGACACCAAGTGACTCGATTTTTTCACAAGTGTCTATTGCCGTGTTCATAAGTTTTCTAATTGATGCCCAATCTGTCATTGCAGAATATCTCTAATTGTA
>NZ_PJBZ01000287.1 GCF_002835995.1 Psychromonas sp. Urea-02u-13 | reverse complement strand
CGCCATTTTATCTACAGCGCGATAACAATACATCCAGCCCCCTTTTACTTTAACGTAAGTTTCATCCATTCACCATGAGCCAGATACAGCCCATTTGTTGCCTCTAGCCTTTGCTTAAATTGGCGGAGAAAATCAAATAACCCAGAGGTTTAGTTACAGAAGATCGTAGTGACAAACCGTTCTTTTAGTCAGAGAGCCTTGATTGAAGTCACAAAGTTAAAAATACAATGCATTTCATCTGGTACATATAAGGTAATATATTATTCATTATCACTAGAGTGGTATGGGGTTTTATTTTTTAAATAAGCAAAGGGAAAGGGATACAATGATTAAATCATTAATAAGTTCGGGATTGTTACTCACCTCAGTATCAGCATATAGTGCTTCTGACTGTGAAAAC
>NZ_PJBZ01000286.1 GCF_002835995.1 Psychromonas sp. Urea-02u-13 | reverse complement strand
AATTAAGCGGACAAAAATTGTTTGCCAAACTTGTTGAGGAACGAAACATGGCGAACTGTTTTTGTTCCGTTTAAATTTCTTGTTAGGTTTGAGCCCACAATAGCGGGCGTAAACCTATAAATTATGTTAATTCTAGTAACCCGCTGACTGACGAATTTGCTATAAAAACTGAACAAGTCAGTTAATGAGTTACTAGCTAATACTTTGAATTTTAAAGTTAAACGCTAAACTAAGCTACAACATAAAATTGATTTAAACGTAACTTGTGAATCAATGCAGAAATTGGAATAGAAAACTCATAAAACCATTTTCACAAACAGAGCGTCACTCTAATACGATGGAAAAATCACTCTGTAATTAAACGATGTAACCAACATTAAAATTTCGGATTCTCAAGTAAAC
>NZ_PJBZ01000285.1 GCF_002835995.1 Psychromonas sp. Urea-02u-13 | reverse complement strand
GCCTCATTAAGTGGAAATTAATGGTTGGCTATAATCGCGAAGCGATGGCCAACTGTTAATTTTCCATTTAAATGACTTGTTAGGTTTGAGCCCACAACAGCGGGCGTAAACCTATTGATTATTGTTAATTCTAGTAACCCGCTGACTGACGAATTTGCTATAAAAACTGAACAAATCAGTTAATTAGTTACTAGTTAATACTTTGAATTTTAAAGTTAAACGCTGAACTAAGCTACAACATAAAATTGATTTAAACGTAACTTGTGAATCAATGCAGAAATTGGAATAGAAAACTCATAAAACCATTTTCACAAACAGAGCGTAGCTCTAACACGATGGAATAATCACCCTGTAATTAAACGATGTAACCAATATTAAAATTTCGGATTCTCAAGTAAACCTAACGCCCAC
>NZ_PJBZ01000284.1 GCF_002835995.1 Psychromonas sp. Urea-02u-13 | reverse complement strand
AGTTGGTAAAGCAATCGCTGAACATGAAGATCGTGTTTGTAGTTGCCCTCACTGTGATTCCGAGCTTATTAATAAGTGGGGTGTCACTAAACAAGGTATTCAGCGTTTCAGATGTAAGGCTTGTTTTAAGACCTTTAACGCACTATTTTCAACTCCTTTTTACCGCATGAAAAAACCTGAAAAATGGGTTAATTACTCTAACCTAATGTGGAACGGCACTTCACTTAGGGAATCAGCCTCTCTTTTAAACATAAACCTTAAAACCGCTTTTCGGTGGCGACATGTTTTCTTAAAGCAACCTCACGATATGATTCCATCTGATTTGCATGGAATTATTGAAGCAGATGAAACTTTTATTGCGGAATCTTTTAAAGGTAAGAGAAAAATTAGTAGGCCAGCCAGAAAGCGAGGTG
>NZ_PJBZ01000283.1 GCF_002835995.1 Psychromonas sp. Urea-02u-13 | reverse complement strand
AGTTGGCTATAATTGTGGAGCGAAGCGGAACGTAGCCAACTGTTTTTATTCCGTTTAAAGCTCTTGTTAGCTGTATATTCTGATGGTCAAAGGATGCTTTATTTAGGCATCTCGAATTGTGGCATTAGAACAACAAAACCTTCCGTAACTTCGTTTCTTAGTTTAGATAACTCTCGACTTTCATTCGATTCGTAAAAACTTTTTGCTAACTCTTTACTTTTAAATTTGTAAACAACCATATGAGAATATGGAGAAGAACCTTCCAAGCAGTCAGCATGATTGGCAATGACTAATTCACCACCAAATTTTTGAACTATTGGCACTGATAACGGACCTAATAACTCGATTCTTTCTTTATCGATAATATTGTAATGGTAAATAATATAGCAACTCATTGCATACCTCTTTTACAGC
>NZ_PJBZ01000048.1 GCF_002835995.1 Psychromonas sp. Urea-02u-13 | reverse complement strand
TTGAACTTTATTATTGTTTGCTAAGCGCATCCGCTCGATGTTTAAGCGAGCTTGCCTCGCACTGGTTACGTTTAGTTAAAGGTCTCCTAAAATGAAAGATCTGATCCTAATTATGACCTTATTTACTCTCATTGTGGCAGTGTTTGATCTTAC
Organism: Psychromonas sp. Urea-02u-13; assembly: GCF_002835995.1. Lineage (GTDB taxonomy): Bacteria > Pseudomonadota > Gammaproteobacteria > Enterobacterales > Psychromonadaceae > Psychromonas. Next base: position 56,362 of record NZ_PJBZ01000048.1, on the reverse strand, counting down.
ATTGCAGAGGTTTCGCCGGTGGGCGAGTCGCGTTTTCAGAACCGAAACATGTTTCGCAGTCTGGATTAGCAAGCTTCTTTGTACGGACTAAAGAAAACGGAACCAAAAGAAAACCGCCCAAGCGTTTTTTAATCTAGCTAAATAAATTCCTTATTACGCACCAGTTCGGACCGCACATCCGTGTGCGGAACCGAACTTAGTTTCGGCATCCATGCCTCTACTTGCTAAAGGAATTGATTGAGCTAGAAAAACGTAAATGGGATCTTCGCCGCCACATTGATTCGTTATTTAGACAGATATTTTGGGCGAAATTAGACTTTTGGAAAGTCCGTGAGTTTTTATTTGGTTTATCTGTAGAGGCCGGAAAATTAACCATTGACCTGTCTACGGCTTTATACTTTATAGTATATTTGTCATTAGGGGGTAATAAAAGCCATGTATCAAATATCGCAATTAGCCATTAAAGTTGGCTTATCACGTACTGCAATTCTCTATTATGAGAAACAACAGTTAATTAAGGGAAAAAGGTTGAATAACGGCTATCGTGTTTATGACGATGCTGATGTGCAACGTATTCGCTTTATACAGCAGCTTCAGGCTGGTGGATTAACACTTAAAGAGTGTAAAACCTGCCTTGAAGAGAAAATTGATCGTGAATTATTGAAAAATAGATTACAGGTGCTTGATGACGAGATTCAGAAAAAACAGCAATCACGGCAACTTCTTGCTGCGCTTTTAGGTGAAGGCAACCTAAATGCATGGCATGAAAAAGTCGATAAAATTGCGCCAGAAGCTCACTTAAATTGGTTAATGAAGCAGGGCTTTAATGAAAAAGAAGCATTGCGATTACGATGGTTATCAAAAAATATGAATGAACATGACAATTACATGGCTGACTTTATGACAGTCTTTGAAACACTCGAACGCTGGGGACCCGGCGATAAAAATGAAACATTAAAAGCGCTTTCGTTATTGCCATTAGCACCTAAATCAATATTAGAAATAGGCTGTGGTAAAGGGATAGCAACGTCTATTTTGGCGGACAATACAGAGGCTAATATTGTCGGGGTTGATAACGAACAATCGGTCATTGATAATATTCAGAAACAGATCGCTGATAAAGCGTTATCAAGCAACATCACCGCAATATGCGCGAGCATGACCGACTTACCCTTTGAAAAAGACAGTTTCGATACTATCTGGGCTGAAGGTAGTGCCTATATCATGGGCGTGGAGAATGCGCTTATTAAGTGGAAACCCCTATTAAAACAGGCGGGGTTTCTGGTGCTCAGTGATTTAGTTTGGCTGACCGACACCATCAGTGATGAAGCGAAAGTGTTTTGGGATAAATCGTACCCAGACATTCAATCGTTAGCGATTAGAGTTGATCAGATTGAAAAGGCTGGTTATGACATTGTGAGCAGTTTTCAGTTGAGTGACAAAGCTTGGCAGAACTATGTTTCACCGCTTAAAAATAGAGTAGAAGCGCTTTTACCAACGATGCCAGCGTCTAAAGCGCTACAAGATATTAATCATGAGATTGATATTTATAGCCAATATCTGGGTGAATTTGGTTATCAGATGTTTATCTTAAAAATACAGGATAAGAAATGAAGCGTTTGCTCATCTAACTAAGCTAAATATTAAAGGGGGCATCCCCGATGAGCTCTTATAAAGTTTGTTGTTTCGCTAGCGCTCATTGTGGCAGTGTTTAATCTTACATTGCAGAGGTTTCGCCGGTGGCGAGTCGCGTTTTCAGAACCGAAACATGTTTCGCAGTCTGGATTAGCAAGCTTCTTTGTACGGACTAAAGAAAACGGAAGCAAAAGAAAACCGCCCAAGCGTTTTTTAATCGAGCTAAATAAATCCCTTATTACGCACCAGTTCGGGCCACACATCCGTGTGCGGAACCGAACTTAGTAGAGAGCAAAGGGCACGCAGAGCTTAGCCCGCTCAAACACTTTGCTGTCGCAAAATTCGCTCCATGCCTCTACTTGCTAAAGGAATTGATTAAGCTAGAAAAAACGCAAATGGGATTCCTACAACCGCATCGGTTACTTAAAGAGGTTTAGCTTTGTGTATCCCGAATTAGTTGATATTTTGGGAGCTTAGTAAACATGGAGATGCCTGATAACCTGATCGGGAACAGAAAGATTCCGTTGTGTTTTTCTGCTGGAAAGTCTGACTTTAGCAAAGGAAATCAGGGAGTGAATTGAACGATAGTTCAGTGCTATGAACGGGCTAAGCTCTGCGTGCCCTTTGATTTTAATTAGTGCATTCAGACGCGGTGCGTTAAGAAGTCATACTTTTTAGCAGATAAAAAAACACTTCGGAACGGCACTCACTTGCTACTTCAGACTGCGAAACTACGTTTCGGTTCTTCATGCGCTAAAAGTTGCCGAGAGGCGAAACCATTCTATGCAGACTGAAAAATGCTTCAGGCGAGCTTGTCTCGCACTAGTGACTTTAGAGGCATTTTAATTTCCCTCTGATTCCATTTTCTTGTTTATGCTCATTACTGATTTTTACTTAATTCATCTTATTTGAATAACGCTGCGTATTCACTGGCTAAAAACTGTAATCCCATCTCGTAACCCATTTCATAATCATCATTCAGTGCTTTTGCATCACTACCAATAAGTTGACTTGATAATTTAGCGGGTGGAGCAATTTCTATCACCTGTGCATCTTCAGGGGGTCTATCAATAAACTCGATGGCTTGATGATAGGCATTTTCGTGTCCTGTAATGATATTTAACATTTTTGGGCAACGATTCGAGCGACATACCCAAGACTTTAACTTATGAGCCCAAGGCGTACGTATGTTTTCTTGTGTCGCGACAGTGCGCAACACAAGGATCTTTTTAGCACCACGTTGATAAGCTTCTTGAATCGGAATGGGCACCGCAACACCGCCATCTACGTATTGTTGGTTATTAATTTCTACGCCTTTTTTATAAAGATAAGGCAGTGCGCTTGAGGCTTTAAGTGTTGTTAGCCAATTATCTAATGTGGGCTCAAGAAAAGCTGGGCTTAAATCTTCTATGTTAGTGGCTGAAAAGAGCAGTTGGCGACCTTGTAATTGTGTTTGCGCACAATGCATATTTAATTGGTACGCAGGCTCACAGGCTTTTTGGAAATACCAATCCAGATCGACCGCATTACGTCCTATTAAGGAGTGTTTGATATTAAAAAATGCAGGGTGGTTGGAAAGCTCCATAATGGATTTTTTGGCGTAACCCGATTGCTGGGTTATATAAGCAGATAAATTCTGTGCGCCCGCAGAAGTGCCGATCAGCAATGCAAAAGGGTTAAAGTTATTGTCTAGCCAGCTATCTAAAATTCCAGCCGTGAAAATACCGCGTTGTCCTCCCCCCTCGACGACTAATGCTGTTTCTGGAATAGCGGGCGTCCCGGAGCAATTGCTTACATGGTTTGATGTATTTGTTTGAACTGTCATATCTGCTCCATTACTTGAATGGCGCTAATATAGTGGATCTATATCAATAGATAAATTCGATAATACTTCTTGGAGTGATAGTTTTTAGCTATTTATGGTAACAGTTTTTTATGAAGCCGAACTCAGGGGGAATTAGTGCTAGATTGATTCCAATATTAAGCTTCGTTGTTTCGCTAGCGCTCATTGCGGCTGTGTTTGATCTTACATTGCAGAGGTTTCGCCGGTGGCGACTTCATTTTCTTTGTACGGACTAAAGAAAACGGAAGCAAAAGAAAACCGCCCAAGCGTTTTTTAATCTAGCTAAATTAATTCCTTTTTAACGCACCAGTTCGGACCGCACATCCGTGTGCGGAACCGAACTTAGTTTCGGCATCCATGCCTCTACTTGCTAAAGGAATTGATTAAGCTAGAAAAACGCAAATGGGATCTGTGCAGCCACATTGATTCGTTATTTAGACAGATATTTTGGGCGAAGTTAGACTTTGGGAAGCTTTGTAAACATTTTATTGCTTGATAACAAGCGCGGGAGCAATAGGATTCCGTTATGTTTTTCTGCTGGAAAGTCTGACTTTAGCAAAGGAAATCATGGATGATTTCATTAGTGTCTGCATGCACATGGATGTGCATTCAGACACGGTGCGTTAAGAAGTCATACTTTTTAGCAGATAAAAAAAACACTTCGGAACGGCACTCTTTGCTTACTTTCTCTTGCTGTTGAGAGAAAGTGAGGCGCCGAGAGGCGGAACCACTCTATGCAGATTGAAAAATGCTTCAAGCGAGCTTGCCTCGCACTAATGACTTTTTGAATGTCAGATTTTTATTCAATAATAAAGAGCTGACCCCATTTGTTTTGTTTGTTTTTTATAAAGTTCAGTGTAAGCTGTTTGAGCTTTTAATAATTACTAATTAGTAATTGATTAAAAGGTACGTAACAAGATGTCAATGTCAAACCTGCTCAGTAAGCTTACTGAACAGAATGACAGTGACAAGATCATGTGGATAAGCGTCTTCATAGATGTCTCCAAAGTAATTGTTAAAGTGATAGCATAATTTATATTGTACATAACACGGCTAATGACGGCTGTAATGGCCAGTTAATCCGAGGGTGCGTTTAGAATTGCCGTAGTTCGAGCATCCTCGGTTTTGATCTTGAGATAAAAATGAAATTATCACCACAGGACTGGTATCGTACTCGTACTTACTTGCACTTCGATCTTCCTATTAGTATTAAAAAAGCATCAAATATTGTTCCTAATCCTGAATTAGTGGCAAAACATGCATTTTACCCTTTGATTCATTATGAAATAGAGCTTAAAAAAATTGGTAAACATGACATTACCAAGAAACTGATAGACCTACCTGTTAAGTCTCGCCCTATATCTTATCCTGCTCATATAGATAGCCATATATATTCATATTATTCAAAAATTCTTAATGAACGTTACGAAGAAAAAATTAAAGTAAACGACTTGAGTGATTCTATTTTAGCCTTTAGGTCTTTGGGGAAAAGTAATATTGATTTTGCATTGGATGCTTTTAATGAAGTTAAAAAGTTTGGTGAGTGCTGTGTTGTCGCTCTCGATGTAAGTAAATTTTTTACATCATTGAATCATGATCATTTAAAGAAAGAGTGGTGTAATTTACTGCTAGTAGATAAATTGCCGAAAGACCATTTTAATGTTTATAAATCAATAACGAAATATTCTGAAGTTAATAAAGTTGATTTATATAAGTTGCTAAATATATCTTTAAATTACCATAACCATAAGAAAAGAAGGGTTTGTGAACCTATAGAATTCAGAGATAACGTAAGAAAAAATAAATTAATTGTTACAAATAAAGACGACAATGGAATTCCTCAAGGCACGCCATTAAGTGCCATGCTATCAAACATGTATATGTTTGACTTTGACTTTGCCATGAAAAATTTCATTGAGCAGTGTAACGGTAAGTATTTCCGTTATTGCGATGATATGTTGTTTATCGTCCCTATTAATAAAAAGATAGAAGTAGAGGCGTTTGCGACTCAAGAAATAAATAAAATTGGGTTGTCGGTCAACCAAAAGAAAACAGAAATTAGAACTTTTACTATTTGTGAAGGTAAACTTACAGCAGACAAACACTTACAGTATCTAGGGTTTATGTTTGATGGTGAGAATATATATCTAAGATCATCATCATTAGCTCGTTACTCAGTAAGGATGCGAAGGGGTGTGCGGTTAGCTAAAAAGACAATGTTGAAATATAATAATCTTCGCCTAGCAAGTGGGAATGGCGAGAGGAAATTATTCAAGAAAAAATTATATAGCCGTTATACCCATTTAGGAAAAAGAAATTTTATTACCTATGGGCTAAGAGCGGCTAAGACAATGGATAGTCCATCTATAAAACGCCAATTAAAACCATTATTCGGTAGATTTAATGAAGAACTAAATAAGCCTTAAAGTCATTTTCTCTGAATGTTCACTCTGAAAATAGTCACTCATGTGGCTTAAAGGCTACCTACATAGTAGCCTTTTTCGTTTGCAGAGTCGGTTGAGAATAACGACTACTACATTTAGCTTCTTTTTACACAACGCAACATATAATTCACATCTACATTCTTAGTAATATTAAAACTATTCGTAAACGGGCTGAATTCAACGCCACATAAATCGTCACATTTAAGCGATGTATTATCAATATCAGCAAGCAGCAAAGACGGGCGGATGAATTTCTCATATTCATGTGTGCCTTTAGGTACCCATTTCAACAGGTGTTCTGCACCTAAAATCATCATTAAGTAAGCTTTGAAAGTTTTATTAATAGTAGAAAAATAAACCGTGCCACCAGGTTTCACTAAGTCGCAACAAGCTTTGATGATAGAAGCGGGGTTGGGTACATGCTCAAGCATCTCCATGCAAGTCACTACATCAAACTGCTCTGCATGTTGGCTTGCAAACTCTTCAGCGGTAATCATTTGGTATTCAAGTTTGGTTTGCGTTTCCATTGCGTGTAAACGCGCAATTTGTAACGAGGCGTGTGCCATGTCGATACCGGTTACCGTTGCGCCTTGAATGGCCATACTTTCTGCTAAAATACCGCCACCACAACCAATGTCTACAATTGCTTTGCCAAATAAACCTTCAACACCTTGCTCGATATATTCCAGACGTGTCGGATTAAGCATATGTAGCGGTTTAAAATCACCTTCTAAATCCCACCATTGTTCTGCCATTGCAGAAAACTTTTCAATCTCTTTAGGATCAACGTTATTGGTGAAAGGCGTATTTTCAATTGAGGTTGCAGACATAAATAGTTACCGAGTGATTTTGAGAGCGCTAAGTATAACGATAAGGCATAACTGTTTCCAATCTAATGACAAAAATCACCACGAAGCTGCTGCGCTACACAGAGGACACGAAGAAAATCGTTCAAGAAATGTGTTGGTATTTTTCTTCTTTTTCTTCGTGCCCCTTCATGTCATCGTGGTGATTATCTTGTGTGTTTTTGGATTCGCTCATTTACGCTGTTTTATCAATTTGGACGATTAATCGGTTTTAAGGCCTTTTAATGGTTTTTTGGTTGCTTAAAAAACGCACGCAAAAGCGTTAATTGTGCTTAATTGCGCCATAAAACGATTCTGAGGCGATTTTGAGTGTAAATTAAACAGGTAACGGCACTCTTTCATGGTAGAGTGTGTCACCCTAAAATTTTGAGGATTTCTATCTCTATGAGCGAATTTGCATCTGACGTTTCTCCAATTAACATTGAAGACGAATTAAAAAACTCTTATCTCGAATATGCAATGAGTGTAATTGTTGGGCGTGCACTGCCTGACGTACGTGATGGTTTAAAGCCAGTTCATCGCCGTGTTCTTTTTGCAATGAACGTGTTACGTAATGATTGGAATAAACCTTACAAAAAATCAGCACGTGTTGTTGGTGATGTAATCGGTAAGTACCATCCACATGGTGATACTGCTGTTTACGATACAATCGTTCGTATGGCGCAAGACTTCTCATTACGTTATATGTTGATTGATGGCCAAGGTAACTTTGGTTCTGTTGATGGTGATAGCGCGGCTGCAATGCGTTATACCGAAATCCGTATGGATAAAATCGCGCATGAGTTATTAGCCGATCTTGATAAAGAAACCGTTGATTACGTACCAAACTACGATGGTACTGAACTTATTCCTGAAGTAATGCCCACTAAAATCCCGAACCTATTAATCAATGGTTCATCGGGTATTGCGGTAGGTATGGCAACTAACATTCCACCACATAACTTAGGTGAAGTGATTGACGGTTGTTTAGCGCTGATCAATAACAAAGACATTACTATTGATGAATTAATTGAATTCATTCCGGGTCCAGATTTCCCGACTAGCGGTATTATCAATGGCCGTAAAGGCATTATCGACGGTTACAAAACGGGCCGTGGTAAATTAAAAATACGTGCTCGAGCAGAAATCGAAGTGAATGAAAAAACCGGTCGTGAAACGATCGTGGTACATGAGCTTCCTTACCAAGTAAACAAAGCACGTTTAATTGAAAAAATTGCTGAGTTTGTAAAAGATAAAAAAATTGAAGGCATCAGTGCCCTACGCGATGAGTCTGATAAAGACGGTATGCGTATGGTTGTTGAAGTGAAACGTGGCGAAGTAGGCGAAGTTGTTTTAAATAACTTATATGCACAAACGCAGATGCAAGTTTCATTTGGTATCAATGCTGTTGCACTAGACCACGGTCAACCAAAACTATTCAACTTGAAAGAGATGTTAGAAGCGTTTGTACGTCACCGTCGTGAAGTGGTTACACGTCGTACGGTATTTGAATTACGTAAAGCACGTGATCGCGCACATCTACTTGAAGGTTTAGCTATTTCATTAGCAAATATCGAACCGATTATTGAATTGATTCGTAGCTCGCCAACGTCTGTAGAAGCTAAAGTTGCGCTACAAGCACAGGGCTGGAAACTAGGTAATGTTGAAGCAATGCTTGGCGCAGCCGGTGTTGATGTTGCTCGTCCTGATGGTTTACCAGTTGAATTTGGTATGCGTGATGATTTGTACTTTATGACTGAAGTACAAGCACAAGCAATCCTAGATATGCGTTTACATAAATTAACGGGCCTTGAGCACGAGAAAATTTTAAACGAATATAAAGAACTGATTGATGTGATTACGGCATTACTGTTTATCTTAGAAAATCCACATCGTTTGATGGAAGTGATTACAGAAGAGCTTGAAGAAATTCGTGCAAACTTTGGTGATAAACGTCGTACAGAAATTACAGCAAGTGAAACTGATCTTTGTATGGAAGATTTAATCACTGAAGAAGATGTTGTGGTAACGCTTTCTCACGAAGGTTACGTTAAATACCAACCATTAACCGACTACGAAGCACAGCGTCGTGGTGGTAAAGGTAAATCAGCAACGTCGATGAAAGATGAAGATTTCATTGAGAAACTGTTAGTAGCAAGTACCCATGATACGATTTTATGTTTCTCTACACGTGGTCGTTTGTACTGGCTGAAAACGTTCCAGTTACCGCTGGCTTCACGTCAAGCACGTGGTCGTCCAATTGTGAATATCTTGCCGCTTGAAGAGGGTGAACGTATTACAGCGATTCTACCTGTTCGTGATTACGAAGATGATAAGTTTGTCTTCATGGCAACGGCTAACGGTACGGTTAAGAAAACAGCTCTAAGCGCTTACAGTCGTCCACGTTCAAGTGGTTTGATTGCGATTAACTTAAATGATGATAACGAGCTAATTGGTGTACAAATTACCAATGGCGAGAATGAAATCATGCTCTTCTCTGATGCGGGTAAAGTAGTTCGCTTTAAAGAAGCAGAAGAAACGTTAGCAGTTGATGAAGAGGGTAACCCTATTCTTGACGAAAACGGCGAGCAAGAGATTAAGTTTAAAGGTGTTCGTCCAATGGGACGTACGGCAACCGGTGTTCGTGGTATTAAATTGAAAGACGGTGAGAAAGTTGTGTCACTGATCATTCCTAATGCAACGGGTCACATTCTGACAGCGACTGAAAATGGTTACGGTAAACGTACACCACTTGATGATTACGCGCCGAAGAGCCGTGCAACACAAGGTGTTATCTCAATCAAAGTGAGCGAGCGTAACGGTAAAGTGGTTGGCGCGGTGCAAGTTGATGAAAACGATGAAATCATGCTTATCTCTAACCGCGGTACATTAGTACGTACGCCGGTGGTGGGTGTGTCTGTTGTTGGTCGTAATACACAAGGTGTTACGTTGATCAAAACACGTGAAGATGAAAAAATCGTTGCGTTACAACGTATCGAAGAGGTCAAAGACCTCCCTGTTTACGAGTCTGAAGACGAGGCTTCTGACGTGCAAGGTGAAGAATCAAGCGCGCAAGAAGAAGGTCAAGAAACAGAGGCTCCAAGCGGTGATGAAACTGCTGAGTAAACATTAAGTAATTATTAAATAAGCGGCTTCGGTCGCTTATTTCATTTTAGAAAGAGAAACATTTAATGAGTAAAATATTTAACTTTTGTGCAGGCCCTGCAATGTTACCGGTTGAGGTAATGGAGAAAGCACAAAGCGAATTCTGTAACTGGCAAGGTTTAGGCGTTTCAGTCATGGAAGTGAGTCACCGTAGCCCTGAGTATGTTGCGATGGCAGCAACAGCAGAGCAAGACTTACGTGATTTGATGGAAATTCCTGAAAACTACAAAGTGCTATTTTGTCACGGCGGTGGTCGTGGGCAGTTTGCTGCTGTGCCACTTAATTTATTAGGTGATAAGTTAGATGCTGATTACCTAACAACAGGTCAGTGGTCTAAATCGGCAGTGGTTGAAGCGAAGAAACACGCACGCATTAGCGAAACCGACATCATGACAACAACGGCTGCCGGTAAAGCATCGGTTAAAGCTTGTAGTGAATGGCCAATCAATGCAGGTGCCGCTTACCTTCATTATTGTCCTAATGAAACGATTGAAGGTATCGAAATTTTTGAGATACCAGAAACCGGTGTTGTACCGTTAGTGGCAGATATGAGCTCAACGATTTTGTCACGTCCAATTGATGTGTCTAAATTTGGCATTATCTACGCGGGTGCGCAGAAAAATATTGGTCCTTCAGGCCTTTCTATTGTGATTGTACGTGATGATTTAATCGGACACGCGCGTAAAGCGATTCCTTCGATTTTTGATTATGAAGTGCAAGCAAAAGCAGACTCAATGTTTAATACGCCACCAACCTACGCTTGGTACTTAGCCGGTTTAGTTTTTAAATGGCTTAAAGAGCAGGGCGGATTAGTTGAAGTAGAAAAGAAAAATATTGCTAAAGCAGCACTACTTTACAACTTTATTGATGACTCTGATTTTTACGCAAATAATGTTGATGACAGTGTTCGTAGTCGTATGAATATACCGTTTACCTTAGCGGATGATAAGCTTAACGAAACCTTCTTAAGCGAAGCAAAAGAAGCGGGTTTGTTAACGCTGAAAGGACATAAATTAGTCGGTGGCATGCGCGCGAGTCTTTATAACGCAATGCCAATCGAAGGCGTTCACGCGTTGGTAGACTTTATGAAAGTATTCGAAAAGAAACACGCATAAAAAAGCTCTCAGCTATTAGCCTTCAGCGGTCAGTGACAACCGAAAGCTGAAAACCGATAGCTGACAGCTTATTATAAGGAATTTAATATGAGTTGTGATTTTTTAAGTTTGGCCAATGTGGGTGTGCAGAAGTTACGTCCGTATCAGGCAGGTAAACCGACCGATGAATTAGAGCGCGAGTTGGGTATTACCCATATCGTTAAACTTGCGTCTAATGAAAATCCACTAGGATTGGCATCATCAGTAAAGGATGCACTGCAAAGTGAATTAGCCACGTTAACACGTTACCCGGATGCCAATGGTTATTACCTGAAAAAAGCATTAGCGGATAAATATGACGTTAATGTTGATCAAGTGACATTAGGCAACGGTTCAAACGATCTGTTAGAACTGATTGCCCGTGCTTTTGTTTGCAGCGAAGATGAAGTGATGTTTGCGCAACATGCCTTTGTGGTTTATCCGTTAGTCACACAAGCTATTGGCGCTACAGCGGTTGCTGTGCCGGCGAAAGATTACGGTCATGATTTAGATGCGATGGCGGCGGCTATCACAGATAAAACCAAGCTTATTTTTATTGCTAATCCTAATAATCCAACGGGTACATTTTTAGAGCAAGATGCGATTAAAGCATTCTTAACAAAAGTGCCAAGTGATGTCTTAGTGGTATTGGACGAAGCTTACTTTGAATATGCAATGCCTTCTCGCCGTGGTAATGCGATTGCATGGATAAGCGAATTTCCAAACTTAATTGTTTCTCGTACTTTCTCAAAAGCTTATGGCTTAGCGGGATTACGTGTGGGTTATTCAATTTCACGCCCTGAAATCGCGGATATTCTAAACCGTGTTCGTCAGCCGTTTAACTGTAATGCATTAGCCTTAAAAGCGGCTGAAACGGTATTAAACGATGAAGATTATTTGCAAAAAAGTGTCGCGTTAAATAATCAAGGCATGGAAGATTTAAGTGCCTTTTTTACTGATAATGGCCTTGAATACATCGCTTCAATGGGTAACTTCATTACCGTGAATGTGAATCCGCTCGGTGATAAACAGTCTGGTGACCAAGTGTACCAAGCGTTATTACAAGAAGGTGTGATTGTGCGTCCGATAACAGGATATGGTTTACCTAACCACCTGCGTATTAGTATCGGTACACACAGCGAAAATCAGCGCTTCAAAGAAGCACTTTGTAATGTATTAAATTTAGAGAGTTAAGAAATGGAACAACTTTTATTAAATCCAATCGCTAAAGTCGATGGTGAAATTAATCTACCCGGTTCAAAAAGCCTGTCAAACCGTGCGCTGTTATTAGCCGCATTAGCTAAAGGCACAACAACATTAACTAACTTATTAGACAGTGATGATATTCGTCATATGTTAAATGCGTTGAAAAAATTGGGTGTTAATTACCAATTATCTGATGATAAAAAGACCTGTGTCGTTGAAGGTCTTGGTCGTGCATTTAATACCACTGAGTTGGGCTCTTTAGAGCTGTTCTTAGGTAATGCAGGTACGGCAATGCGCCCATTATGTGCAGCGCTGTGTTTAGGTCAAGGCGAGTACGTTTTAACCGGCGAACCGCGTATGTTTGAGCGTCCTATCGGCTCATTAGTTGAAGCGCTGCAACAAGCCGGCGCTGAGATAACTTACCTTAAAAATGAAAACTACCCACCGCTTAAAATTAATGGTACTGGCCTTAAAGGCGGTAATATCAAGATTGATGGTAGTGTTTCAAGCCAATTTTTAACTGCATTTTTAATGTCAGCACCGATGGCCAGTGAAGACACTACGATTGAAATTGTCGGTGAACTTGTTTCAAAACCGTATATCAAAATCACGCTACAAATCATGTCTGATTTTGGCATCGACGTTGATAATGAAAACGGCGAATACCAAAAGTTCACTATTAAAGGTGGCCAGACTTATACGGCTGCCGGAAGCTATTTAGTCGAAGGTGATGCATCATCGGCTTCTTACTTTTTAGCGGCAGCTGCCATTGGTGGCGGTACGATTAAAGTGACTGGCATTGGCCGAAAATCTGTGCAAGGTGATATTCAATTTGCTGACGCATTAGAAGCCATGGGTGCAAATATTGAATGGGGCGATGATTATATCAAAGCCAGCAAAGGCGAGTTAAAAGCCGTGGATATGGATTTTAATCATATTCCTGATGCCGCTATGACCATTGCGGTGGTTGCTTTGTTTGCAACGGGAGTGACTAAAATTACTAACGTGTATAACTGGCGTGTGAAAGAAACAGACCGTCTATTTGCAATGGCAACTGAGCTACGTAAAGTCGGTGCGTTTGTGGTTGAAGGCCATGACTTTATCGAAATCACCGCGCCAGCAAAAATACTGCATGCTGAAATCGATACTTATGATGATCACCGTATTGCGATGTGTTTCTCGCTTGTCGCTTTAAGTGGCACGTCTGTGACCATTAACGATCCAAAATGTACTTCAAAAACATTCCCTGATTACTTTGAAAAACTGGCGTCTGTTAGCCAGTAAAAAATGATTTAGTGTTATGTGAAACAGAGCCTTGCAATTGCAGGGCTTTTTATTATCTAATTATCTGCTAGTGATGTTGTGAACTAAACGTAAAGGGCCTTGCAATTGCAGCGTTATTTATTGTCTAATTCGCCACCAGAATTTTAGAACTGAATATAAAGAGACGTTAATGAAACTTAATGATAAACAATTTGCTGTTATTGGATTAGGTCGATTTGGTATGGCGCTATGTGAAGAATTGAGTGCACAAGGTGCGCAAGTCTTAGCCGTAGATGTTATTGAAAGCCACGTTAAGAAAGCTGCCGAATTTGCCAGTCACGCGGTTGTGGCAGATTGCAGCAATGAAGAAACCGTCCTTGAGCTTAAGCTCGATGATTACGATATTGTGATGGTGGCAATTGGTGATGATGTAAATACCAGTATTTTTACCACATTAGTCCTAAAAGAGTCTGGGGTGAAAACCGTTTGGGTAAAAGCCAAAGATAAATATCATGCAAAGATTCTCAAGAAAATAGGCGCCGATAAAATTATCAGTCCTGAGCGAGACATGGGCATTCGTATTGCACGTAACATGCTTGATCTGCGTATTTTTGATTACCTGCCATTAGGCAGTGGTTTGGCTATTGCCGAAGTCGTGGTAGGCAGTAAACATTTTGGTTCAATGATTAATGAGCACCCCTGTTGCCAGAGTGAAGCCACAACTATTCTTGCTTATAAACGTGGCCCTACCTTACATAATCACCCTGATGTCACAGACAAGCTTGAGATTGGCGATATTTTAATTGTGGCAGGAAAAGAAGATAAAATCCTCGAACAGTTTAAAAAGTTATGATTTCATTTTCTAAAAAAAGTGCCGTGCTTCACCTCAAAGGTGAAAATGGCAAAAAGCGTTGGTCTGAACCGCGGGTTATTCTGTTTAGTTTCCTCGCGATTTTATTACCTAGTGCTCTGTTGCTCACACTGCCTATTTTTTCGGTATCCGGGTTAAGTTTCATTGATGCATTATTTACTGCAACTTCCGCCATTAGTGTAACGGGGTTGGGCGTTGTTGATACGGGTGAACATTTTACCTTTACCGGCAAGCTGTTATTAATGTTATTAATGCAAATAGGTGGATTAGGGCAGATGACACTGTCTGCTATTTTGTTATATATGTTTGGTTTACGCCTGAGTTTACGTCAGCAGTCGGTGACCAAAGAGGAGCTGGGGCAAGGCAACTCGGTTAATTTAAGAAAATTAGTCAAACACATTATTGTTTTCTCATGTGCAGCAGAGCTCTGTGGGGCAATATTATTAGCCTTTCGTTTTGTGCCACAGCTAGGCTGGGCAGAGGGCCTTTTCAGCGCGCTTTTCCACGCGGTGTCTGCTTTTAACAATGCCGGTTTCTCATTGTTCTCTGACAGTATGATGAGTTATGTTGGCGATCCGCTGGTTATCTTTACCATTGCTTCCTTGTTTATTTTTGGCGGGCTGGGCTTTACAGTTATCTCAGATTTACACGGAAATTTAGCACGTGGCTTTAAACACCTTCAGTTGCATACCAAAATCATGTTGATTGCCACGCCGTGTTTACTCTTAATTGGCACGTTATTGTTTTGGCTTTTAGAGTCTAATAATCCTAATACCTTGGCGCCACTTTCTAGCTCCGATCAATGGCTGGCTGCATTTTTTCAATCTGCCAGTGCAAGAACCGCAGGGTTTAACAGTATTGACCTGAGCCAATTCAGCCATCCCGCATTATTGGTGATGATGGTGTTAATGCTCATTGGTGCCGGTTCAACGTCAACGGGGGGCGGTATTAAAGTATCAACCTTCGTGGTGGCGATGATCGCAACCTGGGCCTTTTTAAGACAACGTAATAAAGTGGTTATTCTAAAACGCACTGTGCCGTGGAATACGGTGACTAAATGTTTAGCCATTATTGTGGTGAGCTGTTTTGTATTAATAAACGCGATGTTTTTATTAATGCTTACTGAGAATGCACCTTTTGACTTAGTGATGTTTGAAACTATTTCTGCATTTGCGACCGTCGGCTTAACCGCAGGTTTGACCGCTGATCTTTCAGAACCAGGTAAAGTCATTATGGTGGTGGTGATGATCATAGGGCGTATCGGGCCACTAACATTAGCGTACATGTTAGCGCGTCCTAAACCGACGTTATTAAAATACCCTGATGGGCATGTTTTTGCAGGATAAAGGAAACATATGTTAACTAATCTTTTAAAGGGCTGTTTGCTTGTTGGCGTGCTATTAATCATTATCGGTGTGATATTAATGGCTTTTACTGATGTGACGGTGACGATGGGCATGAATGGTATTTTAATGGTGAGCCT
The DNA here is from genome assembly GCF_002835995.1 of Psychromonas sp. Urea-02u-13. Classification (GTDB taxonomy): domain Bacteria; phylum Pseudomonadota; class Gammaproteobacteria; order Enterobacterales; family Psychromonadaceae; genus Psychromonas. The sequence continues at coordinate 40,474 of NZ_PJBZ01000048.1, read as the reverse complement.
GATTATAGGTTTAGGTTTGCTACTATCAATCCCCAGTAAAATAGTTTTAACCTTGTTATATTTACAAAAAAAGAACAAAATCAGGCGCATTCAAGCTCGCGTCAAAAGTAAATTGGGTGGTTTGCCTGTTTTCTAAACAGATAAATGTAAAGTTGCTGATAAAAGTGCTGATAAGGCGCGCTATTCACTTTCTTTTCTTGATGAAATATAAGAGGGTTGCTAAAGTGCATGCTTATACTATTTATTAGCACTGTTGGATAAAATTCATGTTTAAAATGCTTCGAGGTATGTTCTCTAACGATTTATCGATCGATTTAGGAACCGCAAACACACTTATTTATGTAAAAGACCAAGGGATCGTATTAGACGAACCTTCAGTTGTTGCTATCCGTTTAGATAAAAACGGTGCAGGTAAAAGTGTTGCCGCAGTCGGTCATGCTGCCAAACAGATGTTAGGTAAAACACCGGGTAATATTCAAGCTATCCGTCCAATGAAAGATGGCGTAATTGCTGACTTCTACATTACTGAAAAAATGCTACAGCATTTTATCAAGCAAGTGCATAACAACAGTATTTTACGTCCTAGCCCACGTGTTTTAGTGTGTGTCCCATGTGGCTCTACACAAGTTGAACGTCGTGCGATTCGTGAATCTGCACAAGGCGCTGGAGCACGTGACGTATTCCTAATTGATGAGCCTATGGCTGCTGCCATTGGTGCGGGTATGCCCGTTTCTGAAGCAAAAGGTTCAATGGTTGTTGATATCGGTGGTGGTACTACTGAAGTCGCTGTTATTTCATTAAATGGTGTTGTTTACTCTGCTTCTGTACGCATTGGTGGTGACAAATTTGATGACGCGATTATCAACTACGTACGTCGTAACTACGGCTGTACCATTGGTGAAATTACCGCTGAACGTATTAAGAAAAGCATTGCGATTGCGCACCCAATCAATGAAGTTAAAGAGATTGAAGTACGTGGCGTAAATGTTGCAGAAGGTGTACCGCGTAGCTTTACACTGAATAGCAACGAGATTTTAGAAGCACTTCAAGAGCCATTAAGCGGTATCGTTTCTGCGGTAATGCTGGCACTTGAGAAAACGCCACCAGAATTGGCTGCTGATATTGCAGAACAAGGCATGGTATTAACAGGTGGTGGTGCACTGTTATGCGAATTAGATAGATTATTATCTGACGCGTCAGGTATTCCAGTTATTGTTGCTGACGATCCATTAACATGTGTGGCTCGTGGGGGCGGTATGGCGCTTGAAATGATTGATACTCATGGTGGTGACCTGTTTAGCGCCGATTAAGTTTTCTCTGATAATTGAATCCCAATAATGAAACCTATTTTTCTAAGTGGTCCCTCATTTTTATTAAGGCTATCCATTGTGATAGCCTTTTCGGTTATTCTGTTTTTAGCAGATAGCCAATTAAATTTGTTTGCCTCTTCAAGACTCTATCTCAACTCTCTTGTTAGCCCTATTCAATATATTGCCGATGCGCCTCAAAAGCTTTCCAGTACTATTTCTGAAAACTTATTAACCCGACAAGCCCTCAAAGAACGCAATCAGCAATTAGAAAAAGATAATCTTTTTTTAAAAGCAGACCGTTTATTATTAACACAATTAGAACATGAAAATAAACAGCTTCGTGAGCTGCTTAATTCTCAGCGTAATTTTAGTTATAAACGCATGATTGCTGAAGTGATGAGTTTACGATCTGACCCTTTTACCCATCAGTTATTGATAGATAAAGGCGCAAGAGATGGTGTTTATCTCGGTCAGCCAGTGATTAATGAAGAAGGTGTGGTTGGGCAGGTTTCGCAAGTGGGTAGTACCACCAGTCGTGTATTATTGATTGTTGATGCGAGTCACGGTATTCCGGTACGTGTGCAGCGTAATGACATTGTCGCCATTGTGCATGGTAGTGGCGCTTGGAATAAACTGAATTTACCTTTTGTACAAAGTAATGCCGATTTAAAAGAGGGCGATTTATTAGTGACCTCTGGTCTTGGTGGACGTTTTCCTGCGGGTTATCCGGTGGCTAAAATAAGTCGTTTTGACTATCAAGAAGGCGCGTTATACGCCGATGTAACCGCGACACCAGTTGCACTGCTCGATAGAAGCCGCTATTTATTATTATTGTGGAACGATCACAAGCTTACTGATTCTGAGCCATCGCTTGATTTGGAGAGCGAAGATGTCACTGCTCAATAGTTATCGCGTTATTTATAGCACCTTTTTACTCGGTTTAATTGGTGCTATCTATCCACTGCCTATCTTTCTAAATGCATTTAGACCAGATTGGATGGTGTTGATTATCTTTTATTGGGTACTTGCCTTACCGCATCGCGTGAGTGTGGTGCATGGTTTTGTTTTAGGCTTTTTGTTAGATATTTTATTAGGCTCAACATTAGGCATGCATGCCTTGCTGTTTTCATTGTTAGCTTATTTTGTGAGTATCGGTTATCAACGTATTCGTTATTTTACCTTGGTACAAACGACACTGTTAGTGGGTTTATTCATCCTGTTGACTAAGTTTGCTTTGTATTGGCTTGCTTCAAGCTTGCAAGAGATCGTATTACATAAACACTATTTTTGGTCGATCTTTACTTCAATGCTAGTTTGGCCATGGTTCTTCTTTTTTATGCGTTACATACGTCAACGTTTTAAGGTGTTATAACATGGCCAATAAGATGACTGATCCTACTATTTATCTGGCTTCAAACTCTCCTCGCCGCGCGGAACTTTTAAGCCAAATTGGCGTCTCATTTACGCGTGTTAAAGCGGATGTTGAAGAGTGCTTGCAAGCGGGTGAATCAGCTCAAGACTATGTGTCTCGTTTAGCGCTTGAAAAAGCCCAAGCCGGTTTTTTAAATAGTCCTCAGGATAAACCTGTTTTAGGCGCGGATACGATTGTTGTTATTGACCAAAAAACCTTAGAGAAACCGCGAGGTCAAGCACATGCACAAGAAATGATGCACATGTTATCCGGTGCAACACATCAGGTATTTACCGCGATTGCCTTGGTTGATGAGAAACAACATAAACAAATTTTAATTAAAACCAGTGTGACATTTAAGGTTTTAAGCGATCAAGAAATAAATGATTATTGGCAAACAGGTGAGCCCCTAGATAAAGCGGGTGGTTATGGCATTCAGGGCATGGGTGGTAAGTTTGTTACTCATATCAATGGCAGTTACAGTGCGGTGGTTGGTTTACCTCTTTACGAAACAAATGAATTAATTAAAAACTTTATACAGGAATCGCCTTATGTCGGTTGAGTTATTGATGAACATTACCCCTACAGAATCGCGCGTTGCGTTGATCGAAGGGGGCGTATTACAAGAGTTACATATCGAGCGCTTAGCGACAAAAGGTATTGTGGGTAATGTTTATAAAGGTAAAGTGTGCCGTGTATTACCCGGCATGCAAGCTGCTTTTGTTGATATTGGTTTAGACAAAGCCGCTTTTTTACACGCTTCAGATATCGTACCGCATACAGAATGTGTCGCACAAACAGAGAAAGCACAGTTTCAAGTCGCTGATATTTCCTCATTAGTGCGCCAAGGCCAAGATATTATTGTGCAAGTGGTGAAAGATCCGCTAGGTACAAAAGGCGCACGTTTAACCACAGATATTACCGTGCCTTCTCGTTATTTAGTGTTTATGCCTGGCAGTGTACATGTGGGTGTTTCGCAGCGTATTGAAAGCGAAAAAGAGCGTAATCGTCTTAAGAAAATAACCCAAGGTTGTATCGATGAATTGGGCGGTTTTATTATTCGCACTGCAGCTGAAGGTGCGCCTGAGGCTGAGTTACAGCATGATGCAGCTTTCTTACAACGCGTTTGGGCAAAAGTATTAAAACGTAAAGCACGCCACAAATCTAAAAACAAACTGCTTTATCAAGATTTAGTTTTACCTTATCGCATTTTACGTGACTTTGTAGGTACTGAGATAGACCGTGTACGTATTGATTCGAAAATAACTTTTGCGGATCTTAAAGAGTTTACTCACGAATTTGTGCCTGAGCTTGAAGATAAAGTGGAATATTATGAAGGTGAAAGCCCGATTTTTGATCTCTTTGATGTAGAAAATGAAGTACAGCGTGCATTAGAGCGAAAAGTAGAATTAAAATCAGGTGGTTACTTAATTATCGATCAGACTGAAGCAATGACAACGGTGGATATTAATACCGGTGGTTTTGTGGGTCATCGTAATTTAGAAGAAACGATTTTTAATACCAACCTTGAAGCAACGCAAGCAATTGCGCGCCAATTACGTTTACGTAATTTAGGCGGTATTATTATTCTTGATTTCATTGATATGAAATCAAACGAACATAAACGCCGCGTTTTTACCAGCCTTGAACAGGCACTGGCTAAAGATCGTGTTAAAACGCATATCAATGATTTCTCGCCACTCGGCTTAATTGAAATGACACGTAAACGTACTCAAGAAAGCCTTGAGCATATTTTCTGTGGTGAATGTTCACAATGTAATGGCCGTGGTTATGTAAAAACCGTTGAAACCGTTTGTTATGAAGTCTTACGTGAAGTGTTACGTGTTAATCGTGCTTACGATGCCGATCATTTTGTTGTTTATGCATCACCTTCTGTTGCCGAAGCCTTGCAAGGTGACGAGTCACACAGTTTGGGTGAGTTGATTGTGTTTATGTCGAAGCAAGTGAAAATTCATGCAGAGCCGATGTACGGTCCAGAGCAGTTTGACGTGGTAATGATGTGATTCAAAATAGTACAAAATGGATTTTTAATTGAAGAAATTTACCTTTAGATGGTTAAAGCGGTTCTATATTTTATTTGCTGTGAAGTTAGTCTTACTTGCTGTATTACTGACGTCCGCACGCATCTTATTTATTGGTGTTGATGGTTACAAAGAACAAGCAATTGACTGGCTAACAAGCGAATATAAGATAGATATATCAGTACAAGATATCTCTGCGGGTATCGATTTTTCGGGCATGATCTTAACGCTTAATAACGTTGAGTTATTGGATTCTGAAGATTTACCTTTTGTATTAACACTGAACCATCTTTTTCTTCATTTAGATTTTTGGGATTCTGTTACCGAGCAAAAACTCAACTTTAACAGTATCTCTCTGCAAGGCGCCGTACTTACGGTTAAAGAAGTTGATGGTCAAAGCACCTCTGAAAAGTCGCAGTTAACCATTAATAGACTCAAAGATATTTTTTTAACACAGCTTAAAAAAGTCTCCATTAAGGGCAGTACCCTCAACTTTACCGATCAACTCGGATTAGAAAAATCGATTGTTATTGAGCAACTACGTTGGTTAAACGAAGGCGATAATCACCAAGGTATCGGTCAAGCCACATTGACGAATACCATGGGTAAAAACAGTTTGAAATTTGTTGTTGATCTGTTTCCTGAAACTGACAAGAAACCTCTCTCAGGTAATTTATACCTGCACGCTGATAACCTCAACATTACTGATTACTTGATTAAACAGGTTAATACTAATGCTGAAATGCTTGAAGCGGTGGTTGGTTTTGAAGCATGGGCACAATTTTCTACTGATAAAATAGACTCGGTACAAGTACAGCTAAAAGAAAGTTCATTTGCTTGGTCTCAACTGAAAAGTTATCACAGTTGGGCGCTTAATAGTGGTCTTGTACAATTAACGAATGGCGATAATGGTTGGTTATTAGATAGTTATGATTTAGATATTAGCCGTAATCAAATACAGAGGAATCAGCTTAACATTAGTGGCCAAGGCGATAAAAAGAGCATTTTGGTGGATGTGGATGGTTTAACGATTAAGGATGTTATTCCTTTTTATCTTCTTTACTCTGATCTTAGCAGTGAACAAATAACGGCATTAAGACAATATGATATTGACGGTAATATCGATCAGATAGGTGTGAGTAGAGATAAGACCGATGATTTACAATTTAGCTTAAAAGTAAGCGAGTTAAAAAATCGTCCTGTCGGCGGTATTCCTGGTGTCAGTAATGCCAAGGTAACTCTGCAAGGAGATCTTAAACAAGGTCATGCAAACATTCGTTTGGCAAAACAAAAGATCTACTTTGATGGTCAATTTAGCCGTACTATGCCGGTTAAATCGGGTGATATCTCACTGCAATGGGCACAATCAAAAACAGGTTTCACTATTTCAAGTGATCAGACGCTATTAACCACTAATGAGTTGGATAGCATCAGTGAATTTTCTCTGTTTTTACCCAATGAACAGGCGCAAAATCAAAGTGCATTTTTAAGTTTATACAGCTATGCCTCACTCAATGATGCCAGCAAAGCGCAGTATTATTTTCCGATGAAAGCCATGGGTGATAGCGTATTTAAGTACCTTGAGCCGACCATTAAACAAGGACAAGTGAAGGGCGCTAAAATACTCTGGTATGGCGCGTTTAATCAATATCCTTACCTTGAGAATAACGGCATATTTCAAGCTTGGATACCGTTGCGTGATGCAAAATATGATTTTTATGGTCAGTGGCAAGGTTTAACAGATTTAGATTTAGACCTGTTATTCGAAAATGATTATCTGTTAATGGACGCTAAAAAAGCGACGTTAGGAAAAGTGAAACTTGATAAGTTAAGTGCAAAAGTCGATCACCTAAATCCCGATGGCATTTTAACCATTAAGGCTGATATTAACGAAGATGCACAAAAAATAAGTGATTATCTTAAAACCTCGCCACTGGGTGAAAGTGTGGGTAAGGCATTGTCTGTCATTCAGGTTTCTCAGCCGTTATCGGGCAATATCACATTAACCGTGCCATTTAACCGTGAAAAATTACAAACAAAAACAGAAGGTCAGGTTTACCTTAATAATAATGACATCAATATTGAGCTTGCTGATAACTTTTCGCTGCCATTAAAACAAGTTAACGGTAGCTTTAGTTTTGTTAATGGAAATTTAACCGCCAATGACATGAGCGCACAATTATTTGAGCAACCGTTAGTCATTGCCTTTAGTACTCTTGAAAAGAAAAAAAGTTATCAGGTAAATGCCGATATAAATGGCATTTGGAAATTGGCTAAATTAAGCGCTTTCCAGAAAAAACTTCAACCTTTGAGACTGTCTGGTCATTTAGATTGGTCTGGTAAAGTTGATTTTAAGCATCAATATACGGGTGGTTATCAATTTGATGTGGCGTTACATTCTGCAATGCAGGGGATAAGAACCAAGTTGCCCGCACCATTCTATAAAAACTCATTACATAGTTGGCCAACGGCGATTAATATTTCTGGTAATGATAATAGTAGCCGCCTGCAACTGAGCATTAAAGATAAACTCAGACTCGATAGCCAGCTTAATTATACTGCGGGTAAACAAACGGTTCCTTATTTCCATCTTAATATCGGCCCTTCTCCTGTTGCTGAAATTGATAAAACCAAGCAGGTTATCGATGTTAATTTAGAGACCTTAAATGTCGCTTCTTGGTATGATTATTGGTTAATTGAGCAACAAAAATTAGCTGAACAGTCTGATGATGGCAATGACAGTGATGAGCTTGATAAAAACCTTAGTGTTGAAGAGTTGCAGGAAAGTACGCCGTTAATCGCATTAGATGAAATTAATGTTGATATAAAACACTTAGATCTTTTTAATCAACCGTTAACGATTTTTAGTGCTAATGCACAGCAGATAGACAATCGTTGGGAGGCTAAAATAGCCTCAGATAAATTACAAACAAGCATCGAATATCGCCCCGGTATTCCGCTACGTGTTGATATCAATGCGACTAAGGTCGATTTTCAAGAGCTAGATATCAGCCTTATAAAAGATAAAGCGCAACCACAAAGCATAAAAAACATGCCAAGTGACAACTTGCGTATCGATTACCCTGAAGTCTTTATCGATTGTAAAACATGTATTTATAAAGAGATTGATTTATCGCCGTTGAGTGTACACATTTTCCCTACCAAGAAACGTCTAAACCTTGATTATATCAAAGTGGGCGAGGGTAATGAGTACACGGATATTTCAGGTTTTTGGGATCAACGTGTCACGAATATTATTGTTGATAGCGAAGCAGATAAAGAAGAGAGCCTAGTGCAACGCTTTGGTTTCACGAGCCCTGTTTACCATCAAAGCGCACAGCTTAGCGGTGCGTTCAACTGGGTGGGTGCACCTTGGCAAGCGAACCTTAATTCACTAAATGGTGCTTTTTCTGCGGTATTAAAAGATGGCGCAATTACCGAGGTGAGCGATAATGGCGCGCGTTTATTAAGTGTGTTTAGCTTAGACGGTATTCGTCGCTCGTTGAATTTAGAGTTTGATAATGTATTTGCAAAAGGTTTCAAATTTGATGAATTGACCTTCTCGGCAAATATCAATGATGGCGTACTCAGTAACGATGACTTTTATTTAGATGGCTCCGCTGGAAAAATCACCGGTAGCGGGTTAGTTGATTTACCAAATCAAAATACCAATTACAAATTTAGTTATAGCCCGGCCGTCACATCAAGCTTGCCGGTATTAGCGGCTTTTGCGATTAACCCTTTAACCGGTGCAGCTGTATTAATGTTAACCAAAATCTTAGAGCCGGTGGTTGATACGATTATTCGTGTTGATTTCTCTGTCAAAGGGGATTTAACTAACCCTGATGTCAAGTTAGTGACCAGAGAACGAGGTAAAATAAAATTGGAAAACAGTGAAGTATTACAGGAAATGAGTGAGCAACAACAAGAGTTTCAGGGGCGACAACATGCACAATAAACTTTCTGCTTTACAACTTGTGAGCGGCGCTTCTCCTGAATGTAATATTGAAACAATAAAAAAATTATTAATATCATTATCACCGAAAAAAAATCAGTTGGTATTATTGCCTGAAAATGCACTGCTATTTGCTAACAGGGAAGCTTATTTAACCTTGGCGGAATCTCTCGGTGTTGGTGTTTTTCAAAGGCAACTTGCCGATTTAGCCAAGCAATATAGCTGTTATATCATTTGTGGTAGTTTCCCGATTAAAAGTGAAATCAATAATAAAATCTACACAACTAGCTTAGTGTTTTCACCCACAGGTGACTTAATCAGTCATTATCATAAAATTCATCTGTTTGATGCTTTAGTGGCTGACGGACAGGGGATGTATAAAGAGTCTGATACATTTGTACCGGGCAAGTCGTTACAACTCTTTGATTGGCAAACCGATAACGGTATCGTTAAAGTGGGTCTTGCTATCTGTTATGACCTACGTTTTCCTGCGTTATTTCAAGCGTTGCGTGAAAAAGGGGCTGAAGTGCTGTTGTTACCAGCTGCTTTTACGCAGGTAACAGGCCAGGCACATTGGTTACCTCTATTGCAAGCACGTGCGGTTGAAAACCAATGTTATGTCGTGGCCGCCAATCAGGGCGGATTACATGACTGTGGACGAGAAACTTATGGCCATTCAATGGTAGTATCCCCTTGGGGAGAGGTGTTAGACAAACTTGAAAAGAACGAAGGTTTTGTCTGTGCACCATTTTCTAAAACGACAATAGATGATTTACGCACTAGTATGCCAATATCAACACATAATCGCTTTGCTATCCCCAAGCTACTTTAAGATGTAGGAACCAGCATCTTAAGCTAGTTTGGGTATTATGTTTTAAAATAAGGAAAAAGTATGTCTTTTGAACAGGTTTGTGAACGCTTTTTAGCACCTGCACAGTTATCCCTTTCTGATTTACAATCACAACTTGGGCGTATTAGTACACCACAAATAGATTATGCAGATTTTTACTTCCAATCAAGTCGCCATGAGTCTTGGGTATTAGAAGATGGTATCGTTAAAGACGGTAGCTACAATATCGACAAGGGTGTCGGCATACGTGCTGTCTCTGGTGAGAAAACAGGTTTTGCTTATGCAGACCAGATTTCAAAAAAATCAATCACTGATGCAGCTAGTGCTGCACGTAGTATTGTCAAAAGCGGTCAAGAGCGTCAAATTAAATTGATATTACCAACGGATAAAAAGTTGGTTTATGGCGATTCTGATCCATTAAGCAGTTTGCCACAGGCTAAAAAAATTGCCTTACTCAAAGAAGTTGATGTTTTTACGCGTGCACTTGATCCTGCTGTTTGTGAAGTCACTGTTTCGCTTAATGCCGTTTATGAAGAGATTTTAGTGGCCGCTAGTGATGGCACATTAGCGACCGATATTCGTCCGTTAGTGCGTTTTAGCTGTTCTGTATTAATAGAGAAAAATGGTAAACGTGAACACGGTAGCGCAGGGGGCGGTGGTCGTTTTGACCTCGACTATTTTACCGATACAGTTGAAGGTGAAACGAAGGCGTTCTCTTATGCACGTGCAGCGGTTCGCCAAGCATTAATTAACATCGACGCGATTGATGCCCCAGCGGGATCAATGCCGGTTATTATTGGGGCAGGTTGGCCTGGTGTTTTATTACATGAAGCGGTTGGGCACGGTTTAGAAGGTGACTTTAATCGTAAAGGCTCTTCAGCGTATAGCGGTAAAATAGGCGAGCAAGTGGCTTCAAAGCATTGCACTATTATTGATGATGGCACGATTAAAGACCGCCGCGGTTCAATTAATATCGATGATGAAGGGACTATTGGTCAGCGTAATGTGCTGATAGAAAATGGTATTTTAAAAGGTTACATGCAAGATAAACTTAATGCGCGTTTGATGGGTGTTGCTCCAACGGGTAACGGTCGTCGTGAGTCTTATGCACACTTGCCTTTACCACGTATGACAAACACCTTTATGCTTAACGGTGAACATGAACATGAAGAGCTAATAAGCAGTGTTAAGAAAGGTATTTACGCGCCAAACTTTGGTGGCGGTCAAGTGGATATTACTTCTGGTAAATTTGTTTTCTCAGCTTCTGAGGCTTACCTCATTGAAGACGGTAAAGTCACTGCACCTATAAAAGGGGCAACCTTAATAGGTAATGGTTTTGATGCAATGCAACAAATCTCAATGGTTGCTAACAACATGAAGCTTGATCCGGGTGTTGGTGTGTGTGGTAAAGAAGGACAAAGTATTCCAGTGGGTGTCGGTCAGCCTTCTGTTAAAATTGATCAGTTAACTGTGGGTGGTACAAACTAGTTTTAAGATCAGAAATAGGTACTTTTAAAATGTTAGAGATAGCGCGCATTAATGCGAACTCTGTTGACTGAATTTCACTTTTTATACTATGCTTATTTTATTGTTATTTTTTTATAAGTTGTAATAGGGGTGGAATATGTCAGATAAGTGGAAAATATATACAGACTCTCGAAATAAATGGTGCTGGTATAAAACAGCTGGAAATGGGCAGATGTTAGGTGCCTCTAAGACAAGTTATGAGACCGAAGCTGAATGTATTAAAGATGCAAAAGAGAATGGCATGACAGAGGATTCTCCGCGATTTTAACCGGCTTTATTAGTACCTAAAAGACAAACGCTAAAAACCAAAAAGGGACATTTAATTGTCCCTTTTTGGTTTTTAGCGTTTGTAAATGTTATAGCAATCCGCTTAACTCTCTGGTCTACCTTGCTGGTTAAAATCGATGACAACACTATTGTTTTCAATTTCAATAGCCAGCTATTGCTCAATCAAACGTTTTGTTCTCATCAATTTTACCTACGTAATGTTAGGCCATTTAATTAAGCGCAACGTTATGCGCTGTTAAAACAGCTCTATATTATCTTCTTCTAGCGCTATTGGTTGATCACTTGCACGTTGCTCTGTGCGTGTTTTCGCCTCCCAATTTGTATTTTTAAGCGCAAACAACTCTAATTTTTCTTTTAATACCTCTGCGAGTTTTGCCATATCTTCAGAACTGACCGATTGTATTTGTGAATTTTCTAGTGCGCCACTATTAAGCTCAACCATCGCATCAACGGAATTCTTCGCATTGGTTGATATCGACTGTTGTAAGCTGATTGCATCATGTGCCTGTGACGATTTTTCATCAATGGCATTGATTGATTGAGTGATTTTATCGAGTTGTGCATTAGCTTGATGAGAAAGCTCTAAGGTGCTCTGTGCGGACTCTCGCCCTACCTGCATAACTTGATAAGCTTGACCGGTGCTATGTTGAATCTGAGTAATAATATCACGCACTTCTTTTGTTGATTTTGTTGTACGTTCAGCAAGCGTACGTACTTCATCCGCGACAACAGCAAACCCACGACCATGTTCGCCTGCGCGTGCCGCTTCAATGGCTGCATTTAAGGCGAGTAGGTTTGTTTGGTCTGCAATGGCGCTAATAACATCAGTGATGGCGTTGATCTGGTCGCTATCTGTTTTTAACTGATCGATATGTTTTGAGGCTTCTTCTATATGGTCAGTCAAATGCGTTAGGCTTTCTGACGCACTTTCAGTTCCTTTTTTGGCGATATTAACGTTATTCGCCGTTTCCTTTACTTCTGAGAAAATCACTTCCACTTCACTATCAAGTTCATCCGTGGCCGTGGTCATTTCGTTCATTGCATTACTCAGTTGATGGCCATGTGTTTCCTGCATCATCGCTTTTTGAATCATTGAACTATAAGTATCTTTTAAATCCTGAGACATAGGAATGAGGCGTGAGCTTGAACTACATATTTCTTTTAATCGGCTTTCAGTTTGCTCATTCTGATGATTGAGTTGTGTTATAAACTCTTTAAACACAGTCGACTTGGCATTATTGAATCTGAAATCTAAGTTAACCAGATTTGATGATGCTTGGTGTTGTTTGCTGAACTCAGTAAAACTGGATAAGGCAGGGGAGAATTGTTGATAAAAGAGTATAAAGCCGATTTTAATGGCAATAATATCGATAATGAAGGTAACTAAAAAGGCATTGCTAAATAAGAAGTTATTTAACAGATGCCCAATTAATAGAAAGAGTACAGGGACCAAGATAAGCGAAATGGATTTTTTAAGCATAAATAACCTATTTATTTGAATTGTTCTGCAAATTATAGGTTATTTATGTTTTTATAGTTTTTATATCAAATCACAAATCTAGAAGTATGAACTAGATCATAAACAAGTTGGCTTAAGATAGATGAATAAGTCTTTTGCCGCTTTTGCTATTTTCTCTGGTTTTTCTGTTTTCTTTTCTTTATTTACTTGGCGTACTAACTGACGTAGTTTTTGACGCTCTAAAGTTGGGAACTGCTCAAGCAACTCATTAATTTTACTATCGCCTTGCTCTACAAGTTCATCACGTAGTTTTTCTAGACGTATTGTTGCATGTGTTAATTGTTGGTGTTTGTTATTGAGTTTATCAATAGCAGTACGGATAGCGACACAATCTTCACTACGTAATACTTTACCGATGTATTGAATTTGGCGACGTAATGCTTCGTGCTTACCTTCAATTTTGTGCGCAACAGAGATTGCATGAAACAATAACTCACTGCCTGGAATTTGTGGTAATTGCTTTTTACTTAGTGCAACTAAGTCACGGCCAATTAACTTTAAGGCTTCAGCTTCACGTTTGATTTGTGATTTACTGATCTCGTCTTCTTCGATTATTTCTACTTTTTTATTCATAATGTATTTTTCGTTACAGATTAAGGGGAATTAGTACTTACTCGTTATCATTCAAGGTGCTTTATTCAGTCGTCAGCCCGGCAGCTAAGGCAAGGCACAGTATGATGACAATGGTTCGCCCTTGTCAAATACTGTAACGCCGAATTAGTTGTCGGGCTGACGACCCGCAGGGCAAGCTGTGAGATAAACATTTTCGTGTCTTTCGAGCAATTGACTTCGTCAATTCTCTACCGACTTTTATCAAATGCGAGCATTTAATAAATAGTTAGAAAGTCTTGATTGAACCAGTTAGACCTTCAACTTCCTGCCTAGAATCTGTTTATCTCACGGCTTGCTGAATTTTGCACTTTGAATGATAACGAGTAATCAGTATACGTGTTATTCTCTGTGTTTCTAAATTTAATTTATGTTACTGGTATTTGATTATGATCGAACAAAAACAACAACTAGAAGATGCGGTTAACGAAGCACTCATTATTGCTAAAAAATTAGGCGTAGACCAAGCGGAAGTCGCGCTCGGAAAAAGCTCTGGTAGCTCAGTTAATACACGTTTAGGTGAAGTTGAAAATGTTGAATTTAACCTAGATGGCGCAATGGGTATCAGTGTTTATGTTGATCAATGTAAAGGCAGTGCCTCTACTTCAGATTTAAGCCCCGAAGCGATTGCCTCTACGGTAAAAGCTGCCGTTGATATTGCGCGTTATACCAGTAAAGATAAATACGCAGGTTTATTAGATAAAGAATTATTAGAAACTGCGCCACAAGACTTGGATCTTTATCATCCAAGCAGTTTGAATACAGAGCAATTGTTAGCACTTGCTAAAGAATGTGAAGATATCGCGTTAAGTAGTGACAAACGCATTGTGAACTCAGATGGCGCCGCGGTGAATAGTCACTCAACGCTGCGTGTATACGGTAATAGCAATGGGTTCTTGCATAGTTATGCAAGTAGTCGTCATAGTTTAAGCTGTGTGTTGATTGCCCAGCAAGACGACGATATGCAACGTGATTATAGCTACACAAGTGCACGTGACATGAATGATCTGTTAAGTGCAAAATGGGTGGCGGATGAAACGGTTAAACGCACTCTTTCGCGTTTAGGTGCCACTAAAATTAAAACTCAAGAGGCGCCGGTGTTATTTGCTCCGGAAGTGGCAACGGGGTTATTCGGCCATTTAGTTGGGGCGATTAGTGGTACTAGTATCTATAAAAAATCTACTTTCTTACTCGATAGTTTAGATACACAGATATTCCCGAGTTGGATGAAGATTTCAGAGAAACCACATATCATTAAAGGTATTGCTAGTTCACCTTTCGATCAAGAAGGCGGTAAAACGATTGATCGTAATATTATTGAACAAGGTGTATTACAAACTTACCTGTTAACGGGCTATGCTGCGCGTCAATTAAAAATGCAAAGTACAGGGCATACCGGTGGCATTCATAACTGGTTTGTTAATGATAGCGGTCTAGACTTAGCCGGATTATTTAAAGAGATGGGCACGGGTTTCTTTGTCACTGAGCTAATGGGTCAAGGTGTGAACATGGTAACCGGTGATTACTCACGTGGCGCATCGGGTTTTTGGATTGAAAATGGTGTGATCGCTTACCCAGTACATGAAGTGACCATTGCGGGTAATTTAAAAGAGATGTTTATGGGCATAGAAGCGATAGGATCAGATGTTGACGCACGCAGTAGTCTAAAAACCGGTTCTATTTTAATTAATAAAATGAAAATAGCCGGGGCATAGTTTTTTAAGGCTAGCAGCTTTCCTGCATGCTAGCCTTCCCGCTTATCACTTCTTTTTATGCCAGCCATTGCTGGTGTAGTTTCTCGCTATCCCCTAAGTAGTTTAATAACCATTTTACTGCGGGGGGGAGTTGCTCATCTTTCCATGCTAGACAACAAGGGCTATTAGCCGCTTTATTTAATAACTCTTTTTTAATGAGCAAACCTTGTTCAATTAATGGTATCGCACGATGTGCAGGCATAACACCTATGCCTAACCCGGCAATAAAACACTGCTCAGCACTGTGCCAATTTGGTACCACTAAACGGCGCTGATTATCGACCAACCAGGTTGCACGTTTGGGCAATTTCCTCGCACTATCTTCCAAACATATACACGGAAAATCAATCAATTGTTGATCTGTTATAGGCTCAATTTGTTGTGCAAGAGGGTGGTCTTTACTGACAACAAAATCCCAACATAACTCTCCCATTGAGCGGTAGGCAACCCCACCTGTAATAGGTACTGCAGAAGTTGCACCAATGGCAATGTCTGCTCGGCCATCTGCAAGCGCATCCCAAACACCATTAAACACTTCCATGGTCAGTAATAATTCAATGTCGGGAAAAGCTTGATAAAAATCAGCGACTAATTGGTTTACAGAGGATTCATGCACAACATTATCAAGTGCAATGGAAACACTACTTTGCCAACCATTTGCAACACGTTGTGTTTGCTGTTTGATTTCTCCCATCTGCTTAAGCAGTGACCTTGCTTGGGTGACAAAATATTCTCCCGCGGGGGTGAGCTGTACTTTACGGTGTAAACGTTTAAACAGAAAAACACCTAATTTGTCTTCAATCACTTTAACCGTATAGCTTATTGCACTGGGTACTTTGTGCAATTCATCAGCGGCCGCAGTGAAACTTCCACGGCGGGCAACGGCATCAATAACAACTAAATCATGGTTGGAAAACATACACATCAACTTTTTTGAAGGCAAAGGTTAAAATATACCGTTTTATTGCTTACTAATGCAAGAATATACTGTGTGAAATTCAATAAACTGAGAATAAAATGGATAAAGTAAACACGGCAGTACAAAGCAAAATACCCTATATCTGGTTATCAGGATTAAGCATGTTAGGCTTTCTTGCAACTGATATGTATCTCCCTGCATTTGATATTTTGCGTCAAGATTTATCGACAAGTAGCCAAATGATTGGCTGGTCGTTAAGTATCTTCCTGTTAGGTATGGCAATCGGTCAATTGGTTTATGGTCCATTAAGTCAGAAATTCGGTAAAAAACCGGTATTAATGTCGAGCTTAGCTATTTTCAGTGTTGGTACCATTATCTGTGCGATGACAAATAGTGTTGAATTGTTATTGGCGGGACGATTTGTACAATCAATCGGTGCTGCTGGTGCCACGATTATTTGGCAATCTTTTGTTATCGAAAAATATGATGAGAAAACATCACAACGTATTTTTGCAACTGTGATGCCTTTAGTCGCACTTTCACCTGCTTTAGCACCTATCGTTGGCGCACTGCTTGAAACACAATTTGGTTGGCAGAGTATATTTTATTGTTTATTAGCGATTGGTGTTGTTTGGATGATCCGCAGTAGCTTGATTGATTTCAGCAATGCACAGCAAAGTCAGCCACAAGTGGCAGAAGAAAAACAAACGGTTTCTGTTTTCAAAACTTATATGACCATTCTAAAATCTACAAAATTCAGTGGTAATATGGTTATTTATGCAGCTTGTTCTGCTGCCTTTTTTGCCTGGTTAACCGGCTCTCCTTTTGCTATGAGTGCAATGGGATATTCAGGTACGGATATCGGCCTAAGCTACTTGCCTCAAACCGTTGCCTTTATTGTTGGTGGTTATACGTGTCGCTCGCTACTTGCACGTTATGGTAGTGAAAAGATATTACCTTGGTTATTAAAGCTATTTATCATCAGTGTTATTGTGATGTTTGCTGTTGCAATGACAACAGAGCAAAGCAGTATTATCCCACTATTAATTCCAATGTGCTTTATGGCTGCTGCTAATGGTGCAATTTATCCGATTGTTGCGAATAATGCGTTAGTGGGTTTTAAAGAAAACAGTGCATCAGCATCTGGCTTAATGAACTTTTTACAGATGATGTTATGCATGGTGGCAAGCGCGGTTGTTTCGTTATTCAGTGATTATGGTGTTGTTGCGATGACGGCTGTGATGGTGTTCCAATCAGTGTTAGTGATTGTTGGATACGGCTTAGTTAAAAAAGAACGTAACTTACAAAATTTAACAGAAGCTACGCTTTAAATAGTGACCTTTGAATAATTACGTTTACATACCAATTATTCAAATAATGACGCTGATAGTGAGTTACTCGCTATCAGCGTTTCTTTTGCTGGACAATAAAGGCGTTAGGATAATCAACCTGTAGGTTATTAAGCAGTTTTTTTGCCTCTGCTTCATTACTTAAAGGGCCTAAGCGTAATCGGTAGTTGGTTTTATCTTTCACCGTTGCGTATTCTACTTGATGTTGTTTGCTGAGTTTTTTACCGAGTAATTTGGCTTTATCCGCTTGTGATGTAACTAAATACTGCACATAGAAATAACCATTCAAAAAATCTGTTTTATGCTCACTCTGCGCTTCAGTAAAATGTATTAATTCTACCTTCACTTTCGCTGTACCTGTCTTGACGATATCGAGCTTATTAGCTGCCGCGTAAGAAAGATCAATCACTCTGCCTTCATGAAAAGGGCCTCTATCATTAACACGTACAATTACTTGTTTATTATTTTCAAGGTTAGTGACTTTCACATAGCTTGGCAGTGGTAAGTTTTTATGAGCTGCGCTCATTGCAAACATATCGTAGCGTTCACCATTAGACGTCAGGTGGCCATGAAATTTATTGCCGTACCAAGAAGCATAACCTTGCTCTGTAAAGGTTGTGACATCTTTTAATACTTTATAATCAATACCACGTACGCGGTAATCTTTATTGCCACCACGAGAATAGGGCTCATAACGTGGCACCACATCTTCAATATGGGTAAGCGGAGGAATATCATCTGGCTGATGATCATCGCTATATTGATAACGGTTTGAACTACAGCTGGTGAGTAAAACAAGCACCGATAAAGTGGTAGCAATCTTTAAATTTTTTTTCATTATGTCTCTTACATTATCAGTATTTAGTATTAAATGTTTTATGGGTATTAAATGACATCAATACACCAAAGCCGGCGAGTAAGGTAACGATTGAGGTGCCACCATAACTGATTAGAGGTAATGGCACGCCTACAACCGGTAATATGCCACTCACCATGCCTATATTTACAAAAACGTAAACAAAGAAGGTCAGGATAATACTGCCCGCGACTAACTTAGTAAACGCATCTTGTGCTTGATTCGCAATCCACAAACCACGACCAATAATAAATAAATAGATAGTTAACAGCAGTAAAATACCAACAAAGCCAAACTCTTCAGAGAACACTGAAAAAATAAAGTCAGTATGGCGTTCAGGTAAAAATTCTAACTGTGATTGTGTTCCCTGTTGCCAACCTTTTCCCCACATTCCACCTGAGCCGATGGCAATTTTAGATTGAATAATATGATAACCGGCACCTAACGGATCTGCCTCGGGATTAAACAGGGTTAAAACACGTCCTCGCTGATAATCATGCATCAGGTAAAACCATAAAATGGGTGCGAATGCGAGTATGGCGGTGATAGCTATGCCGATATAAAGCCACGATATGCCAGAGAGAAATAACGCAAAAAGACCCGAAGAGGCCACTAATATAGAGGTGCCTAAATCTGGCTGTTTAGCGATTAATAACGTTGGCACAATAACAATAATGAGTGCAACGATGGCTTTGCTGAATTTAATCGGCAGGGTGTATTGGCTAACAAAATAAGCAACCGCAAAAGGCATGATGAGTTTCATTATTTCTGAGGGCTGAAACTTAGTGAAACCTAAGTCTAACCAGCGTTGTGCGCCTTTACCCGTATGTCCAATAACCAATACTGCGACTAATAAAAGGACACAAATAACAAAAATAGCAGGGGTCCAGCGTTGGTAAACGCCAGGCGGTATTTGTGCCATGACCAGCATGGCGCTAATAGCAATGCCTAAGCGAATGAGTTGTGGTACGACCCAGTCGGGAGAAACAGAATAAAGTGTGGCTAGGCTTAATGTCATTAAACATAAAATACCGAGTAATAACCATGGGTCAATATGCAAACGGTAAAAGATACTTTTTTGTGCTTTGGTACTTACCATTTTAAAAGCTCACTCGTTCTTTAGGTTTTATATGATCAAAATACTCATCAAAGAGCGCACGAATAATTGGGGCTCCATTAGTACTCCCGCCACCTGCATTCTCTAAGATTACTGTGGCAGTCACTTCCGGTGATTCATAGGGTGCAAAGGCGACAAACATGGCATTATCTCGGTGATGTTCAGAAATTTTATCTGCGTCATACTCTTCACCTTCTTTCATATTAATGACCTGTGCGGTGCCTGACTTACCCGCCACTGTATAGGACGTTTTAGCAAATGCACGATGTGCTGTGCCTGTTTTTTTACTGGTAACGCCATACATTGCCTTTAATGCAATTTCCCAATAATGTTCATCTTGTAACTTTATCGGTTCTGATCTTTCTAAAGGCGGTGTAAATGACCCGCCTTTAGAAACAATAGAGTGTAATATTTGTGGTGTGATCACTTCCCCTTTTCGGGCTAAAATCGCGGTGGCCTGAGTAAGTTGAATAGGTGTGACTGTCCAGTAACCTTGTCCGATACCCACAGAAATAGTATCACCATCGTACCAAGGCGCATTATAGCGTGCGCGTTTCCATTCTCTTGATGGCATGATAGCTTTGGTCTCTTCACCAATGTCTAATCCACTATAATGTCCAAAACCAAACAGTTGCATAAACGGATTAATTCTATCGATGCCGACCTTATAAGCAGTATCGTAAAAGAAAGTATCACAGCTTTGCTCGATCGCATGATTGACATCAACTTCGCCATGACCCCAGCGCTTCCAATCACGAAAACGTCGTTTACTACCGGGCACAATCCACCAACCTGGATCTTTTACTTTGGTATGTTCGGTGATGACTTTGGTATCTAATGCGAGAAGTGCCATTTGTGGTTTAATGGTTGATGCAGGCGGATAACGTCCTTGGGTTGCTCGATTTATAAGCGGTCTATCTTTGGAGTTTAAAAGCGCATTATATTTTTTGCTACTAATGCCCTGTACAAATAAGTTTGGATCATAACTCGGGTTAGAGACTAGGCTTAAAATCCCCCCGGTGCGTGTATCCATCACAATCACACTACCACGCGTATCGCCGAGTAATTTTTGCGCTTTAAGTTGTAACTGGATATCAATATTCAGTTTAATATCTTTGCCTGGCGTAGGTGGGGTGAAACTAAGCACACGAATAACTTTCCCCCAACTGTCTACTTCAACTTGGCGTTGTCCTGGTTGTCCGTGTAATGTTTCTTCGTAATATTTTTCAATACCTAATTTGCCAATGAAATGCGTACCACGATAACGTGCCGTCTCGCCTTTCTCTTCAATGCGTTTTAGGTCATTACTGTTAATTTTCGCGATATAACCTAAAACATGGGTAAACGAATCACCAAAAGGGTAAAAACGCTTTAGGTTAGCTTTGATGGAGAAACCTTTGAAGTTATGTTGGTTCACTGTGAACAGCGCGACCTCTTCGGTGGTTAATTGGTCACGTAATAGTATGGGTCTATAGGAGCGAGAGTAACGATTTCGGCTATAAAAAAGCTCAACTTCTTGCTCAGTAAGATCCAGCATATTACGCATTTTATTGATTTTTTGTTTGAGGTTTTTGGTTTTTCTAACCACAACTTGTAAGCTGTAAACGGGTCTGTTTTCGGCAAGAATAATGCCATTTCTATCGTAGATAAGACCACGATTTGGGGGGACTGTCTGTACGCTGATACGGTTATCATTGGAACGAGTCTGAAAGCTTTCAAAGGAGTTGATTTGCAGATAATAAAGATTGGTAATTAATACCCCAATCGCAAAGATAATTGCGATAAAAACCACCAATGTGCGGCGCATAAAAAGCGCAGACTCAGCTGAGTGGTTACGTATACTGACTCGTTTTCTTGCCACAAATTACTCGCGATGGTAGGGGTGATTAATGGTTAGTGTATAAGCACGATATAAACCTTCGGCCACAATGATGCGTACTAACGGATGAGGTAACGTAAGCGCAGAAAGCGACCAACGTTGTTCCGATTTAGCAATACACTCTGGAGCAAGTCCTTCTGGTCCACCAATGAGCAAACTGATATTCCGTGCATCTAACTGCCACTTTTTCATTTCGCCCGCTAATTGCTCGGTTGTCCATGGTTTACCAGTGACTTCAAGGGTGACTATTTTATTACCCTTGGGGATAGCAGCGAGGGTTAATTCTCCCTCTCTTTTTAAAATGCGTTTTATATCCGCATTTTTACCACGCTTTCCTGCACTAATTTCAAGTAGTTCAAGTTGTAACTCTTTAGGAAAGCGTCGTGCATACTCTTGATATCCTTTTTCAACCCAGTCGGGCATTTTGGTGCCGACTGCGATTAACTGAATTTTCATTAAGCAGTGTGTCCCCAAAGTGTTTCTAGGTCGTAAAATTGGCGAGTTTCATCTTGCATTACGTGTAATACAACATTGCCTAAATCTACTAGTACCCATTCACTACCTTCTAAGCCTTCAACACCAATCGGTGCATCACCAGCACGTTTTGCTGCTAGTGCTGTTTGCTCTGCAATTGAACGAACGTGGCGTTTTGAGTTACCAGTACAAATAATCATTGTATCAGTTACGTCAGAAGTGCCTGAAACATCAATAATAGTGATTTCTTTTGCTTTCATATCTTCGATTTGTGTTATCACAAATGCTTTTAATTCTTGGTCTAACAAAGGAGTGTCCTTTTTAAATAAAACGGTTAATTGCGAACTATATCACGTCCAAGCATCCCAGTACCATGTTTGATAATAAATTCACTATTTTAATAATTTCTAGTTATCTAACTCAATATTCACCTGTTTTGAACTGTTAGATCATATTTGTGTGATGAAAGTCATTAAAATAAAAGATCCTTTACTTGCAAAAACGGTGCACTTTATTAAACTTCCTGATCTATTGTGGTAAAAAGTGTCTAAAAGTGGAACTTTTCCCCTTAATCCGCGCTAATATACAATAAAAGTGCATACATTTATTAATAAGTCAGGGCTTAGTGGTCATGTTACGTAGTGCAAACGCAATTAACATTGATGGTAAAGGAAGGATCGCCATGCCAACACGATATCGTGATGGCTTGATGGATTCCTGCCAAGGTCAATTTGTGTGCACTATTGATTTACAATCACCTTGCTTATTACTCTATCCATTAAATGAATGGTTAGTGATAGAAAAAAAGTTAAGCGCATTATCAAGTACTAACGATGTAGAACGTCGTGTACAACGATTAATCTTAGGATATGCAACGGAAACTGAATTAGACAAAGGAGGGCGCTTATTGATTGCGCCCACTTTAAGAAAGCATGCAAAATTACAAAAAAAAGTCATGCTAGTCGGTCAGTTTAATAAATTTGAATTGTGGGATGAAGATATGTGGCAGCAACAAGTCGAAGCTGATCTACTTATCGGTTTACCATCTGACGATCAATTAACAGAAAGTTTAAAAGGGTTCTCATTATAATGGCAGAGCATATTACAGTTTTATTAGACGAAGCAGTCAACGGTTTAGCCCTTAAGAAAGACGGCATTTATGTTGACGGTACTTTTGGTCGTGGCGGACATTCTCGTTATATTTTAGATCGCTTAGGCGAAAATGGACGTTTGATAGCCATTGATAGAGATCCGCGTGCGATTGCCGTTGGCGAAGAATTAATGAAGCAAGATCCGCGTTTTCAGATTGTTCACGGGCCTTTTTCGGGTTTAGCTGAATATGTAAAAGATCTTGATTTAGCTGGGCAAATAGACGGCGTTTTACTGGATCTTGGTGTTTCTTCACCACAACTTGATGATGCTGAGCGTGGTTTCAGTTTTATGCGTGACGGCCCATTAGATATGCGTATGGATCCAACATCGGGTATCAGTGCTGCTGATTGGTTAGCAAAAGCGGATGTTGAAGATATTAGTTGGGTATTAAAAACCTTTGGTGAAGAGAAATTCGCTTACCGTATTGCACGTGCCATTGTTGAAGATCGTGAAGAAAAACCTTTCTTACGTACCTTAGATCTTGCGCAATTGATTGAACGTCTGTGCCCTAAACGTGAAAAGAAAAAACATCCCGCAACGCGCAGTTTCCAAGCGATTCGCATTTACGTAAATAGTGAGCTTGAAGAAATTCATAAAGTATTAGACGGCGCATTGGACATTCTTGCTGTCGGTGGTCAACTGTCGGTGATTAGCTTCCATTCTCTTGAAGATCGTATTGTTAAACGCTTTATTCGTAAAGAAGAAAAAGGCCGTGAATATCCACCGGGATTACCGTTAACGGATGCTCAAATGCAGTTTGGAAGAACATTGAAAGGACTGGGTAAAGCATTAAAACCAAGTGCACGTGAAGTCGATGAGAATCCCCGTGCGCGTAGTTCTGTATTACGTGTTGCATTGAAAATTGCACAGCCAGAGAGCGAATAATTGAGTGTAACGCGTGACAATTTATTATTATTGATTGTTGCCGATCTACGCCGATATTTTGCCGTGATATTACTGGGGATCGTGCTGTTATTTAGTGCTTTTTATAATGTTTATATTACCCATGAAACACGAAAGTTGGTCACTCAAAAAGATCAATTAGCACAACAAAAAGATAACTTAATGATTGAATGGCAGAATTTGTTGCTCGAAGAGCATACGTTAGACGAGCACAGTCGCATCAGACGTATAGCAAAGGAAAAGCTTTCAATGTCACAACCCACCAAAAATAACAGTGTATTAGTGGAAATTCCATAAAAATGAAACGGACTCAGAGCAGAAAAAAAAGAGCTAAACAGGCGCAACCACGGAAGGTCTACCATGCATTTTCGTCATGGCGCTACGTCTTTGTTTCTGTTGCTATTACTGTTATCGCAGTGCTACTTATTAGTCGTTTGGCGTATATTCAGGTTATTGAGCCTGAATATTTAACCAAAGAAGCTGATAAACGTAGCTTGCGTGTTACAAAATCAGTCACTCATCGTGGCAATATCTCAGATCGTAATGGTGAAGAGCTGGCTATTAGTGTGCCTGCTTATGCTATTTGGGTGGATCCAAAAGCGGTAAAAGCCGCCTATGCGTTTAATGATGAAGAGTGGCAAGCAAGCGCTGTTGAGAATGCACGCACTGGAAAAGTAAAATACAAAAAAGCAAAATTCTTTGAGTCTAAAAAATGGCCTGCGCTGGCTGAAGTCTTAGGTATTAAGCTTGAAAAATTAGTTAAAATAGTCAGAAGACCTAATGCGCGTTTTGTTTATCTTAAACGCCAAGTAAATATCCCTATTGTTGACTATGTTAAACAATTAAAATTAGCGGGTATTGCTAATCAACTTGAATCACATCGTTATTATCCAACCGGTGAAATTAATGCAAACATTATTGGCTTAACTGACCTTGATGCGCAGGGCATTGAAGGTATTGAGAAAAGTTACAATACTTACCTCCAAGGCCAAACGGGTAAAAAACGCGTACGCAAAGACAGACTAGGCAATGTTATTGATGATATTGAAGTCTTAAAAATTAAAAAAGCGGCGGGTAACCTGCAATTAAGCATTGACCAACGTATTCAAGCGGTCGCTTATAGCGAGCTTAAACGTGCGGTAAAAATGAACAAAGCAACTTCAGGTTCAATCGTTGTGTTAGATGTGCACACCGGTGAAATATACGCGATGGCAAATTTCCCTTCATTTAACCCCAATGATCGTAGCCAATATCAACCTTATAAAATGAGAAATCGTGCAATAACGGATACTTTTGAGCCAGGCTCTACGGTTAAACCTTTTGTTGTTGCGAGTGCCCTTGTTTATAAAAAAGTGGGTATTGATGAAATAATTAATACCTCTCCAGGGCGAATGTCTTTGGGTGGACGGATAGTACGTGACGCTAGAAATTACGGTAAAATTGATCTTGCCATGATCCTGAAAAAATCCAGTAATATGGGTGTTAGTAAATTGGCGTTACGTTTAAAAGCGTCGAAATTACAACAGACTTTTGCTGATTTTGGCCTAGGTAACGATACCGGCATTGGCCTTATCGGTGAAAGTGTTGGGCGTTTACCTATTCGCCATCGCTGGTCTGATTTTGAGCTTTCAACCATGTCATTTGGTTACGGTATTACAGCAACAACATTACAAATTGCAAAAGCCTATGCCATCTTGGGCAGCGGGGGTAAAAGATTCCCATTAACCATTTTGAAAACAGATAACCCAGGCGAAGGTGAGCAAGTCATTCCAAGAAATATAGCCTTAGAAGTGGTGCATATGATGGAAGGCGTGAGTAAAAAAGGCGGGACAGCCCGTAAAGCCAAAGTTGAAGGTTATCGTATAGCGGGTAAAACAGGTACATCTCGTAAGGCAGAAGCCGGTGGTTATGGAGATGATTATGTTGCTATCTTTGCTGGTCTTGCACCAGCCAGTAATCCGCGTTTTTCGATTGTTGTGATGATTAATGAACCGCAGGGAGACAGATATTATGCTGGCGATGTTGCGGCACCTGTCTTTTCATCTGTCATGCAAAGTGCGCTGTTGCTTAGCCATGTACGCCCTGATGCTGAAGACACACGCTACACGTTACTGGATCAATTAAATGATGCCCAATAAATTAATCCATCCTGTGACTGAGTTATTATCGCCATGGTTAACATTACCGAATAGTGTCTCACTGAGTGTGACCGGCATGACACTGGATAGTCGTCATGTAAAACAAGATGACTTATTTATTGCTTTGCAAGGTGCATTGCTCGATGGCCGTCAGTTTATCGGTAATGCAATTTCCTTGGGTGCAGGCATGGTTTTATCGGAAACTAAAAACGCACAAGAGCACGGTAATATTTCTTATGATAAAGATGTCGCTATCGTGCATTTTTATCAATTACAAAAAGCACTGAGTGCACTCGCTTATCGTTTCTATTTTCCTGCTGAAGACTGCCATAAAGTGATTGCGATTACGGGCACCAACGGAAAAACCACGATTGCCAGTTTATTAGCCAATAGTTTAACCTTACTTAACCAGACCAGTGCACAAATGGGCACCATTGGTAATGGTTTGTTTGGTCAATTAACCTCAAGTTTAAATACCACATTAGATGCGTTATCTGTTTTTTCTTGCCTTAATAATTATCAATGGCAGGGCGCAAAATATACATTAATGGAAGTATCATCACATGGTTTGGTTCAAGGACGTGTTTCTGCGTTACCTTTTCACAGTGCCATCTTTACTAATTTAACGCGTGATCACCTTGATTATCATGGCACGATGCAAGAATATGCGGACGCTAAAAAAAGGCTCTTTAATGAGTTTCCAATTCAGCAACGTATTATTAATTTAGATGATGAAATCGGGGCGACTTGGCTTTCGGATTATCCTGATGCTATCAGTTACAGCGCTACGGGTAAGAAAACGCTATCACACCGTTATGTTACGATCACGAATATTCACTATTTAGCACAGGGTTTATCTTTCGAGTTTGATTCATCTTGGGGAGCTGGAAAAATAGACGCGCCTTTTTACGGTGATTTTAATGTCTCAAATTTAGCGGCTGTTATCACACAACTTCTTTGTGAAAATTTTTCCATTCAAGATATTGAAAAAACGTTACCTTTGTTAGATACGGTCGCCGGAAGAATGGAACAATATATTTTTCCTGCACGCGAGACTACCTTTGTGGTTGATTACGCGCATACACCGGACGCATTACAGAAAGCACTAGTCGCGTTGAAAAAACATACAAAAATGGGGCGTTTAATCTGCATTTTTGGTTGTGGTGGTGATAGAGATAAAGGAAAGCGTCCTGAAATGGCAAAAGTAGCTGAAGCCTTTGCAGATAAAGTCATTTTAGTTGATGATAACCCCCGCACAGAACCCGCTGCACAAATAATGGATGACATTCTCGCTGGGTTTAAACACCCTGAACGTGTTGATTGTATTCATGATAGAAAAACGGCGATCACTGAGTTACTAAATAGTGTACAGAAAAATTATTTGATTTTAGTGGCCGGTAAAGGCCATGAAGATTACCAAATTATTGGCGAAAAGCGCATTGATTATAGTGATAGAGTCTTATTAGCCTCGTTACAACTATTAGAAAATAAAAAGGCTGATTTATGATTTCATTAACTTTATCTGAAATTGCTAGCGCAACGGCTGGTAAGTTAACTTATGTTAACGATGCTCAGATAGTCATTGATAATATCTGTACAGATACACGTAATATCCAACCAGGTTGTCTATTTCTTGCCTTGCAAGGCGCTTCTTTCGATGCGCATGATTTCTTAGCTGAAGCAAAGCAAGCCGGCGCTAAAGCCCTTATCATCCATAACAAGAGTCAGACTTCTCTTCCTGCTGTTTTAGTTAAAGATACACGTATTGCGTTAGGTCAGCTCAGTGCCTATGTGAAGTCTAAAATAGCGCATTTAAAATGTGCTGCTATTACTGGTAGTAACGGTAAAACAACCACCAAAGAGTTATTAAGCAGTATTTTAAATGCGCACAGCGCAAGTGATGCTGAAGACTCTGTATTAGCGACAGCTGGTAATTTTAATAACGACATTGGTTTACCGCTGACATTATTGCGTTTAACCGAACAAACAAATTTTGCCGTTGTTGAGCTTGGAGCCAATCATCAAGGTGAAATTGCTTATACAGCAAATTTAGCCAAACCTGATGTTGCCTTAATTAACAACGTCATGCCCGCACATCTTGAAGGGTTTGGTAGTATTGAAGGCGTTGCAAAAGCAAAAGGCGAAATTTGGTCGAGTCTAACAACAGAGGGCACTGGCGTTGTTAACCTTGATGCAAAATTTGCACAAGATTATGTGCAACAATTAACAAAACAGCAAAGTCAGGTTTTTACTTTTTCACAACATGACGCGAAAGCGACGGTCTTTGCCTCGAACATTAAATTTGATGATTTAGGCTATGCAACTTTCACTCTCAACTATGCGCAAAACACTGTTGTGATTAGCTTAAACATTGCTGGTAAACATAATATTAGTAACGCGTTAGCGGCGGCTTGTATGGCGATTGTATTAGGCTGTGATTTAAACACGATTCACAAAGGGTTAGCTTTAGTTCACCAAGTCGCAGGGCGAGTGAACAGCTGTAAAGTTGATGAGCACCTGACGCTTATTGATGATACTTATAATGCTAATTCCGCATCTTTAAAGGCAGCTATTGACCTACTTGAACAATGCAGTGGCGAAAAAACATTAATCTTTGCTGATATGGGCGAGCTTGGAAAATACAGTGAGCAAGAACATCGCAGTGTGGGTGAATATGCAGCAGAAAAAGAGATTAACAATTTATTTACGGTGGGCTCATTAACAGAATTTACACATCATGCTTTTACTGAAAAAAGCCTCCAAAACGCATTACACTTTGCAGATAAAAAAGCATTAACAAGCTATTTGCAAACATATCTTCCACAAATTTCAAATCAAAAATCAACTGTTTTAGTTAAAGGCTCTCGTGGCACTAAAATGGAAGAAATTATTGCTTATATTAAGCAATCAAAAATAGGATAACACCATGATAGTTTGGCTAGCAGATCTTTTTTCAAGTCAGTTTACATTTCTTAATGTATTAACTTACTTGTCAGTGAGAACGGTAATGGCTGTATTAACGGCGCTTACATTTTCACTTTGGGTTGGTCCTAAATTGATTCGTTATTTGCAATCTAAGCAAATTGGACAAATCGTACGTGATGACGGTCCTGAATCGCATTTTAGCAAAGCGGGTACGCCAACGATGGGCGGTATTATGATCCTTGCTGCTATCACGCTTTCAACATTATTGTGGACACGTTTAGATAACCATTATGTGTGGATTGTGTTGTTTACTATGCTTGCTTTTGGCGCGATTGGTTTTATGGACGACTACCTTAAAGTCGTACGTAAACACCCTGATGGTCTGATTGCACGCTGGAAATATTTTTGGCAGTCGGTGTGCGCAATTGTACTCGCTATTATATTAATGCTGACATCGACGACTCCTGCTGAATTGACGTTTGTTGTGCCATTTTTTAAAGAATATATGCCTTATTTAGGTTGGTTATTTATCCCACTGGTTTATTTTACGGTTGTAGGCAGTAGTAACGCTGTTAATTTGACAGATGGATTAGATGGCTTGGCTATTATGCCAACGGTAATGGTAGCGGCTGCTTTTGCACTGATTGCTTATTTAACCAGCCATGTAAATTATGCACAGTATCTTTATATCCCTTACATTCCTAAGGCCAGCGAGTTAGTGATTATTTGTGGCACTATCGTCGGCGCGGGTTTAGGCTTTCTTTGGTTTAATACTTACCCTGCACAAGTATTTATGGGCGATGTGGGTTCATTAGCATTAGGCGCATTATTAGGTGTGATAGCCATTTTGGTACGCCAAGAGATTCTATTGGTGATCATGGGCGGTATTTTTGTTATCGAAACCCTCTCGGTGATCTTACAAGTGGGCTCTTATAAAATGCGTAAGCAACGTATTTTTAGAATGGCACCTATTCATCATCACTATGAGAAAAAAGGTTGGCCAGAGCCACGTGTTATTGTGCGTTTTTGGATCATCACGATTGTCATGGTCTTGATTGGTCTTGTTACTTTAAAAGTACGTTAAAATGGCACAACTACATTTACAAAAAAAGGTCGCTGTTTTAGGCCTCGGCATTACCGGGTTGGCAAGTGTTAACTTTTTGCTCGCGCAGGGTTATGCCGTGAGTGTCTTTGATACTCGCCAGGCGCCACCTGGTGAAGATAAATTAGCACCTGACGTTGAGTTAATCAAAGGACCACTTTGTGGTGAGTCTCTTAGTGCTTTTACGTTGATTGTTTCAAGCCCTGGCATTGCACTCGCGACACCCGCATTACAGTTTGCTATTCAGTTTGGCTGTGAAGTTATTGGAGATATTGAGCTGTTTGCACGTATGTTAAAAACAAAAGCATACCAGCATGCCAAATGTGTCACGATCACAGGCTCAAACGGAAAAAGTACCGTCACCAGTTTATTAGGTGAAATGGCGATCAATAGCGGTGTAAAAGTCGCTGTTGGTGGCAATATTGGTATTCCTGCATTAGATTTACTGTCCCCAGACATTGACTTGTATATCTTAGAGCTTTCTAGTTTCCAACTTGAAACAACTTATTCCTTAAATGCTGATATCGCGACCATTCTTAATCTTAGTGAAGATCATTTAGACCGCTATGACTCTTATCAGCATTATATCGATACAAAACATCGTATTTATGAACAGGCCAAAATCGTACTCTTTAATAGTGAAGATTCACTTACGTTTGTCCGCGATGAAATGAAAATGGCCAAAAGCTTTGCTTTTCACGATGCTGATTATCATATTATTAGTGACACGAATAACAGCCATTATTTAACGAAAGGCGAGCAAAAACTATTAGCGGTAACGCAATTAAAACTCAGTGGAAAGCATAACTGGTTAAATGCACTGGCAGCCATCGCACTCGGTGATGCTGTTGATTTAAAGTTGCAGGCAATGCTAACGACTCTGACAACTTACACTGGGCTAGAACATCGTTGTGAATTTGTTGCGCAGCACTTAGGCGTACGTTGGATTAATGATTCTAAAGCCACTAATATCGGCGCCACTCAGGCTGCCTTACAAGGGTTGTCTGAGACTATTTCTGGCGAGGTACACCTTATTTTAGGTGGTGAAGGTAAGGGCGCTGATTTTACGGATTTAAGCCCTTTCTTAACACAAGTAAAAGGCACTATTTGCTGTTTTGGCGCTGATGCCATCAAGATTAATGCTGCCAATCCACAATCTATTATTGTCGCTGATCTTAGTGCTGCCATTATTGAAATAGCATCCACAGTAAACGCGGGGGATTTAGTTATCTTAAGCCCGGCCTGTGCAAGCCTTGATATGTACCCCAATTTTATGGCACGTGGCGAACATTTTAAAACATTAGTGAATCACCTTATTCTGGGTGAAAAATAATGCAAAAATTACGCGCTCTGTTTACTTTTGATGATAGCAATCAGCCTTATGATAAACCGTTATTGGTGATTGTGTTGTTATTGATGTGTATTGGCATGGTGATTGTGGCCTCTGCTTCTATCCCTGAAGGTATTGCGTTATCAAATGATCCCTTTCGTTTTTTAAAACGCCAAGCCTTGTATGTTTTTATCTGCTTAACCTTAATTGCGGGTATTGTTAATGTGCCTTTCTCTTTTTGGTATAAGCGTCAAATGCTTATATTAATCCTGTCTTTAACGGCATTATTAGCGGTGTTAGTAATTGGCACAGAAGTTAATGGCTCTATACGCTGGTTACGCCTTGGTCCGGTTAATGTTCAACCCTCTGAGTTTGCTAAATTAGCCATTGTCATTTTTCTCGCCAGTTATTTAGTGCGTCGACAGGAAGAAGTGGTAGACACGATCAAAGGGTTTATTAAACCGCTCGTTGTATTGTCGCTATTTTCAATCATGTTGTTATTACAGCCTGATTTAGGATCAACGGTTGTAATTGTGGTTGTGATGATGGGCATGTTGTTTATTGCCGACGCAAAGTTAGTTAATTTTATTGCCATTATTGTTTCTCTACTGGCGGTGATCGTCGCGTTAGTGGTGATGTCTCCGTATCGTATGGCGCGTGTAGTCGGATTTTTAGATCCTTGGTCTGATCCATTCGGGCGCAGTTATCAGTTAACACAATCTTTGATGGCTTTTGGTCGAGGTGGTTGGTTTGGACAAGGTTTAGGAAACTCAGTACAAAAATTAGAATACCTGCCTGAAGCACACACCGATTTTATCATGGCGATATTAGCAGAAGAGTTAGGTTTTATTGGCGTAAGCATTGTGATCATTTTAGAGTTTGCGCTGGTTTATAGAGCCTTCTCGATTGGTAAACGCGCTTTGGCATTAAAAACACCCTTAGTGTTTGCTGGGTATGTTGCCATTGGTATCGCTATCTGGTTCTTTTTCCAAACGGCGGTAAACATTGGTGCAGCTTCCGGTATTGCACCAACCAAAGGGTTAACACTGCCTCTTGTTAGTTATGGAGGCTCAAGCCTTATTTCAATTGCGATAGCGGTTGCCTTGCTACTTCGTATCGATTTTGAAACGCGCATTGCGGCTTCTCCGTTACGTTTAAAGAAAAGTGACTCAAAAAAGAAAGCGCTAGAGAGTAAAACAGATGAACAATAAAAAAACATTATTAGTGATGGCGGGTGGTACAGGCGGTCATGTATTTCCTGGGCTTGCAGTCGCTGATAAATTAAAAAAACAACATTGGCATGTTAGTTGGTTAGGCACTGCAGATCGTATGGAAGCTGATTTAGTCCCAAAGTATGGCTATGAAATTGATTTCATTGATATAGCGGGAGTGCGCGGTAACGGTCTTAAACGTTTATTAATGGCGCCACTGCGTATTATCAAATCAATATTGCAAGCACGTATAGTATTGAAAAAAAGAAACGTTGATTTAGTGCTTGGCATGGGTGGCTTTGCGAGTGGCCCGGGTGGTATTGCTGCTTGGTCTCTCGGTATTCCGGTTATTTTACATGAGCAAAATGCAGCCGCGGGGTTGACTAACCGTATTTTAGCCAAAGTTGCTAAACAAGTATTAATGGGCTTTTCTGGCGCGTTTACAGATGAGAAAGCTATTTTAGTGGGTAATCCGGTACGTGAAAGTGTTATCGAATTACCAGAAAAAGTCATCTCAGCACCCGATGCTGCACTTAAAGTATTAGTGGTGGGTGGCAGTTTAGGCGCCAAAGTATTAAATGACTTATTACCTGATGTACTGGCACAATTTCCAGAGAATGCGTTAGCGGTAATACATCAAACCGGTAAAGGACATTTTCAGCAGGTTAAAGAGGCATATCAAGCGAAATCATTAGACGCTGATGTACAAGAATTTATTACTGATATGGATAAAAGCTATGCCTGGGCAGATATTGTTATTTGCCGTGCTGGCGCATTAACAGTATCAGAAATTGCAGTGGTTGGATTACCGGCTATTTTTATTCCCTTGCCTCACGCAGTAGATGATCATCAAACTAAAAATGCACAGGATTTAGTCAATAAAGAGGCTGCGATATTGATACCTCAAAAACAATTAAATGCAAAAATATTAAGTGATTATTTGCAATCATTCAGCCAAAATAGACACTTGCTGATCGATATGTCGACAAAGAGTAAACAAACGGCCATTGTTGATGCCACCGAGCGTGTTGCAGCTATCTGTGAACAAATCGTTAACCCATAACATAAAAGTATTAACTCATTATGAAAAAAATTAAACTTGCACAAATACGTACCATGATTCCTGAAATGCGCCGTGTAAAACAGATCCACTTTGTGGGTATTGGTGGTGCTGGTATGGGGGGCATTGCTGAAGTCCTTGCTTTTGAAGGTTATAAAATTACCGGGTCTGATATTGCAGAAAACCCTGTGGTAACACGTTTACGTGCGCTGGGTGCTGAAATTCATATTGGTCATCAACAAGAAAACATTTATGGCGCTTCAGTGGTGGTTGTATCAACGGCAATCAATCCTGAAAATCCAGAGTTATTAGCGGCAGAGCAAGCGCGCATTCCCGTGGTACGCCGTGCTGAAATGTTAGCCGAATTAATGCGTTACCGTCACGGTGTTGCCGTTGCTGGTACACACGGTAAAACAACGACCACAAGCTTGATTGCGAGTATCTACGGTGAAGCCGGTTTAGATCCAACGTTTGTTATTGGGGGTCTACTCAACAGTGCAGGCACTAATGCAAAATTAGGGCAAAGTCGCTATTTAATCGCAGAAGCCGATGAAAGTGATGCGTCATTTTTACATCTTCAACCAATGGTTTCTGTAGTCACTAATATTGAAGCTGACCATATGGATACTTATCAAGGTAGCTTCGATGTATTGAAGGCGACTTTTGTTAAGTTTATTCAAAACTTACCTTTTTACGGTACTGCCGTTGTATGTTTAGATGATGAAGTCATTGAAGAATTAATTCCTCAATTTGCACGCCAATGTGTCACTTATGGATTTCATGAGCAAGCTGACGTACGCATCTCTGAATTTAAGCAAATTACTAATCGTAGTGAGTTTATTATACATCGTGTTAATAAAGACGACATGAAAATAGAGCTTAACCTTCCCGGTAAACATAACGCTTTAAATGCAGCTGCTGCTATTGCGGTGGCAATGGAAGATGAAATTAATGATGATGCCATTATTAAAGCGTTAGGCGAGTTTGAAGGCATTGGCCGTCGTTTTGAGCAATACGGTGAATTTGAAACAGGTAATGGTAGTGCAATGTTAGTTGATGATTACGGTCATCACCCAACAGAAGTGCAAGCAACTATTAATGCTGTGCGTGAAGGTTGGCCAGAAAAACGCTTAGTGATGGCTTATCAACCACATCGTTATAGTCGCACACGTGATCTTTATGATGATTTTGCACATGTATTAGGGCAAGTTGATCAATTATTATTATTAGATGTTTATGCCGCCGGCGAAGCCCCTATTGCTGGTGCTGATAGTCGTTCTTTATGTCGTACGATTCGTCAACATAGCGGTAAAGAACCTATTTTTGTGGCTTCCCCTGAAGCATTACCGGCAATGCTTGCACAAGTTATTGGTGAAGGCGATATCGTATTAACACAGGGCGCAGGTAATATCGGCGCGGTAGTGAAAATATTAGCGGATCTAAAATTAGACATTGAAAAAATGAAACAAGTAGGCGAAAAATAATGACGGTAGATTTTGGTAAAGTAGCGGTTTTATTGGGTGGTTTCAGTGCTGAACGTGAAGTTTCTTTAGCGTCGGGAAACGCAATATTAAAAGCCTTAGTTGATCAAGGTATTAACGCTATTGCCGTTGATCCTAAAATCGATGATATTAGCTTATTAAAGAAACAAGGATTTGACCGTGCGTTCATTGCATTGCATGGGCGTGGTGGCGAAGATGGCGTAATCCAAGGTTTTTTAACCACACTGGGTATCCCTTTCACGGGATGTGATGTTTTAAGCTCCGCTATTGCCATGGATAAATCAAAAACTAAGCAAATTTGGCAAAGTTATCAGCTACCTACTGCGAATTATCAAGTTATTCTCAAGGAAAGCTTTGATCCATCCCAATGCGCGGATATACTAGGTCGCTTATCGGGTACGGTAATGGTAAAACCAGTCAATGAAGGCTCTAGTATTGGCATGGCAAAGGTAAGCAGTGCCGAGCAATTAATCACTGCATTAGATGATGCGTTTAAGTTTGATAATACAGTCTTATTAGAGTCTTGGATAACCGGACAAGAATTCACCGTTTCTATGCTTAATGGTAAAGTGTTACCTGCTATTCGCATGCACACAGAAAATGAATTTTACGATTACCAAGCTAAATATCAATCAACAGAAACACAGTATTTTTGCCCCTGCGGACTAGATGAAGAAAAGTTAGCAGAACTCAACCAGATTGCCTCTGACGCATTTAATGCTATCGGTTGTACTGGTTGGGGACGTGTTGATTTTATGCTTGATGAGCAGGGGAAATGGAATTTGCTCGAAGTCAATACGGTGCCGGGGATGACCCCAACGAGTTTAGTGCCTAAAGCGGCTAAACAAGCAGGTTATAGTTTTGAGCAACTCGTCGAAGAAATTCTCAAACAGACAGTATAAGTAAGATATTATGTGGCTAAAACTAAAACAGGTAAGCTTTACAAAGTGGATAAGTATCTTCTTCTTTGTCGCATTACTTTACCTGTTACAGTTGAGTTTTTTCAGCTTAAAAGAGTGGATAACAGATGAAAAATCGGTGCCACTCAGTGCATTGGTTTTAACCGGTGATGATACTCATATTACTTTCGATAAAGTACGTGAAGTATTGATTCAACAAGAAGGCCGACTTAACTTTTTTACGGTTGAAATTGCACAAATACAGAAAGAATTAGAAGCGATGCCTTGGGTTTACTCCGTTTCTATTCGAAAACGTTGGCCTGAAACATTAAAAATACACGTCGTTGAGCAGTCAATTGTGGCTACGTGGAATGATATTGCATTGTTAAATCGTTTTGGTGAAATCGTTGATGCACCACCTGATAGCACTGTGCAGAAATATGTCGCATTATACGGTAATAACGAACTGGCTGGAGAGGTGTTAAACACCTATATCAAACTGCATCAGTTATTAAAGGTGAATGATTTTGTTATTGCTGCATTAAGTAATGATCAACGGCAAGCAACATCACTAACATTAAAAAATGGTATTATATTACGTCTAGGAAAAGAGCAGAAATTAGATAGAATTCAACGATTCTTAACTGTTTACCCCTTAATAGATAAAAAATATAATGTTAATAAGATAGATTATATTGATTTACGATATGATACAGGCTTTGCGATAGGTTGGAAAAACGAACTTTCGCTAATTAAATGATTTAAGGTATAACGAGAATATGGAAAGTGATTACACCGTTGGTATAGATATTGGTAGCCATAAAATTGTCGTGTTAATCGGAGAGTTACTCGACAATGAAAAAATTAACATTGTGGGTATTGGTGAATCATATTCTAAAGGTGTTGATAAAGGTGCCGTAACGGATCTAGATTCTGTTGTTATCGCCATTAAAAAAGCACTAAAACGTGCAGAAGAGATGGCTAATTGCCAAGTTTCCTCTGTCAGCTTGTCGATTTCTGGTTCTCATATTGAGTCACTGAATGAATCGGGTACATGGGCTATTGACGATCATGAAGTCACTGGCTTTGATATTGAAAGTGTTATCCATAACGCACGTTCTATTAAGTTACGTGATGATCAACGTCTATTGCATGTTATTCCTCAGGAATACTCAATTGATTCTCAAAGTGGTATTAACAACCCCCTCGGGTTGTCGGGCATTAAGTTAAAAGCAGATGTACACCTTATTACTTGTCATAATGATTTAGTTAAAAATTTAGAAAAAGCCGTTGAACGTTGTGATTTACAGGTTGATCAATTGACCTTTTCAGGTGTTGCATCAAGCGCGGCAATATTAAGTCAGGACGAAAAAGAATTAGGTGTTTGTGTCGTTGATATGGGCTGTGGCACCATGGACATCTCAGTTTACCTTGCGGGTGCGCTACGCCATAGTGGTGTGCTGGATTACGCTGGTAACTCGGTTACGAATGATATTGCTATCGCATTTAGTACTCCACCGACTTCAGCGGAAGAAGTGAAAATAAAATACGGCAGTTTGTCGAGAGAAGGTATTAGCTCTGATGAAACGATTGAACTACCTAGCGTAGGCGGACGTGCTAGTCGATCGCTCGAACGACATACTTTAGTGGATGTGATTGAGCCTCGTTACAGTGAATTATTAGGTTTAGTCAAAAAAGAAATTTACAAGTTAGGATTTGCAAATGATCCTGAGGGCTTAAAGCAACAGCTGGCAGCCGGTATCGTAATAACAGGTGGTGGCGCACAAATTAGGGGATTGGTTGAAGTCGCAGAGCAAGTTTTTGATAATATGCAAGTACGTATTGGCATACCAGAAAATGTGCAAGGCTTAGTGGACGATATTGCATCTCCCGCCTATTCAACTGCCCTTGGGTTATTACGCTACAAAAATGATGAATTTAGCGAAGGCCAGGAAGAGCCGAATGAAAATCGCTTTAGCCTCTTTTTAAATAAAATAAAAAGTTGGGTAAAAAAGGAATATTAGTGGGTATAGTTTAAATACCATGGAGACGAATTATGTCTGAAGACTTAAATAAAGTGGAAAAAGATCAAATGTTTGAAATTGTTGATGAAGAGTATGAACAGCAAGCCGTTATAAAAGTTGTTGGTGTTGGTGGTGGTGGCGGTAATGCCGTTAACCATATGATCGACCAAGGGCTTACTGGCGCTGAATTTATTGTGATGAATACTGATGCTCAAGCATTACGAAAATCGAAAGCAACAGTTCGCTTACAATTAGGATCAACGATTACTAATGGTCTTGGTGCGGGCGCAAACCCTGAAGTGGGTTATAAGTCAGCATTAGAAGACAAAGAAACAATTCGTGAATTGTTAACCGGTGCTGATGTTGTCTTTATTGCAGCGGGCATGGGCGGTGGTACAGGTACTGGTGCTTCTCCTGTTGTAGCTGAAGTAGCAAAAGAATTGGGTGCATTAACGATTGGTGTTGTTTCAAAACCTTCATTCTTTGAAGGGAAAAAACGCATTAATTATGCAAACCAAGGTATCTCACGTTTGTCTGAGCATATCGATTCTTTGTTAATTATACCGAATGACAAGTTACAAAAGTCATTACCTAAAGGTGTTACTTTCCTTGGCGCATTAGAAGCTGCCAATGGCGTTTTATATGATGCAGTTTCTGGTTTTTCTGCCATTATTAATAACGAAGAAAGTACCATTAATATCGATTTCGCTGATGTGCGTACTGTTATGACGGAAGCAGGTACAACAGCGGTAATGGGTATTGGTATTGCATCAGGTGAAGAGCGTGCAGAAGAAGCTGTAGAACAAGCTATCTCATGTCCGTTACTTGAAGATGTAGACCTTTCTAATGCGCGTGGTGTATTAGTACATATCGTTGCTGGTATGGACTTTGCCTGGGATGAATACGAGACAGTGGGTGATGCTTTACGTGAATTTGCATCTGATGATTCACAAATCATTATCGGTGTGACTGTTGACCCATCAATTGATAGTGCTGACTTACATGTTACTGTTATTGTTACTGGCTTAGGTGAGCGTAAATCAGATTTAACCGTGGTTAAAAACCCCACTCTTAAAGCTGAAACTGCCGTTGCGAGTGAAGTTGTTGAAACTGCCGTTGTTGCAGAAGAAGTTGCAGCAGGAAAAGTAATTACTGAAGAAGTGCCTGAAGTTGCAAAACCAGAAGGTAGTTATTTAGATATTCCTGCCTTTTTGCGCAAGCAAGCAGATTAGTAATATTTTGTAAAATTGATCAGCAGAGATATAGTCATGTTTGTGATGTAAATCGCAAACTGATATACTGTTGAGAATTAAAAAATAAAAATAATAAAGGGGATACGATGATTAAACAAAGAACATTAAAGAAAAGTGTTAAATCAACTGGTATTGGTTTACATTCAGGAAATAAAGTAACGATTGAGTTACATCCTGCGCCTGCAAACACGGGTATCGTTTATCGTCGTATTGATCTTAGCCCGGTTGTGACTTTCAAGGCACACGCACAAGCAGTACAAGAGACACTTCTTTGTACCTGTTTAGTGAATGATGACGGTCAGAAAATATCAACAGTAGAACATTTGTCTGCTGCACTTGCTGGTCTTGGCATTGATAATATTATTATCGATGTTGATGCACCTGAGATTCCAATTATGGATGGTAGCGCAAGTCCATTTATTTTCTTGTTACAGTCTGCTGGCATTGAAGAGTTAAACTCACCGAAAAAATTTATTCGTGTGAAAAAGACGATTCGTGTTGAAGATGAAAAAGAAGGTAAATTTGCTGAACTAAGCCCTTCAAATAAAGGTTTTAGTTTAGACTTTAAAATTGACTTTGATCATCCTGTTTTTGAAGGACAAAATCAGCACATTGAAATGCAGTTCTCAGGGGATCTTTTTGTAAAAGAGATCAGCCGAGCAAGAACGTTTGGTTTCATGAAAGGTGTTGAGCAACTTCAAGCAAACAACCTAGCATTAGGTGCAAGCCTTGACAATGCAATCGGCTTAGATGAATTTCGTGTCTTAAACCCAGATGGTTTACGTTACGAAGATGAGTTTGTAAAACATAAAGTACTAGATGCAATCGGTGATCTTTATCTCTCTGGTTACACTATTTTAGGCCATCTAACTGCCTTTAAAACAGGTCATTCATTAAATAATAAACTTTTATGTGCATTATTAGCTGACCAAGAAGCGTTTGAAATGGTGACATTTGAAGAGTCAGTTAGCGAATCTCCAATACAATATATTGAGCCTGTATTAGCGTTTTAAGCTTTTACAGCAATAAATAAACAATCCTGCAAATTGCAGGATTTTTTTTGTCTGTTTTTTGAGTTTTTGTTTTATTGTAGCGCAGAAGAAATGAGGGGCATTA
>NZ_PJBZ01000282.1 GCF_002835995.1 Psychromonas sp. Urea-02u-13 | reverse complement strand
CATTTAACGCCAACTTAAGCGGACAGAAATAGTTGGCTAAAATAGTGTAGCGAAGCGAAACATAGCCAACTGTTTATGTTCCGTTTAAAGTTCTTGTTATATGCCTTACTTTTGCGTTGTATATTTATAAAAGTGCGACAACTGCTTTTTAGATAAAGACAAATTTCCACGAATACATACAATAAATGGTAATAAATACATGACTAGACCAAAGCCTATTCCACCTAATACACCTTTTTGAGCATAGCCAAATAAAAAACCACTAACAGTAATAATCAAGAGTAACCAAAATTGCCAGCGTCCTTTAATTACATTTTTATTTGAGCTCATCTTCGGTATTACAGTAGATGAAGCATTCCGTTTTTTTCTTTTTAACTTTTTGTTTTGATGATTGCTCATATAAAAACCAGTGGCATA
>NZ_PJBZ01000281.1 GCF_002835995.1 Psychromonas sp. Urea-02u-13 | reverse complement strand
TTTAAACGGAATTAAAACAGTGGGTAAGTTTCGTGCCTCAACATTATAACCCACCATTTTAATCCGCTTAATAGCGGCGTTAGGAGTTTCGATGATTCAGTTACCTATTTCATATATTGAGCACGTTAAAAATGGTGGTATAACTTGTGGTATAACTTGTGGTGAAACGGACCTTGAGTGGACAGATTATTTTGATCTAGAGCCTCTTGA
The DNA here is from genome assembly GCF_002835995.1 of Psychromonas sp. Urea-02u-13. Taxonomy (GTDB): domain Bacteria; phylum Pseudomonadota; class Gammaproteobacteria; order Enterobacterales; family Psychromonadaceae; genus Psychromonas. The sequence goes on along the minus strand of NZ_PJBZ01000281.1, from coordinate 208 downwards.
TCAAATCATTGAACTCAACCACGAGATCGAAATTAATAAGTATGCTCCTGGCTTTATTGCTTTCGCTTCAAACGGCAGTGGAGATATTTATGTTTTCGATTCGTCAGGTATTGTTTATTTACTTCCACTCATAGGTATGGAATCTGAAGCTGTAATTAAGATCGCAAATTCTTGGGGTGACTTTTTGGCTCATGTAAAAAACACCTAA
>NZ_PJBZ01000280.1 GCF_002835995.1 Psychromonas sp. Urea-02u-13 | reverse complement strand
GGCGCTAAGGCCATTTGGCTTGTTAATGCTTGGTCGGTTGCAAACAACATGTGCTTTGGTCAAATTCAAGTTGATGAGAAATCAAATGAAATAACAGCGATCCCCAAACTGCTGGAGTTACTTGATATTAAAGGTGCCACCATCACAATTGATGCAATGGGATGTCAAACAAAAATAGCAGCTAAAATAGTTGATTTAGACGGCGATTTTGTACTTGCATTAAAAGGTAATCAAGGTGAGTTCCATGAAGATGTAAAACTCTATTTAGATTCAAATATTAATAAGTCTAGGGCTAATAAATTCGATTTTGCAGAAGAAATTCATGGTGATCACGGTCGAATAGAAACAAGGAAATCCTGGCTTTGTACTGATGTTGATTGGTTGATAGAACGTCACCCAAAGTGGAAAACGGTGAAAGGAA
>NZ_PJBZ01000279.1 GCF_002835995.1 Psychromonas sp. Urea-02u-13 | reverse complement strand
GTTGCTTGTGTCGGATGTACTGCATCCATAAATAACAATGCTTCATCCTCAGCTAACTCACGCTTTAATGCCTCATATTGAGCAACAAAGATGGCTTGCTTTTCAAGGTCACATTTATGAGGTACACCTTTAGGTTGCTTGTAGCTAAAGCGATGCTGATGAAGCCATTTATTCATGCCTGAAACAGAGTAACTGATAGCCCAAGTATCTTTAACATACTGACAAATTTGATAAGTATGAAAATAAGTGTTTTCGGTGAGATGAGAAATCAGTAAGTCTGTTTGCTCTGCATTTAAAAAACTGTCTGAACCGCCATTATCTGATGTTAATTTTTGCAGGGTTAAGAAGTCATTAATATGGCGAGTTATCGTTGATTCATGAATACGCAAAGCTTGAGCAATCATCGATATTTTCCAGCCCTCTGA
>NZ_PJBZ01000278.1 GCF_002835995.1 Psychromonas sp. Urea-02u-13 | reverse complement strand
ACGCTAAACTGTACAAATAAACGTACATGAACATATTGGAGTTCACATGGATGCAATAAGCTACACATCAGCTAGAGCAAATTTAGCAAACACAATGGCGCATGTTTGTAATGATCACGCACCAATCATTATAACTCGTAAAAGTGAAGCTCCCGTTGTGATGATGTCTTTAGAAGACTACAACGCAATGGAAGAAACTACTTATTTACTTAGATCACCAACTAATGCACGCGAACTTTTAGAGTCTATTGCCGAACTTGAAGCTGGCAACGGAACTGAAAGAGAGCTAATAGAATGAAACTAACCTTTTCAACTAAAGCTTGGGAACAATATCTATATTGGCAAACAACCGATAAAAGAATATTGAAACGCATAAATCTACTAATTAAAGATATTCAAAGAAGTCCAACTGAAGGTATTGGAAAGC
>NZ_PJBZ01000277.1 GCF_002835995.1 Psychromonas sp. Urea-02u-13 | reverse complement strand
AAACCAAATGTTAGTGGAAGTACTCATCGCAGAGTTTAGAGTGCTATTAAAAGGTATTGAGCAACTGGATAAAGCTATAAAATCTGCGTACAAAACACAGGCCGACAAAGTAATTTTTGATAGTTTACCAGGTGCCGGTCCGCAATTAGCGCCCCGCCTACTGGTTGCGTTTGGCAATAATAGAGATCGTTATCATGATGCATCTGAACTGCAAAAATACGCAGGTATCGCCCCTGTAATTGAACGTAGCGGTAAGCAGATGTGGACACATTGGCGTTATAGTTGCCCGACATTTTTAAGACAAACATTTGTTGAATGGGCAGGGTTTTCTATACGTTATTCATTCTGGGCTAAAGCCTATTATGAACAACAAAAAAGCAAAGGAAAGCCACATAATAGCATCATTAGATCGCTGGCTTTTAAGTGGAT
>NZ_PJBZ01000276.1 GCF_002835995.1 Psychromonas sp. Urea-02u-13 | reverse complement strand
TTCCAATTCATTACCCGCTTATAAACAACACCCAAATGAACAAAAACCGTATCTACTTAACCCTTTTAATATGATCATATGTGTCATCACTCATCACGATGAGTAAATAACGAACACTTTAGTGCAGTAAATTAAGCTCTTAAAAATACCTCGTGGACTAAAAAAGCGTTTATTGCCAGTGCGCACTATATTTAAAGTGTCATATAGATTCACTCACGCAGAAAGAAATGATTAAACGCATTCGGTAGTGGCCATTTAAACGATGAATTTGACCCTACCAAACAGTTCCCCCGACAAGGAAACCGTTATCACACTGGCAAGACTGTTTTGGAGGTGGAAAATCAAAAAGATGATATTAAGAAGAGTAAGATCCCGGGTGAAGGATGACACATGATAAATAAGTTCATCCAAAGTGAGACGATCCCCCCC
>NZ_PJBZ01000275.1 GCF_002835995.1 Psychromonas sp. Urea-02u-13 | reverse complement strand
GACGTTAGATGTCGCTACCTTTTAGGGTATGTTTTAGTTTTTCGTATACGTTTTGGCTAAGGTTTTACCATGCTGTTTGTAGAGATTATCTAAAATAGAAAAGCTCAAAAAAAGCGTTGATTGTGCCGTTACTTTGATTGGTGAAATTTCGAATTCGTCAATCTGAAAGTCGTAGTGTTTTGGTTTTTGAATTAGCTTAAATTTCAATTCATCAACTAGTTTTTGGTTTGAGTATTTGAAATCCAAAAGGGTGCTTTTAAATGTTCGTAAACTGTTTAATTATTAGTTTTGTCTGAATCACGTAACGTGTTTTCTACGGAGTTCAAAGTTAATAATTAAGTGGCTTTAAATCGTGGTGGGTTGCTTTATTATTCCATTTCGTTATGTACTTGTTTATCAGAGGTTTCAAACTGATCGCGAGCATCTAAC
>NZ_PJBZ01000274.1 GCF_002835995.1 Psychromonas sp. Urea-02u-13 | reverse complement strand
GGAAGTTTTCTGAGGATTTAATCGTAATAAGTGACGATAATTAATTTATTGGTCATAAAATATCGACAGTTTCTATGTTTTTTAGACGGTAGATATTGGTTAATGGACTGTGGAACACTTAAAAGTATTATTTTTTCAATAAAAAGAGGAAGTATTAAACTTGCTAAACAGAAAATCCCTATAGATATTGGCAAACAGTAACTATCTTGAATCTGATTCTTCACTTGATACGCAGGCGATGGGTGAACATTGTTCGTAAACCTGCCTGCCGGCAAACTCACTATACACATTTACCAGTTGTTGTTTTGAAACATCTCAAAAATGATTATTAATCATTTCCTTCTATCCAAAAAACAGAAGAGTTAACTTTATTTATCGCGCCAAAGTATAAAACGCCCTAAACGAAAAAATCCCTGTCGACGTTAGTCAACAGGGA
>NZ_PJBZ01000273.1 GCF_002835995.1 Psychromonas sp. Urea-02u-13 | reverse complement strand
GGCGTTATGAAGCACGTATATGAATAGAGTTGAAGCTTTAGAACAAATTATTACCTTTGGTGGGTTTCGTGAGGAAGCTTTTGGGGAACTTGTTAACTTTGCATTTGATTGCGAAGTAGAGTTGTTTGAAGTGAATAATGACATATTGGAAGTTGTGCTTAAAAAGTACCTTTCAAATTTTATTTCTTCCGATGAACTTGAAGAATGGGCAAACTTTATTGAGTGCCGAGATGATGTTAATTATGCAAAAGTTGAAGGTTTTATATATGCACTTGCAAACCCTGAATTAATGGGGAAAATCACTGATAACAAAATTTATAAAATGTTAGAGGTGTTGTCAGCTTCATAACAAGGCACTTAAACGGAACTAAAACAGTGGGTTACGTTTCGCTTCGCTACACATTTTAACCCACTATTTTAGTCCGCTTAGTGCGGCGTTA
>NZ_PJBZ01000047.1 GCF_002835995.1 Psychromonas sp. Urea-02u-13 | reverse complement strand
GATTGCCTATTTATAACCCGTTTGCCCTGCAACTAACCCTGCGAAGTATTGCCACATTATTGAGTCTCAGGCTCATAATGAACTAGCGTTTATCGTTAATGACTGCCAGTACATTTTTTACAACTGTGTCACAGTGCGTTCCACCAAATTCATAAACGTTCATGCCTACGGTATCAAGGTAATTGAGAATGTTTTCTCGAATCAGTCGCTTTGCTCTGAAATAACGCGTTTTCACGGTGGCTTCTTTAATATTAAGAATCATCGCTACTTCACTAATACTTAACTTCTCAATCGCAAGTAAAATAAATACAACTCTATAATTTTCGGAAATCTTATCCACATTGCCATTAATAAATTGCTGTAGCTGAATATTCTCAACACTTTTCTCGGGTAGGTTATCCGGATGAGCCACGTGTAGATCTGGGCTATCACTTTGCTGTTCACCATCTAATGAATGGATATCAATAACATTCATACCGCGCTCCATTTTATATTTACGTAAATGCATTAACGCTTCATTACGCGTGATGCTGTAAAGCCAGGTTAAGAAAGACGAAGTGCCCTTAAAATCAGCAATTTTGGAATAGGCTTTAATATGCGCTTCCTGTACCACATCCATAGCCGCCGCGTCATTTTGAACGATACTGCGCGCTAAACGATAAATGCGCTGATTGTAGCGCCTCATGATACTGCCATAGGCATTAACGTTACCTGATAATATGTCCCTTATAATCATTTCATCAGTAAGCGCTTCAGCGGGTACTTCTATGCTTTCCATGGTTATTATTTGGCTTTCAGTCGAAGTCATATTGTTCTGCTCCTATTTTTTTCTAGCGATTTCTATTAACAGCGAGTGATAGCAATTGGATTTTCTATGCTCTAAAAGATCACTAGCAAAATAGTATCACTCTCAGAATTAATGCTTGTGCCTCTATCAACTTATAACAAAGAAGGCCTTTAAACCTATAAGGGTTACCTGCTAGTTATTCCAATTGCTATTAACCTTTATTGAATATTTTTGTTAATAAGTATTTTACCCACCATCGATGGATGTAAACCACATTGGTAATTTATGCTTTGAGTGATGGTATAGGTCGCACTTTCTGTGGATGATAAATCGGGTGTGATCCTTTTCCCTGTCGTGCTAATTATAATATTATGCGGTGTAATATCCTCATTGAGCCAAATAACGCGATCACCTATGTTGACGGTTAACTCCTTTGGCGAAAATTCAAATCCGGAAATTTTCACTTTATGTGCGTGATACCTTCCTTTGGCTGACTCTCCGCCGACATAACAATACTGGTTAATAAGAATAGTAACGTACCTAAGATACGTGCCCTTTTACGCCTGTAAAAGGTACGTATATTTTGCGCTTGAATGCACTGCATTAAATATTACTCTGGATCATTTCACAGTGCTTAAGGTGTGCTCTAAAAGCAGGTAATACATGCACCAACATATTCTTAAGCTCTTGGTTCTTAGCGCTAGGGATCAACTGTGTTTCGATGACTTCAATAACCGCTTTGTGGTATGCAACTTCGTGGTCAATATAACTTTTATCAAAAGCATTGCCCGTTAGTGTTTTTAATTTTTCTTCGTGGGATTGTGATTGCGCTGATAAGGCAGCCACTAAATCATTGTTTACTGGGATAACACCTAGCTTAGTAACTAACGCGACAGCCGCATTTAATACCGCTGTATGATCATTAATCATAGTACGTGCGAATTTGCGTACCTCATCATTTTTAGAGCGCTTTAGTGCAATTTCGCCAGCAGAAATATCGATGTTGTTTGCACCAACCACAATGGCCGCTATGTTTGCGTCTGTTAATTCCTGATTTTTCTCAGAAGCTTCAAGACTACAGCTACTGAGTAAGGTTAATGTGGTTACAATCGCTATTAGCTTTTTACTGTACGAATTCACACTCATTATTAAAGATTGTTTCGCTTGTGTTTGGATTATATTTTTCATCATTACTTCCTTTTAAATTGAGTTAAGGTAGTGCTCAGTTCATAAAAAACCTTGTCACTTATAATGAAGATGCAAGCAGATTGGAAAAGGTTCCCGATTTCTTTTAAAAATATTAAAGAAACGATCTCTTGGTTATTTTCACTGCTAATAGTTAGCGAGCACTCAAGCGAAAAATATTGCGATCATTCATTTTTTCAGTCAAATCTTAGGCAACTTAATTAGGCAGAGTGGCATAACAGGGGGAGGTTTTTAGGAAAAGGAGCGGTTCCATTCTTTGCAAGTAATAAATTAAATATTGGTTGAGCAGAAAGATAAACATGCGGGTAATAACACCAATTCCACTAACTAACTAACTAACTAACTAACTAACTAACTAACTAACTAACTAAGCAACCTTACTGGTTAAAAGAAGCTATTTTCACGAAGTTAACCGCTCGAAAGGCGGTAACTTCCCGCCTTCAATTAGCTCCTTTTTCCTATATAAACATAGGAAATTAAATTAATGGAATTGGTATAAAAACGACTTAAGCACAAAATAATAATCATTGAACTGAAAAAACATGCTTAATAAATCACTTATACCGCGTAATCAACATTCAAAATAATGGCTTAAATATTGTTAATAAACATATAAGCCAAAAAGTTCGAGGGCCCCAACATTTTGATGTACATAAAATTCATAGCTTAAAATATTAAGATATGGGATGCCCTCAATTATTCACAAGACTACAGATTAGAGTTTTCAAAGCGATATTTGAGATCGATGACATGATTGCTTGGCAGAGTCAGTTTTACATCCAAAGCATCTGGTAATAGATCAGCGTCTGTACTTTGATAGCGATACTCATACTGAGTAACGTTTTCGCCTCTGCTATCTTTCATGTTTTTAATCGGAAAAAATGCAAGCCCAAAGAAGTCCATATCAACCTTCCACTCTTTTACAGGGTCCACATAGTGCACTGCGTATACTAGTGAAGCATCATCAACGTATTGCAACTCTACAGTTCTAATGACTTCGCCATCTTTCTTATGGATCGCTTTTTTTATTTCTCCATTATTGTAATAATTCAACCTCAATGTATTTTTACTGACAATCAACAAGTTAAGATTTTGAACCTCTATTACTTTTTTTAAGCGCCCATCAGGGTAGTATAAATAACGGAAAATGAGTTTTGATTTATCTACCTCATTGTCTGGTGTTTGAACTCGTTTAATTAATTTCCCTTCATCACTATATTTATACTGAATGGTATACGTTGATTCTGGTTGCCCATCTAAGTTAGAGACATGCTCGTTAAACACTTTCTTTCGCTCAATGTCGACAACCTTTGTATTATGGCTATTTTTATATTCGTACTCAGAAATAAAGTTCTGCTTCGTATGGCGAATATGAGAATTAGGATTGTTGTGCTGCATTAAAGCCTTAGCGACTTTAAGTGTGCCATCAGGGTTGTATTCGTAATCAAAAGTACTATCCAAATACTTACGTTTTATTACTTTATTCTCTTGATTATAAAGGTATTCTCCAACTGTACTTTTTTCTTCCCCTATCACTTTAATAAATTTATTCACACGTAAACTGTTGCTTGCTACTGAGTTTTGGTCAACATAATCTTCAAAAACAGAATAGCGATCATACGCATAAGCTTGATAACTCATAGCCAAAGTGATGGCTGCAACGGCAAATTTTAGATTCATATTTATTTACTCTTAATTAATAGAGTCAACGCGTAAAGGGTCGCAGATAATCCAGCGCTCCTTTTTACGTATATCTTCTTATTTTTATAAATGAAAATGTCGTATGAAAACGACATTTTCGATATGTAATATGATTAGCAAAACTTAATTTTTAAAAAGTGAGATGCAAAATAATTATTTCCTTCTCACTTTTATTGATTGCTCATCACTTATAAAAAATTAACTGTTTTCACTGCCTAAAATACAGAAAGTTTTTACTTCACCTAAAGAGGGAGCAAGCGATAATGCGCTTCTTCGGCCACCATTTTCATCAAGAAGTGGGCTCTGAGTAGTTAATACATTATTTTCATCAAATCCAATTGAAAAAAGTGTGATGGAATTGTAGTACGATATTGGATCATGGAAATAAAAAGGGAGAGCAATAGTTTGGTGCTTACCATTTAAGTTGAAAGCAGATTGAATATTAGGATCACTAGAGTCAGCAAAGCCAAAGGTTTCCCTCAGGAAAGTATAGAGCTGGGGACGCGTGGCTTCATTTTTAAATTTTTGTGAAAAACCGAGTATATCTGAGAGGTCTGGAGGTCGAGATCCTGGGAATTTTTCGTTGCAACTCCGAGTTAAATTAGCCCAATAAAGATCCTCATCTATATGTACTTCTTTCCATTCTTCAGACTTAAATACATGTTCGTTAACATTGGTATTTGCGTTAGCAAAAGTACAAAGAGAAGTAGTAACTAACAGGGTCGATAGTATTAAATGCTTCATATATGTATATCCTTTTATTGTTATTGAGTATGAATTCATACATCACCAAAAAATTAAATAATAATAAATTCCATTTAATTTAAAAGTGATAATGTATATCATTAACATGTAATTGGCAACGATGTTAGCTTACAAAAAAACAATAACAACTGAAATACAATTCAAACACGTGATTAGAGCAATAGGTATGAAATAACGCATTCGCTTAATATCGATTTATTCATCAATACTGAAGTGATAAAAAAGTAAGTTATTGATAAATATTATTTCAATCATAAATATTTAAAGGTGCTATGGTGCCAAAACTCATCAACAAGGAAACTCACTATGTCTAAATTTGCACTCATTACTGGAGGCAGTCGTGGTATAGGAAAGGCTATTGCTTATTACTTTGCTCAGCAAGGGTACTCACTTATTTTAGTTTCCTTAAATAAAGAAACGCTCAATCAAACTAAGTTAGCGATACAAGCAAAATATCCTTCATGCGATATAGAAACAGTTAGCGTAGATTTTAAGAAACCAACAGACGTAGAGTCCAGCATAAAATCCATTATTGATAAGCATAATTCTATCGATGTTATGGTCAATAGCGCAGGGGTTTTAATGGCAGGCCATATAAACTTAACGCTAAATCAACTTTCTGAATTAATAAACGTAAACCTACTTTCTACCATTACAGCATGTAATTTAGTTATCGAAAAAATGACGGAACAAGGTCACGGTGAAATTTATAATATTGGCTCAACTGCAGGCTTAGAGCCAGTGCCCAAAATAGCAGCTTACTCCGCAACAAAAGCCGCTATCGTTAGTTACAGTCAATCTCTTTATCAAGAACTGCTTCCATTGGGTATTAAGGTTTGTTGTTTATGCCCGAGTGTTGTTGATACCGACATGACCAATGATGGGCGTATTATGAATAATCTAAAAATTGAAACTCAGGATTTAACCAAAGCCATCGATTTTATACGTAGCTTATCCCTTTGCGCTAGTTTGCCGACATTATCTATACGCTGTAAAACCATTGATTTAGAGAAATAATAAACTGAGCCGTTATAAATAGTAAATTTCCTTATATGTATATGAAATATATAGACGGGGATAATTTATAGGACATCAGAAACAAAAAAGCCCCAACGATTTCTCGTTAGGGCTTCATCTGAATATGGCAGAGGTGGAGAGATTCAAGCGCCAAACATACAAAGGTAGAGCTAGAGGCAATACCTAAAAATTCGTTGAACTTTATAACAGACCATTACTCATGAATGCAGCGTAAAAGATCTGTCACTTAACAAAGCGGTTAATGATCTGCTCAATTTCACCATTTTTTTTCATTTTGTAAATTTCAATATCGAACTTAATTGAAAAATCTTTTTTATAGGGAAAATTTTTCTCGGCATTAATATCTGTATATCCTAAATACCCTTCGTTACTGGAAATGACGGCGACTTCTTTCAAAACGACTCCTTTCTTGTAATGTTTCTGATACTTTCCAGATTCTTTAATTTTTTTCACATACCATGCAAAGGGAATTCTGGAAGTCACAGTACAATCCGCTCTTTCATCCAATAGAAAAGGGATAATGGTTTCCATATCACTGAGCAGAAATACGTTAATTTTTTTCTCCGCCACCAATCGAGTGAATTTTTCACCCGCCCTTCCATCACCCCGCCACATGGCAAATGTCAGGCCCTTATAATCATCCGGATATTTTATTCGGGATGCCGTCGCCAGCACTTTTTCATTGCAGACCACTACATCACGTTGCATAAGCAGTGGTAGCGAATAAGGCCAGATATACGGGCGTTTGGGTTCCGTCTCTGTCAGCCAATCATGGGCGTGAAAATAAGGCGGGAGAATTGCGAACATCATGCCTGATTCTATTTCCCTCTTTGCCCTGGTCCAAGGCAACACTTTGAAAGTGACGGTATAATCCGGCATCTTCGACACGGCGCTTTTTACTATCTCAATATAAGTGCCGGTCAATTTTCCATGTGTATCTTTGAATGCAAATGGAGGAAGAACATCATAAGTGGCAATCGTCACGTTCTGCGCAGAAAACACAACAGAATTTGAAATAAAATACATGAGAATAAAAAAAACAATCTTTTTCATACGATAAAACCCTGCCACGAAAAAAATAAAACACGGTAGCCACAAACCAATTCTTTCATGGTGTTGTGAACGTTACAGCAGAACCGTGAATCGAAATGTCATGATGATATGATGATATGGCGTTAATAATCACCACAGTGATTTTTATAATCGACCCCAGATAAAGTTTAAAGGCCCCTTTAACTGGTTCTTTTTGAGTGGTGAATACAGTCGATATGTAAATTGTAGTTTTTAAAGCGCATTATACAAAAGAGATATACGCGAAATATATGTTTGTGAGCACTTCAATTAGAACAGAATAAGGCGTAGTGAAGAGTCGGTTTCGTTGTACGTCTATGAAAATATAGATAGGGATAATTTATAGGGCATCAGAAACGAAAAAACCCCAACGATTTCTCGTTAGGGTTTCATCTGAATGTGGCAGGGGTGGAGAGATTCGAACTCCCAACATACGGATTTGGAATCCAGTTGTTTTTCTTTTAAATCAAAAGATTGAAATCATTAAAAGTGAATTTACGACTCAATACGACCTAATACGGACATATACGATTCAAAAGGCAAAAAAAACACGCTAATTAGCGTGCTTGGTTATGCAAAAGTGAATTGCATAATTATTCGTATAACGGGTATTATGGTAAATGAATAATACAAATACAGACTTTTTATTTAACACTGAATTGAATCTATTTATTTCTATTTAATCCTGTATTAAAGGGTCACTTACATGTTATAAGTTCCCTCAAATTACTACGGAACACATTATGAAATTTATTGACCTATTCGCTGGTATTGGCGGTTTCCATATAGCTTTTCACAAGCTTAATGCAGAGTGCGTTTTTGCATCAGAAATAGATAAAAATGCTCGAATTACTTACAAAGAAAACTTATATAAATACTCTCCTAATCTATTCGATTCTGGCATGTTCAATGACGATATATTAAAAATAATTTCACCCAAAGAACAAATCCCTAATTTCGACATCCTTTGTGCCGGTTTCCCTTGCCAGCCATTTAGTCAAGCAGGCTATAAAAAGGGGTTTAATGAAGATAAAGATGATCGGGGCAATATGTTTTTTAACATTTGCTCAATAATTGAAAGTAAAAGGCCAAAGGCATTTTTCTTAGAGAATGTTCGTCACATACTAAAACATGATGATGGAAAAACATTTAAAATTATTCAAGATTATTTAGAGAATCAACTTGGTTATAGCTTTCAATATAAAGTTGTCAAAGCCTCTGACCATGGACTACCTCAACATCGTCCTCGTGTATATATTGTAGGATTTCGTAAAGATATATCCAACATGCCTATATTTGAATTTCCTGAAGCGGTTCCATTAACCACAAATATGTCTGATATTTGGGGTGGGGAATGCCCTAAAAAAATAGGCTATACACTTCGCGTTGGTGGTCGTCGGTCTGGTTTACATGACCGCCGTAATTGGGATACTTATTTAGTTGATGGTGAGGTCAAAGTATTATCCCCAGTCGAAGGGATAAAAATGATGGGATTTCCTGATGACTTTTCATTTCCAGTATCTACAACCCAGGCTATGAAACAGCTAGGTAATAGCGTAGCTGTAAATGCAGTCGAAGCAACCGCTGCAAAAATAATAAATTATTTAAAAACACATAACTCCATATTTTTAAATTAATAAGGTTTAATTTTGTCAGAAATACACTCAAAAAGAAATGCAGGTGAATGGGCTGAATTTTATGTTTTACTAAACGTACTTTCAGAAGGACGTTTATACGCTGCCGATGGCTCATTAAATAAACTCAATGATAATTATTTTCCGGTTATTTCAATTGAAATGCAACGTTCTGATAGTATAAAACAAAATCCAATTCCTGTTATTTATCATGTCGATACTAGAAATAAAGAAATAAAAGTGGAGTCCGATGGTTGTACGGATTACATCAAAATGATTGATTTTAAAGATGAGGCAGATCGTTTTTTTAAAATAATATCTTCTAGGAAAGGACGCGCTTTTTTAGTACCTGAAATATCTTCTATTTTAGATAAGCTAAAGAACCCAGTAACGAAACAATCATCTTCAAAAAAAGCTGATATACATATCGTTATTCATGATGTTATGACTGGTTTTGAAAATGAAGTTGGTTTTAGTATAAAATCAAAGCATAGCTCACCTGCAACTTTAATAAATGCATCAGGACAGACTTTATTTCAATATAAGATAACAAAGCCTTATAAGATTAACGATACTTATGAGATAAGTAATTTATTAGAACCGCATCAATATGATAGGGATGATTTACCTATTGATACAGGCCCTAAAGGTCGAGTGAAATTATTGCTAGAAGCAGGTTATTTTTTATCATTTAATAGAATTAAAAGTAATAATTTTCAAGAGAATATTCTCATTATTGACTCTTCTTTAGATGTTATATTATCCGAATGCTTACTTGTATTTATGAGTTCAAAAATAACTAGCCTCTCTGAAATAGTTGATATAGTTGCTGTAAAGAATCCTTGTAATTTTACTACTAAAGATTCCACCAGATTACTCGACTTTTACAAATATAAAATTAAACGTCTTATTGTAGATGCGGCTCTAGGCATGCAACCTAAAAGACCATGGTCTGGCGAATATGATGCATCTGGAGGCTATATTGTAGTGAAAGAAACTGGTGACGTAGTTTGTTATCACCTTTATAATTGGAATGCTCTTCAAGATTATCTTTATTACAATCTTCGATTTGAAACTCCTTCTTCTACAGGACAGGGAAGTAAAAAATCATATAATTATGCACTTCATTATACAGAACATAATAATGATTTTATGGACATTTGCCTTCAATTACGTTTTAAGTAATTTACTGAACAGGTGAATATAAATAAATATGCGTAAAATCACTATTATGTTAAACACCCGTTTTGGCATATGAAAATAACAGGTTAGTAAAAACATTTGAACGAACCGCTTAAAACGAGTGGTTCATTGTTAGTGCCGGCATTAATTAAGCTTGTTAATATTTTGTTTCAAATTGAGCGTTTTCCGAGGGTAAAAAACGTTATTTGATTTGATGCCCTTTTCACTGCCAAACGGTTAAAAGAGATAGTTTTAATTATTCTCTAATGGATTTAATTTAACAGCATCGGCTAAATGTTCCGGTGCTAAATGGGCGTAGCGCATGGTTGTTTCTATTGTGCTGTGCCCTAAAATATCTTTGAGTACAACGATATTTCCCCCCTTCATAATAAAGTGGCTAGCAAATGAATGTCGTAGAACGTGGGAAAGTTGCCCTTTGGGTAATTGGATAAACGCCGCTTTTATCGCAACACGATACGCATTAATACAGCCTATAAATAATCGTTGGTCACCAGACTTGCCAAGCTCGTCTAGTTCATTAAATAACGAATTAGAAATGGGTACCGTTCTATTTTTACCGCTCTTAGTGTCTAAATAAGTGATCTTGTTATTGATAACTTGAGATGCTTTTAACCCCTCCGCTTCACTCCACCTTGCCCCCGTTGCCAAACAAATTTTAACGACTGGTGATAATGATTTATTACTTGAACGTTCACACATTTTTAATAACGTGCTTATTTCGTCAAAGGTTAAAAAACGTAAACCTTTTTCAGTCTCTTTGAACTGGCGAATGTTGGTTAATGGGTTTTCATAAGTGATCACACCTAAGCGTTTCAACTCGTTAAAAACAGCACGTAAATAAGCATGCTCTCGATTAATCGTCGTCGTTGAAACTTCACTTACTCGCTTTTCACGGTATCGTGCAAACACTTCACTGGAGAACAACGCTCCTATAGGGTTATCTAATTCATTCGCTACCCAAAGAAGCTTTTTACATCTGGGATAACCGTCTTTTAAAACATTGCCATGAAGCCTATACCAGATATTAATCAATTTGCTCAACGTTCTATTATCACGTTGCATCTCTTCACGAATGTGATTTTCTGTTCTATTTTTAAGACGTTTTTGATATCCGAGCGCATCAATTCGCAAGTTGAATTCACGACTTGCATCCGCATCGGTTATCCATTTATTACCTTTTTGAATCAACATATTGCACCCCATCGGTAAAACATCTTCATGCAGTTGCTTATGCTCGCTTTTCCGTCTCGTCTTCGATAAGACCGCAACTTAATAAAATAGAAAAATCAGGGCAAACCTGACCTGACTCAAGAGCTGTATCACCCGTCATTAACCATAACGTGTACTTTTTTAACTGTTCATGCGTTGTAATTTTTAGCAATCCCTCACTGGTAGGGTGCCTTTTCTCTTGCTCATAACCTTGTAGTGTTCCTATAGGTAAATCAATGAGTTGACTGAAATCGACTTGATTTAAGCGCTCACAAATTCGTATTGATTTTATTTTTTTTCCTAAATTCATGTTGATTACCTCTTTCGTTTGGCCTAGTATACTGGGACGTACGGGTCAGCAGTTGCGATTGCGCACTAATACGCACATATACGAACTTTTAGTTTACCACTTGAGGAGTACTTTAATCATGAGTATTGAGAAAACTGTAATACATATCACCGCCCCTGCGCCCTTTATGGCATTGAATCGCTTTTGTTTTTTAACGGGTATGTCTGTTTCTCGTGTTAAACGCATGGTAAGCGAAGGTGAAATGCCAATTATCCCCCGTCAATCTGAACGCCAAACGGTACTGATTGATTTAGTTGAAGTTTATAAGTTGGTTGACTCTGGTCAATTCAAACTAGAAACACACACGTTGGAGAGTGAATAATGAAGAACTATCAAAAAAGAGTAGTTGAAGAAAAAAAAGAGTTAGATAAAAAAATAAGTGATCTAAAGGGTTTTCTTTTATCCGATGATTTAAGAGAACGCGTTTTATTGAGCGAAATATCGAGGCTAACAAAACAATTTAACCTCATGATGGGCTATTCAGAAATTTTGGAATTGAGAATTGAACGCTTTGATTTTGAAGATGTGGCGTAATGAATAGTCAAACTCACATTAATTCAATTTACGAACAACTAAATCAATCAAGCCGTGGTGCCATTTTGTGGGATAGCTTAACCCATGAAGAGCGTTCATTTTTCTGTGTTGTGGCTAAGGTCGGCAAGAAAACAGATGTTATTGAAACGGCTAAAAAGAAGCTATGCGAATTAAACGATTTAGAGCGCATTAGAATATTGAAGAAAATACAGGGTTTAAGCCGATTAACTGCGCCCTTTTCTAATTTATCGCGCTATGAGTTCAAGTAATGATTAGCCGTAATATTTTTAATACTCAACCTAAATTATTAACCTCTATGAATTCGCGCTTTTCAGATAAAGGCCGTGAAATCCTTTTGCTTAAATGGGCGGATGAAAAACAACAGGCAACCAAGTTAATCAATAAACTATTGCCTGTTGAATGCGCTAATGATGTCTATTTGCGCTATGTAAAAAAGTGGAATAGTAATGCTTATAATGGGCGATATTCTGCCCTTCAATGGTTACGTGGTGAAATCGCAAAGCTTTCAAGTGCTTTGCAATTTTTCCCTGTATCACTCAATAAATTAAAAACAATCAAACTACGTAAGGCACAAGCTAAATTGTGTGCTGATGCATGTCAGGCGATTTTAATAGATTGCACTTCACCAATAAATATTGGCCTGTTCCCCACTGAAAAAAAGATGCTTGAATATGCCAACTTTTGGCACTTCACACCTACCCCACCCACCGCACGATTAATTCAAGAAGAAAACGAAAGCAAGGGTGAGTACAAGCTGAGAAAGAATGAATTATTGGCTATGGGTCGTATTGAGCGTTTACGCACTGATAAATGGTGGGAGGCTAAAATAGAACGTGCTTACATGCAATTTTGCGAACACTGTCGAATAATTAGCGGTAAAACGCGTTTGGGCGTTTCAAAATATGTGAGTGAAACAGGCCGTAAGGAATTTGTTTCACGTAAAAAAGCAGGTGATCTCTATATTGAAAAAATGGTTGCTCGTAATACCGAAACAGGGGAAGAAATTCCCATGCGTGGCGTAGTTGATGGAAGCATTGCAAACAAAGAGCTTAGACGTACTGAATTAATGGTTAGGATGCGCGGTTTTGAAGATACCGCAGATGAACATAAATTAATGGGTGGTTTCTTTACGATTACCGCTCCCTCTAAATATCACGCTTTTACAGCGGTTGAACGAAAAGACAAATGGTCATCGGTAAATAACAAACACTACCAAGGCTATAACCCATCACAAACACAAAACTACCTTTGTGCTACATGGCAAAAAGCCAGAGCAAAATTAAACAGATTAGAGATCCCTTTAATGGGGTTTCGTGTTGCTGAGCCTCACCATGATGGAACACCACATTGGCATGCTCTTTTCTTTTTTGCACCCGAACATGAAGGGGAAATTTTAGACGTCCTGCAGGAATACTTTTTAGCCGAAGATAGAGAGGAGTTAGGCGAAGATATTACCCCTCGCTTTGACTATAAACGCATTGATAAAAAACGTGGTACCGCTACGGGTTACATTGCTAAATACATTGCTAAAAATATAGATGGTTACAAATTAGATGACAGTGCCAAAGGTGAAGCGTTATCTGCTTGTGCATGGGCTTCATTGTGGGGTATTCGCCAATTTCAACAAATAGGCGGTGCACCTGTGGGCGTATGGCGTGAATTGCGCAGACTACCAAGCACCAATATTAAAACCGAAACTGAAAACGAAGAAAGTCCCGCACAAATCAAATCATTTATAGATCTTAAAAACGAAAAGCACCCGCTCGAATTAGCCCGTTATAGCGCGGACATTGGCAACTGGTCAATGTACCTCTTATCAATGGGCGGTATTTTTTGCCCTCGCTCATTAATGCCTGTTTCACTGACTTATAAGCAAGTCGAAAACAGCTACGGAGAGCTTGTTAATAAAACACAGGGTGTTGAGTCTTTAGGTCTTGAAAAAGTCACTAGAGAGGGTTCATGGGAGATAGTCAGAGCCACAAAAACACAGGAGAGCAATGCAGTTAGAAAACGTCAGTTTTCCCCTTGGAGTTCTGTCAATAACTGTACGCACTCAGATAAATCGAAATTAAATCCGAAGCAAAAAAACAAACAAAAAGGGGTCGTGGGTAGTGAAAAATCAAAATATAGAGAGTGACCAATTTAAAAAAGTCGTTTTACTCTCCGAAAAATCAGAAAAAATATTAATCAAATTTTCTGAGACGTTAAAAGAGAGCAAATTTACTGCATTAATGGGAATGGTTAGTAATGGCGCACCCGTTGAAGTGATCAAAGCGCTTGAAGATTTTCAACAATGTAATGCATTTTTTAAACGTGAATTAATGCAATACAAAGCCAATCAAGGGGAATGTTAAGTGGAAAATAAAAATGAAATATTGGGTTACATCAAATGCAATACCTGCAAAGAGCCAAAATCAGTCAAGCAAGGCACAGGAAAGCGCATTAAATATGTTCATGCCCGTTGTTCATGCGGTCCAGACACAAGAACAGGTGCAATGGCGCAAGCTGAATTAAAAACATTTAAACCATTGGAAGAAATTGAAGCTGAAATTTCACTTCAAAATAAACCGTTAGATGAATGCAATATTGTGAATATTAAATCCAATAAGGAACCGGTTAAATATTCACAAAAACAAGTAGAAAAGCCTGTTATTAAAACAGGTGGAATGAGTACCCCCGCTAGTGTTGGCGTGGGTGTTGTAGTTGGCCTCTGTTTTGGTGGTCTAATTAAATTTATTAAGGCGGTAGCGTAATGGAAAATATTGAGAATAACGAAATGGAATCAAACCTAATCATTGAAGAAGAGATCATTCAAAACACAATTGAAGAAACTGATTTTTTAAATACGTTGGATGATGGGGAAAGTACTGAAGCAACGCCCGCAATTGATGAATCTTTATTATTGGCACAAGGCGAAATGACAGCGGTCGCTTTGCTTGGTGCGGGTGAGGGGTTAGTTAAGCAATTTGGTCACAAAAGCTTTGAGCTTGAAAAGGCACAAAAAGAAAATGTGAGTAAGAGTTTTGCACCTCTCTTTGTTAAATATGGCGGTGAACTTCCACCGTGGTTTTTACAATATAAAGAAGAAATCATGTTTACCTTTGCATTGGGAACGCTGTGTTTTACTTCTTTAACTCAAGTTAAAGCCCTCAAAAAAGTGGATGCAGAAAAGGTGGCCAGTAAACCTAAAAAAGAGGCGGAGACAGATGCAACCAGTTAACCCCAATAACGAACTTAAAAACGGGCACATTTTTGCAGTTGGTATGAGTGGTTGCGGTAAAACCTCAGCGGTTAAAAAGCTATTTATCAAAGCGAGTGACCACGTTGCATTTTTTGACCCAGTTGGAGATTATCAGGGCAAGGTCGCAGGCGGTGTAGTGCGTGGCTATTCAAACTTAAAAGCCTTTGCTAGTGCATTAATTGCAGGGCGAAAAACAAAGCAGGGCTTTAAGATTGCTTATCAACCCAAGCATGAAACCACGGTAAAAGATTTTGACGCTTTTTGTGGTGTCATTTGGGCGCTTGGCAATGGTAAGCATAAAAAACCATTTAAAGTGATCTGTGAAGAAGTTGCAGAGCATAGTTTAAATGCAGGTAAGGCCACTGGTTATCACGGCAAGCTTTTACGTTTAGGTCGTAAGTTTAATGTCCATACTATCAACCTGTTTCAACGTGGTCAGGAAGTATCAAAAACCATTGTTGATAATTGCCAACGGGCTTGTGTGATGATGCAAAAAACAAAGGCAAGTGCAGTTTATTTAGAAAAAATGACAGGTATCCCCTCTAAAGAGATAGAGCAATTAGAGCCACTTGATTACATTTTGCAGGATGGAAAGCAGTTTAAAACGGGCGTTATAAAGTGGTAATTTGTGACCTACGCCTCACTTACGCGTTATTTAAACGCAATAACGAAAAATAGTATTAGGAATCAAAGGGAATAAATAGCGCTTACTAAGGCCACTCAATAAAGCTACTCATCTGAGTGGCTTTTTTTTTAAGCTAATTAAGGCAAATAAATTATGAAAAAATCTCACGTGATTACTGCAGGCATTGCGCTTGTCGTTGCGGGTCTGGTTGTTTGGGCTTCAAATAATGTTGGCGCTGTTGAAGATGTAATCGGTTAATTAAAGCCTTGCATCTCATTTAACTTTTTAAAAATTAAGGAAGACAAAATGTCTCAACTTTTAGCATTTAATCGTGGTCGATATGCACCAAAGCCACACGAATTAAACCCAATGAATGCCGTAGGTTACGGTCAAAAAGCGAATTTACGCTTAGTTTGTGGCCCCACTTATCAAAACATTGAAATCAAACATAACCTTAATGTGACTGATATTTTAAAAGTATCTATGACATTAGGTGGCAAAGAGTTTGTTTCGCTTACAGGCGTTGAATTAAACGAACTAGCAAAACAGCGCAAGCTTTACGTTGAAGCAGGCCGTTTAGTGATTCCATTCTCTAACCCTCAAATGCGCACCCGCCAAGGCGTCCGAGCAGGTGAATTAGTTACGTTAGAAAATGACCATATTATGATTTATGTTGAGCTTAAAACCTCTGCAAGTGCATCTGATAGTGAAATCGTACCCGAAATAAAACTTCGTGCACAAACAACGCAAGCGCAACCTGAACGCTTTTTTTTACCGCGCCTATTTACACTTGATTGGACAGCTAACCAAAGCGGTGAAACTCCGTTTGATTGGCAAGACCGCGACCCACGCAGAACGTTACGCCGTTTAATTTTTCAAGCGCCAGATATTACAAAGGTTGAAATTAAACGAGATGACTTGGTTGAATTTGAGTCAACAAGTGCTGATAACTCTTTTGATTTAATCAGTAATGGCCGCTCCCCCCTAACCAATGCTTATGTGCTTGATTTCTTACAGTATGGCTTTGCAGAAGATGGGCGTTTTCCAACGTTTGCGCGTAAGTCTTTAGATTTTCGCATTACTAAAACCAATGCGGGAAATATTCGTTTGCTTGTTGACCAAATTGAACAAGTGAAAGCACTCCCTCAGTAATAGTAGGTGATTCATGTTTGATTTTTTAGAAGATTTGGGGGAAACGATACTGGACGTTGGCAAGCTTGCCGCCGTTGATAAATATATTGATGAGCCCAAAGCGAAAAAGGAACCGCTAGCTGTAGCTAGACCGCCTTTGGCTGTTGCTACGCCATCGGCTTATCAGCAATATCAAAAACCTGTTGCGGTTAATAATAACGGTGCGCCAGTGCAAACCGTTACTACAACGCCACTATTAAATAACAACATGTTAATGATTGCAGGCGGTGTAGTGGCTCTGCTTCTTGTTTTAGTAGTAATTAGACGATAAAGGGGAAGTTTATGCCACTTTTAATCATTCCAATTGTTGCCGCCATTTCAGGCGGTGCAGGTTGGTGGGCAGGCAGTAACACAAATAAAGTGCTTCTTATCGGTGCATTTATTGGTGGTGGTTACTTGGTTTATAAGTCTCAAGGTGGTAAATAATTATGCTTGGAGCAATGACTAGTTTAACGGGGGGCGGTGGTTTAACGGGGGGCGCGGCAACCGCAACAAGCGGTGACACTTCTTTTGGTGGTAAAGCCTACGGTGGAGTTAACTTTGGTGGCCCTAAAGCTTCGGGCTTAGCGGTTTCACCTGTTGTTGCCATCGGTATTGTTGTTGTAATTGCATTATTTCTACTTAAGAAATAATGAAACAACTAAACGTGTGGAATAAAGCGACCAAAAAGCAGTTATCCCCGGCTTTAAATAACGCCAAAGGCACAATTAAACGCGAAGTATTAACGGGTGTTTCTAAGCTTTGGAGTTTTAACGACGGGGAGTTATTGGCAGTAACAAGGTTAGAGGGTAGCGAATTTGTTTTAGTTGCTGTGGCTGGTAAAAGTTTACGCAAGTACACGCCAGAAATTTACAGTTATGCAAAACGGGTTGGCGCTTCAACGTTGCGAGTACACACCCAAGTTCCCAAGGCCATAGGCCGAGCATTGCGCGCTTATCCTTTTAAATTAATCGAGGTGCGCGAATCCCTATTTAATAAAACAGAGTTTGTTTATAGGATGGATTTATACAATGAATAAAAAACAAAAAAATAAATTAAAAAAATCAGCAAGTAAATCAGAGCGAAACCTTTTTTTACCTCAAGCTGAATTTTCTAACTCCTCCCCTATGCGTGGCACTGCTTATGCAAAAAACGGGGTGAATTATGGGTGGTAGCTCCTCAAATAAAAGCGCACAAACTGACAATACTAATTATGATAATCGCGCTATTCAGCAGGAAGAAAACAGCGGGATTCAAGTATTGGGAGAGGGTAATACCATTCACTCTACCACCACCGACCACGGCGCTATGGATGCAGCCGAAGAGATTGCGCAAACTGCAGGAAAATTGGGGGCTAATGCTTTCGATACAGCGGATAGTTTAGGCCAAAACGCAATGAGTACCGCTGTTAATTTAGCTAGCATTTCAGCAGAAACAACCGAAGCAAGCTTTGATTTTGCTGAATCGGTGGCGCTTGATTCTTTGGATGGTATGCAGGAATTAAGCGCTGATGTAGTTGATAAATTAGCGCAATCTAACTTTGATAATACACAAGTGATTGCAGGCATTAGCTCAAGCCAAATGCGATCTAATGATGAGCAATTAAATGCCATTACTGAGCTTGCTAAATCAGCGCAAACAGGTGGCGCCACTGAAATGAGCAAACAACAAACAAAAGTAATTGCCATTGCTGTGGTGGGTGGGATTGTGATGATTGGCTTTATTATGTGGGGAATGAAAACACGATGATTATTAATCAAACTTTACAGGTAGGTGCAGAGCCGATGTTATCAGCAGAGGGGAGTTTTATTTTTGTTGATTCTGCTGATGGATTAATTGAAATAACAACCGACTCAGGCCGAAATTACTCACTGAATCGTTGGGACCAAGTTCAAGTGCCACAAGGTGAGGACTTTAAAGCGATAACAATCCGCAATATGCACGACTCAGCTAATCATGTTGTGATTAAAACAGGCCATGGAAAATTTTACCCTGCTAATGATGGGGGTAGTACAAATGCAGTTATTACGGCAATGCCAAGCGTGCAATTTTCAGCAGGACAAAGCTTTTTAGTTGATAATTTCCCGCTTATACAGTCAGTCAAACAAAGTGGTTTACTTGATGTAAGCGTGAACAACCTCCCGCTTATACAGTCAGTCAAACAAAGTGGTTTACTTGATGTAAGCGTGAACAACCTCCCTGCTATTCAGTCAGTTAGCCAGAGCGGGCAATGGCTAGCACAGCAAGCAGGTTTATGGGATGTAAGCATTAATAACTTACCTACGGTACAAAAAGTAGATGCTGTTAAATCTGCAATTTACACGCCCCTGGTTAAAGCTGACTTTGCCAGTAATAACCACGTTGTTGCTGAAAACCTAAACCGTAAGACGCTAATCATTAAAGCGTCGCCATTAAACACTGGTGCTATTTGGATTGGTGAAACGGCTGATAACGGATTGCCCCTTTTTGCAGGGGAAAAAATTGAACTATCAACCACTGCAGAGGTAAATTTATTTGCAGTGGTAATTACTGATAACTGCTACTTAAGCGAGGTTAACTAATTATGTTTCAACTTGGTACAGGCTCAGACCTTAATAAAATAAACGAAATTGAAGAACACTTA
Organism: Psychromonas sp. Urea-02u-13; assembly: GCF_002835995.1. Lineage (GTDB taxonomy): Bacteria > Pseudomonadota > Gammaproteobacteria > Enterobacterales > Psychromonadaceae > Psychromonas. Next base: position 39,175 of record NZ_PJBZ01000047.1, on the reverse strand, counting down.
AAATCATTGCCGACAGAAATAACGGGTAACTTAATAGATTTAAAACTCTTAAATTATAACGATCAAAGAATTGATTCTCATAACGGCACTGATACCGTTTCATTTTTTTTAAATGAAAATGTTAACTTTATTACGCTAGCACTGGAACGCATGCCTTCGAGTAACTTCGATAAGGACAAGGAAGACCCTACATGGGTTAATTCACCAACTGATACGATTCATATAGACCTGTTGAATGCTGAGGGCGCTTCAACATGTCATTACCCTAAAATTATCTTTAACAAAGTACCGCAATTTTCATCTACGTATCACTTGCAAATTATTGCGCCAAAAAATGCAGTTGAATTGCAGGTAAATCTACAAAAGGCAGATGGAAAATACATTGTTATTCTTAGTCATCAAGCCGACTTTTAGCAATGAAATTGTTAACGCCATTACTTTTAACGATTGGAGTTATAGGGATTTATACCATGAATAAAAAACAAATAGATAAAGCTGTAAGCGGGTTTGCCTTATCCTCTCGCAGTAATACAAAAATGCTTGGGGTGGAAAATGATTTAAAAAAGGTTACTCGTCGGGCGCTTGAGTTATCAGCATTTGATTTTGCTATTACGTCTGGCCACCGAACAGAAGCAGAGCAACATGATTTATATTTAAAGGGTCATTCTCAATTGGATGGAGTAAACCGCAAAAGTAAACATCAACATGCAAAAGCCATTGATTTTATGGCCTACGATGAAAGCGGAAAACCTACTTGGGATATGCATTACTACCGTGAAATTAGCGAAGCATTTAAACAAGCAAGCCGTGAATTAAACATCCCTATTGTTTGGGGCGGTGATTGGAATAGCTTCAAAGATGGTCCACATGTGGAGTTAGCATGATTACATTACTAGGTGCTTTCATAACAGGCGGGTTTAGTGCATTTAAAGCGGTTCGTAAAAATAAAGCAGATGAAATTAAGCAAGCGGGTGAGTTAAAAGCCTCAATTTCAACAGCTAAACGAAAACGCGTTGCACAGGGTGATGCGAGTGCAGGGAAGCTAGACGAAATTAACTTAAGTGATCGTGGTTGGAAAGATGAGTATTTGTTATTAATCACAACCGCCCCGCTCATACTTAGTTTCATTCCTGATTATGCTAAATATGTTGACCTTGGATTTACCGCACTAAAGAGCGTGCCAGAGCATTACTGGTACTGCCTTGCAATGGTTTACATTGATACGTTCGGCTTCCGTAGAATGTTGCGTGTTGCCGTTGAGCACTGGTTAAGTAAAAAATATAGGGTGGCTTAAATGGATTTTCCTGCAGTAGCATTGCTTGCAAACCTTGGAATATCCCCAATCGCAATAGGAGTGGCTTGGATAGGTTGGCAGTTAGTAAAAATTAATCGGGGTATTCAAGGTACATTGCTCGCGCATGAAAAGCGCATTGATAAGATTGAGTGGGAAAAAGAAAACACACCACAAAAGTAATCAGCTCATACCCTAGAAACAAAAAAAGCCACTCAATGAGTGGCTTTTTCATGCGCAGAGAATAGTTATTCACTATTACTGCATAATTTGGCAGGGGTGGAGAGATTCGAACTCCCAACATACGGATTTGGAATCCGTCGTTCTGCCGTTGGAACTACACCCCTGCTGACAAAGCGAATAATACCTAAGCCAAAAATAATGTAAAGCTCCTTTTAATGAAACCCTCTTCGACTGCCTACAATTCCAACAATAACGTTAAATAACCGCTAAAAATGCCAACTTGCGCATGATTATTCACTTCAATATTTAAGTGAAAGAAACGAATGCACCTAGTTTCCATTGCTTGCCGTCACACACTGGTGTAGTTTGCTATTTCTAACACTTGTTTATAAAGGACGTTTAATCAATGAGTTTCCCACAGCCGATCATCAAACCCGCAAATCCAAATTTTTCATCTGGCCCCTGCGCAAAGCGCCCTGGCTACGATATTAATCAGTTAGATCTTTCTGCATTAGGCCGCTCACACCGTTCTAATATCGGTAAAGACGCATTGCAAAAAGTCATCTCCGATACGGCTGAGCTTTTACAATTACCAGAAGGTTACCGCGTAGGTATTGTGCCAGCGTCAGATACCGGTGCGATGGAAATGATCATGTGGTCGATGTTAGGCCCGCGTGCGGTTGATGTTTGTTACTGGGAATCATTTGGTCAAGGTTGGTATGCAGATATCACTAAGCAGTTAAAACTTGATAACGTTAATCAGATTACTGCAGATTACGGACAGCTTCCTGATTTAAGCAAAGTGAACCCAGCGAATGATTGTATCTTCACGTGGAACGGCACAACCTCTGGCGTTAAAGTTAAAAATGGCGATTTTATTGCAGATGACCGTGAAGGTTTAACCATTTGTGATGCGACTTCAGCTGTTTTCGCAATGGAAATGCCATGGGAAAAATTAGACGTCACGACGTTTAGCTGGCAGAAAGTATTAGGTGGCGAAGGCGCACACGGTATTATCATTTTAAGCCCCCGTGCTGTTAAGCGTTTAGAAAGTTATACACCAAGCTGGCCAATGCCTAAAATATTCCGCTTAACTGCGGGTGGTAAGTTAATTGAAGGTATCTTTAAAGGCGCAACAATTAATACTCCTTCTATGCTTTGTGTTGCTGATTATCAAGACGCATTAGATTGGGTTAAATCAATTGGCGGTGTTGAACAAAGCATTCAAAAATCACAGGATAACTTAACTGTATTAAGTAAATTTGTAGCAAAAAATGAATGGATTAACTTCTTAGCAAGTGATGAAGCAACACGCTCTAATACCAGTGTTTGTTTATCGCTTGATTTAACTGATGAACAAATTAAACAATTTATTCAAGTGCTTGCGGATAACCAAGTTGCCTTTGACATTGGCGCTTACAAAGATGCGCCTAGTGGTTTACGTATTTGGTGTGGCAGTACCGTTGAACAAAGTAACCTTGAAGCATTAATACCTTGGTTAACCTGGGCATATCAACAGGTCAGCGCGTAAAAACGTTGTAATACAAGCGCTGTTATTAACGGCGTAGCAGTAAAAATATAAAACAGTCTGAAGCCTTACTTTCAAAAAGTATTTTAAAATACGCAGAATAAGGCTTCAGCTCTGCCTCTTCGACAAAAGTCACTAACACAGCCTCGCAATACTAAAGTGCCAGTACCTCACATCAAAACACACAACTCAGGCTAAAACTTGCCTGAAAAATAGAAAGCATCACTCAAATAGAGTGCAGTCACTGAAATTACGTCATACAATCCCATCAACGCATCTTATTTTTTCTTCGATTTAAATAATAAGATCACGCAATTAAAAATAACCGAGGTAACTCATGACTGAGCAACAATTTGATTTCGATTACATCTGTATTGGCGGTGGTAGTGGTGGTATTGCATCTGCTAATCGTGCATCAATGTATGGCGCAAAAGCAGCTATCATTGAAGCAAAAGACCTTGGTGGTACCTGTGTAAATGTGGGTTGTGTGCCTAAAAAAGTAATGTGGCATGGCGCACAAGTTGCTGAAGCGATTAACTTATACGCAGAAGATTACGGTTTTGACTTAGATGTAAAAAGTTTTAACTGGGCAAAAATGGTTGAAAACCGTCAAGCTTATATTGGCCGTATTCACGAATCATACGATCGTGTTTTAGGTAATAATAACGTTGAAGTGATTAAAGGTTTTGCGACCTTTGTTGATAAAAACACAGTTGAAGTAAACGGTAAACAATACAGTGCAAAACACATCACTATCGCAACGGGTGGTCGTCCAACGATCCCTAATGTTCCCGGTGCAGAATTCGGTATCGACTCAAACGGTTTCTTCGATATTGTTGAGCAACCTAAACGTGTTGCAGTTGTAGGCGCAGGTTATATCGCAGTAGAAATCGCCGGTGTATTAAGCGCGCTAGGCACTGAAACACATATTTTTGTACGTAAAGAATCGCCACTACGTAGCTTTGATCCACTGATCGTTGATACCTTAGTAGAAGTAATGGCAGCTGAAGGCCCTACGCTACATACAAACAGCACACCAAAAGAAGTGATTAAAGAATCTGATGGTAGCCTGACACTACACCTTGAAAATGGTGAGTCATTTAACGTCGATACACTTATTTGGGCCATTGGTCGCCACCCTGCTACAGATGTTATTAATTTACAAGCAACGGGCGTTGCAACCAACGATCGTGGTTACATCAAAGTAGACGCTTATCAAGAAACGAATATCCCAGGCATCTATTGTGTGGGTGATATTATGGAAGGTGGCGTAGAGCTAACACCTGTAGCCATTAAAGCGGGTCGTCAACTTGCTGAGCGTTTATTCAATAACAAGCCCGATGCTAAAATGGATTACGATTTAATCCCAACAGTCGTCTTCAGCCACCCACCAATCGGTACAATTGGTTTAACTGAGCGACAAGCGATTGAACAGTACGGCGAGAAAAGTGTGAAGGTTTATCAATCAGGCTTTACGGCAATGTACACAGCCGTGACAAAACATCGTCAACCTTGCAAAATGAAGTTAGTTTGTGCCGGTGAAAACGAAGTGGTTGTGGGATTACACGGTATTGGTTTTGCTGTTGATGAAATGATTCAAGGTTTCTCAGTGGCAATGAAAATGGGCGCAACAAAAGCTGATTTTGATTCGTCTATCGCCATTCATCCAACGGGTTCAGAAGAATTTGTAACAATGAGATAGTCAGTCACTAGCTGAGTCTTATAAAACAGATTAAAGGGCATATTACGATATGCCCTTTTTTATACGCGTCGAAAAATAAACACCTTCACTTACCTTTACCAACCCAGCTCATTAATCAACGAATCACTATTTTTCTTGGAATTAATTCGATACCTGCTTGATAACGCTTGGCAGATGCGTTCAAGCCTAAACCCAATGCACTATCTGCAATAAGCTCAAACTGCTGCGGTAGCGAGTTAATTTTTATCGGTAAAAAATCTAATAAACGATTATCCCCAAACGTACCTATTTTTAGATTCTTCATCAGCTCTGGTTTTTCAATTAACACGTCTAAAAGACCTTCGAGTAAGGTATAAGAGGTGGTAATAATCGCATCGGGCACGGTATCTTCTTTGATCCACTTTTCAAAAATAGCCTTACCAGATTCATTATTGAAATGCTCACCATAACCGGTAATGCTTAATAAACCTTGCTCTTTTACCTGCGCTTGAAAGCCTAAATGACGTTGTCGTGAAATATTTAAATCTGGTAATGCGCCAATGAGACCTACCGAGGTGACCGCTGAATTAATCACAGATTGCGTTAGTTCATAGGCGGCATCAAAATCTTCACTAATCACACAGCTGAAATGCTCATCATCTAACGAGCGGTCTATAGCAATAATCGGTGTGCCCTGCTGTTGGATCTTTAAATAATATTCACTGCCATTCGGTAACACGCTAGCGACAAATAAAGCATCAATACGGCGGCTAATTAACGCCTCTACGACATTTTTTTCAGTTTCAGGATCATCATCGGAACAGCCAATTAATATCTGATAACCCGCTTTACGCGAGTTGTACTCTAATAATTTAGCCAGTTTGGCATAACTGGTATTTTCAAGATCTGGAATGATCAAACCAAAAGATCGACTACTACCCGCGCGTAATGCAGCAGCTGCATGATCAGGTCGATAATTATGCTCATCCACGACTGCCATTACCCTTAACTGCGTCTTTTCGCTGATGCGATATTTCTTTGCTTTACCATTAATGACATAACTTGCAGTGGTTTTGGAGACACCTGCAAGCTTGGAAACTTCATCTAATGTCATTATTCAAGATCCTTAATTATGTGGGCTGGATCATATAAATTTCCATCTGATCCTTTTATCTCTTGAATTATACGCTGAATCGATTCAGTATAAAAGCTGAAAGGATTCAGCACATTCTATTAGTTTGAAATTTGTACTAAATAACGACTCTAAATTACAACATTAAAGCGTGATTAGTCAGTAAATAGAATTTGTTGAATTTTTTTAATATTTTTGCTGAAACGATTCAGCTTTAAGATTTAAGACAGTAAACACTGTGAATTAATTGAACTAAATGAACTATCGCGAGAGGCTAAACCCCATGCTTACACTAATAAATGATGATATTACCCTACAACAAAGCGCTCAGGATAAAACCAGTGCCATTAAAGCGATGGCAGCTCAATTAACAGAGATGGGTTTTGTTAGCCCAAAATATGTCGATGGCATGTTGCAACGTGAGCAGCAAAATTCAACATTTCTAGGTAATGGTATTGCGATTCCGCACGGCACAACCGATACACGACATTTAGTGAATAAAACAGGGGTTGCCGTTCATCACTTCCCTGAAGGCGCAAATTGGGGAGATGGCAACATTGCTTATGTCGCGATTGGTATTGCAGCAAAATCAGATAAACACTTAGGTATTTTGAAGCAGTTAACGAAAGCCCTTTCTGAAGATGGCGTTGAGGAAAAATTAAAACAGGCAACAACAAAAGCCGACATCATTGCGTTATTAAATGGTGAAATGCAGCTTGAAGCTGATTTTGATGCCTCATTAATTCAATTACATTTTCCAGCCAACGATCTGATTCAAATGAGCGCAGTAGCAGGTGGCTTATTAAAAAATAATGGCAACGTAGACAAGCAATTTATTGGCGAGTTAGTGACAAAAGAGCCAACGTATTTAGGTAGTGGATTGTGGTTGGTAAGCTCGAATAAAGGCGTTAAGCGCGCCGCTATGTCTATTGTGAGCGTGGTAAATAGCTTTGAGTTTAATCATTTACCGGTACGAGGTTTAATTGCGATTGCCTCTGCGAATAACACCCATCAATCATTCTTAACCACTATCACTGAGTTGGTTTTTACGCAGCAACAAGACTCGATTTTATCAGCAACAACAGAGCAGTTGCTTGAACTGTTTTTATCTACTTCAACCAATACCAACGAGATAGCAATAGAGACAAGCAATGCCAATAGCGCCACCTTTAAAATTAATAATACACATGGTTTACATGCCCGCCCAAGTGCCATGTTAGTGGCAGAAGCTAAAAAATACGCTTCAAAAATTACTGTGTTAAATGTAAATGGTGATGGTAAATCAGTTGATGCTAAAAACTTAATGAAAGTGATCTCATTAAGTGTAAAACACGGCCATGAACTGCAATTTACTGCGATAGGCATTGATGAAAAAGAAGCACTTGCGGGTATTGGCGAAGCGATCGCATCCGGCCTGAGTGAAGGCTAATTAAGAGAGCACTTAATAAAAAAATCAAGAAAAAAATTAAGAAAGCAATTAAGAGACAAATTATGAATACGAATAAAAAACTACAAGTTGTCACCATCACCTTAAATCCAGCACTGGATTTAACCGGTAGCTTAGACAGTTTATCAGCGGGCTCAGTAAATTTAGTCAAGACAGGTTCATTACACCCAGCCGGTAAAGGCGTGAATGTTGCCAAAGTATTAGCAGATTTAGGCGCAGACGTAACAGTCACGGGTTTTCTTGGTCGCGATAATGAAGCGCTGTTTTGCCAACACTTTAAAGAGATGGGCGCACAAGATGAATTTATCCGTATTGATGGCGCTACACGTATTAACGTGAAATTAGTTGAAGATGATGGCCGTGTCAGTGATATCAACTTCCCGGGTATTAGTGTTTCAAAAGAGGCTATCGAGCAGTTTGAATCACGTTTATTTACGCTTGCAGAAACCCATGAGTTTTTTGTGCTTGCAGGTAGCTTAGCGACAGGAATTTCCCCTGAGTTATGTGCTAGTTGGATTGAAAAACTGCATCAGATGGGCAAAAAAGTATTCTTTGATAGTAGCCGAGCAGCACTTAAAGCAGGTGTAAACAGCCATCCTTGGTTAATTAAACCCAACGATGATGAGTTATCTGAACTAGTGGGTAGTCCTTTAGAAAGCCTACAAGAATTTCAACAAGTCGCAGAGAATTTGTCAGAAAAAGGCATTGAGAATGTGGTCATCTCATTAGGCTCAAAAGGCGTGATGTGGCTAGGAAAAAATAATCAAAACAATCAAAACAATCAAAACAACGCAGAATGGATTTACTCTCAGCCACCAAAAATGAACGTCGTTAGCACAGTGGGTGCAGGTGATACGTTAGTCGCAGGTTTATGTTGGGGGCAGATGCAAACAAATTGGTCACGCACTCAAATATTATCTTTTGCAACTGCGCTCTCTGCTTTAGCCGTATCGCAAGTAGGCGTGGGCGTAACAAATATTGAAGACGTAACAGCATTACAACAACAAGTAACACTCAATGTTCCTGCAAACGCGTAATAAGGCATTTGCTAAAATTTAAGGATAAAACATGAAAAATATCGCCATAGTGACGGCATGCCCAAGCGGCATCGCAAACAGTATTATTGCAGCCGGTTTATTAGAGCAAGCAGTAACGGCATTAAATTGGAAAGCCTCGATTGAATGCCAATCAAGCATCATGCCTGTTGAGCAATTAACGCAAGCGATCATTGAGCACGCAGATGCGATTATCATTACCAGCAATACCACGGTAGATACGACACGTTTTATCGGTAAAAAAGTCTATCAAGGGACTATTTCTGATTGCACGCCCAATGCACAAGCTTGGTTAGAAAATGCAGTGAATGAAGCAACAGAATTAACCTCTTCACAGGTGACAACGGCAACGCCCCTTACGATAGAATCAAACGTGATTAAAAATATTGTGGCTATTACCGCATGCCCAACGGGTGTCGCGCATACCTTCATGGCTGCAGAAGCGTTAGAAGGTGAAGCTAAACGCCAAGGTCATATTATTAAAGTAGAAACTCGTGGCTCTGTGGGTGCAAAAAACCAGTTAACCGACCAAGATATTAGCGACGCTGATTTAGTGATTATTGCCGCTGATATTGAAGTGCCATTAGAGCGTTTTAACGGCAAACGTCTCTACAAAACAAGCACTAGCTTAGCACTCAAGAAAACCGAACAAGAGATCGATAAAGCCTTTGTCGATGCCACGATTTTTCAAGCGTCAGGTAATACACAGTCTTCTCACAGCGATGAGAAAAAAGGCATGTACAAACACTTAATGACCGGTGTTTCACATATGTTACCCGTTGTGATTGCAGGGGGTTTATTGATCGCCCTGTCATTTGTATTTGGTATTGAAGCCTTTAAAGAAAAAGGCACCATAGCAGCTACATTAATGGATATTGGTGGAGGCGCTGCCTTTGCATTGATGATTCCTGTGTTAGCGGGTTTTATTGCGTTCTCAATTGCCGATCGTCCAGGTCTCGCACCCGGTTTAATTGGTGGTATGTTAGCAAGTTCACTTGGCGCAGGTTTCTTAGGGGGTATCGCTGCGGGTTTCATTGCCGGTTATTCTGCAAAATGGATTGCCGATAAGGTGTCACTTCCACAGTCAATGGAAGCGCTTAAACCGATTTTAATCATTCCCTTTGTTGCTAGTTTATTTACTGGTTTAGTGATGGTGTACATCGTTGGTGGTCCGGTCGCTGCCATTATGTCTGCGTTAACCGAATTCCTAAATACAATGGGCTCAACAAATGCCGTGTTATTAGGTGTGATTCTTGGCTGTATGATGTGTTTCGATTTAGGGGGTCCGGTAAATAAAGCGGCTTATACCTTTGGTGTGGGTTTATTAGCCTCTCAAACTTACGGCCCGATGGCAGCGATTATGGCCGCCGGTATGGTACCTGCATTAGGCATGGGACTAGCCACATTCCTCACTAAGAATAAATTTGAAGCAGGCGAACGTGAAGCCGGTAAAGCTTCTTTTGTATTAGGTTTATGTTTTATCTCAGAAGGTGCAATTCCCTTTGCAGCCAAAGACCCAATGCGTGTTATCCCAAGCTGTATGGCAGGTGGTGCATTAACAGGTGGTTTATCGATGTTATTTGGCGCAGAGCTATTAGCACCGCATGGTGGCCTATTTGTTCTGTTTATTCCTCATGCTATTACGCCAGTATTTATGTATTTAGTGGCCATTGCTGCAGGTACAGCAGTAACAGGTTTCACTTATGCTTTCTTGAAAAAGAAATCAGACACAACAGAAGCTGCAGTGGCTTAGTAAAAGTAACTTAACAAAAAAGAGGCTAGCCAGTCATAGTTAGCCTCTTTTTTTGCTCATTGTAAATGAACTATGTTCAGATGCTCAATTGGCTTAATACCGTTTGATAGCGCGATGCTAATTCTCGCCCTTTTTTGTGCACAATATAAAGCGTTTCAGATACCGGCTTTACAGGCTGATGAACATGTAATGCCTCTCTTAAAGCAAAGGCATTAACGGCACTTTGAGGTAAAACAGTAAAACCAATTCCCTCTGAAATAGGCACTAATATTTGGCTTAATTGATTTATGTAACTCACCGGTAATATTTTTTCGGGGTTTAATTTATTTAAGCTGGCATGCCCACATCGCCTAAAATACAAAGACAAATAATACAAAGCATCGGGATGAGAAATTAAACCACATTGTATTAAGAGCTCAGGCGTTAATGGTTCGTTTTGTAAGGCTTTAGGCAAAACTAACACTAAAGGCTCTTCTCCACAGACTTCACTGCTAAACAGGTGTTCACTGGGTTTTTCGGTAATGATCGCTAAGTCTGACAACCCTGCTTGAATACCTTCTAACATTCTTTTTTTCGGTGCGGCTTCTAAGTGAAAGGTTAACTGCGGATAACGTTTTTGAATGTTTAATAATTGTGGATAAATATGCAATGCCATCGAGCCAGAACAGCTAATACGGCACTGCCCTACTGTTGAATCATCGATATTTAAGCTTTCAATTAATTGAGATTGTTGCGCTTCCATTTGCAGCGCATATTGATAAACACGTCTGCCTTGCTCGGTCACTTCAAAGGTTTTGTTATAACGCTTTATTAAATTGTGTCCACAGGCTAATTCTAACTTGTTGATATGCTGACTAACGCCCGGCTGAGTCATAAATAACTTCTCTGCCGTTTGCGTAAAATGCCCGACTTCCACTAACGTTCTAAAGGTCTGTAACCACATTGGATTAAGCACATTATTCTCCATCAATATTTCACATAACGAAATATTTTCATTTATAGAGACAATCATAATTTATAAACGAAGAAGATCCTAAACATAGTTGAAAATAGATAAGCGGATCTATCATCAGCAATTAGCGATCGGATCCTAAATGGTGTTGAAAATAGGTAACTGGATCTATCATCATAAATTAGCGATCCGATCCTAAACGGTGTTGAAAATAGATAACTGGACCTACCCTCATCAATTAGCGATCAGATCCTAAAAATAGCGATCTGCTTTAAAGGATCTATAACCTTCATGCACACATTAATAAGCTTAAGAAGGCTAAGCACGTTCATCTTTTGGGCTGTCCATGACCACCGATGTCGCCACTGTATTTACCTGCGGAATACTACCAATCACGTTGATATGAAACTGTTTGTAAGCTGACAGGCTTTTAGTTTCCACACGTAATAAATATTCACTAGATCCAGTAATATTGTGGCATTCCACCACTTCTTTGGCGACAGATACCGCTTCTTCAAAATGCAGTTGTGATGCTTTGCTGTGATCAGAAAGGCCAATCGAGACATAAGCGACAAATTCAACCCCACATGCAGCCGGATTCAGAACAGCACGATAACCTGCAATCACCTTACTTTTTTCTAACTCTTGTACGCGTCGCAGCGTTGCAGAAGCAGAAAGGCCGATGCGATCCGCAAGCTGAACATTGGACAATCTTCCATCAATCTTTAATTCACGCAATATTCTTTCGTCAAACCTATCCATTTAGATAAATCCTTGTGTAAATAGTGTTATGTGAGCAAATATAAACACAAAATCCTGCCAACTTCTACATAAGATATGGGCACAAATAATTGAGCAGGAAAATAACCATGGAATATTCGCATTTATTGGCATTAAGTACCTTTGCATTAATTGGTAGCATTACGCCCGGGCCTAATAACATCATGCTCATGACATCGGGCGCGAATATTGGTTTTTATCGCACCATCCCGCATATGTTTGGCATTTTGATTGGTTTTACGCTGATGGTGATTGTGGTGGGATTAGGATTAATGCAATTGCTTAGCGCTTATCCGTTGTTAGAAACTATCTTGCAGTGGGCTTGTGTGACTTACTTGCTTTATTTGGCTTATAAAATTGCCACCAGCCATAATATGAGTCGTGATAATGATGCTTATCAGCCGATGGGTATTTTGGCAGCAGCCAGTTTTCAGTGGATTAATCCTAAAAGCTGGTCAATGGCTTTATCTGCCATCACTTTATATAGCGCCGGCATTAACAGCCTCTATGCGGTTTATATTATTGCAGCAATCTACTGCATTATTTATATCCCTTCGGCTTGTTTATGGGTCTTTGCCGGACAAAGAATGCAAAAAATACTCAGTAAACCGACTAACTTAAAATACTTCAATTACAGCATGGCAAGTTTGTTAGTCGCCTCAATGTTTTTTAGTATTTAGTGTGTAACGACTCAGGCCGTCGCTATTTAAGGTCTGTTCAAGATAAAGCTTCAGTTATCTGACGATAACCGTGTTAAAAAATGCTCACAAATTCATCGGGAATGAGTTTGAACATCTGTAAGGTGGCCCGAAGGGCGTAGTACAGGATGTACGTAGTATTTAAACGACTAAACTGCGCTTTTTCGCCTTGAACTAAGCATAAATAGCTTAGTCCTGAGCAGTTACTGTCTGTTTTCGTATAAAACAGATACGTTTCAGCAGGGTACTGAGTAGGTACTTTAGTGTTTTAATAAATTACGCTGAAATATCAGCTAATACTTTTAATTTTGTACGAATAAATTCGCTGTGAGGCACATAGATTAACCCTGCAACACGGCGAATGATCGCTTCTTCTATTTCATCTAAGTGGTTATCTGCATAAGCGGTGCGCCACATTGCTTCAATAACACTAATACGTTCATCATGATCAAGATCTTCAAGCTGCGAAGTAAAATCAAAAATAGACGTTGATTGCAGCACTTCCTCTTCGGCTAACTTCATCACCGCTTGCACCTGTGTTTTATCAACACTTAATAGTTTAATTAAACTTGCCTCAATGGCGACTCGTTCAACATCAGAGGTATCGTGATCGGCATAAGCAACGGCACATAATAGTGACGCGATGGCGAGGCGATGGTCCGTTTTTTCATTTTCAGCATCTACTTTTAATATTGATGCGAGATAATTGGTTATTTTTTTTATCAAAATAGCTCTCTCATTGAAATCAATCATGTTTGCATTAGGTGCAGGATGTATTATCTATTGGTAAGCCTAGCTTATGAAAAGTTCACAATAAAATATTATAACCATTCTTAAGGCCCCCAATGAAATTTAAAACCCTTTTAATCAGTCTTGCATTTATCTCTTTTCTTAGTGCATGCAACGAAACATCAATCCCTGTTGAAGGGCAACAATATCAACAGCTACCAACAACATTAAACAGTGAAAAATTTGATCCTGTTACAGAGGTCTTTTCTTTAGGCTGTGGTCACTGTAAAAAAATGGAAGCGATACTTCCTGAGTTAGAGAAATCACTCGGCCAAGATATTGCCAAAATGCATATTGTTTTTAACCAATCAGCACAGATTGCAGCTATGTTTTATTATGCAGCAGAAATGCAAACAGGTGGCGTACCCGATCATGCGTTTATGAATGACCTATTTGACGCGATTCAAATGCCACAGGACAGCACCATTGAGCAAAAGAAAGCTGTGATGGGTAAAGCCTTTGAATCACGTGGGTTGATTAGTCCGTTTAACTACGACGATCAACAAACAGAATTGTTATTAAAACGTGTTGATGAGATTGCGCTTTTATCAGAACAGTCAAAAATTAACGCAGTACCCACTTTTATTGTAAAAGGAAAGTATCAGGTGATTACGGCGGGACATGGTAAAACAGAAGAGATAGCGGAAACGATTAAATACTTATTAACAAAATAAAGATAAAAAAAAGCACGAGTTTTAATACTCGTGCTTTTTCATTAGCCCAGCTAAATCAATTAAGCAGCGTTCATTGCTTCTGATTGGCTTGCTAAGTATTCATCTAATGTACCTTGGAAATCGACCACTTCTTTATCTTTAATGTCGATAATACGTGTTGCTAGTGATGAAACGAATTCACGGTCATGACTTACAACAATTAACGTACCTTCAAACTCTTTCAGCGCGTTATTTAACGCTTCAATCGCTTCCATATCCATGTGATTGGTTGGCTCATCCATAATTAATACGTTTAAATCAGACATCATTAACATACCAAATAACAGACGGTTTTTCTCACCACCAGAACAGTTACGTGCTTTTTTGTTTGCATCGTCATCACTAAATAATAAACGACCTAACATGCCACGTACGATTAAATCACTATGACATGTTCTACGCCATTGCGACATCCAATCCATAATGGTTAATTCATTTTCAAACAGGTGACCACTGTCTTGTGGGCAGTAACCAATGATCGCATTTTCAGACCATTTAACAACACCTTCTTTATTTTCTAACTCATTCACTAAGCAGCGTAGGAAAGTTGTTTTACCAACACCATTTTCACCGATGATAGCAAGCTTTGCGCCCGCTTCTAAAATAACATCGCCTTTTTCAAATAACATTTCGTCATCAAATCCGTGGCCTAGGTTTTCTAATACTAACGCTTGGCGATGCATCTTTTTACCTGGTGCAAAGCTAAGACTTGGTGTCATACGGCTTGATGATTTAACGTCATCTAATTTAATCTTGTCCATTTTTTTAGCACGAGAACTTGCTTGTTTTGCTTTAGATGCATTTGCACCAAAACGGTTAACGAAGTCTTGTAGCTCTGCAATTTCTGCACTTTTCTTCTCATTACCTGAAAGTAACTGTTCACGTAATAACGCAGACTGCTCTAGGAAGAATTCGTAGTTACCTGGGTAAATACGTAATTCACCGTAATCGATATCAGCCATATGTGTACAAACAGAGTTTAGGAAATGGCGATCATGCGAGATGATGATCATGGTACATTTACGTTTGTTTAACTCAGCTTCTAACCAGCTAATAGTATGAATGTCCAAGTTATTCGTTGGCTCATCAAGTAATAATATTTCTGGGTTTGCGAACAGCGCTTGTGCAAGTAGAACACGTAGTTTCCAACCTGGTGCAACCTGTTGCATTAAACCGTAATGGAATGATTCTTCAATACCCGCTTCTAATAAGATTTCACCAGCACGACTTTCTGCACTGTAACCATCCATTTCAGCAAATTGGCTTTCAAGATCACCAACACGCATACCGTCTTCTTCAGTCATATCTGGTTTTGCGTAGATAGCATCACGTTCTTGCTTCACTTCCCATAACGCGGTATCACCCATGATAACGGTATCAATTACGTTTGATTCTTCAAAAGCGAATTGATCTTGGCTTAAGGTACCGACTTTAAATCCAGGCGAGATTGAAACATTGCCTGATGTAGGTGCTAATTCACCACTCATGATTTTCATTAAAGTAGATTTACCACAGCCGTTAGCGCCGATTAAACCGTAACGGTTACCGTGGCCAAATTTAGCAGAGATGTTTTCAAACAATGGCTCAGGGCCGAATTGCATGGTGATGTTAGACGTTGCAAGCATGTTGGTATTCCTAGTGTTAGCTAATTGATATTAACTAGCGAACTAGTAATATTGCACATAACGGTAAATAAAATAATGAGTGAAAAACACGTCTCATCGTTGAAAGGTGTTTATTCGGTGGCGCAGTATACGTGATCTTCATCAAATTTCCTCCTTTATTGACTATTTTTTAAACGAGTGGAGAAATAAGTATCATTATGTGTAAAGTTCGAGCAACACGCGTAAAAATGCGTCTCACAGAATCAACTCAAGTAAGCCTTTGATTGGACTCATTAGTTAAAGTACATCTTGCTTTACTTCCCTCTTATTAAGGCATAAATGTGAGTGAGACGATCAGCTTCAAAATTTCGAATATAAATATTGTTTGATTGGATTTTTTAACACCCCTTTCATAAAAGCATCCTAAGCTCATTGATTCGTGATATTTTAATCTTTGGAGTTAACAATGAGTGAACAAGAGACTAAAAAAGAAACCTCGCTAGAGCGTCGTTTTTTTCTTAAGAGTACTGCAGGTATTGCTTTAACTGGGTTAGGTACAACTGTGTTCAGTAGCGAATTACAAGCGGGCACTCATTGGCAAAAGTTAAACAATAAAAGCTCAGATAAGCACTTTTGGAAAAAGGTAAAAAAAGAGTTTCGACTTGATAAAAAAACCACTTATATGAATATTGGCACCACAGGTTCAATGCCAAAATCAGTACTCAAAGATTACGATAAAAACAATTATATTGTCGCTAAAAACCCATGGGATATGCAGGGAAAATTTGGACAATGGCCATACGTATCAGAAATGATTAGCAAAATAGCCCCAGGTTTTGGCGCACTGCCAAATGAAATAATCCTCAGCCGTAATACCACCGATGGCATGTGTAGCATTCTTAATGGATTACATTTTGAAGCGGGTGATGTCATTTTAACAACACATCATGAACATGTAGCCGCCAGCTCCCCTTTTCATGTTATTACTCAGCGCTACGGTGTTGAAGTCGTTTACCTTGATATTCCCGTGTATACCGGTAGCAATGAAATAAGCGAGCAGGACTTTGTGGATATTTTTGCTAATGCGGTTGCAGACTACGGGTCACGTATTCGCCTCATTACGTTTTCACATATCACTTATAAAACCGGTACCGCACTGCCCGCGAAACGAATTTGCCAAGAAGTCGCGATTCCAAATAACATCCCAACCTTGATCGATGGCGCGCATACAGTGGGTATGTTTAATCTTGATTTTCATGATATTGGTTGTGATTTTTACGCAGGATCCGGTCACAAATGGCAATGTGGTCCAGGGGCAACCGGTATTTTATTTGTACTCAACAATGCAAATCGTCTTGACCAATACTGGTCTGACAGAGAAAACCCATTGTGGTTTATCAACTCATCACTCGGCCATGCAGATTACCTAGGCACACAATTACAGCTTCAATATATAGGTAATGACAATTATCCCGCCAAACAAGCGCTTTGTGATACCTGTGAACTTTGGGATGAAATAGGCCGACAAAAAATAGAGACGCGTATTTTACAGTTAAGTAAATTATGTAAGGATCTTTTATTAGAAGCCTTTCCTAACGCCCACTTTTACGCACCTAATATCAGCGAGTTAAGCAGTGGTCTGAGTACCTTTAACCCTTATGACGATCAACATGATTTACCGATCTTGACCGCATTTAGAGATAAGCTGCGTGAAAACACCGGTTTTATCATCCGTACTACTGATTTTAAAGTGCACTCTTCCGATGTAAATGACTCGCATGCGTTGCGAATTTCAACACATCTTTTCCACGATGAAAAAGATGTATTTGAACTGGTTAATGCGATGCAGCAGATATATCAAACGATTTAAACACTGGCACCGAAAAAACAGAAATAAAAGTCATCGTATTTACCTTTCTTTCTGTTTTTACACATAAACCCCCTATATTTAGTCACAACTTAGTCAAAAGTTGCCTATGCTAATAAATACATAATCAAGCACAAAGTACCTTTATTAATTGAAAGGATTAATAATGAAAAAAAAATTAACAACACTCCTCTGCAATCGTTCCCTTTTTGCCTTCTGTCTTCTGCTATCTAGCTTTTTTGTACAGGCTTACGATCTGGCTGAAATTCAAGCCAAGGGTGTATTACGCCATATCGGTGTTCCTTATGCCAATTTTGTTACTCAATACAAGCAAGGTAATAAAACGGTTGAGGCAGGTCTTGATGTTGAACTAATGAAAGGTTTTGCGAAACATATTGGTGTGCGTTATGAATATGTAAAAGCCGATTGGGCAAATGTCTTTACGCTACTCAATGGGGAAAGTGCCCACTATAAAAATGGACAGCTCATTATCGGCGAACATAAACAAAAAATTGCAGGTGATGTCATCGCAAATGGCGCAACTACGCTTGATTGGCGAAAACAGGTAGTGGATTTTTCAGATGAATATTTTCCTTCCGCAGTATGGTTAGTTGCGCGTGCAGATTCAAATTTACACCCTATCACCCCCGCAGGCTCTACCGACCTCGATATCCAGCAAGTAAAAAAATTAATCAACAATGTTAATGTACTCGCAATGAAACATTCTTGCTTAGACCCTGACTTATATAATTTACAGCAAACAGGTGCAAATTTAATTTTTCCAGTAACTGCAAGAAAACTCAATGAAATGATTCCCGCTATCTTAAACGATGATGCCGAAAGCACTTTATTAGATGTGCCTGATACGTTAATTGCATTACAAAAATGGCCAGGAGAAATTAAAGTAATAGGACCTATTTCAGAAGATCAATTTATGGCCGTCGCTTTTCGTAAGGACTCACCTGAATTACGTCATGCGTTTAATTTATATTTACGTCAGCTAAGAAAAGATGGCAGTTATAATCGACTCGTTAAAAAATACTACCCTTCCGTTTTCCACTTCTATGGTGAGTTTTTCACCATCAAATCATAGCGAATAAACAATGTCAGGCGAAAAGAAGTTTACCTCCAGTAAAACCATTATTATCTATGCAGGTCTTGTATTAGGCGCTTATTTAGCGCTTGTTTTAACCGTAATTAACCTCGGACAAAACCGTTTAAAAGAATCGCAACACAATGAATTACAGTTAAAAGTGGCGCATTACGCAGACACTTTAAGTTATTTTTTTAGCATTTCGCAGGAAGATATATTGGTTTTATCAGAGGATAAAACCATGAGCACTTATTTTTACAACCGAAGCGCAGGCATGTCCATGGCTTATGGATTAGGATCGAGCTTATTTAAATTAGAATCTTTAATTAAGCAGCTTTGTCTTGACAGAAAAATTGATAAAGCCCCTATTTTCAAGCGTATTTCACTGATCAATCTTAATGGAAGCATGATCCTTGATAATACCCAGATCCCCTTTAATTTAGGCAGTATTAATGTTGAAGCGTTAATTAACGATGGCAATTCCATCCACATTGAACACTTAGATAACAACCTCAGTATCAAGTTATTACAAATCGTTTATCTGAACGGTGACCCTATTGCATTTATCGCAGCAGAAATTAACCCGCCAATTATTGCTCAACAATTGGTGACTCAAGAATACCTCGATAGTCCTAGCCGTTTAGAATTAAAAAGTGCTGTTGGCAACATTTTCATTTGGAATTCATTAAATAACAGCAGTACTCTAAGCGAAAATCAAGCGATAGAAGATAATGATTTACACTTTTTAGATGCCCCTGTTAGCAATACCCCGCTTACGCTAACCGGCTGGTATGAAGCAGTTAACGAACAAGATTTATTTACCTCTCACTGGTTTATTGTCGTCATTTCTTTACTCGCAATTCCTGTATTTGGTGGTCTTTATTACCTGATTCGTATCGAACATAATAATACTGTTTTACAAACAGAGGTCAGTACCTCTCAATATCAACAGCAACAATTGTCTGTGCATAACTTCCAACTAGAGCAGGAGATTAGTAAGCGTAAAGCGACTGAAAAAATATTGGAGTATCAAGCAACCCATGATTCACTAACAGGCCTTGTTAACCGTAATTACAGCTTAAACCAGCTCGCGTATGCCATTGAAGTGAGTAAACGTAATAACACCAAAATTTTAATCATGTTCTTTGATTTAGACAACTTTAAGCAAATTAACGATACGCTCGGCCATAGCACAGGAGATGAAGTGCTTATTGAATCCAGTAAGCGTTTACTTGATTCAGTGCGTAAAACCGATACCGTTGCGCGTTTAGGCGGTGATGAATTCTTACTTATTTTACCTGAGCTAAAAGACAACCAGCAAGCGACTATGTTGGCAGTAAAAATACTGTCTCTATTCGAGCAACCTTTTCATTTACATGGACAAGAATTTTTCACATCCATCAGCATCGGTTTATCTATTTATCCGCAGGATGGCGAAACACCTGAGAACCTGTTGAAATGTGCAGACATGGCACTATATCGCGCTAAAAATGCAGGCCGTAATAACTTTAGCTTTTACAATGCAGCCATGAATGTAGATGTATTACGTAATGTCACCATTAACCGACGATTACGTTATGCCATTGAAAATAATGATTTAGAGATGTATTACCAACCCTTAGTGGACTTAAAAACAGGCTGTATTATTGGTGCAGAAGCATTGATGCGTTGGACCGATGAAGAACTTGGTGCAGTGCCTCCCGATGAATTTATCATACTCGCTGAGCGTAATGGCTTAATTCATTCTCTTGGTGAATTTGCATTAACAGAAGCGTGCCAGCAAGCGGCTCAATGGCAAACAATCATACCCATACAAATCTCGGTTAATTTTTCTAGTGTGCAGTTTAGAGACTGCCATGCGCTCTTAACACAAATTAAAAGTGTGCTTGAGCAAACTGGATTACCCAGTGACAAACTCGATGTAGAAGTGACTGAAAGTTTACTCATCAATCAAGAGGATGAATTGAGTAGCATGTTAACTGAATTGAGAAATTTAAGTATTCAACTAACCATCGATGATTTTGGCACAGGGTATTCGGCATTAAGTTACCTGCAGAAATATGCTTTTAGTAAGCTAAAAATAGACCGCGCATTTGTGATGAATTTAGAAACCAATGAATCAGATAGATCGTTGGTCACCGCCATTATCGCAATGGCGAAAGCACTTAATATGAAAGTGGTTGCAGAGGGAATAGAAGAGCAAGCGCAAGCTGATTTTCTCAAACAACTTAATTGCGAATACGGCCAGGGTTATATGTTCAGTAGGCCGTTGCCCGCACTTGAGTTTGAAGCGTTATTAATCGCAGAGAAGAACCGTTCTTTCAGTTAAAAAAACAATTCTCAGTGCTTCTATTTAATGGTGGTAACTAATCGTTACAGAGCCATATTTACTGGTACTGTCTTGGCCTACAAACTGTTCGTTACCGCGTTGGGTAGCGAACGCAACACCCCAAGAGTTGTACATCAAGAATACCCCTAAACTCAGTAGTCCTTGCTCGTTAACCTTTTCGATAGAGTGGCTATCGGAAAACGTATTACCATCCAAGCTAATATCATTAAAGACATAACTTGCATAAGCAGACGCAAAAGCCTGCCAATAGAACCCTTCCCCTTTGCTACTTAATACATTCGCCGATTGACTATTAACGGGATTAATAAACGCGTAACTGCCATCTAACAGGTTACCAATTCGAAAGGTCAAACCAGTACCGACATCACTGCGTAAATTACCTATTCCCGCTTCACTGTATGAGCTTGCATCAAAGCCAACCGTGTCAGTGAATTTATAATCATAAAAACGTTCAATATGCTCACCTGAAACACGAAAAACCAATTCGTTATTTATCTGGTTATCCCAGCCTTCTGGTGTTGTCGCACCAATCGCTTTATGGATAATTGTCTGGCTTTGCTCTGCTAATGAAGCAGGACCGGCAATACCCAGCGACAACCCTAGGCTGTTCGCTCGATTATCTGCAAAGTTGCGGATTTTAGCGTGCCATAACATCGTACCGGCATAGGGACGATCATCTTCAATCAACGCTGGCTCTTCTATTTCAGTGGGTGTGTACATAGACTGAGAAAGCCCATAGGAAATCGCATAGGTCTTGCTATCCCCTTGATTGATAAAAGTCCAATCACTGATATAACGGATCCATTGTGGTATATCTAGCGACTCAAAGCTATCGTATTGCGAACGTCCCCATGCATAAGAAATACCATTGCTATAACCATCATCACTGGCATTAACGAGCGCCATCACGTCATTTTCAAAGGTAAACTGAGACCAGTGATTGATCTCTGGTTGTTCCGTTGCACTGACAAAACTTGAAGTAAACAGAAGGGGTGCAACAAGGTGACAGAGACTAAGTGGGCGAGTAAAAATGTTATCCATAATATAATTTTCGCTATTGACTGATTGTGGGGGAAATCAACAACCCCACCGGACTGATAAGGTTGTTTTATTGTTTAAGGTTTATCTATGTTGATAACTTGAATCGATTAAAAATATGAAACCTAAAGGTTATACCGAAAATGGGTACTTAATCGCTTCGTGATGCTCATAACCGACAACTTCAAAATCATCCATTGTTACCCATGTTTCTAAATCTTTTAAAGATTGGATTTTTGGATTGATCTTTAGCTGTGGTGACTCGTACGGTTCACGTTTTAATTGCACGTCACGCATGAGTTCAAGCTGGTCTTCATAAATATGTGCGTTGACAATTTTATGGTAAGCCGTACCTGCTTTTTTGCCAGTTATTTGCGCCATTAATGCCAAGAAGGTAAATACTTGCACTTGGTTAAAGTTAAGTCCTAGAGGGACATCACAAGAACGCTGATAACTCGTTAGGTGCAAAGTATCACCGACTAACGAAAAAGTATGTGTATGCATACAAGGACGCAAACAGCCGATATCAAACTCACCAGGATTATAAAACGTCACGATTTCAGCGCGATCATCAATATCCTGAGTTAAGTTATCAACTACCTTTTGAAGTTGATCGATAACACTACCATCGGGTTTCTTCCAGCTTCGCGCTTGAATACCGTAAACACGCCCCATGTCGTCAGTGCCTTTACGTGCAGGGTTATTAAGCCATGCTTCGTTAAGGTTTGAATTGGCATCCCATGTTTTAGTGCCTAATGCGCGAAAATCGGCAGCATTATCGTAACCACGGATATAACCTAGAAACTCTGCGATTGCAGAACGGTAAAAACTTTTACGTGTGGTGATCATCGGGAACTGATTATTTTTTACATCATATTCCAAATCTGCGTTAATCACGGTTAAGCAACGCTTACCGGTACGCTCATTTTCAATCCAGTCACCTTTTTCAACAATACGCTGACATAAATCTAAATACTGTTTCATTATTTACTCTCACTTTTTAGCGTAGAATTTTCTGTGTTTTTACGACTGTAGCCATAAGCAATCAAAGCAATACCCGCAATAACCATCGGTACTGACAGTATTTGTCCCATGGTTAATCCAAAGGTTAAGAACCCAAGGTGTGCGTCTGGCTCACGTGCAAATTCAACGATAATTCGGAAGATGCCGTAACCTAATAAAAATAGCCCTGCCACCGATCCCGCTGGACGAGGTTTACGAATAAATACGATTAATATAATAAACAGAACCACACCTTCAAGTGCAAACTCATAAAGTTGCGATGGATGACGCGCAAGAGGGCCACCATTATGAAAGATAATACCGAAAGGAGAATCAGTGACACGCCCCCATAATTCAGAATTGATAAAGTTACCAATACGACCCGCGCCTAAACCAACAGGTAATAATGGGACAATAAAATCTCCCACCGCTAAAATAGAACGTTTATTTTTAAGCGCATAAAAAACAATCGCAGTAACGACCCCTATAACACCACCATGGAATGACATACCGCCTTCCCATATTCTAAACAGGTATAAAGGGTTATCTAAGAATTGTGGGAATTGATAGAAGAAAACATAACCTGCTCGCCCGCCGAGAATAACCCCCATAAAACCGTAAAAGAGTAAGTCACTCGCTTGCTCACGTGTCCATACACCATTTGAGCGATCGCATTGACGATTTGCCATCCAGAAAGCAAAAATAAAACCCACTAGATACATTAAGCCGTACCAGCGAATATCGAGAGGCCCTAAGCTGATCGCAATAGGATCAATTAGAGGTAAAACAAAATTTGAAGCAGACATTTATTTGTCTCATTATAATGATTTGATAAAGAACATTATCATACCTGCTTGGACTCGTTAGCGAAACTCGATAATTCCTTTAAGCAATTATTTACATTAGACCTTTTAATCTACGTATTAGAAGGTCAGCCAACCGTTTAAGCCGTCTAACTTTTCTTTAAAGAAAGCGCGGCGCGTGCTTAACCAGGAAGCAAAACAAGACCCGCGGAAAACATTTAACATTAGTGCAACAAAAAATCATGTTTAGCGTTAATAAAGCGACTCGTTTTACATTTGTTGTTGCATTCAACATTCTATTTTATATCAGTTAGTTACGAACAAAACACAACCAAAAAACACTTAGAGTACAATTCACTTCCCCATGTAAATGATCAATAAAAAGTGATTTTGTTAAAATCTATGACGTAAACACATGCAATAATTTTTGATCTATCTACAATGCACGCCATTACACCATGATGGTGTCTACCCATTCTCAATCAAATGCAACATTCAGCACCTTGATTGAGAATAGGTAATAAATTCACTGCACAGTAATAAATGGACTTATCACCTCTGCACTTAATCATTACAACAGGTAAGTTATATGAACTCCAACCCCACTCTATTTCAACGATTTTTAAATGGTAGTTTAGTAGTACAGATTGTCATTGGTATTGTTGCTGGTATTTTGCTCGCTACAATCTCACCAGAAACGGCACTTTCATTGTCTTTCTTTGGTAGTCTTTTTGTTAGCGCGTTAAAAGCCGTTGCACCTATTTTGGTATTTGTTTTAGTAGCCTCTTCTATTGCAAACCAGAAAAAAGGCACACATACCAACCTTAAGCCAGTCATTCATCTTTACCTGATTGGTACATTATTAGCTGCAACAACAGCGGTAATTATCAGTGTATTGTTCCCAACAACATTGGTATTAACAGCGACTGACATTCAAGCAACACCACCAGAAGGTATTCTTGAAGTTTTAAATACTTTGTTATTTAAAATTGTCGACAGCCCAGTTAATGCACTTGTGACTGGTAACTTTATCGGTATTTTAGCTTGGGGTATTGGTCTTGGTTTTGCACTTCAACATGCAAACGAAAGCACAAAAAACACATTGCATGATGTTTCTAATGCAGTAACAAAAATTGTTCATATGGTTATCCGTTTTGCACCTATCGGTATTTTTGGTTTAGTAGCACAAACAGTAGCAGCAACAGGCTTCGATGCGCTATTAGGCTTCTCACAGTTATTAGTGGTATTGATTGGCTGTATGTTAATTGTTGCATTAGTGATTAACCCTGCACTGGTTTATTTAAAACTACGTACTAATCCTTACCCGTTAGTATTCAAATGTTTACGCGAGTCAGGTGTAACAGCTTTCTTCACACGTAGTTCTGCTGCTAACATTCCAGTTAACATGGAAATTTGTAAGAAATTAGACCTACACGAAGATACTTACTCTGTGTCAATTCCACTGGGTGCAACTATCAACATGGCCGGCGCATCGATTACTATCACAGTATTAACGCTTGCTGCAGTGCATACATTAGGCATTGAGTTTGATATAGCAACGGCTATTTTATTGAGTATTGTGGCAGCGGTTTCAGCTTGTGGTGCCTCAGGTGTTGCAGGTGGTTCACTATTACTTATTCCACTAGCTTGTGGCCTGTTTGGTGTGCCAAATGAAGTTGCAATGCAAGTTGTCGCTATTGGTTTCATCATTGGTGTTGTACAAGATTCTGCGGAAACAGCATTAAACAGCTCAACGGATGTATTATTTACCGTAGCAGCTTGTCGTGCTGAAGAAAATAAATAACACATTTTAATGTAAAATAACGACAGTATTAAATGATTATCTTTACTCATTTAATACTGTCGTTTCTCTCCTAATATTAATCCTATATAACCCCCATTAATTACTTAAAAAAGAGTTATCTACTCGAAATAATTCACTCCTTGAACTAGCTTTAATAAACATTGTTTAGTTAGGGAATCTATGAGCATTTCAAATTGGGCTAAAGAATACTGCACTCAATCGCCAGAATTAATGTTACTTTTCGAACCAGAAGAGCAATACAGTTGCGCTAGTAAAGCACTCACTAACTTGCTATCACATAGCACGACAAATCTATCTAATTTCTTAAGAGACCTACCTGCAGATCAATATCAGCACCCTAATTTTTCTTCTTTTTCACTGCAAGTGGAACATGTCTCCTGTATTGATAACTTATATTGTTACCAATTTAACCACTTAAAAATAGACGAATCGAGTTGGAAAAATTTTGCCGATACAATGGGGAAATTACATGCGATTACTCGTCGTATTAGCCAAGTGGCAACACTTGATGAGTTATACCAACAATCAATCATTGAAGCGCAACAACACCTTTATCTGGATCGCCTCGCTATTTTCCTGCTCGACACTGAGACTAATGAAATGATTGGCACTTGGGGTACAGACCAAGATGGCACTGTTAAAGATGAAAGAGGTTTTCGTTCTCCTATCTCTGATTCGCCTTGGGTCGCACTAACACTTGCTTCAAAAGAAAATGTACAAGTATGGAATGATATTGACCTTCTCTATTACAATAAAGTAGTCGGTAAAGGTTGGAGTGCAATGGCGGCAATCTGGGATGGTGATACCGCCATCGGATGGATAGCGTGCGATAATTTAATTAAAAAACGCCCACTTCAACCTTGGTTAAAAGAGATAATAGGCCAATTAGGGCAAGCGTTAGGGCATAGCATCGTACGCTTTAATAACTTAAAAAAACTCAAAGATATTAATGATAATTTGGAGTCTTTAGTTGAGCAGCGATCTTCTCAATTGAAAGATAAAATTTCACTATTAGAAAAAACACAAAATGAATTAATTGAATCAGAAAAACTCGCCTCGTTAGGCAGCCTAGTAGCAGGCATCGCCCATGAAGTTAATACCCCTATCGGCATTGGTATTACGGCGGCTTCCCATCTTGTTGTACAGACTCAAAGCATTAATGAACACTACGTTAATAAAACCATGAAAAAATCGCAGTTAGATGATTATTTCCACTGTGCAATTGAGAGTGGTGAAATTATTCAAGATAACTTGATGCGTGCTGGAGATTTAGTAAAAAGCTTCAAACAATTGGCCGTTGATCAGTCTATTGATACCTCGTTAGACATTGACCTCAAAGAGCTAATTGACAATATTAAAAAGAGTTTTCAACACCAATTTAAAAATAAACCTATCCAGTTTATTAACCATATCGATAGCGCCTTATGTATTTACAGTTGTCCTGGTAAGTTAAATCAAATCATCACCAATTTAGTGAACAATTCACTGCTACACGCCTTTCAATCAAACCTTAAAGGCACTATTGAAATAAAAGCACACATTGATAAAAAAACCTTACACATCTGTTACTTTGATACCGGCACCGGTGTAGAAAATGATGCCTTAGCGAAATTATTTGAACCTTTTTTTACCACAAAAAGAGGCAAAGGTGGCACAGGGTTGGGTTTAAATATTGTCTATAACATTATTAAAAAATTAGATGGTCAAGTAGCACTTTCTCACGTTAAACCATCGGGATTAAAATTCGACATAACTTTACCTATTAAGGTGACAAAATGAGTGACAACGACCTATTTAGTGATGATTTTTTTGCCGAGGAAGAAGTCTGCGAACAAGAAGTAAAACAGCCTTGGAATGTTTTAGTGGTTGATGATGAAGAAGAGATTCATCGTGTCACCGAGATGGCCTTGACGGGTTTTTCTTTTGATAATAGACCCTTAAAATTTATTAATGCGATGTCTGCACAACAGGGTAAAGATGCCTTTTTAAACAATAATGATATTGCGATGGTCTTGCTTGATGTGGTGATGGAAACAGAGCACGCAGGGTTAGATCTAGCCAAATGGATTCGCGAAGAACATAAAAATTTAAATGTACGTATCGTATTAAGAACAGGCCAGCCAGGTCAAGCACCAGAGCAAGCCGTGATTCGTGATTATGACATTAATGATTACAAGGCAAAAACAGAGTTAACCGCCCAAAAATTATATACCGCAACACTGACCGCATTGCGTGCTTATCAGCACATTATGATTTTAGAAAAAAGCAAACAAGGCATGGAACAAGTTGTTCAGGCAACACGTAATGTCATGGATAAACTCGGATTTTTTACCTTTACTAAAGCAGCATTAGAACAAATTATTGCCTTGTTAAAAGTGAACGATGCGATGTTAGTGAACCTTGATAGCCATGCTATTGAGATGGACCATCACAAACAAGCTTTACAAACGATTTGTGGTACCGGTGTATTTTCCAATGTTGAAGAACAATATTCACATTTAGACCAACTCCCTTTCCAAGATTTGCTGAATCAAGCATTGCAACAAGCACACTCTGTTTTTACCGAAAATGAAATACTCATCTACTGCAAAAATGAATCTCATTCAGTGATGTTTTACATCGCGACCGATCATCCATTAAATGAATTAGACAGACACTTATTAGAGGTTTTTGCTGAGAATTTAGGGGTCGGACTGAAGAACATTGAATTAAATGAACAGATGAAAAGCTCACAACGCGAAGTGATATATCGCTTAACCGAAGTCGTTGAAAGTCGTTCTAATGAAACAGGCTATCACGTTAAACGTGTCGCTAGATATTGTGAATTATTAGCCAAACTATATGGTTTAAATGAAGAAGAGTGCGAAGTGATACTATTTGCATCGCCATTACATGATATTGGTAAAGTCGGTATTCCTGATCGCATCTTAAATAAACCCGCAAAATTAGATAAAGATGAGTGGGTCACTATGCAAACACATGCCCAGTTAGGTGAAACCATGCTTACGGGCTCAGGGTTAGAATTACTTGATGCCGGCGCCATTATTGCAGGTACACATCATGAACGATGGAACGGAACAGGTTATCCAAATGGGCTATCAGGGGAAGATATCCCTATTTATGGGCGCATTTGTGCGTTAGCTGATATCTTTGATGCGCTTTGCTCTAAACGTGCTTACAAAGAACCGTGGGGTATTGAAAGCGTATTAGAATATATTCAATCGGAGTCAGGTGCGTTTTTTGAACCACGCTTAGTGACGCTATTTTTGGATAATAAAGAGGATTTTTTGAAGATTGGACAAGAGCTAAGTGACCCGAGCTGATAGCGCCCTTATCATTTAGCAATACAGGCTTGATAAACTACTAACCACTGCAGAAAATTAAATGTCGCTTCAGGCGGGATATTACAGAAGTTATTTTCTTTATCACAATAATCACGGTTAATATCCGCGAGTTTCTCTGTGACACAGCCAGAAAGGAACGCGTGATTTAATTGATAGGTTTGTAATTGCTGTTGCTCAAAATCAGAGAGAGGGCTGTACGTTGAATCACTCGTACTACAACCAGCAATAAGCAGTAATAAAGTACACATTGTAAAAGCGACTTTCATAGCAACCTCCCCCTTTAAAATATCCAGCAACACCTCAAAAAAGCAAAGAGATTAATCTTTCTTTTCAATAGTGACTTGAATATTTTTACTCTTTCCAGCAAACCATTTTTGCACATACAAGCTACCCACAATCGGCGGTTGCCCTTCTTCCGGTACTTCTTTGTAACGAATGCTGTTTTTGGTTTCTTTTTCTATTTCAAAATTTACTATTTTAGATGTCATTTTGTTCCCTTGTCGTAGCCTCTGTCGCCATTTTTTTCAGTGCTTTTTTTTCTTTACGACGACGTTTAAAAAACGCGCTTATTTTCATGGCACACTCGTCAGCATAAATACCAGACGTCACTTCAATTTGGTGATTGAGCTTATCACTGCGTACTAAGTCGAAAACACTGCCAGCGGCGCCTGTTTTATAATCCCCTGCACCATAAACAAGACGTTTAATACGAGCATGTACTAACGCGCCCGCACACATTGGGCAAGGTTCTAACGTAACATAAAGCGTGCAATCAATAAGGCGGTAGTTTTCTAACGCCTGACCCGCATTACGAATAGCCATGATTTCAGCATGTCCGCAGGCATCATGATTTAGAATGGAAAGATTCCAGCCTTCGGCGATGATTTGATCATCTTTAATCAAAACAGCCCCTACTGGAATCTCATTTTCTAGCTCCGCTTTATGCGCAAGTGATAAAGCGTAATCCATCCATTTTTCATCTGTTTGTTGTTGCAAATTTAATTCAGACACTACAATACCAAAGAGTAATAAAGCTCATTAAGCTCAAAACCGTAAACCAAGTAAATCCAACCTGCGATTGCAAGGTAAGGCCCAAATGGCATCGGACGACTTTGTTTATCTTTTGAAGCAGCAATAACAGCAATGCCAATAATCGCACCCGCAAAAGAAGAGAGCAAAATAATCATCGGTAATGCCTGCCAACCAAACCAAGCACCCAGCGCGGCTAATAACTTAAAGTCACCATAACCCATGCCTTCTTTACCGGTTACTAACTTAAAGCCCCAATAAATAGACCATAAACTTAAGTAACCAAAGATAGCGCCAAGTACAGCATCGGTTAAGCCACTAAACGTAACTGATATATTAACAATCAAGCCAAGCCAAAGCAGTGGTAGTGTCAACTGATCCGGTAATAACATGGTATCAAAGTCAATAAACGTTAGGCTTATCAAGACCCATGTAAATACTAATGCGAACAGTAATGGCCAACCAAATGGCACAACAAAAGCAACGGCTAACGACATAAAACCAGTTAACAGCTCAATGCTCGGATAACGTTTGCTAATTTTACAGCCACAATGTTTACAGCAACCTTTCTGGAATAACCAACTAACCAGTGGGATATTTTCACTGGAACCAATTAAATGATTACACTTAGGGCAGCGAGATCGCGGTAAAACAAGATTAAAAACTTCTTCATCTACTTTGATGTTTGCATCGGGAAAACATTCTGCACACTCTGCTTTCCATGAACGCTCCATCATCACTGGTAAGCGATAGATAACTACATTTAAGAATGATCCTATCAATACGCCAAGAATGGTTACGCAAGCATAAAGAAGCTCAGGCACTTGCTCCATCAACATCATAAAATCATTCATTTAATGGGTTTACCTTAAGCTTCAGCAGGTGGACAGATTTCATCGTCTGTAAAAAAGAAAGCAATCTCGCGTGATGCAGACTCTGGGCTATCTGAACCATGTACTGCGTTAAGACGCATAGATTCAGCAAAATCAGCACGAACAGTACCCGGTGCAGCCTGTGCTGGATCTGTTGTACCAATCACTTCACGGTAATGTGAAATTGCATTTTCACCTTGTAATACTTGCACCGTAATTGGACCTGATGTCATAAACTCAACTAACGGTTCAAAAAATTCTCTGCCTTTATGCTCTGCATAAAACGCTTCTGCTTGTGCTTGTGTCATTTGCACCATTTTAATTGCAACAGGCGTTAATTGTGCTTGCTCGAAGCGACCTAAAATTGCGCCAATATGTTGCTTACGCACTGCGTCGGGTTTGATAATTGAAAGTGTTCGTTGTAATGGCATAATAACTACTTTAAAAAGAGGAATGGAACGCGCAATATATACCGATGAGACTTCAAGATGCAAGGTCAGCAAGGAAAATTGTGACAGGATACGAGGCATAAAAGTGAAGCCTAGTCACTCTAAGCCGATATTTTATAACGAAGTAGACTGGTGTAATTTGCCTTGCCCTCTGGGGTACAAGCTCGCTTATTACTCAACCATGGCAGCCCATCGTTACAACAATCGAAAAGTGAATGACAATAGGAGATTAAAGCCTTTTGTTTAATCTTACCGGTAGAAGGTTACCTCATGTTTCGCCTTGCTCTGGTTACCGAGCTTGTACCTGACAAAGCATCTTGAGGTAACATCGGTATATACCCAAGCTACTTGAAGATGCAGGAATCAGCCAGTTGAGAGGTAGCCATATTCAAGGCATGAAGTTGAAGGTTTAGTCATTCTAAATCAATGCTTCATAACACAGAAGAGGGGTATCTCTCACCTGGCCCTACGGGAGGTTCGCTCGAAAGCCAGCTCTGCGTTACAACATTCGAAAAGGGAATAACCCTTCTCTTCATGTCGCGCCTTAATCTGACATCCGAGCGAGCCTCTGAATCTGCATCTTCAGGTAGTTTGGGTATAACCAGTAAGACTCCACTCTATCAACTGGAATATAGGTATATGGATCGACAGCTCACATTTCCTTTAATAACAATGATACGCAAACCTATTTGTATTGTTATTTTATTACTCCTGACCGTACTAGGCTTGGGTAATGCGCATGCCTTTTTTCCAGACTCACCAGAGCAACTCACCATACTGGCTAAAAACAATCAGTATTATCAAACCCAGTGCCCGATACTTTCAAAAGCATCAATCAACACCAATCAAAAAGAACTCTCTTCTCCTTTTACCCTGCTCAATTGGAATATTTTTAAACAACAAAACCAAAACTGGGAAAACAGTTTAAAAGAGTGGGCTGATCGTGCTGACTTTATAACCTTGCAAGAAGCTAAACTCTCGCCTGCATTAATACAATTTAGTGTCCAAAAAGAACTTTCTTATCTACACAACTACGCTTTCAAATATAACAATTTCATTTATGGGGTAAATACCTTAAGCAGAGTGGCCCCCTTATCATTATGTGGCAGTGCTTATCCAGAGCCTTGGATTTGGGTGCCTAAAACAGGGCTTGCAAGTACCTATCCGATTCAAGGTAGTCAACAGACATTATTATTGATTAATTTACACGGCGTTAATTTCACTCTGACCGAACAACCCTTACGTGAGCAACTCTCCCCTTACCTGGCATTAATAAAGCAACATAGCGGACCGATTATTTTTAGTGGTGATTTTAATACTTGGACAGATGCGAGATTATCAGAGGTGAAACAGTCATTAATCAAATCAGGATTTTCAGAGGCTTTGTTTGATGATGATCAGCGTCTAACCGTATTTGGTTTACCGCTGGATCATATTTATTTTCGAGGTTTAAACGTCATTGAGGCAAAAAGCATAATCACTGATGCGTCGGACCATAATCCACAGTTAGTAACCTTTGAACTATCACCCTCTGTTATTAATTTGTAGCTATAGATAGCTAAAAGGCCTGCGTTTAATTAATAACACGAGCATAAATCGAGTAAGGCTTTATTTTTAAATAAATGATGGGTAATTAGAGAGTGTTTTTATTTTTTAATGGAGTTGTATTTTTTATGAGGGTGTTATTTGTCACTGAGGTGTGTAAGTAAGAATGGAGCGGCACAAGAGATTCGAACTCTTGACCCCAACCTTGGCAAGGTTATGCTCTACCACTGAGCTAGTGCCGCGCTTCATTCTTTTTTACTTTTTATACGAGTTAGAAGGAAAATGGAGCGGCACAAGAGATTCGAACTCTTGACCCCAACCTTGGCAAGGTTATGCTCTACCACTGAGCTAGTGCCGCGCTTCATTTTCTTACTAGGAAAGCATCTAGGAGATGCCTGCTTCGTATGGGGGCGATTATAGAGAGGAGGCAAATGAATGCAAGCTTTATTTACTGTTTTTAGTGAATCCAAAGCTTGCTTGCTGAGTTTTTGCGCAAATGTAAAATTTACGCTTAAAAAAGAGGCTAAAACTTAAAGAAGTTCTCACGGTAATGTTTCAATTCAGAAATAGATTCCTGAATATCGAGCATTGCGAGATGTGTTCCCTGCTTTTTATGAGCGTTTGTCATTTCTGGTGCCCAACGACGCCCTAACTCTTTAATGGTACTGACATCAATATTACGGTAATGAAAGTAAGACTCTAACTCTTTCATATAACGCACTAAAAATCGACGATCTTGACCAATACTATTACCACATAAAGGTGACGCGCCAGCTTCAGTCCATTTCTTTAAAAATGCGAGTGTTTCTTGCTCTGCTTGTGCACAGCTAATTTTACTATTGAGAACACGGTCTGTTAAACCAGACTCGCCATGATGTGTTACACACCATTCATCCATAGCATCCATTTTTTCTTTGCTTTCATGGATCACTATTTCAGGCCCCTCAGCAATCACATTCAGGTCACTATCCGTTACAACGGTAGCGATCTCAATAATGGTATCTGTCTCTGGATCAAGACCTGTCATCTCTAAATCGATCCATATTAAGTTATTATTCATGCTTATTGTGATCCTTTTCTCTACGAGAGAGCGCTCTTTTGCTAAATCATCTACAAAATATAGTATGATACTTGATTAATACAACATGTGATAGTTAAGTAATCGTTAAGGAAGCCTGTGACTAAGAAGAAAAAACTCAGCCAAAATCAAGTCCGTCGTGTTCAAAGCAATCAGAATAAACGATTGAATAAAAAAGAGAGCAAAGAATGGGATGAAACTGAACTTGGTCCACAACTTCAAGGTGTGGTCATTAGCCGTTTTGGACAACATGCTGATATCGAAGATGAAAATGGCAACATTGAACGTTGTAATTTACGTCGCGCAATCAAATCATTAGTAACTGGCGACAAAGTCGTATGGCGTGCGGGTAACGAGTCTTACCACGGCATTAGTGGCGTGGTTGAAGCTGTTCACCCGCGTACAACCGTACTAACACGTCCAGATTATTATGACGGTATCAAACCGATTGCAGCTAACATTGATCATATTATAATTGTTAGCTCTATTGCGCCTGATTTCTCGCGTAATATTATTGACCGCTATTTAGTCGCCTGTGAAGACATTGGTATCACACCCATTATCGTGCTTAATAAAAGTGACTTATTAGATGATGCGTCACGTGAGCATATTGATAATGAATTACAAAGCTACCGAGATATCGGTTATAACGTGCTTTATAGCTCAATGCACGGTGATGGTCTTGATAACTTAAAAGCGGTAATGAAAGACAAAATCAATATTTTTGTTGGCCAATCAGGTGTAGGTAAAACTTCATTACTGAATATGCTTCTACCAGAAGTTGAAGCGGTTACCGGTGAAATATCTGAAGGCTCAGGTCTTGGTAAACATACCACGACTACTGCACGTTTATATCACTTCCCTGAAGGTGGCGATCTTATTGATAGCCCGGGTATTCGTGAATTCTCTTTATGGCATTTAGCAGCAGAGCGTATTGCCAGTGGTTTTATTGAGTTTCGAGATTACTTAGGTGAATGTCGTTTCAGAGATTGTAAACACAAAGCGGATCCAGGTTGCGCATTAGTGGCAGCAGTCGAAGAAAAGAAAATCGATGATGCACGCTACCGTAGTTTCTTACGTATTTTAGAAACCATGGACGATGCAAAAAATGCACGCCATCGAGATCCAAACACGTATTAAGATATGATTACTCGAGTCGAGTTCATCTTGAACTAAATTTATAAACGCACCTCTTTAACAAGGGGTGTTACATCATCATTTAAGTAGAGAACATTATGATCGATCAATTAAAAATTATTGGCCAATACATTTTACCTAAACACCTTTTATCACGTTTCACAGGTAAATTAGCAGCAGCCAAAATGGGTAAATTCACTACCTTTTTAATTAAACAATTTATCGCAAAATTCAAAATCGATATGAGCGAAGCAAAACACTCAGAACCAGAACACTTTGATACTTTTAATGACTTCTTTACGCGCGAGCTAAAAGAAGGTGCCCGTACTGTTATTGAAGGTGATGATAATCTTGCTACGCCTGTAGACGGAAAAGTAAGCCAACAAGGTGACATTAAAGAAGGCCGTATTTTTCAGGCTAAAGGTCACGATTTTAGTTTACGTGAACTGCTTGGTGGACGTGATGATGTTGCAGCTCCTTTTGACGAAGGCATCTTCTCGACTGTTTATTTAGCGCCAAAAGATTACCACCGTATTCATATGCCAATTGCCGGTAAATTAGAGCAAATGATCTTTATTCCTGGTGATCTGTTCTCAGTAAACCCATTAACCGCTGAAAACGTGCCAAATTTATTTGCACGTAACGAGCGCGCCGTTGCTATTTTCTCAACAGAAATAGGCCCAATGGCGATGGTATTAGTCGGTGCAACGATTGTAGCGAGCATCGAAACAGTTTGGGCTGGCACGTTAAAAGGTAAAGAGATCCAATACACCGATTATTCTGACCAAGATATTCGCCTTGAAAAAGGACAAGAAATGGGTCGCTTTAAACTCGGCAGTACCATTGTTGCGCTATTTCCAAAAGACAGCATCGCTTTTGCAGATGACTTGGCAGCAGGCTCAGTCACACGTTTAGGCGAACTATTTGCAACAGTAAAATAAAATCACGATTCCGGGGCCTAGGCTTTAGCCTAGTGTAGTTTGCGGGGCTGAAGCCCAGTGTAGCTTTAATAAACAGCGGGACTAAAGTCCCGTCCCCGTTTGATTATCCACTCTCAAGCGCGAGCACTTATCACACCATGACACAGCCATTATCCGCAGCCCAATATTTAAAAAAAATACTCTTAGCTCCTGTTTATGAAGCGGCCGTTGAAACACCATTACAGCCAATGACGAAGTTATCTAAACGCCTTAATAACCACATATTATTAAAGCGAGAAGACAGACAACCCGTGCATTCATTTAAATTGCGTGGCGCGTATAACAAACTAGCGAGTTTATCTGCTGAGCAAAAAGCATGTGGTGTTATCGCAGCTTCTGCGGGCAATCACGCACAAGGTGTTGCATTTTCCGCTAAGAAAATGGCTATCAAAGCAACGATTGTCATGCCTAAAACGACGCCCGATATTAAAGTGAGTTCAGTACGCTTATTAGGTGCTGATGTCATATTACATGGCGAAAGCTTTGATGCTGCCAGCGAGCACTGTAAAGAACTTGCAGCAGAGCATAACTACACTTTGATTCATCCCTTTGATGATAGTGATGTGATTGCAGGTCAAGGCACGATTGCCAAAGAGTTAATTCAGCAAAATGTGCATCTTGATAAAATATTTGTGCCTGTGGGTGGCGGTGGTTTAGCCGCGGGTATCGCTGTTTATATCAAACAACTGTTACCGCATATTAAAATTATCGCGGTTGAGCCTGAAGATGCAGCGAGTTTAAAAGTGGCGCTGGATCATGGTGGCCCAATTACCCTCAGTAAAGTAGGCCTGTTTGCCGACGGTGTTGCCGTAAAAACCATTGGTACTGAAACCTTTCGTTTATGCCAACAATACGTTGATGAAGTCATTACCGTTAATAGCGATGAAATTTGTGCGGCGGTTAAAGATATCTTTGAAGATACTCGCGCTATCGCAGAGCCTGCAGGTGCCCTTTCCCTTGCCGGACTTAAAAAATATAGCCAACAACACCAACTTGAGAATGAGCAACTGGCCGCCATTTTAAGTGGTGCAAATGTTAACTTTCATGGTTTGCGTTATGTTTCAGAGCGTTGTGAATTAGGCGAACAAAAAGAAAGCATTCTTGCGGTTACTATTCCAGAGCGACAAGGTGCATTTTTAACTTTTTGTAATGAGCTTGATGGCCGTGCTATTACTGAATTCAATTATCGTTTTAATTCACGTAAAGAAGCGAATATTTTTGTTGGCGTACGCACCCCACAAGGTGCTGAAGAATTGGCAGGGTTAACGGACAATTTAACCACCAGAGGTTATAGGTTTGCCGATTTAAGCCACGATGAAGTTGCAAAGCTACATCTGCGTTATATGGTCGGTGGTGCACCCGTTGAAAACTTAACAGAACGACTTTATAGCTTTGAATTCCCAGAACACCCTAACGCGTTAGTTAAGTTCTTAAACATGCTTGGCACACACGCTAACATTACCCTATTCCATTATCGTAACCATGGTGCTGCTTATGGGCAGGTATTAGCTGGTTTTGAAGTCAAAGCTGAGAACATGCATTCATTCAATGAACATCTTGAAGCACTGGGTTATAACTATAAAGATGAAACAGACAACCAAGCGTATCGTTTTTTCTTAGCTAATAAATAAGTAACCACCCGGCTAAAACGAGTGCTTTTATATGAAACAGACAGTAACTGCTCAGGACTAAGCTATTTATGCTTAGTTCAAGGCGAAAAAGCGCAGTTTAGTTGTTTAAATGAGCATTTTTTAACACGGTTATCGTCAGATAACTGAAGCTTTACCTTGAACAGACCTTAAATAGCGACTGCCTGAGTAGTTACATAAATAATAGGAATTATGCATGCTCCCTAGCAAACGAATTAATCGCTTATTTCGACGTTTAGCAAGGCGGATGAGCTGGCCTGCGATGCTCTCGTTAGTGGTGATGCAAACTGCGATCACCTACTTTCTGTTTTTTTTAGCAGGTGAAAGCGAGCTGGTTAATCACCCGTTAGAGTTCTTTTATTACAATATGGTGGTGGTTTCAACCGTCGGTTTTGGTGATTTTAGCCCGCTGACTTATGCGGGAAAAGCGATTGTCTCGTTTTGGCAAATCCCCTCTGGTTTAATCGTCTTTGCCTCTTTTATTGGTAAAGTCACGCAACTATTTATCAACATAGCGAGAAGAAATATGAACGGCAGCAATGATTTTTACCATTATGATGATCACATCCTGCTGCTATGCTGGGACGAGCATTCAACAAGACAAATCGTGAAGCTAATTTTGGGTGACAAGAAACGTAAAAAACGCCAAATTTTACTGTGTGTTACCGATGACATTAAAAATCCTTTTCAAGATAATGTGGATGTCTCTTTTGCCAGAGTACGTACCTTCTCTGATAAAAAAGAGTTAGACAGAGTGGGTATTAGTAAAGCGAAGCGTATTATTGTTGATGGAAAATCAGATGATGAAACGCTGTCTATTGCACTTAGTATCGCGACCTTTGCAGCCCAAGATGCCAATATTTCAGCGCATTTCTTTGATAAAACCAAAGCACAATTACTGAAAATGCATTGCCCACGTATTGAATGTAGCATCGATAACAGCGCAAAAATGATGGTACGTAGCATGCAAGATCCTGGCTCAAGCCAAGTGACCGAACAGCTACTTTCAACACTCTCAGGTGCAACGCTTTATTGTTTACAAACGCCTCATCTGGAGCATACGCTTGATTTTGGGACACTGTTTCATAGCTTGAAGCGGGAACATGGCATGATATTAATTGGTTTGAGTCATTTCAAAAATGGCGATGATATGCAACTTAACCCAGCGCTTGATCAAATCATTAAAACCGATGATTTCCTGCATTACATTGCCAATGAACGCATCGATGTAGATGCAATTAACTGGCAAGATATTTAGCTCCCTATTACACACTAATAGTCGTATTACTTTATCCACTGGAGGATGGAGTAATATGGCTATCAGTCTCAACACCTCCTTCTCGAAAAGTCACCAATCAGCAGTCATCTATTCTATTCCTATCAATAATGCCCTAACAAATATTGCATAACCTAAACCTTCATTATTTCCCAAAAGTATATTCTTAATGAAACTAGAAAGTATCACTGTTGATATAGTTTGACACAAAACAAAAAATACAAATAATAAT